>JAVRBO020000022.1:0-69705 GCA_034531195.2 Nostoc sp. ChiSLP01
TGAGTAAATCAAGGCTCCGTTCTCTTTAGATTTTCTTTACGAATCAGCTCTAAGACGGCGTAATTCTTCTATGAACTCAGGTTCACTTAGAGCATGGATGGGTGGATTTGGATCGGGAATTTGTGGAGCGTGGCGACCGGAAACAAACATATGTAATGGTTCAAGGCCGTAGTGTTTGCGGAGAAAACGAGCTAGCTCAAAACTGACAACTGCTCCCATGCTATGACCAAAAAAGGCGAATGGCTTGTTTAAATGCGGAAGCAAGGCGTGGGCTACCGCACCGACAAGAGGTTCTAGCCGCGAGAATGGGGCTGACTTCATCTGGGTTCCTCGTCCAGGAAGTTCAATAGAGCAAACTTCCACAGTTGTAGATAGACTCTGGGCCCATGTGCGAAAAATCATAGAATTACCACCTGCATAGGGGAAGCAGAATAAACGCACTGAAGCATGAGGATTAGGTTTGGCATATGTTAGCCAGGAGTTAAATGTTTGTGCAGTTGTCATATTTTCATGTCGAATTTCTGTTAAATCAGTGGGGGCACTAAGCCACCACTGAAGGAACTTGCGAATTGCGCTAGCGTACCCTTTCAGGGAAACAAACTACGCGATAGCGTCTCTAAGAGTTGCCCATTGCGAAAAGCAGCGAATTGGTTTGACCTTGGACAACCTTTACGAAAAACCAAATCCGTTATTAAGACTCAGTGGGTTTAAGAAAGAGGCAACGAACAGCCGCAAGTTTTGTGGTGGAGTAACAGTCCCTATTACAAAACTGTACTTCCGACTTCCGACTTTTTTAAGATTCCCCCCCAGCAGGTTCTTCCATTTTCTTGCGAAGACTAAGTGGCCTCATGTCAGTCCAAACTTCTTTGATGTAATCCAGACATTCTTGTTTTAAACCACTTTTGCCAGCATCCTTCCAGCCGAGTGCATTTTCTCGGTCAGCAGGCCAAATGGAATACTGTTCTTCATGATTGACTACAACTTTGTAAATTGTTGTGTCTTCTTTGTCGTCTTGGTACATAATTTGCCTCCTGCTATTTAATTAACTAAGCTTTGCAAGATTTAATCAAAAAGAATTATCCAAACTTTTCAAGACAAAGGCTTTTCACCCAGTCCCCAGTAAAGAGTCCCTTGCTATAAATCTCACTATTCCACTGGTTCAAGGTGTCCCTTACCCTCTAAAGTTGACAGTTCAATATCTGCAATACATCGGACTTTCACGTAATTCAGCGTCAGATTACCAACTAAATGAACCTTTCCTGTTTGATGCTCAAAGTCAGCTGAGTGGAAATTAGACGCTTGTTGGTCGAGTTTGACACCCAAATCAGTACCTCCATTAGTATTTGTAAATTTGATGTGAACATAACCTCGGTCGATACTTTCTTTGAGTGCTGTAGCTGTTTTTTCGGGTCGTAAACTTGCTTCAACAGGGTGTTCACCTTCTGACAAGCGTTGTACTAACTCGTTCATATATTATGTCTCCTCTTGAAATCAGTGAACATTCAGAAGTCGGAAGTCGGAAGTAATATCATGTCCGGTTAATCACTTATCATTAAAAAACTACGTATGGTTTAAGTAAGAGGCTTCAAAGCCGCAAGTATGTGGAAAGCGGAGTCTAATATGTCGGGTTAAAGACTTATCATTTAGACTGACGCGGGGACGCGGCGAATTTTTTTTAACAAGTGATTAGGCGGACATGATAAAAAATCCCCGTTACAAAACTGCATTTCCGACTTCCGACTTCTTTTAAAAATTACTTTTGTGTTGATGCTTCTACTTTCACCTGTTCGTATACTGGAATCTCAAATTCCAGGGTTTTGTGGCAAAACTCCTGCCATTCGGGAGTTACATTCTCAAAAATGATATTCTCATCCTTGTAAATCCCATCTGTAACTACATAGTTTTCTTGTAGGTAAAGAAAGTCATCATAAGTTAATTCTCTATTAATTGCGACTTCTTTACCCTCAACAGACTTGTTTTCTTTTCTGGTATTTTCAGCACACTCCGTCCATTGACTGAATTCACGCAATTTTTTTACAGAGTAAGCTTTACAATACTTTCCCACTGTTGCCATAGTAATACCTCAGTTCAGATTTTTTAGCCAGGGATGCTATCAATTTATGTTTTAATATTTCAACAAAATTGGTAGAAATGGTCGGACATCAAGCTTTTTTTCTCTAACGCCCTCATCAAAGGTCAACTCTAGCAATGGAGATTTTCCTCGTTCGATAGTTACAGCGCTATTCGTACAAACTAGAGACATAGCATCAGTCGAATCTTTGTCGCTATCAATTGTGATTTTTACGCTTGTTAGCTTTCTGACACCCAAGGGATGAGAGATTAACTGCTGGTGTGTAGTTGATGAGGGATCGAGCCAAGCTGTCAGAGCAATACAATCAGGAATTATAAAGCAAAAAGGCTCTTGCTGATTGACGAAATTTTCTGCTGCAAAACTAATAGACTTGTGCGTAGGCGTAGCCCGCCGTAGGCATCGCATTGACTCAGCCCAGGATAAACTTGAATCGGATACCACCTTGCTTTGCTCTGTCTTCCTACGTAGACCGACACCAAAGGGTGATGCTCCAGTATGTTGTCTATGAAGGCGAGTTAGTGTCTGAATGCCTGCTCGTGCAGACTGCTGTTCTGCTAAGTCTTTATCCTCTATCCAAATTAACTCTAGATACGTATTTTCAAAAAAAATTATTTTTGAGGCTGTTCCATGTTTGACGTGTTGCACTTGCTGATTAGAACAGTGAAGACCAACTTTTTGAAGAACTGAAATACTATCTGCTTCTTTTGTCGTACAGACAAAAATGTGATCCACCTCTAGAAAAAAATTATCCACGGTTACCTGGGGTGAGGTTGTTTGCATAACAACTAATTCTCAGCTTGATTTTCTTGTTGGACTGAGATCTAAACTCTAGCTAGATAGAGAGATTTGCTTTGCTCAGGAACCTATGTGTGGAAACTGACAGTAGAATTCAGAATTTAGCAGCAAAGCCAAAGACGTTTCTGTTGCTTTGCTCAGAACTCTGAAGTAAAACGGTCTTTATACTTGTCTTTGAGAGTGAAGTTATGTACTTCACTTTTCTTCAAAATTGCTGCAATTTTACCCTCTAAAATTTAGATTTTAGAGACTACTTTGGATAAACTCTATTTACTTGTACTTAAACAAGAAGAGTTTCTATTGGAAGTGTAATAAATTACTAATCCCAACAGTATTGCGTCACTAGTTAGGAATATTACTTAAGTGGAACTATACATCATTTTAGTATTGGAAGGTAGTTTTTATTTTTTCATTGTTAATCAGGAAGTTCATTAGATCGAAAAGCTTTGCAAACTAAAAAAATCAGGGTTTATGCCCTTGTTTTGGGGGACTAGCAATCATCTGTGGTTGCGGTAGTGCAAAACACTGGCAATTTGCGATCGCTATCGAGCCAATCCATAACAAGCTTAGGCTAAAAGGTAGATTTTAAGCTGCTTCTAGGGAATTGTATTTCCCATCTCAAATAAAGGACTCGTAAGACCTTTGGAAAACTTTTTGAGCTACTGAATTTACTTAATAACAAAGATTATCATTAAGTTAGTAACAGATCAAGCTACTCACTTTATATTTTTCTCATTCTTCTGGTTTTTGAAAGTGATGGCTGCGGGTTTATCCATTTGTTTTGAGGTTAGAGCAGTTGATAAATGGGGCTTGAAACCCACTCCAATGTTTGGGCTATTTCTTTCCCGACTCCCTATTCCCAATGGAGCTTCGGTCAAATCCCATCCCCTTTCAAAGACACACGAGTTGATATTTATACATTTAGAGGTATTGACAGAAGAGCTTGATTTTACTTTTACAGATGAAAATTAACAGATAATCGACTATGATAGTTATATAACAAGTAGTTTAGACAAATTGTGAGCAAGTTCAAAAAACACAGTCAAGCAATCACTGGTTTCGACTATGAAATTTTGGATTCTGAAAAACGTCAAGTTATTCAGCAGCGAACTGGAGAAATTAAAGAGCGCTTACGGCGCTCAGCACAAGATATCTGGGAAATTGGTGAGAAGCTAGCCCAGGTACGTTCTCATCTCAAACACGGACAGTTTGAAACTTGGCTCAAAGCTGAGTTTGGCTGGAGCCGACGTACAGCTTACAATTTTATTAACGTTTATGAAACATTGGCTGAACGTGCAAATTTTGCACAAATAGATATTGCTACATCTGCCCTTTATCTTTTGGCTGCACCATCAACTCCCCAAAATGTGCGTGATGAATTTCTACAACGTGCTCATGAAGGCCAAACCATAACTTATAAGAATATTCGTCAAGTAATTGAGGAAGAGAAATCAAAGGCTATCTCTGCTCCTGTGTTATCTGAGCCACCACAATCACTGACTTCTATACCAAAGATTGTGACTATAATTCCCAAGCAGGAAGTGAAAGCCGAAACACCAGTTATAAAAGTTACTGTACCAAAAACTACTTCAGTGTCACCTGTGGTTGTGAATCCAGATGAAATTGAGTCGGGTTGGTTTTTACTGGAAAAGCAACATCTCCTGTTTTGTGGGGATACAGCTTCATCAGAATTCATTGAACGCATACCATTTGCTAGCCTTGCTATTGCCATTACTTCTGATGACTGGGATCACGATTGGTTAGTTGAACGAGCCAAGACTGTGATTATCTTTCCTGAATCAGATTTAAAAGAACAGCTGATTGAACAGCTAATCAAGATGTTTTCGGTATTGGGGGACATAGTGATTTTTCCCTGGCTACCAACTGCGGATATGGTCGCAATCGCTCATCAACTAAATCGGCGACTGTTTGCAGGAGACCCCAGCATTGAGCGTTGTCGTCAAGCGATCGCACACTCTCGACTCAAATCTCAGCCATTGGACTTCCCCTAAACCTGAGATCGGGTCATGGAAAGCGCTCGACTTCTTCCATCCATCGACACCTATCAAAAGTAATAAATTATTCTCTTAGATAGTCTCAAATCATACATCTTTCAAGTATTGATAATTATTAGCTATTAATATGGGGTTGCTAAATGCCACACTTCCCTGTAATGTAAGAAAATATAAATGAAAATAAATAGCAATATTAAAGCTTAGATGGCTAACTTAGTAATTTCGCCCTCTGTTCGCTAGAGCAATATCGAGGTCTGTTGTTTGAGTTTTCTTAATTGAATTAAATAATTCTGTAAAAACACGAGCTTGAGCAAGAAAGAGGTATATCTGTTAAAGGTTGACCGTATTGAAGTAGACCTTTAACATACCCACAACAACTGACTCAAAAGCTTGTGTAGTTAGGAGTGAATGTAAGACTAATTTTGCCACTATTGTTTGCCTGGATCTGATTACCGGAGGCATAATAATGACTGAGATTCTCAATAACTTCCAAGAAATTCCACCTGAGTGTGCGACTATCGTTGATGTTCTGCGCGATCGCAGTTTCAAGATGCCGCACACACAAGCATTCACTTTTCTTGAAGATGGAGAGACTCAGGAATTAACGCTGACTTATTATGAATTAGACCGGCGCAGTCGATCTGTAGCAGCACAACTGCAAGCTTTTGGTTTGAGTGGGGAACGTGCCATATTGCTGTATCCTCCTGGACTGGATTACCTAATAGCATTTTTTGGTTGTCTATATGCTGGAGTCGTGGCAGTTCCAGCTTATCCGCCTCGCAATCAACGTAAAACGCCGAGAATACAAGCTATTACCATAGATGCACAAGCTAGTGTTGCTCTCACCACAACAGCAATGCTCCCCACATTAGAATCAATATTCACACCAGATACAAAACAGGGGAATTTTCGCTGGTTGACAACTGACAACACAGCACAGGGTCTAGAAGATTCTTGGCAGCAACCTGCAATTAATGGAGATACCCTAGCTTTTCTACAATACACATCGGGTTCTACAGGCACACCAAAGGGAGTGATGCTCAGTCATGGCAACCTTCTGCACAACGCCGCCGTTACTTACCAACTCATGGAACATTCATCCAGTAGCAAGTTTGTCTCCTGGCTACCTGTTTATCATGATATGGGATTAATTGGTGGTATTTTGCAACCATTGTATGGTGCCTTCCCTTGCATATTAATGTCGCCAGCATCTTTCCTGCAAAGACCTTATCGCTGGTTACAGGCGATTTCCCGTTACAAAGGCACCACGAGTGGCGGCCCTAATTTTGCTTACGAACAATGTGTTCAAAGAATTACTCAACAACAAAAAGAAACTCTTGACTTAAGTAGTTGGAGTGTCGCGTTTAACGGCGCTGAACCAGTCCGGCAAGATACTCTTGAGCAATTTGCAACCGCCTTTGCAGAATGTGGCTTTCGTGCAGAAGCATTTTATCCCTGCTATGGTATGGCGGAAGCAACATTGATAGTTTCTGGCGGGAGCAAAAAAGCCTTAGCTCAAGTCAGAACTGTAAATAAATCTGCACTTTCACAAAACCAGATAGTCGAAGCAACTACCTATCAAGATATTCAAAGCTTTGTCAGTTGCGGTAAAGCAATTCCTCAAGAGCAGATTGTAATTGTCAATCCTGAAACATTAACTCGCTGTTCATCAGATGAAGTTGGTGAAATTTGGGTATCTGGACTAAGTGTAGGTCAGGGTTACTGGAATCGAACAGAAGAAACAGAGCAAACATTCCACGTCTATCTGAAAGATACAGGAGAGGGGCCGTTTTTACGGACTGGTGACTTAGGTTTTTTGGACAATGGTGAGCTTTTCATTACAGGTAGAGCAAAAGATTTAATTATTATTCGCGGTAAAAATCTTTACCCGCAAGATATCGAATTAACCACAGAACGCAGTCATTCATCCTTACGTACTGGTGCTAATGCAGCATTTACAGTAGAAGTTAATAATGAAGAAAGGCTTTTTATTGTACAAGAATTAGAATTTCGCGCCAAGCCAAATTTAACAGAAGTAACTAGTGCAATCCGCCAAGCTATTACTGAAGAACATGAAGTACAAGTTTATGGAATAATTTTAATCAAACCAGGTAGTATTCCCAAAACTTCTAGCGGTAAAATTCAAAGGCGTGCAACTCGCGCTCAATTTCAAAATGGCGAATTGAATATAATTGAAAGTGACATTCTCAAAATTAGTGATTTTGCCAGAAACGAAACTCAATTACAACGTTATGAACTGCTGGAACTTTCACCAAAAGAATCTCAACTAGTTTTAGAATCATATCTGATGGAACTGTTGGCAGGAGTGCTTTCAATTGCAGCAAATGATATTAATTTACAAGAACCGTTAAGTATGCTGGGATTTGATTCTTTAAAAGTATTTGAATTAAAAAATCGGATCGAATTTGATTTAGAAATCGAAGTATCTGTAGCAGATTTTTTTGAAGGAATGAGTGGGCGATCGCTTGTCACTAAGCTACTCGCTCAAATGACAACAGATGCACTACCTTCATTATCCCTTATTCAACAAGAAAAAAATACATCACATCATCCTTTATCTTTTGCTCAGCAGGGATTATGGTTTATCAATCAGCTAACTCCTGATACTCCTACATATAATATTCCTATAGTTATTAACTTCAAAGGTTGTATTAACTTAACAGCTTTACAAGATAGTCTGAACGAAATTATTAGACGACACGAAGTATTACGCACAAGCTTTACATTGATTGATGGACAACCCATCCAAGTTGTAAATCAAGCTGTACCTGTAACTTTTGCGGTTGAAGACTTACGTTTTTTATCAGAAAATGAGCGTACCCAAGAAGCACGACGTTTGGCTACAGAGTTCGCAAAACAGCCATTTGACTTATCTGCTGAATCACTTTTGCGTAGTAAAATTTTACAATTAAATGATAGAAATTATCAATTGTTGGTGACTCTGGATCATATAATTGCAGATGGTTGGTCTATGGGTATTCTGATTAAAGAACTAACTGCACTATATGAAGCATTCTCAACAGGCAGAGTTTCACCACTTCCTAAATTACCAATCCAGTATCGAGATTTTGTCAATTGGCAACGAAAATGGCTTGATGGCGAACGTATTCAACTGTTATTGAACTATTGGAAACAAAAATTGCAGGGTGAGCTACCTGTACTGAATTTACCAACAGACCGGGCGCGATCGCCAGTTCAAACATTCAAAGGCGCTCAAGCGAAATTAGTTCTTTCCCAAACTCTGACAAAAGAGCTAAAAAATTTGAGCCGTCATGCGGGAGTAACTCTGTTTATGACCTTGCTTACAGGCTTCAAAACCTTGCTGTATCACTATACAGGTCAGACTGATATTTTAGTAGGTTCGCCAATCGCCAATCGCAACAGAGCAGAATTTACACCATTAATAGGACTTTTTGTCAATGTTTTAGTTCTGCGTACAGACCTTTCTGGCGACCTCAGTTTTCAGGAGTTACTAGCACGAGTGAAGTCTACAGCTTTAGAGGCTTATGTTCATCAAGACTTACCTTTTGAAAAGTTAGTAGAGGAGCTACAGCCAAATAGAGACTTGAGTTACAATCCACTATTTCAAGTGATGTTCGTTCTCCAGAAATTGCAAATATCAAATCCCAGACTGTCAGATGTCTCTGTTACTTATCAGGAGGGTTACAACGGGACATCAAAGTTTGATTTGACATTGTTTATGGAGGATTCCGAGCAAGGGTTAGTTGCAACTTGCGAGTATAATACAGATTTATTTAATGCAGATACTATTACCCGGATGTTGGGACACTTCCAGACTTTATTGGGAAGCATACTTAGCGATCCCGAACAACGAATTACAGATTTGCAATTACTGACGCCATCCGAAATCCAACAGTTATTAGTTGAATGGAATGATACCAAGACAGATTACCCACAAGATAAGTGCATCCATCAACTGTTTGAAGCACAGGTAGAAAAAACACCAGATGCTATTGCAGTCGTCTTTGAAAATCAACAATTAACCTATCAAGAATTAAACAACCAAGCAAATCAACTGGCGCACTATTTGCGATCGCTGGGAGTAAAACCAGAGGTATTAGTGGGGATTTGTCTAGAGCGATCGCTGGAAATGATAGTCGGACTTTTGGGCATCCTCAAAGCAGGTGGGGCATATATACCATTAGATCCAGCATATCCACAGGAGCGCTTAGTCTTCATGTTGTCAGACTCACAGGTAAAAGTGATTTTGACTCAAAAGGAATTGATCGCAGGTCTTCCTAAGCATCAAGCACATATAGTTTGCTTAGACACAGATAAGAGCTTGACTCTAGCTGCAAGTGAGAACAACCCTGTCAGTGGGGTTAAACCCGATAACTTGGCTTATGTAATTTACACCTCCGGATCTACAGGACAGCCTAAAGGGGTGATGATATCTCACCAGGCAATTTGCAATCATATGGTCTGGATGCAAACGGAGTTTCCTCTGACTGAAAAAGATAAAGTTCTACAAAAAACTCCATTTAGCTTTGATGCTTCGATTTGGGAATTTTACGCACCGTTGTTAGTAGGGGCACAATTAATCATAGCCAAACCAGAGGGTCATCAAGACAGTGCATATCTTGTTAAGCTGATAACCAACTTAAAAATAACTACCGTTCAAGTTGTCCCCTCCTTACTGCGAATATTCTTAGAAGAAGTGAAAAGTCAGAGATGTAACTTTTTCAAACGAGTATTTTGTGGAGGCGAAGTTCTACCAATTGATATCCAAGAGCGCTTCTTTGCGAATTTAAATGCAGATTTGTATAATTTATACGGCCCTACCGAAGCTTGCATTGATGCAACATTTTGGGCTTGTAAACGCCAAAGCGATTTACCAATTGTCCCTATCGGTCGCCCAATTAACAATATGCAGGTTTATCTACTAGACTCCAAGGGCAAGCCTGTTCCTATTGGTGTGCCAGCAGAACTGCACATAGGTGGAGACGGACTAGCCCGAGGCTATTTTAATCGTCCCGATCTGACTGCTCTTAAATTTGTCCCCAACCCGTTTAGCAATAATCCGGGAGATCGCCTCTACAAGACTGGTGACTTAGCCAGTTATACACCTAATGGAGAGATTAAGTACCTTGATCGTATTGATAATCAAGTAAAGGTTCGCGGCTTTCGCATTGAACTAGGAGAAATTGAAGCGTTATTGAGTCAACACTCAGCAGTACAGGCAAGTGTGGTTGTAGTTAGAGAGGATGAACCAGGAAATAAGTCTCTGGTAGCTTATGTAGTCTTTCAAGCAGAACAGTCACTTACGATTACCGAGTTGCGCCGCTTCTTAGAGGAAAAGCTACCTAAATATATGGTGCCTTCTGTCTTTGTATTGTTAGAAAAACTGCCGTTATTACCCAACGGCAAAGTAGATAGGCGAGCGCTACCAATTCCCGAAACTCTTCGCCCAGCCTTGGAAGTCGCCTATGTAGCTCCACAAACTGAGATGGAACAAACCATTGCTGCTGTTTGGCAAGAAGTACTCCACCTAGAAAAAGTAGGCGTCAATGACAATTTCTTTGACATTGGCGGTCATTCTTTACTAATAGTTCAGGTGAATAACAAACTACAAGAAATTTTGAACAGGAATTTATCAATTGTAGAAATGTTCCAAAACTCGACTATAAATTCATTAGCACGACATTTAAATCAAAAACCAGAAAATCAAACTTTATTTAAACCGATACGTGACCGTGCAAATAAGCAAATACAAGCGGTGGAAAAGCGAAAAGAATTATTGATGAATCAAAAAAGAAAAAACTTTAAATTATAACTAAAATGATTAATTTATCAGAAACATATAAATCAATGGAAGCCATAGCCATCATTGGGATGGCAGGGCGTTTTCCCGATGCGAAAAATATTGAAGAGTTTTGGCAAAATTTACAGTCTGGTGTAGAGTCAATTTCTATCTTCACAAATGAAGAAGTAGTCTCTGATGGGATTGAACCTAATATATTAAACGATCGCAATTATGTAAAAGCCAGTGCCATATTAAAAGATATCGATTTATTTGACGCGTCATTTTTTAGTTTTAATCCCAAAGAAGCAGAAATTACTGACCCCCAACACCGGATTTTTTTAGAGTGTGCGTATGTTGCATTGGAAAATGCTGGCTACGATTCAAATAGATGTGACAGTCGAATTGGAGTTTACGCTGGTGCTAGCCTCAATAACTATTATTCATTAGATTTAAACCGCGATCGCCTGGGTTCAGCCCAATGCTACCAAACAGTAATTGGTAACGATAAAGATTTCCTTACAACTCGTGTTTCTTACAAATTAAATCTTACCGGCCCAAGTATTACAGTCCAAACAGCTTGCTCCACCTCATTAGTTGCAACCACGCTTGCTTGTCAAAGTTTGTTGAATTATCAATGCGACATGGCGTTAGCCGGTGGGGTTTCTATCCACGTACCGCAAAAAACGGGTTATCTGTACGAACCCGGAGGCACATTATCGCCTGATGGTCACTGTCGTGCTTTTGATGCGAAAGCGCAGGGAACAACTATCGGTAATGGTGTAGGAATTGTTGTCCTAAAGCGATTGAGTGATGCTCTAGCAGATGGCGATCGCATCCATGCTGTAATTAAAGGTTCAGCTATTAATAATGATGGCTCTGGTAAAGTTGGCTACACAGCGCCTAGCGTCAATGGTCAAGCAGAGGTGATTGCTGAAGCGATGATGCTGGCGGGAGTTGAGCCTGAGACAATTAACTATATTGAAGCTCATGGTACTGGTACAGCTTTAGGCGATCCCATTGAAATTGCCGCACTTTCTCAAGTCTTTCGTAGCAATACCACCAAAAAAGGCTTTTGTGCGATCGCTTCAGTGAAGACAAACATTGGTCATTTAGACGCGGCGGCTGGAATAGCCGGATTGATTAAAACAGTTTTAGCCCTTAAACATCAGCAGATACCACCCAGCTTAAATTTTAAGCAGCCAAATCCCCAGATTGATTTTGCCAACAGCCCTTTTTATGTAAATACAACCCTCACAGAATGGAAAGCGGGAAGTACCCCTCGTCGTGCTGGTGTGAGTTCTTTGGGTATTGGTGGGACTAATGCTCATGTCATTTTAGAAGAAGCGCCAGTACTGGAACCGTCTAGCCCTTCTCGGCCTTGGCAGTTGTTAGTACTTTCTGCCAAAACTAACTCAGCTTTAGAAACTGCAACAGAAAATCTGGCTAATCACCTCCAGCAACATCCCGATGTGGACTTAGCGGATGTTGCTTATACTCTGCAAGTAGGACGTGGTGAATTTAATCATCGTCGCGTGCTGGTGTGCCAAGATATCGAGGATGCAGCCAGCGCCTTACGAGATCCGCAAAGAGTTTTGACTCGTTTAGTTGAAAATAGCGTTCACGAAGTGACTCCGCAGGAGTATCGCCCCATCGCTTTCATGTTCCCCGGACAGGGCGCTCAATATGTAGATATGGGTAAAGAACTTTACCAGACTGAGCCAGTTTTTCAAGAACAAGTCGATTTTTGCTGTCAATTGCTGCAACCACATTTGGGATTGGATTTGCGTTCAGTTATTTATCCCAACGAGTCTGAATCAAAAGCCGCAGCCGAAAAACTGCAACAAACTGACATCACTCAACCAGCATTGTTTGTCATAGAATACGCTTTGGCTCAATTGTGGATGTCGTGGGGGATTTCTGCCCAAGCGATGATTGGTCATAGCATTGGGGAATATGTCGCTGCCTGTTTAGCTGGTGTAATGTCTGTTGAAGATGCCTTAAGACTGGTAGCTGCTCGTGGGCGATTGATGCAACAACTTCCATTTGGTGCGATGCTCTCTGTCCCCCTACCAGAAGCGGAAGTTAGAGGTTTACTGAATGAAAATTTATCCTTAGCTGCTAGTAATGCACCAGCTTTGTGTGTAGTATCGGGAACTAATGATGCTATCGATGCATTGCAAAACCAGCTTCAAGGGATAGAATGTCGGCGTTTGCATACCTCCCACGCTTTTCATTCTTCGATGATGGAACCCATCTTGGAGCCATTCGAGAAGGAAGTCAGTAAAGTCAAACTAAATCCCCCGAAAATTCCCTTTATTTCCAATGTTACGGGCACTTGGATTACGGCAGAGCAAGCCACAGATCCAAATTATTGGGCGAAACATTTACGCTCCTGTGTTCGCTTTTTAGAGGGAATTTCTACATTACTGCAAGAGCCAAATCGTATCCTGCTGGAGGTTGGGCCTGGGCATACTTTATCTACCTTTGCCAAAAAGCATTCAGAACCGATCGCATTATCTTCATTACGACATCCTCAAGAAAAACACCCAGATGTAGCGTTCTTAATGAACACATTAGGTAAGCTTTGGCTATCTGGAGTAAATGTGGATTGGTCGGGATTTTATGCTCATGAGCGCCGTCATCGTCTTCCCTTACCGACGTATCCCTTCGAGCGCCAGCGTTACTGGATTCATGACCAAAAACCAGCAGTTGTCAAGACAAGTTTACAGACGCCGATCGCCTCTGTAACGGGTAAAAAGTCAGATATTGCTGACTGGTTCTACGTCCCATCATGGAAACGCTCTCCACTACCCGAAAAACCCAAGAGTGAAAAATCGGTTTTGGCTTGCACTCTGGTGTTTACCGATGAGTGCGGATTGGGTGAAGAATTAGTGAACCGATTGAAACTGCAAGGTCGAGATGCGATCGCACTCAGCGTTGGATCGGAGTTGAGAAAACTAAGCGATCGCCACTACAGCTTAAATCCCCAACAACCAGATGACTATGATGCTTTGCTCAAAGAACTTCTAGCAGAAAACAAATTCCCAAACACAATTGTGCATTTATGGAATGTCACTCCTGTTAACAATACAGAATCAGCAGTTGACACAGAAGATTTAGGATTTTATAGTCTGCTATTTCTCGCTCAGGCACTTGGGAAACATCATTTTAGCGAGCAACTGGAAATAGCCGTCATCTCCAACAACATGCAGGAAGTGACTGGAGATGAAATTCTTTATCCTGAAAAGGCAACTATTCTTGGCCCTGTGAAGGTCATACCAAAAGAGTATTTAAATATCAGTTGCCGCAGCATTGATATTACTACTCCCTCAAATCAATCTTGGCAGCAAGAGAAACTGATAGACCAATTGCTGAATGAATTACAAACACAATCTTCTGACTCAGTTATCGCCTACCGAGGAAATCATCGCTGGGTACAACAATTTGAACCTGTTTCCTTGGAGCCAGCCTCTACAAAAATACCAAAATTACAAGAAAAAGGCGTATATTTAGTCACTGGGGGATTGGGAGGCATTGGACTGGTGCTAGCAGAGCATCTGGCGAAGACTGTAAAGGCAAAATTGCTGCTCACAGGACGTTCATCATTTCCGGCAAAAGACGAATGGTCAGAGTGGCTGAACGCTCACGGTGAGCAAGATAGTATGAGCCGCAAAATTCAAAAACTCCAAGAACTCGAACAGTTAGGTGCAGAAATTTTGGTGGTGAGTGCTGATGTCACCGATCGCGAACAAATGCTTGGAGCGATCGCAAAGGCGCAGGAGCATTTTGGTAAGTTCAATGGTGTAATTCACGCTGCTGGGATTCCAGGAGGTGGAATCATTCAGCTAAAAACGGTGGAAATGACAGCAAATGTTCTAGCTCCTAAAGTGAAGGGAACGCTAGTTATTAATAGTATTTTTCAGGATACTCTGCTAGATTTCTTTGTTTTGTGTTCCTCAATGACTGCCATTCAAGGAGAATTAGGACAGGTAGATTATGCCAGTGCTAATGCTTTTCTGGATGCTTTTGCTCACTATAAGAGTAATCGAGATGGCATATTTACTACATCTATTAACTGGTCTGCTTGGCAGGAAGTTGGGATGGCAGCCGCGGCCGCAAATATATCAACCCCATCCCAGATCGTCAAACCTCAATTTCAAGCAGTGAACCATCCATTATTTGAGCAATGCATAGTGGAGAGTTCAGGGCAAGAAATATATATCTCGAAATTTAGTGTCATCAAACACTGGGTTTTGAATGAACACATAGTCATGGGAAAAGCGACACTTCCAGGAACAGCTTACCTGGAAATGGCTAGAGCTGCTTTTGAAAAGCATAGCGAAAATCGCCCAATAGAAATCAGTGAAGTGTATTTCCTCTCGCCCTTAGTGGTAGAAGCTGATGAAGAGAAAGAAGTTCGGACACTGTTGAAAAAACAGGGAGATAAATTTGAATTCTCGATCGTCAGCCAATCTAACTCTGAGGGAGATAAATGGTTAGAACATGCTAAAGGAGAAATAGCCTTTATCGAAACAGAATTACCTAATCAATATGACATCGAAACAATTATCGCCAGATGTAACGAGCAGGAAATTACCAATGCAGAAAGGGAAATTAAACTTCAAGGAGGATATATAGAATTTGGCTCTAGATGGAACAACTTCAAACAGGCAAAATTCGGTAGAAATGAAGGTTTAGCTATCCTAGAAATACCTAGCCAATTTGCCAATGAGATTAATTTATATAAATTACATCCGGCTTTACTAGATAATGCCGTTGGTTTTCTAAGCATCAAAGAAAAAAGCGCTTACTTACCATTTTCTTATAAAAAATTGAAGTTGAGAGAATCTTTACCTGAGAAAGTATATAGTCACATTAGATCCACTAAAAATGACAAATCTCGGAATGATACTCTGAAATTTGATATCACTATTATGGATGACCAAGGGAGAGAATTGGTTGAGATAGAAGAGTATACTTTGAGAAAAGTAGATGTCATCCCCAAAAAATCTCCTATTTCCGAAAGCCAAAACTTTTGTTTACAAATTTCTTCTCCTGGCACTTTAGATACTTTGACATTTCAATCAGGAGCGCGACAGCAACCAGGTCGAGGAGAGGTAGAAATTGAGGTGGCTGCAACTGGTCTTAACTTTAAAGAAGTACTTCTGGCTCTAGGAATGCTTCCTATCCCAACTGATGCCGATCTCAAGTTCGGTTTGGAGTGTGCTGGAAAAATAGTTGCATTAGGAGAAAGCGTTGAGGGATTTGAAATTGGAGACGAAGTGATTGCCTTTGGCGATGGTTGCTTTAGCCGATTCCTCACGACTTCTGCTTTGTCAGTTGCACTCAAACCTAGACATTTGAGTTTAGAAGCAGCAGCAACAATTCCCGTAGCCTTTACTACAGCTTACTATTCCCTAATACAATTAGGTAGGTTGAGTAAAGGCGATCGCGTTCTCATTCATGCTGCGGCTGGTGGAGTCGGCATGGCGGCAGTTCAAATTACTCAGTGGATAGGAGCAGAAATCTTCGCTACGGCAGGTAATCCAGAGAAGCGAGCGTTTCTGCATTCAATTGGGATTGAGCATGTCTTTGATTCTAGGTCTGTTGCTTTTGCTGAGGACGTGATGCAATGCACGCATGGCAAGGGTGTAGATGTAGTTTTGAATTCCCTTGCCGGAGAATTCTTGACCAAAAGTCTAGACGTATTAGCACCTTACGGACGCTTTCTAGAAATTGGTAAGCGGGATATTCTCAATAACAGCCAATTAGGTCTAAAAGTCTTTGCAAAATGCTTATCGTTCTTTGCTATTAACGTAGACCGACAACTTCCCAACTTTAGCGACCTGTGGCGCGAAGTAGTACAACATTTCCACCAGAGAAATTTTCAACCCTTGCCTTATCAGGTCTTTGCTATTGATTTCGTGGCTCGTGCTTTTGAAGAGATGGCAAGAGCAAAGCATATTGGTAAGATTGTTGTATCTTTGGAAAATCAAGACTCCTTAGTTATTGGGGAAAACAAAGACACTAAAGTATCCGTAGCTTTCAGTCCTAGAGAGCCAAAAAAATCTGTTACACCTGCCCAAACGTATCAAAAACAGCTGCTTGAGCAAGGGTTATCACCTGTTGAGGGGATAGAAGCGTTCAACCGGATTCTAGGAAATACTTTTTCTCAAGTTCTAGTATCAACCCATGATTTTCGACTTCAAATCAAGCCGGATCTCGTGAGTTACTCACCCAATCCAGAAGCTACAAACAAAGATAACCTCTCAAAACCAACGTATTCAAGACCAGAACTGAGTACTACTTATATTGCTCCCAGAAACGAAATCGAGCAAAAAATCTCTTCGATCTGGCAAGAACTCCTGGGTAGCGAACAAGTAGGTATCCACGATAACTTCTTTGAGCTAGGTGGCGATTCACTTCTCATGGTACAGGTACGCAGTAAATTGCAGGCGGCTTTAAACTGTGATATCTCCACAGCTGACTTATTTGAATATCCCACCATCAATGTCTTGGCAGGATATCTCAGCCAGACACAAAATCAACAGCCAGCCTTCGAGCAAGTCCAAGAGCGTGCCAAGAGGCAAGAAGCAGCAATTGAAGAAGAAATGGAGTTGATGAAACTCAGGAGGAGAGTGTATGAGTAATCGATTGAAAGGAATAGCCGTAATTGGCATGGCAGGTCGGTTTCCCAAAGCCAAAAATGTGGCTCAGTTTTGGCAGAATTTGTGCAACGGTGTAGAGTCTATTTCACGCTTCAGCGATGAAGAATTAATCGCACAAGGCGTAGATCCAACTTGTTTACAAGACCCTAACTATGTAAAAGCTGGGTTTGTGCTAGAAGACATCGAGATGTTTGACGCTTCATTCTTTGGCTACTCTCCTAGAGAAGCTGAGATTCTCGACCCACAACAGCGAGTTTTTTTAGAGTGTGCCTGGGAAGCTTTAGAAAATGCTGGTTACGATCCAAAATCAGACAATAACCTGATTGGTGTATATGCTGGGGGCAATCTGAGTACTTACTTGCTGAATAATCTCGCCTCACACCCTGGCTTGCTCAAATCGCTGAATATGCAAATTGCCCTTGGCAATGATAAGGATTCTATATCTACACGAACTTCTTACAAGTTAAATTTAAAAGGGCCGAGTATTAGTGTTGGTACAGCTTGTTCCACCTCCTTAGTAGCTGTTCATCTAGCGTGCCGAGGGTTGCAAAGTTACCAGTGCGATATGGCACTGGCTGGTGGTATCGCGATCCAAACTCCCCAAGTAGAAGGTTATTTCTATCAAACTGGCAGGATGGCTTCTGCTGATGCTCACACTCGCGCTTTTGATGCTAAAGCTACTGGTGGTCCTTTTGGCAGAGGCGTGGGTATTGCGATCTTAAAGAGATTAGAGGATGCCGTAGCGGATGGCGACTATATTTATGGGGTAATTAAAGGTTCAGCTATTAATAATGATGGTGCAGTGAAAGTAAGCTACACAGCACCGAGTGTTGCAGGTCAAGCAGAAGTCATTGCCCAAGCTCAAGCGATCGCAGGATTTGATCCTGATACCATTACCTACATTGAAACTCATGGCACTGGTACAGCCTTGGGCGATCCGATTGAAATTCGAGCGCTAGAAAAAGTATTTCGTGCCCAGACCAGTAAGAAAGGTTTTTGTGCGATCGGTTCGGTTAAACCTAATGTCAGCCATTTGAATACAGCTGCTGGGGTGACAGGCTTAATTAAAACTGTTTTAGCTCTAAAGCATCAACAAATACCACCCAGCTTGTACTTTGAAGAACCCAATCCCGAAATAGACTTTGCCAACAGCCCTTTTTACGTTAATACCAAACTATCTGCATGGCAAACAAACGGGACACCACGCCGCGCTGGGGTCAGTTCTTTTGGTCTTGGGGGGACTAATGCTCATGTTGTTTTAGAAGAAGCACCTATTTTGGGGCAGGGGAGCAGCACTTCTCTACGAGACGCTACGCGAACGGCTACGCTCAGTGACCGAGGAGCAGGGGAGCAGGGTAGAAAGTATCAATTGCTGGTGGTTTCTGCCAAAACTGACTCTGCTTTAGAGACGGCGACTACAAATTTGGTTAATCACCTGCAACAGCATCCAGAACTCGACCTTGCAGATGTCGCTTATACATTGCAAGTTGGGCGACATAGTTTGAGCCATCGGCGGACAGTTGTTTGTCAAGATACTGAAGATGCGATCGCAGCTTTCCAAAATCCCAAACGAGTCCTAACTAGCACTCAGGATATGAATGAGCGCCCAGTAGTCTTTATGTTTACTGGTTTGGGAACTCATTATGTCAACATGGGTTCTGAATTATACCAAGCTGAACC
The DNA here is from genome assembly GCA_034531195.2 of Nostoc sp. ChiSLP01. Lineage (GTDB taxonomy): Bacteria > Cyanobacteriota > Cyanobacteriia > Cyanobacteriales > Nostocaceae > Nostoc. Next base: position 19,036 of record JAVRBO020000022.1, read on the forward strand.
AACTTTTAAAGAACACCTCGATCGCTGTTGCTTGTTGTTTGAACCCCTTTTAGGTCTTAATCTCAAAGAAGTTATTTATCCTACTTCCCATTCAACAACCGAAACAACCAAAGAAAAATCGGGTATAGATTTACGCCAAATGCTTGGTCGCGATCGCCAATCACCAGATCCCGCCACCCAAAAATTAAATCAGACATACCTCACTCAGCCAGCACTGTTTGCCATTGAGTATGCTTTAGCTCAATTATGGATATCCTGGGGCATTCGTCCAGTAGCAATGATTGGTTACAGCATCGGTGAATATACCGCAGCAACAATAGCCGGAGTGTTGTCTCTAGAAGATGCAATTACTCTTGTTGCCAAAAGAGCGCAAATGATTCAAGAGTTGCCAGGGGGAGCAATGCTAGCAGTTCCCTTGACAGAAGAAGAAGTGCAACCTTTCTTGAGTGAAAACCTTTCCTTATCAGCAGTTAATGGCTCATTTCAGTGTGTACTTGCGGGAACTACACAGGCTATAGAAGAATTGGCACGTGACTTGAGCGCTAAGGGGTTAGCCTGTCGGCAATTGCAGACTTCTCACGCCTTTCATTCTTACATGATGGAGGCGATCGCTGACTCTTTCACCGAACTAGTGCAAACTATCAGTCTCAAACCACCGCAAATTCCTTATCTGTCAAACGTTACCGGAACTTGGATTACAGCAGAGCAAGCCACAAATCCCAGCTACTGGACACAGCATCTATGCCAACCCGTGCGTTTTGCTGATGGAGTAAATCAGTTGTGGACAAAACACAGTCCAATTTTCTTGGAGATAGGGCCGGGACAAGCATTAAGCAGCTTGGCGATGCAATGTTTAGATCGTGTTGGTGATGCTAACAAGGTAATATTATCTTCGCTGCGCTATGCTTATGAGCGACAATCTGACGTTGCTTTCATCCTCAACACATTAGGACAACTATGGCTTGAGGGAATCAAGATAGATTGGTCAGGATTTTATGCCCATGAGCGCCGACATCGCCTTCCCTTGCCAACATATCCTTTTGAGCGACAAAGATATTGGATTGAACCACAAAAATTATTACCTGCACAAATAAATTCCCAACCCAAGTTAACAGCATCAGAACTTTGGAAATCTTTGGTAGAAGCTGGTCAACTTCAAGCCAGCATAGGGGCTTCGGAATTTGACGAGCAAATTGCTCAAGAGAAAAGAGAGTGTTTAGATCGTTTATGTATTGCTTATATTAATCTTACAACAGCATATTTAGGAGCTTTTAGCAATCCCACTAAAAAGTATTCTTTAGAAGAGTTATTTGACCAATGTCAGATTATTCCTTCCTATAGAGAATTGTTCAGTCGATGGCTAGAAATACTGGTAGAGCAAGGTCAGTTACATGAAGAACAAGGACTGTTTACTAACTTTTTATCAATATCAACAGACTTTGTAAATGAGCTTTTGGTAGAAGTCAGAACCAAATGGACAGACACACCGCAACAAATAGATTTGCTGCAACTGTATGGCGAAAATATGGTAGCTCTGCTGACTGGTAAAAAAGAACCATTAGAGTTCCATGTTTCCACCTTATTAAAGTCAGGAGAATTTTCAGTCCAACAATTGCCTGAAAATAATTACTACAACTCAATCATGCGGGTATGCTTAGAACAAGTGTCAAAAGCACTACCTCCTCAAGTGAATCTCAGAATTCTAGAACTTGGCGCTGGAACTGGTACTGGCACGGCAGAGTTATTACCTATATTGCCATCAGAGAAAACTAATTATACCTTCACTGATGTGGGAGGTTTTTTCCTGAATGCAGCTAAGAAGAAATTTAGCGATTATCCATTTATTGAATACCAATTGCTAGACCTTGAGCGATCGCTACAAGAACAAGGATACTCAAGCCACAGCTTTGATGTAATTGTAGCTTTCCAAGTGTTGCACGTTGCTCGAAATATTGGAGAAACTCTCGATCGCATTCGCTCTTTACTCACTCCTGGAGGTTTGCTTCTTTTTTGGGAAACAACTCAACCACGCTTGGAATTTGAGTTCATTGACGCGCTGCTGATGAATCCGATAGAGGATTTAGAAAGCGATCGTAACATGTGCAATCCCTTTTTATCCAAAGAGCAGTGGCAACAACAACTCAAATCTCATGGTTTTGTGGAGGTGAGAGCCTTCTCAGAATTCGCACCTTTTACAGACCACATAATTGTCGCTCAGGCTACTACACAAACAACGCCCAAAGCACCAGCAGCATTTACAGCATTACTTGAAGCCGACAAAACGCATGAAGTTTCATTTGGCAAAAAGTCTAACATTGCTGACTGGTTCTACATCCCTTCATGGAAACGTTCGCTACCACCACAATCAAACGGTCAGGTCAAACAAGCAGAACGATGGTTAATATTTGTTGATGAGTATGGGTTAGGCGCTCAAATCGTGCAGCGACTCGAACTTCAAGGTCATGATGTAATTACCGTCAGAATAGGGGAGCAATTTAGCGAATCTTCAAAAGAAGACCTTGGTAGGCGTACATATACAATAGATCCTCAACAAAGGGATGATTACAATACTCTACTTCAAGAACTTCACACCCAAGATTTCGTACTAAACAGAATTATTCATCTGTGGAGTATTACACAGCCGGAACTCGCAGACTTTAACACAGCCCAAGGATTTCAAAGTTTGCTGTTTTTGACACAGGCGCTACGAAAACAAAACTTTACCGATGAGTTACAACTTGCAGTCATCTCCAACAATATGCAAGCTGTAACTGGAATGGAAAATCTCTGTCCAGAAAAAGCAACATTACTTGGACTTGTTAAAGTCATTCCACAGGAATATTCAAATATTAAATGTCGTAGTATTGATATTATTATTCCCTCACCAGGAAATTGGCAAGAAGAGAAATTTGCCAACCAACTACTAACAGAACTCAAAACTAATTCTTCTGATTCAGTTATTGCTTATCGTGGTTTGGAACGTTGGGTACAAACATTTGAATCTGTCCAATTAGATGTAAATGTCCCTGAAACACCAAAATTAAAAGAAAAAGGAGTCTACTTAATTACTGGTGGAATTGAAGGCATAGGGCTTGTGGTAGCCGAACATTTAGCAAAAACACTACAAGCAAAACTCCTAATTTTAGAAGCAGAAGATTTTCCTAACCGAGAGGAGTGGGAACACTGGCTGGTAACTCACGATGAGCAAGATAATATCAGCTGTCGGATTCTTAAAGCACAGGAATTACAAAAGCTGGGTGCAGAAGTTTTAATTAAAAGCGTCGATGTGTTGAATTTAGCACAAATGCAAAGTGCTATTATTCAAATTACAGAACAGTTTGGTCAACTCAACGGCGTATTCCACACAGCTAAGATACCTCTAGAGAAGTTATTCAGCCCGATTGCAGAAATAGATCCAAAAGAGTACGAACAGCAATTTCAACAAAAGAGACAAAAACTTTTAATATTAGAAAAAATTTTGGAATTTCAAAAGCTCGATTTTTGTCTATTGATGTCTTCATTAACTTCTGTTTTAGGAGGATTAGGTTCTGGTGGCTACTCAGCAGACAGTCTTTCGATGGACGCTTTTGCTTACCAGCATAATCAGAAAAATCCTGTTCCTTGGATGAGCATTAACTGGGATGCATGGCAATTTGCAACAAACAATAAACAAATATTTACTAGTACAAGTTTGGCAGAATTCGCCATCCAGCCCCAGGAAGGTATTAATGCCCTTGAACGTATTCTTTTGTGGAGTCAATATCACCAAATAGTTGTTTCAACTGGTAATTTACAATCTAGAATTGACCAATTGATTAAACTAAAATCTTTACAAGAGAAAAGTACTAACCAACAAGTCAATTTATCTTCTCGTCACTCCAGACCCAATTTAAAAAATGCTTATGGTGCTCCTAGTAACGATGTAGAACACAAACTGGCTGATATTTTTCAAGAGTTACTAGGCATTGAGCCAATTGGTATTCATGATAACTTCTTTGCATTAGGTGGTGACTCTCTCACAGGGACTGTACTTATTTCCCAGGTTCGCAAACATTTCCAGGTAGAACTACCTGTTCGTTCTCTCTTTGAAGCACCCACTGTAGATGAGTTAGCTTTGGTAATTGAAGAAATTCTTATAGAAGAAATAGAACAATTATCTGCCGACTGTGAAACAGATAAAACTCTTGATATGCAATTGTCAAATTAGGTCAGTTCGGGATAAAAATAATGAAAATTAAAGTTGTCGGTGTAGTTGGAGCAGGTGTAATGGGAATTGGGTTAGCCCAAACCCTCGCGCAAACTGGTCATCAAGTAATTCTAGTAGATATTTCCGAAGAAATTCTGGAACGCGCAAAGGCGCAAATTCAAAAAAATATTCGTTTTCAAGGATTTTTTAATAAAAATGAAAAAGTAGAAAATTCAGATAAAATTCTCCAAAAAATTAAATTTTCTACAAATTATAAGTTTTTTGAATCAGCAGAATTTGTGATTGAAAATGCCACAGAAAAGTGGGATATTAAAAAAGGGATATACGCCCAGCTTGATGCTATTTGTCCTGAAAACACCATATTTGCAGCCAATACCTCTGCCATTTCTATTACTCGCATTGCTTCAGTCACCAAACGTGCTGACAAAGTTATTGGAATGCACTTCATGAACCCAGTACCAATGAAGCCGATGGTGGAAATGATTCGTGGGTATCACACATCCGATGAAACAATTTCGACAGCTAAAGAATTGTTGTCACAGATGGGTAAAGAAGGTATCCTCGTCAATGATTCACCTGGTTTTGTTTCTAACCGAGTTCTCATGTTGACGATAAATGAAGCTATTTTCTTGCTACAAGAACAAGTTGCTTCAGTTGAAGAAGTGGATAGAATTTTCAAAACTTGTTTTGGTCACAAAATGGGGCCTTTGGAAACGGCTGATTTAATTGGATTAGATACTATTCTTTTCTCAATCGATGTTTTATATGAAAGTTTCAATGATAGCAAATACAGACCTTGCCCAATGCTGAAAAAAATGGTAAATGCAGGATTGCATGGTCGCAAGAGTGGACAAGGTTTTTATACTTACAATGTAGCAATTTGAAGTCAAACGTTGAGACACATAGGATAAGGTAAATCAAAAATGCAAGAAATCCAAAAAAAAATCAAAGAATTTCTTTCACGTTTTTTTCGCAATCATGACTTGCAGCTAGATGAAGATATCTTTGCTCTTGGTTTTGTCAATTCTATGTTTGCCATGCAACTTGTCTTATTTATTGAACAAGAATTTCAAATTACTATTGAAAATGAAGACTTAGATTTTGCCAACTTTAAAACAATAAATGCCATGACTCGTTTGATAGAAGGCAAAACAAATTTAGTGACGCCAGCATAAATTGTTGATATTTATGAATATGGAAGTCAAAAAATGAAAATTGAATTGACCGATCAGCAAAAAGACGCTCAAGCTGAATTTAGAGCTTTCGTCAATGAAGAGATTGTTCCTTACGCGAATCACTACGACCAAGAAGAGTATACTCCTCCCAAACTTATTGAAAAGTTCGCTCATCAAGGATATTTAGGTGCGATATTACCTAAGGATTTTGGTGGTAAAAATATAGATATCATCACCTATGGTCTGCTCAATGAAGAAATTGGGCGAGGGTGTTCTTCGCTACGAAGCTTGCTCACCGTTCATAGCATGGTTAGTTATGCTTTGTGTAAATGGGGTAGTAAGTTTCAAAAAGAGTATTGGCTTCCCAAGTTAGCATCTGGTCAGGTGATAGCTGCTTTCGCTTTAAGTGAACCTAACGTAGGTAGCGATGCCAAAAGTGTAGAAACCACAGCAACACTTGATGATAATTCTTATATCTTAAATGGTCACAAAAAGTGGATTACCTACGGGCAAATTGCAGATGTTTTTTTAGTATTTGCTCAATGTTCGGGTCAACCATCTGCTTTTTTAGTGGAAAGTAACAGCCCAGGATTTTCAAGAAAACCTATTTCTGGGATATTAGGTGTGAAAGCTTCCATGTTAGCAGAATTACATTTTCAAGATTGTCGAATTCCCCAAGAAAATTTAGTAGGCAAGTTAGGTTTTGGTTTTTCTTATGTTGCTTCTTCTGCACTGGATTATGGAAGATATAGTGTAGCGTGGGGTTCTGTTGGTATTGCTCAAGCTTGTCTAGAAGCTTCTATTCAATACACAAGCGAACGCAAGCAGTTTGGTGTTTATCTCAAAGAACATCAATTGATTCGACAAATGATTACTGAAATGATAGCTAATGTCAAAGCAGCAAGGTTATTGTGCTATCAAGCTGGGTATCTTAAACAAATTGGCGATCGCACTTCTATAATGGAGACTTCAATTGCGAAATATTTCGCCTCTAAAATCGCAACCAAAATCGCCAATGATGCTGTACAAATTCACGGTGCTAATGGTTGCAAAAGTGAATATTCTGTTGCTAGATATTTACGAGATGCCAAAATCATGGAAATAATTGAAGGAAGCACGCAAATACAACAGATAACAATTGCAGATTACGGTTATCAAGAGTACATGTCACAACCTACTCCGGCTGTGCCTCAAAAATCATTGGCAAGGATGTGAAAACATGATTAGTACCAAAGCGGAAGTTTTGAATCATAAACAAGCTGCGAAAAAATATATTAAATGTGTAGTTTGGGATTTAGATAATACACTCTGGGATGGTGTGTTATTGGAAGACGATCGCGTTGATTTGCGAAATCACGTAGTCGAGATTATCAAAACCTTGGATAGTCGTGGTATTTTACAATCTATCGCTAGTAAAAATGATGCCGCCAAAGCAATGGCACAAATCCAAGAGTTTGAATTAGATGAATATTTTTTCTATCCCCAAATCAACTGGAACTCTAAATCTAGTTCTATTCGTGAAATTGCTCAGTCTCTCAATTTAGGTATTGATACATTTGCTTTTATAGATGACCAATTATTTGAATTAGAAGAAGTCAAATTTTCACTGCCTGAAGTTATTTGTATTAATGCTGCTGAACTAGCACATTTGCTAGATATGCCAGAAATGAATCCTCGTTTTATTACGAAAGATTCAAGCTTGAGACGTTTGATGTATATTAGTGATATAGTTAGAAATAATTCTGAAAAAAGTTTCGTTGGAACTCAAGAAGAATTTTTAGCTACACTCAATATGACTTTTACTATCTCTCCTGCTCAAGAAGAGGATTTGCAAAGAGCGGAAGAATTAACAGTCAGAACCAACCAATTAAATACAACTGGTTATACATACTCCTATGATGAACTAAATCATTTTCGTCAATCAGATAAGCATAAACTACTAATTGCAAGTTTGGATGATAAGTACGGTAGTTACGGCAAAATTGGGTTAGTTCTTGTGGAATGCCAAGAGTTGGTTTGGACTATAAAACTTTTACTGATGTCTTGTCGTGTAATGTCCAGAGGCGTTGGCACAATTATGCTGAACTATATTATGACATTGGCTAAAAATAACAATGTTCGTTTGCGTTCTGAATTCCTTTCCAACGATCGCAACAGAATGATGTATATCTCTTACAAGTTTACAGGCTTCCAGGAAATTGCCAAAAACGGAGATTTGCAAATTTTGGAAAATGACCTCACACGCCTTCAACCCTTTCCTGAATATGTAAACGTCAGAATTCTCAATTAGAAGTGCTTGCAGCTTGATAGGGGTATTTATGGACAACACAAAAGATAAACTTTTACAACGACGGTCAAAACTTTCACCCACTCAGCGATCGCTTCTCGAAAAACGTCTGCGGGGTGAAGTTGACTCTCAATTAGAAGTCATTCCTAAACGTTCCCAAATCAGTTCTGCGCCCCTATCCTTTGCTCAGCAACGGCTGTGGTTTCTCCATCAATTAGACCCCGACAATCCTTACTACAGCGAACTAGCGTGCGTACAACTCTTGGGTGCGCTAAATGTCGATGTTTTAGAAAAAAGTTTCAACGAAATTGTGCAACGCCATGAAGCCTTGCGTACAACTTTTGAGATAGTTGAAGAACAAGCAGTTCAGATAATTCATCCTGTTGTAACTGTAAAACTGCCAGTAGTGAACTTGGATTTGATGCCAGAAGTTGAACGACAAGTACAAATAGAGCAGCTAACAACACAAATAGCTCAAAAACCCTTTGACCTAGCAACTGTTCCCTTGCTGCGAGCTGTGTTGTTGCAAATAGATGTAGAAAAATACTTACTGGTGTTTGCGATTCACCATATTGTTGTTGATGGCTGGTCTATAGGAGTACTCATCCGTGAATTAGTCGTACTCTATGAAGCCTTTTCCAAAGATAAAAAATCTCCTCTTCCTGAACTCCCTATTCAGTACGCCGACTTTGCAATTTGGCAGCGTCAATGGTTGCAAGGGGAATTACAAAAGACGCAGCTTGACTATTGGAAACAACAGTTGGCAGATGCAGCAACCTTAGCTCTGCCGACAGATCGTCCCAGACCGCCAGTTCAAAGCTTCCGAGGCGCAGTAGCTTCTTTTGAGCTATCAGCGAGCCTAACTGATATGCTCAGGGATCTGAGCAACGCCCAAGGGGTAACCCTGTTTATGACTCTGTTAGCAGCGTTCCAAGCTTTGCTTTACCGCTACACAGGGCAAGAAAATATCTGCGTTGGCTCCCCAATTGCTAACCGCAACCAAGGTCAAATTCAAGGGCTGATTGGTTTTTTTGTCAATACGCTTGTGCTGCGGACTCATCTTGCTGGTAATCCCAGTTTTTTAGAATTGCTGAATCGAGTGCGCCAGGTGTGTGTGGGTGCATATGCCCATGCAGATATCTCTTTTGAGCAATTAGTTGAAGAACTGCAACCAGATAGAAATCTCAGTCATATGCCTTTGTTTCAGGTGATGTTTGCCTTACAGGAAGACACCCAAAAGCAATTGACGCTACCTGATTTAACTTTGAATTTGCTACCTACTCACACTCAGACTGCTAGGTTTGATTTAACTTTGCACATAGTGGATGCATCAGAATTGAGGGGGTTATTAGAATACAACACTGATTTGTTTGATGCTGAAACTATTACTCGGATAGTGGAGCATTTCCGGACTTTGCTAGAGGGGATTGTAGCAAATCCACAAGCAAAATTATCAGATTTACCAATATTAACGACTGATGAGTTAAATCAGCAATTACTGGAGTGGAATGATACAGCAGTTGAATATCCTCAAGAGTTATGCATTCATCAATTATTTGAAGCGCAGGTAAAACGCACACCTGATGCAATAGCAGTTGTGTTTGAGGATAAACAACTAACCTACCGCGAACTCAACACCAAAGCAAATCAATTAGGGCATTATTTGCGATCGCTAGGAGTAAAACCAGAAGTATTGGTGGGAATTTGTGTAGAGCGATCGCTCGATATGGTAATCGGACTATTAGCCATCCTCAAAGCCGGTGGTGCATATATTCCGCTAGACCCTAGTTATCCTCAAGAACGCATAGTTTGTATACTAGAAAATACTCAAGCGCCAGTGTTGCTAACTCAAGTGTCGTTTGTAGAGACAATACTCCAACACAAAGCGCAAGTCATTTGTTTAGATACTGAGTGGCAGAGCATTGCCCAACAAAGCAACGAAAATTTATTCTCTGAACTAAGTACTAATAACCTAGCTTATGTCATCTACACCTCTGGTTCAACAGGTAAACCCAAAGGTGTACAAATCCCCCACAGCACTTTGAGCAACTTTTTGTACTCAATGAGGCAAACCCCAGGTTTAACCGAGGAAGATACTTTACTAGCAATTACCACTATATCCTTTGATATTGCTGCTTTAGAACTTTTCTTACCAATCATAGTAGGTGCTCGTCTGGTAATCGCCAGTCGAGAAATCGCCTCCGATGGAACGCAGTTGTTAGCAAAACTGACAGACTCAAAAGCTACAGTTATGCAAGCCACACCTGCTACTTGGCAGCTACTTATAACAGCAGGCTGGAGTGGAAATCATCAATTAAAAATTCTATGTGGTGGAGAAGCTTTACCTGGACACTTAGCTAATCAATTATTGCATCGGTGTGCGTCTTTGTGGAATATGTACGGACCCACAGAAACCACCATTTGGTCAGCAGCATCTCAGATAAAAACTGATGCTAAGATTGTACCAATTAGTCACCCGATCGCGAACACACAACTTTACATCCTAGACCAATACAGCCAGTTAGTTCCTATTGGTGTAGCAGGGGAATTGCATATCGGTGGAGATGGTGTTGCACGAGGCTATTTCAAGCGTCCTGACCTAACAGCAGAGAAATTTATACCCAATCCATTTAGTAAAGAACCTACACGTCTGTATAAAACAGGAGACTTAGCACGTTATCTGCCGAATGGAGAAATAGAGTACATTAGTCGGATTGATAACCAAGTCAAACTACGTGGTTTCCGCATTGAGCTTGGAGAAATTGAAACACTCATTACAGAACACCAAGGAGTACAAGAAACAGTAGTTGTAGTACGCTCAGATTCAGCAGATTCTCAACGACTAGTCGCATATATAGTTCCGCAAAAAGAGCAAACACTAGTAATTTCAGAACTACGTAGCTTCCTAGAGTCAAAATTGCCAAATTATATGATACCAGGGGCTTTTGTCATACTGGAAGCACTACCGCTAACACCCAATGGCAAAGTTGACCGGAAAGCACTGCCAGCCCCAGAATTAACACAGCTATCATCATCCAATCATGTTCCGCCTACCACGCCAATAGAGAATTTATTAGCAGGAATTTGGGCAGAAATACTGGGACTTAACAAAATCAGTATTCATGAGAATTTCTTTGCTCTGGGAGGACATTCATTAATCGCCACTCGCGTAATATCCCAAATTCGGCAAGTATTTCATATAGAACTGCCTTTGCGTTGTTTATTTGAAAAACCGACAATCGCAGGATTAGCCAAAGAAATTGAAATAGCCAGCCAAGCAGACTTAGGAATTGTAACAACAAAGATTGAGCCGATAGTGCGATCGCCACAATTACCGCTATCATTTGCTCAACAGAGGTTATGGTTCCTAGCTCAATTAGAACCAGATAGTATCTTCTACAACATACCTGCTAATGTTCGCCTACAAGGACAATTAAATTTCGAGGCACTACAACAAAGTTTCGACGAAATTCTGCGCCGTCATGAAGCATTAAGAACCAATTTTCAGACAGCGGAAGGGCAAGCAATAACTATTATCAAGGAAAGGAAATCGCTTGTATTGCCTTTACTCGACCTGAGTGAATTAACTTCAGATCAACAGAAAGTTGAACTCAAACAACAGGCTGTGCAAGAAGCACAAACACCTTTTGATCTAACGAGTGACCTCTTGTTGCGGGTAAAACTATTACGTCTGGATGCACAAGAACACATTGTACTAGTAACAATGCACCACATCGTCTCTGACGCTTGGTCAATTGGTGTACTAGTGCAGGAGTTAGCAACACTTTATCCAGCCTTCTGTAATCAGCAACCTACACCCTTAACTGAACTGCCAATACAATATGTAGACTTCGCAGCTTGGCAACGACAATGGCTGCAAGCAGAAGTACTAAAATCGCAGATATCTTATTGGCGAAAGCAATTACAGGGGACACCCAAAGTATTAGAGTTATCCACAGACCACCCCAGACCAGCAATTCAGACATTCCGGGGTGCGACTTATTCATTTGAGCTATCAGATGAACTCTCTGTAGCTCTGAATAAATTAAGCCACCAGCAGGGGAGTACTTTATTCATGACTCTGTTAGCAGCTTTCCAAGCACTGCTACGGCGTTACACAGGGCAAGAAGATATCGTAGTTGGTTCACCCATTGCTAACCGTAATTGGGCAGAGATAGAAGGGTTAATTGGATTTTTTGTCAATACTTTGGTACTTAGAACTAACTTGGCAGGAAATCCCAGTTTTGAGGAACTACTCAAACGGGTGCGGGAAGTAGCATTAGGAGCTTATGCACATCAGGATTTACCGTTTGAGTTGTTAGTTGAACAATTACAACCACATCGAGATTTAAGCTATACACCACTTTTTCAAGTGATGTTTGTGCTTCAGAATGCACCAATGTCTGCCTTGGAGTTACCTGGTTTGACTTTAAGTCCTGTAGAAAGTGATAGTCATAGTGCTAAATTTGATTTGACCCTATCCATAACAGAAACCGAGTCAGGATTAGTTAGTAATTTAGAATACAATACTGATTTATTTGCGGAAACTTCTATACAAAGAATGGCGGCTCATTTGCAAACGTTGCTGTGTGGAATTGTTGCTAATCCACTGCAACGTTTGTCGGAGTTACCACTGTTAAGTGAATCTGAGAAACACCAATTACTGGAAGAGTGGAATGATACAGAAGTTGAGTATCCTCAACAGCTATGCATCCATGAGTTATTTGAAACACAGGTACAAAAAACACCTGATGCGATCGCAGTCGTTTTTGAAGACCAACAGTTGAGCTATCGGGAACTTAACGCCAAAGCAAATCAATTGGCGCATTATTTGCGTTCATTGGAAGTAAAACCAGAAGTATTGGTGGGGATTTGTGTGGAGCGCTCGCTCTCTATGGTCATCGGACTATTAGCCATCCTCAAAGCTGGTGGTGCATACGTACCGTTAGATCCAGCATATCCACCAGAACGTTTAGCCTTCATATTGCAAGATGCTGCTGTATCAGTACTACTAACACAGCAGCAGCTGATAGAAAATTTGCCACAACATCAGACTAGGGTTGTTTATCTAGATACAGATTGTGAAATTGTAGCTCAACAAAGCTCACAAAACCCGATTAGTGAATGTACGACTGATAACCTAGCTTACATCATCTACACCTCTGGCTCAACAGGTCAACCCAAGGGTGTCTTAGTCAATCACAGCAACGTTGTTCGTTTGTTAGCAGCAACTGAACACTGCTATAACTTTAACCAACATGATGTTTGGACACTATTCCACTCCATAGCCTTTGATTTTTCCGTTTGGGAAATTTGGGGAGCATTGCTGTATGGTGGAAAATTAGTGGTAGTACCGTATTGGCTGAGCCGTTCACCTCAAAAGTTCTATCAATTATTGTTAACACACCAAGTGAGTGTACTTAATCAGACGCCTTCTGCTTTCCGACAACTGATACAGGTAGAGGAATCCCTGGAAAATAGTAACAACCTAAGCCTACGAAAAGTAATTTTTGGTGGAGAAGCATTGCAAATTGAGAGTTTAAGACCTTGGTTTGAACGACATGGCGACCAGTCACCACAGTTAATTAACATGTACGGGATTACAGAAACTACTGTGCATGTGACATATCGTCCATTAAAAATAGCAGACTTAGAAGTAGCATCAGCAAGTTTAATAGGTCGTCCAATTGGTGACTTACAAGTTTATTTACTAGATAGATATGGGCAACCAGTACCCACAGGAGTACCAGGTGAAATGTATATTGGTGGTGCTGGTGTAGCCAGGGGTTATTTAAACCGACCAACACTAACTTCTGAAAGATTTATTCCTAATTGCTTTAGTAATAAACCCAATGCACTTCTTTATAAATCCGGCGATTTAGCTCGATATTTACCGAATGGAGACATTGAGTATTTAAGCCGCATTGATAACCAAGTAAAAGTACGTGGTTTCAGAATTGAATTGGGAGAAATTGAGGCAATCATTAGCCAACACCCAGCAGTACGAGAAACTGTAGTTGTAGTCAGCGAAGCTTCAGCAGACTCTCAACGAATAGTCGCCTATGTAGTCTCTCAAAGAGAGCAAACACTAATAATTCCTGAACTACGTAACTTTTTAGAGTCAAAGTTACCAAACTACATGATGCCAACAGCTTTTGTATTGCTAGAGACTCTACCACTAACACCGAATGGTAAGGTCGATCGCAAAGCGCTGCCTGTACCTGATACAGCACGCCCCCAATTGGAAACAGTTTACCAGCCACCCCAAACTGAGGTAGAAAAAACTATTGCTGATATCTGGCAAAACATACTTCAAATTGAGTCTGTAGGAATTCATGATAACTTCTTTGAACTTGGTGGCAATTCGTTGATTTTGGTTCAAGTTCATAGCAAAATTCGAGAAATATTTCAGATTGATCTATCTGTACTCGACCTGTTTAGATATCCGACTATAAACTCTTTAGCAAATTATTTTAATCAAGACAAAAATCAACAAATATTATCTTATATGACAGAGATGACCGCTGAAAAAATTGCAGATGGCAAAGCTCAACAAAGAAAGCGTCTGCAACAACTTAAATCTATTGAAAATATTTAAGGATTAAGTATAATTATGAATAATTCAACAGTATCAAGTTCCATAAATGGCTCAGAAATAGCGATTATCGGTTTAACAGGGCGATTTCCTGGAGCCAAAAATATTGATGAATTCTGGGATAATCTCCAAAATGGTAGAGAATCAATTTCTTTTTTTAGTGATGAAGAATTATTATCGTCAGGTATCAGTTCATCGATATTAAATGACCCTAACTATGTAAAAGCCCACGCTGCATTAGAAGATGCAGAATTATTTGATGCTTCATTCTTTGGCTTTAATCCCAGAGAAGCAGAAATTACCGATCCACAACACAGAATTTTTCTAGAGTGTGCTTGGTCAGCTCTGGAAAGTGCTGGATATGATTCACAAACTTATAAAGGTACTATTGGTGTTTATGCTGGATCTAGTTTAAACACCTATTTACTAAATATTTATTTAAATCAAAATATTATCAACTCTATTGATCCTCAGCAACTCTTAATCGCAGGTAATAAAGATTTCCTAACCACACGCGTCTCTTACAAACTTAATTTAGAAGGGCCTAGTTATGCTGTGCAAACTGCTTGCTCAACTTCATTAGTTGCTGTCCACTTGGCTTGCCAGAGCTTACTCAATGGTGAATGTGATATCGCTTTAGCTGGTGGCGTTGCTATCAGTGCCACAAGAAAACAGGGATATATGTATACAGAAGGGGGAATATCGTCTCCCGATGGACATTGCCGTGCATTTGATGCTACAGCACAGGGTTCTGTGGGCGGTGAGGGTGTGGGTATTGTGGTATTGAAGCGATTAGAAGATGCTTTGAACGATCGCGATACGATTCATGCTGTAATCAAAGGATCGGCGATTAATAATGATGGTTCATTCAAAGTCAGCTACACAGCACCCCGTATTGATACCCAAGCAAAAGTAATTAGAACAGCCCAAATAGTAGCCGAAGTTGAACCGGAAACCATCACTTATGTTGAAACTCACGGTACAGGAACAGCCTTAGGAGATCCCATTGAAATTGCTGCCCTGACGCAAGCTTTTCGCGCTAGTACCCAAAATATTGGATTCTGCGCTATTGGTTCGGTGAAAACCAATATTGGGCATTTGGACACTGCGGCGGGTGTGACGGGATTAATCAAAACCATACTGGCACTCAAACACAAACAAATACCTCCCAGCTTACACTTTACTGCGCCTAATCCCGAAATTGACTTTGCCAATAGTCCTTTCTACGTCAATACCACACTTACTGAATGGCAAACTAATGGTACTCCCCGACGTGCGGGAGTTAGTTCCTTTGGGCTAGGAGGAACCAATGCCCATGTGATTCTCGAAGAAGCCCCAATGGTGAAAACTTCTAGCCCCTCTCGCCCTTGGCAATTATTGATGTTATCTGCCAAAACCAGTTCAGCACTGGAAACGGCTACAACAAATCTAGTTAATTACCTGCAAGAACATCCCGATTTAAACCTCCCTGATGCAGCTTACACATTGCAGGTTGGGCGCAGAACTTTCGACTATCGGCGTGCTGTTGTCTGTCGGGATCTTGAAGATGCTGTCAACGCACTTCAAGATTCCAAGCGAGTTATGGCCACTACTCAGAAAACTCAGGAACGCCCCGTTGCCTTCATGTTTTCTGGACTAGGAACTCATTACGTTGATATGGCTCTTGAACTTTACCAAACTGAGCCAACATTTCGCGCCTGTGTTGACCAATGTTGCGAACTCCTCAAACCCCACCTTGGTCTAGATTTGCGAGATGTTGTGTATCCCAGTAGAAACACTGGGAATGGAAATAAATCAAGCACTCTCTCTGCTGAGCTAGATTTGCGAAAAATGTTAGGTCGTGGAACGGAACAAGCAGATGTCGCAACTCAAAAGCTGAATCAAACTTTTCTCACCCAACCAGCTATTTTCGTCATTGAATACGCTTTAGCTCAGTTGTGGATATCTTGGGGAATTCGTCCTTCGGCAATGATTGGCTACAGCATCGGTGAATATGTAGCAGCGTGTCTGGCGGAAGTTTTATCTTTGGAAGATGCTTTAACCCTGGTAGCTAAAAGAGCGCAAATGATTCAAGAGTTGCCGTCAGGGGCAATGTTGGCGATCGCTCTCTCAGAGAATGAAGTACAACCTCTATTGAACGATCAACTCTCTATGTCTGCAATTAATGGTTCATCCTTGTGTGTGATTGCAGGTTCCACAGATGCTATAGAAGAATTGGAACGACAATTGAGTACACAGGGTTTAGTTGGAAAGCGTTTGCAGAGTTCTCATGCTTTTCATTCTGTGATGATGGAGGCGATCGCACCGACTTTTCACGATTTAGTGCAAACATTCACTCTTAAACCCCCGAAAATTCCCTATTTATCCAACGTCACAGGTACTTGGATTACAGCTGAACAAGCAACAGATCCCAATTATTGGGTGAAGCATCTCTGTCAAGCAGTCCGCTTTGCAGATGGAGTACAACAATTATGGCAAAAAAACAATCCCATATTACTGGAAGTTGGCCCCGGTCAGGCATTGAGCAGTTTTGCCCTGCAATGTCTAGAAAGTGATGACAGAGCCAAATCAGTGATGCTCCCTTCCTTGCGGCATTCCTACGAGCAACAGTCAGATGTCGCCTTTTTAATGAATACATTGGGTCGCCTTTGGCTGGCAGGGGTAAAGGTAGACTGGTCTGGTTTTTATGCCGATCGACAACGCGATCGCCTTCCCTTACCCACATATCCTTTTGAAGGTCAGCGTTACTGGATTGAGGCTAATCCTGAAGCGAATTTGGCAACGCGATGCTCCCAAGGGGAGCCGCGCAAGGCGCTATCGCCACAAACATTACACAAAAAACCAAATATTGCCGACTGGTTTTATATCCCTTCCTGGAAACGTTCTCCACATATACCAGCGAAATCCGCACAAAAGTTATGCTATTTAGTGTTTATTGATACTCTCGGCATAGGTTCAGAAGTTGCTAAACAGTTGGAATTACAAGGGCATGATGTAATTACTGTGAGAGTTGGAGAGCAGTTTACCAAGTTAGGCGAATGTCCTACGGACAGGCTGCGCCAACGCTCTTACGCAATTAATCCCCAAGCGAGTAGTGACTATGATACCTTGCTCAGGGAACTATGGGATTTTAAACCAAATGCGATCGCGGAGCGTGTCGGATGGCATATCGCTCATTTTTGGAGTCTCATCCCAAACACACAACCAGAATCATCCCATCAGTTCTTTGAAGAATGTCAAAATAATGGTTTTTACAGTCTACTTTTCCTAGCGCAGGCGTTAGGAAGACAAGAAGTTACCGATGATTTGCAAATTCTGGTTGTTACTAACAATGTGCAAGAGGTAAACGGCGATGAAGAGTTGTGTCCAGAAAAGGCAACTATCATGGGAATTTGTAAAGTCATTCCCCAAGAGTATCCCCATATCACCTGTCGTAATGTTGATGTTGTCGTTCCTGAATCAAGAACACCCGAAAAAAATCAACTCATAGACCAACTTGTAGCAGAACTAACTCAAACAACATCTGAGAATATGATTGCTTACCGTGGCAAACATCGATGGGTACAAACTTTTGAACCAATACAAATTGAGAAGCCAAATCAAGAAACAATTCCCATCAGGGATGAAGGAGTGTACTTAATTATTGGTGGTTTGGGAGATATTGGCTTGGTGCTGGCAGAATATCTCGCCCAAACAGTACACGCCAAGTTAATTATTACAGCGCGTTCTAGTTTTCCGGCAAAACAAGAGTGGTCGCAATGGCTAGCAACTCACGATCAAAACGATGATATCAGTTGCAAAATTCAGAAAGTAAAAGCATTAGAAACATTAGGTGCTGAAGTTCTAATTTGCCGCGCCGATGTTGCTAATCTCGAACAAATGCAAGCAGTAATTACTCAAGCATCAAACCGCTTTGGTCAGATTCATGGGGTCATTCATGCAGCAGGCATAAAGTTATTTAGCACTGTTCAAGAGATAAGTAAAACGGAGTGTGAAACTCAATTCAGAACAACAGGCTATGGATTATTTGTATTAGAAAATGTCTTACAAGAAAAAGAGCTTGATTTTTGCGTCATTGTATCCTCATTAGCATCTGTTTTGGGGGTAATGGGCATGGCTGCCTATCCAGCAGCGCATCTATTTACTGATGCTTTTGTACATAAACATAACCAAATAAATCTTTTACCCTGGCAGAGTATCAATTATGGCGATTGGATTACTCAAGAATCCTCGGAATCAGTAACCTTAGCCAAAGGTGCGGATTCAATGATGACAAAGCAAGAAGGACTAGAGGTTTTTAAGCGTGCCTTATCTGTGAGAAAATTTAGTCAGGTAGTCACATCAACGGTAGATTTAAAAGTTAGTATTAAAAGATGGATTAAACTTGAATTTAGTTCAGATGATCAACTTGCACAAAAAACCAGTTCTGCTTCACTTTATTTAAGACCTAATTTAGATAATGACTATGTTGCTCCTACAAATGATGTAGAGCAAACCATTGCTAATATCTGGCAAGAACTTTTAGGAATTGAGCAAGTAGGTATTCACGATAACTTTTTTGAGTTAGGGGGAGATTCCGTCCTTGGCATTCAAGTTAGCGCCAGAGCTGCGAAAGCAGGTTATCGGCTTGCCCCTCAGCAATTGTTTGAGCATCAGACAATTGCCGAACTGGCAGAGGTAACAAGTACAAAGCAAATTGTCCTGGCTGAACAAGGCTTAGTAACTGGTTCGTTTCCTCTGACACCTATCCAGCACTGGTTCTTTGAACAGAATTTATCAGAACCACACCACTGGAACATGGCATTTTTTGTAGAGGTAATGCAAGCTATCGATCCAGTTTTGTTTGAACAAGCATGGCAGTATTTATTCATACACCACGATGCACTTCGCCTGCGGTTTATCCCCTCTGAATTTGGCTGGCAGCAGGTGAATACTGATTTGGAAAAACAGGTCAATCTTACACATACAGATTTATCAGCGTTTTCACCTGATATTCAAAAATCTTTGATGGAAGCAACCGCCACGGAATTACAAGCTAGCTTGAATCTGTCAGAGGGGCCAATTGTGCGGGGTGTGCTTTTTAATTTGGGTGTCGATAAATCAAGCCGCTTGCTAATCATCATCCACCACTTGGCAGTGGATTTCGGTTCTTGGCGAATTTTACTAGAGGATCTTGAGACTGCTTATCACCAGGTTAGACTTGGTAAAGCAATTCAACTGCCCCAGAAAACAACTTCTTTCAAACAGTGGTCTGAGCGACTAAAGGAATACGCTCAATCAGCAGAGTTGCACAAAAGCCTAAATTCCTGTCTCAGCGAGCGTTATCAGCAGGTTTTCCCCTTACCGATAGATTATCCTGGAGGCATTAACACGGTAGCATCAGTTGAAAGTGTCTCAGTAGAATTAAGCGAAATAGAAACTCAGGTATTACTTCAAGAGGTTTTAGCAGTCTATCGAACTAATACGCAAGAAGTTCTACTTACCGCTCTTGTACAAGCTTTTACAGAATGGACAGGCATAAAATCGCTACTTTTTAATACCGAAGAAGATGCGCGGGACGCAAATACTACTATAGATAATGTGGATATATCACGGACAGTAGGTTGGCTCACTACTCTTTATCCTGTACTTTTGGATTTAGAGGGGGCTGAGAATCCAGGGGAGGCATTGAAAGCCGTAAAAGAGCAGTTTCGATGCATTTCTAATAGAACCATCGATCGTGGAGCGCTACGCTACCTGAGCGAGGATACAACACTTACAGAGAAAATGCGATCGCTTCCTCAAGCAGAGGTGTTTTTTCTCTACCTTGGTCAATTTGGTAAAAGCTTTGATCGATCTTCTATGCTCAGACCGACTGAACAATCCACTGGATCAATGTACAGTCCAAAAGGAACTAGTTCTCATTTGCTAGGTGTGACTGCATGGGTTAATGAAGAAGGTCAATTGAGACTGGAATTTAGCTATAGCACGAATGTGCATCGACACGAGACTATAGAGAAACTATCTCATAGTTTTGTAGAAGCGCTCAAGTCTCTCATCACCCATTCTCGCTCCCTAGAAACAGTAGAGTATACCCCTTCAGACTTTTCGGCAGCAAACATCAATCAAGAAAATTTGAGTAACTTGCTGGCTCAGATTGGTCAGTGATATAGGAGGAATTTTCCGTGAAGCAAAAGAATATTGAAGATATATATGAACTTTCACCCTTACAACAGGGTATGCTTTTTCACACGCTGGTTGCACCAGATTCGGGAGTGTATTTTGAGCAGTTTTGTTACGCCTTGCAAACTCAGCTTGATGTTTTAGCCTTCCAGAAAGCATGGCAGCGAGTTTTAGATCGACATCCGATTTTGCGTACTTCCTTCTACTGGGAAAATCTTGATAAGCCATATCAAGTGGTGTATCGACAAGTAGATTTGCCTTGGGATTTTCAAGACTGGCGTCAGATGTCTTTAGAGGAAACAGAAAAGCAGTTAGAAGTTTTTTTAGCAGCAGATCGCAAACAAGGTTTTACACTTTCCCAGGTTCCACTCATCCGTCTGGCATTAATTCAGGTAGCTGATGACGCTTATCAATTTGTTTTCAGCTATCACCATATATTGATGGAAGGGTGGTCTTTAACATGGCTATGGAAAGAATTCTATGAATTCTATAATGCCTTTTGTCAAGGTCAGGATTTACATCTGGAATATCCTCGGCCTTTTAAAGAATACATTTTTTGGCTACAGCAACAAGATATATCAAAGGCTGAAATTTACTGGCGCGAGACGCTTAGAGGATTTAGAGTACCGACACCATTAATGATGGACAAAGGTGGCGATACTTTCTCTAGCGAAAACGAAGATCATGATTGTCAACAAACTCTACTCTCATTGACAACGACAGATGCTTTAAATTCTCTGACGCGAAAGTATCATCTGACTTTAAACATCTTACTAAAGGGAGTCTGGGCTATACTTTTAAGCCGATATAGTGGAGAATCAGATATAGTTTTTGGAGCCACATCTTCAGGCAGACCTATTGAACTGGCAGAGGCAGAGTCTATGATGGGACTGTTTGCCAACACATTACCGCTACGGGTACAAGTAGATAGTAATGCTTTCCTGATACCTTGGTTGAAAAAGCTTCAAATTCAAGAAGTAGAAATGCGTCAATATGAGTATAGTCCACTGATACAAATTCAACAATGGAGTCAAATCCCTCGTGGTTTGCCACTATTTGAGAGTCTTTTATCTTTTAATAACTATTTAGTAGATGACACTAAAGAAAAGCTAGCTGAAAGCTTGGTAATAGGTAAAACTCGGATATTTGAAAAGACGAATTATCCTCTGACTTTACAGGTATATCCAGGCTCAGATTTATTACTGTCGATTGGGTATGATACCCGTCGTTTTAATAGTACGACGATTAATCGGATATTAGGACATTTAAAAACTTTGCTGGAAGGTATAGTTGCTAATCCCGAACAACAACTTCGAGATTTGCCGTTATTGACTGCACAAGAAAAATCTCAATTGCTGTTAGAATGGAATGATACAGAAGTTGAGTATGCTCAACATCAGTGTATTCATCAGTTATTTGAAGCGCAAGTAGAACGCACGCCTGATGCAGTTGCAGTGGTGTTTGAATCGGAGCAGTTAACTTATCAAGAATTGAACGCAAGAGCTAACCAACTGGCGCATTATTTGCGTTCAATGGGAGTCAAACCAGAAGTATTGGTGGGGATTTGTGTAGAGCGATCGCTCTCTATGATCGTCGGAATGTTAGCCACTCTCAAAGCAGGTGGCGCATACATACCTCTAGACCCTAGCTATCCCACAGAACGCTTGGCTTATATGTTAGAAGACTCTCAACCAGGTGTGTTATTAACACAAAAGCACCTAGTAGAAAGTCTACCAAATCCTAAAACTAAAGTAATTTGCATCGATAGCAACTGGAAACTAATCGCCGATGAAAACACAGCAAATCCGGTGTGCAACATCACAGAGGATAATCTTGCTTACGTCATTTACACCTCCGGTTCTACAGGTAAACCAAAAGGTGCAATGAACACCCATCGGGGAATTTGCAATCGCTTACTATGGATGCAGGATGCTTATCAATTAACAGCAGGAGATAGTGTTTTACAGAAAACCCCTTTCAGTTTCGACGTATCTGTATGGGAATTTTTCTGGTCGTTGATCGCAGGTGCGCGTTTAATAGTAGCTCAACCAGAAGGGCATCGAGATACTAACTATCTAGTCAACTTGATTTTACAGCAGCAAATTACGACTTTACATTTTGTACCATCAATGCTCAGGATGTTTCTGGAAGCGGAAGGGTTAAAAAAATGTCAGTCTCTGGTGCGGGTGATAGCAAGTGGTGAGGCATTGCCTGCTCAACTACAACAACGCTTCTTTAATCGACTTGATGCCCAACTGCATAATCTCTATGGTCCAACAGAAGCAGCTGTAGATGTCACTTTTTGGCAGTGCAAAGATAGTCTTACCAACCAAAAGACAGTTCCTATTGGTCGCCCAATTGCGAACATCCAGATTTATCTACTTGATAAGTATTTTAACTCTGTTGCTGTAGGTGTAGCAGGTGAAGTTTATATTGGTGGTGTGGGAGTAGGTAGGGGTTATTTAAACCGCCCCGACTTGACAGCCGAGAAATTCATCCCCGATCCCTTTAGTAAAGAAACAGGACGTCTTTATAAAACAGGGGATTTAGCACGCTATGTACCGAATGGAGAGATTGAGTTCATTGGTAGGATTGACTATCAAGTAAAAGTCCGTGGTTTCCGCATTGAACTTGGAGAAATTGAAGGACTGCTATGCCAACACCCAGGAATACAAGAAACTGTAGTTGTAGTACGCGATGATTCAGGAGATTCTCAACGAATAGTTGCATATATAGTCCCACAAAAAGAGCAAACACTGGTAATTTCTGAACTACGTAACTTTTTAGAGTTAAAGTTACCAAATTACATGGTACCAGCAGCTTTTGTGATGTTAGAGGCCTTACCCCTTACGCCCAATGGTAAGGTTGACCGTAAAGCGCTGCCATTACCTGACCGGATAAATCCAGAACTTGAAAAAACCTTTATTGCGCCTCAGACAACCATTGAAAAACAGTTGGCTCTGATCTGGGGACAGGTATTAGGCTTAGAAAAAATAGGTATAAATGACAACTTTTTTGAATTGGGTGGGGATTCTATCCTCAGCCTTCAAATAATATCCAAAGCCAACCAAGCAGGGCTGTACTTAACTGCAAAGCAGTTGTTTCAACATCAAACTGTTGCTAAACTAGCGACTGTAGCTAGCACAACGAAGAAAATTCAAGCAGAACAAAACCCAGTCACTGGTTTGCTAGAGCTAACACCTATTCAGCACTGGTTTTTTGAACAAGAGCAAGCACAACCGCATCATTGGAATCAAGCAGTGCTGTTACAAGTCAAAGAGCGCATTAGCCCTGTAGCTTTAAAAAAAGTAGTACAGTATTTACAAAAGCATCATGATGTCCTACGTTCGCGATTTATCAAAGAGGAATTGGGTTTTCAAGCGGTTATAGTCAGTCCTGATGATCTAGTACCACTAACGTATTTAGATTTGTCAGCACTACCAAAAGATAATCAAGTGGCACAGATGGAAGCAATGTCTGTTCAGTTACAAGCTAGCTTGAATCTGAGAGAAGGACCATTATTCCAAGTTGCTCTTTTTGATCTTGGTGCAAATCAACCAAGTCGCTTACTTTGGGTGATTCACCACTTAGTTGTTGATGGAGTTTCTTGGCGAATTTTAATTGAAGATTTTCAAACAATTTACCAGCAAATCTGTCAGGGAAAAGCACTACATTTGCCACCGAAAACAACTTCTTTCCAGCAGTGGTCTAGCTATTTACAAAACTATGCACAATTGCCTGTATTGTCTTCGGAGATTGAATACTGGCTGACAATAGAGCATCAACCTAAGCCTATACCTCTAGATTTTCTTGGTGGAAATAATCTAGAAGAAACAGCTTCTAATGTGTCTGTATCATTATCTGTGGAAGAAACTCAAATTTTACTGCAAGAGATGCCAGCAGTTTATCAGACGCAAATTAATGATGTATTGTTAACTGCACTTGTGCAAACATTTACCCAGTGGACGGGAGAAACTTCTCTACTAGTTGACTTGGAAGGGCATGGTAGAGAAGAACTGTTCGAGGATGTAGATTTATCAAGGACTGTGGGTTGGTTCACAACTATCTTCCCGGTATACCTGAGTCTCGAAAACGCTTCCGATCCGCCAGGAAAAGCCTTGAAGTCAATCAAAGAGCAGTTAAGGGCGATTCCAAATCGAGGTATTGGTTATGGAGTGTTGCGCTATCTCACTGTGGATCGGAAAATTCGTGAGCAATTTAGTAGCTTGCCAAAAACTGAAGTAATTTTTAATTATTTAGGACAGTTTGATCAAATTTTACCCGAATCCTCTTTGTTTAGTTTAGCTCCAGAATCGAGTGGTTCCAGTCATAGTTTGAGAAATAAACGAACTCACTTACTGGAAATTAGTGGTGGTATTTATCAGGGAAATCTGGAAATAAGCTGGACTTACAGCAATAAGTTGCATCGGCAAAGCACAGTTGAATTACTTGCTCAAAGGTTTATTGAGGCAGTGCGATCGCTTATTGTTCATTGCCAATCTCCTGATGCAGGAGGCTTTACCCCTTCTGATTTTGCAGATTTTCAGCAAAGCCAATGGGATCAAACCGATCTTGATGCGATTACAGCAGCTGTAGGAGGTATTTGACATGGGTGTAAAAAACAAAAACATTGAAAATTTTTATCCCCTCTCACCTATGCAGCAGGGCATTCTCTACCATAGTCTCGCAGTCCCTGAATCTGGCGTCTATTTTGAACAATTTAGTTGGACTCTCCAAGGAAAGCTCAACCTCACAGCATTCCATCGTGCATGGCAGTATATTGTCGAACGACATTCAATTCTACGAACCTGTTTTGTTTGGGAAGGCTTAAAAGAACCAGTGCAAGTTGTACATCGGCAGGTAATACTACCGTGGCAAGAGGATCATTGGCAGCATCTCTCTCCAGAAGAACAACAACAAAAGTTAGAAGTTTTTTTACACAATGATCGCTCTGGTGGCTTTGAACTAACATCCCCACCATTGATGCGTCTAACACTGATTCAGCTTTCAGACACCTGCTATAACTTTACCTGGAGTCATCACCATTTGTTACTGGATGGCTGGTCTGTTGCCATAATTTTTAAGGAAGTTCTTGCTTGTTACAAAGCTTTCAGTAATGGTCAAGATTTATACTTAGAACCTGTTCGACCTTATCGGGATTACATTGTCTGGCTACAGCAACAAAATTTATCTGAGGCTGAGGCTTTCTGGCGACAGATACTCAAAGGTTTTACTACTCCAACACGGCTGTGGGTAGATCGAGGTTCTATAAACTCACTGAATCTACAAAATGGTTATGATGAACAAAAAATTCAGCTTTCAGCAGTAACAACCGTAGCATTGCAATCCATAGCACAGCAGCACCAGCTAACACTAAATACTCTGATACAAGGAGCTTGGGCTTTGCTGTTGAGTTGTTACAGTGGTGAAGAAGACGTAGTTTTTGGGGCAGTAGCTTCTGGTCGTCCACCGACTCTAGCTGCGGCCGAGTCGATGGTAGGGTTGTTTATCAATACATTACCAATTAGAGTAAAAGTATCGCCCGAAGAATTTATTCTACCTTGGCTGCAAAAAATCCAAACTCAACTACTTGAGGTGCGTCAATATGAGTATAGTCCATTAGTAAAAATCCAGGGATGGAGTGAAGTTCCTAAAGGTTTGGCTCTGTTTGAAAGTATAATAGTTTTTGAGAATTATCCTGTAGATGCTTCCTTAGGGGAGCGGGATACAAATTTCGAGATCGAAGATTTTCATGGCTTTGAAAGGACTAATTATCCTATAACCTTAACCGTTAATCCAGGTAAGGAGTTGTTGCTCAAAATTACTTATGATGATAGCGATCGCTTCGAGGGCAACACTATCATCCGAATGCTAGGACATTTACAGGCTTTGCTAGAGAGTATGGTCAAAAATCCCCAGCAGCGTCTTTGTGAATTATCACTTTTAACAGAAACTGAACGACATCAATTATTACTGGAATGGAATGATACAGAAGTTGAATATCCTCAACAGCTATGCATCCATGAGTTATTTGAAACACAGGTACAAAAAACACCTGATGCGATCGCAGTCGTTTTTGAAGACCAACAGTTGAGCTATCGGGAACTTAACGCCAAAGCAAATCAATTGGCGCATTATTTGCGTTCATTGGAAGTAAAACCAGAAGTATTGGTGGGGATTTGTGTGGAGCGCTCGCTCTCTATGGTCATCGGACTATTAGCCATCCTCAAAGCTGGTGGTGCATACGTACCGTTAGATCCAGCATATCCACCAGAACGTTTAGCCTTCATATTGCAAGATGCTGCTGTATCAGTACTACTAACACAGCAGCAGCTGATAGAAAATTTGCCACAACATCAGACTAGGGTTGTTTATCTAGATACAGATTGTGAAATTGTAGCTCAACAAAGCTCACAAAACCCGATTAGTGAATGTACGACTGATAACCTAGCTTACATCATCTACACCTCTGGCTCAACAGGTCAACCCAAGGGTGTCTTAGTCAATCACAGCAACGTTGTTCGTTTGTTAGCAGCAACTGAACACTGCTATAACTTTAACCAACATGATGTTTGGACACTATTCCACTCCATAGCCTTTGATTTTTCCGTTTGGGAAATTTGGGGAGCATTGCTGTATGGTGGAAAATTAGTGGTAGTACCGTATTGGCTGAGCCGTTCACCTCAAAAGTTCTATCAATTATTGTTAACACACCAAGTGAGTGTACTTAATCAGACGCCTTCTGCTTTCCGACAACTGATACAGGTAGAGGAATCCCTGGAAAATAGTAACAACCTAAGCCTACGAAAAGTAATTTTTGGTGGAGAAGCATTGCAAATTGAGAGTTTAAGACCTTGGTTTGAACGACATGGCGACCAGTCACCACAGTTAATTAACATGTACGGGATTACAGAAACTACTGTGCATGTGACATATCGTCCATTAAAAATAGCAGACTTAGAAGTAGCATCAGCAAGTTTAATAGGTCGTCCAATTGGTGACTTACAAGTTTATTTACTAGATAGATATGGGCAACCAGTACCCACAGGAGTACCAGGTGAAATGTATATTGGTGGTGCTGGTGTAGCCAGGGGTTATTTAAACCGACCAACACTAACTTCTGAAAGATTTATTCCTAATTGCTTTAGTAATAAACCCAATGCACTTCTTTATAAATCCGGCGATTTAGCTCGATATTTACCGAATGGAGACATTGAGTATTTAAGCCGCATTGATAACCAAGTAAAAGTACGTGGTTTCAGAATTGAATTGGGAGAAATTGAGGCAATCATTAGCCAACACCCAGCAGTACGAGAAACTGTAGTTGTAGTCAGCGAAGCTTCAGCAGACTCTCAACGAATAGTCGCCTATGTAGTCTCTCAAAGAGAGCAAACACTAATAATTCCTGAACTACGTAACTTTTTAGAGTCAAAGTTACCAAACTACATGATGCCAACAGCTTTTGTATTGCTAGAGACTCTACCACTAACACCGAATGGTAAGGTCGATCGCAAAGCGCTGCCTGTACCTGATACAGCACGCCCCCAATTGGAAACAGTTTACCAGCCACCCCAAACTGAGGTAGAAAAAACTATTGCCGATATTTGGCAAGAAGTACTTAATGTTGAGAACATAGGAATCAATGATAACTTCTTTGAACTCGGTGGTCATTCGCTGCTTTTAGTTCAGATTCATAGTAAATTGCAAAAAATATTTCAGAGAGATTTTCTGTTGGTACAAATGTTTCAATATCCAACCATCAGCCACCTAGCTAGATATTTTAGTCAGCAATCAACAGAAGAAACATCTTTTATCAAACATTCTCATGCTTCTGAAGGTAGGACAGCTTCATTACAGCGTCGAAAACAAGCCAGAAAAGAACATCGAACAGCAATCAAGGAAAGCGGAGTTTCATCTCAATCAGGCGAACAAAATTTATAAAATTAAAAAAGCCTAACTGCAAATAACACAGAAAAACGAGAATTTGAGAGGTTTTTGCGTAAGTCATAAAAGTATTAGTAATGCAGAATAAAAATTATTTCTCGAAGGAGACAAAATGACATTAAGTGAAAAAAAACTTTTATCCACAAATAATTTTTCTCAAACTGAGGAAATATTACATTCTGAAATTGGTGAGTATGTAAAACAAATGTTTGTGCCTACTCTGGGGAAATCTATTGAAACCCAGATAGATGAGATAGTTAATGATTTTTCTGAGGAGTTTTTAATTACAAAAACTTCAAATACTAATATTGAAATTGGCTCGATAATTAAGAATTTTGGCGAAGCTAAAATACCTTTAGAACCTACTGATTTTGAAAGCTATTTCCAATACTTAGGTGATAACGTTATTTCTCATTCTATACATACATCTTCGCCACAATTTATCGGTCACATGGCCTCGGCGCTTCCTTCTTTTGTACGTCCTTTAGCCAAACTGATGACAGCAATGAATCAAAACTCTGTCAAAATAGAGACTGCTAAAGCTTTGAGCTTTTATGAACGTGAAGCTTTAGCAATGATGCATCGACAAATTTATAGTTTCTCTGATAATTTTTACACCCAGCATATTCAAAATAATCAGAGTACATTAGGAATTTTAACTTCTGGTGGTACAACAGCCAATATCACAGCACTGTGGTGTGCCCGAAATAAATCTTTGGGAGCAAAAAATGACTTTTTAGGCGTAGAAAAAGAAGGTTTAACAGCATCTCTAAATTTTTATGGTTACAAAGGAGCAGTTATGATTGGCTCCGAATTGATGCATTTTTCTTTTGATAAAGTTGCAGATTTGATGGGCTTTAGTACCCAAAATTTGATTAGAGTAAGCGTTGACTCTAACAATAGAGTTAACATACAAGCACTACGTCAAGCTGTTGCAGAATGCCGCGAACAAAACTTACATATTATAGCCATTATTGGCATTGCTGGAACTACAGATTCTGGTAGTGTCGATCCCCTAGAAGATATTGCGGAGATCGCTCAAGAAAATAATATACATTTTCATGTAGATGCTGCTTGGGGTGGGCCAGTTATCTTTTCCCGAAAACATCAACATAAGCTTGCTGGTATTGAAAAAGCTGATTCAGTAACCATTGATGGACATAAACAATTGTATTTACCAATGGGTATTGGTATGGTCTTTTTCCGCGATCCTTATCTAGCTTCTTCAATAGAAAAACAGGCTAGTTATACCATGCGT
Organism: Nostoc sp. ChiSLP01; assembly: GCA_034531195.2. Lineage (GTDB taxonomy): Bacteria > Cyanobacteriota > Cyanobacteriia > Cyanobacteriales > Nostocaceae > Nostoc. The sequence continues at coordinate 48,664 of JAVRBO020000022.1, forward strand.
AAGGGATCGTTTGATTTAGGTAAACGTGCTTTGGAAGGTTCTCGACCTGGCATGGCTTTATTTTTACACGCTGGTTTAAAGCTAATTGGGCTTAAGGGATATGAGTTTTTAATTGATGAAGGAATCAGAAAAACTCAATACATGGCTGCTCGTATTTCAGCTATGCCCGAATTTGAATTGTTGGCAGAGCCTGATACCAATTTGTTGATTTATCGGTATGTCCCAGAGAAATTTAGAGAAGCTATTGTCAATAAACAGTTAACAGAAAAAGATAATGAAATTGTCAATAAGTTTAATGTACATTTACAAAAAATGCAGCGTCACATTGGTCGCACTTTTATCTCACGAACTACAAAAAATAGTATAAACTTTGATAAAGAAGTTACTGTGATTGCCATGCGTGCTGTCATTGCCAATCCATTAACTACTGAAGAAGATATTGACGCAGTTTTAAACGATCAGATTCAGATTGCTTCTGAAATTTTAATTAAATAATTTTCATTCAATGCTTTGATATTAGACCAAAAATATTTAGGTTTGGGCTTTTACTTATGGATATAGCAAATAAAGACGAAATTGCTATTATTGGTATGGCGGGTCGTTTTCCTGGAGCAAATAAACTTGATATCTTTTGGGAAAACCTACGGAATGGTGTAGAGTCAATTTCTTTTTTCACAGATGAGGAACTAATATCTACTGGGGTAGATCCGTCATTGCTTAACGAGCCAAATTACGTGAAAGCAAGTGGTATATTAGAAAATATAGATTTATTTGATGCTGCATTTTTTGGCTTTTCTCCCAGAGAGGCTGAGATTACAGATCCACAGCATCGGCTTTTTCTAGAATGTGTTTGGGAAGCTTTAGAAAATGCTGGCTATAACTCGGAAACTTATAGCGGTCAAATAGGTGTTTTCGCCGGTGTCGCTGCAAGTACATACCTACTTTCAAACTTATATTCCAATCGAGATTTGATGGAATCGGTAGACAGCCACCAAATTTTGATTGGGAACGACAAAGACTTTTTACCCACGCAAATTTCTTACAAATTGAACTTGAGAGGGCCAAGTATCAACGTTCAAACTGCCTGTTCTACATCATTGGTTGCTGTGCATTTAGCTTGCCAAAGTTTACTCAATGGTGAAAGTGATATTGTTTTAGCAGGGGGTGTTACTGTTGGAGTGCTGCAAAAAACTGGTTACCAATATCAGCAAGGAGGAATTCACTCTCCTGACGGTCATTGCCGAGCTTTTGACGCTCAAGCCAAAGGAACTAATGGTGGCAATGGTTTAGGTGTAGTGGTCTTGAAAAGATTAGAGGATGCTATTGCTGATGGTGATTTTATTCATGCAGTAATCAAGGGTTCATCTGTCAATAACGATGGTTCTTTAAAAGTTGGATATACAGCCCCTAGTGTTGATGGTCAAAGGGAAGTAATTTTAGAAGCTTTAGCCTTAGCTGGAGTCGAGCCTGAGACTATTACTTATGTAGAAGCGCACGGTACAGGAACTATCTTAGGAGACCCGATTGAAATTAAGGCTCTCACACAAGCTTTTCGTGCTAGCACAAATAAAAAAGGTTTTTGTGCTATTGGTTCAGTTAAGACTAATATTGGGCATTTGGATACAGCAGCAGGTGTGACAGGATTAATTAAAACAGTCCTGGCATTAAAACATCAACAAATACCTCCTAGCTTGCACTTTCAGGAGCCAAATCCACAAATAGACTTTGCCAATAGTCCTTTTTACGTCAACACCAAATTATCAGAGTGGCAAACTAATGGTACACCCAACAGAGCAGGTGTAAGTTCTTTTGGCATTGGTGGGACTAATGCCCATGTAATTCTAGAAGAAGCTCCAGTAATTGAAGCTTCGAGTCCCTCGCGTCCTTGGCAATTGTTAGTTCTTTCAGCCAAAACCAACACGGCTTTAGAAACTGCAACCGCGCAACTGAGTACATATTTACAGCAAAATCCTGAGATTAACCTACCTGATGTTACATACACTCTACAAGTAGGTCGTCAAGCTTTTAATCATCGCCGCATAGTCCTTTGTCGCGATCTTGAAGATGCAGTTAAAGCGCTAGCTGACCTCGACCCACAACGTGTTTTTACTAACTATTACAAGCCTAGTTACTGTCCAGTCATCTTCATGTTTTCAGGACAAGGGGCGCAATATGTAAATATGGCAAAGGAATTATACGAAAGGGAAGCAACATTTAAACAACATATAGATAATTGCGCTGTTATATTGCAACTTTACCTTGGTGTTGATATTCGTTGCCTACTTTATCCCAGGGAACAAGATATTGAAAGCGCTTCTTTTCAACTACAACAAACAGCTTTTACCCAAAGTGCATTATTTGTCATTGAATATGCCCTCGCTCAATTATTTATGGAATGGGGGATACGTCCAGAAGCAATGATTGGTCACAGCATTGGGGAATATGTTGCAGCAACTTTAGCAGGTGTATTTTCTTTAGAAGATGCCCTAGCGATTGTGGCAAAAAGAGGACTAATGATGCAACAATTATGCACAGGAAGTATGCTGGCGATTAAACTTCCAGAAAAAGACGTACAGTTACTCTTAAAAACAGAGACATTGTATAAAAATTCTCTAGAATTAGCAGTTATTAATAGCCCATCTTCATGTGTTATTTCTGGAACAAACGAGGCAATTGCTACACTACAAAAACAATTATCCTCTCAAGAAGTTGAATGTCGTCTGTTGCACATATCTCATGCGTTCCATTCTGTGATGATGTCACCAATAGTAGAGGAGTTTGTGCAGTGGGTAAGTAAATTTCAACTGAATCCACCTCGGATACGCTTTATTTCTAATGTAACTGGTAGTTGGATTAGCAATGAACAAGCCACAAATCCCAGTTATTGGGGGCAACATTTACGACAAACTGTGAGATTTTCAGATGGTATATGCCAATTGATACAGCAGTTTGAAGGGGTTTTTCTGGAGGTTGGGCCAGGAAATAGTTTAAGCACATTTACAAAACAGCATTTAGATAGAAGTGCTAAACAGGTAGCGCTGACTTCTTTACGCCATGTCAAAGAACAAGTATCGGATAGTAACTTGTTGTTGCAAACATTAGGTAGGTTGTGGCTTTCTGGTATAGATATCGATTGGTCAAGATTTTATACTCACGAATTCCGTCATCGTCTACCTTTACCCACTTACCCCTTTGAACGACAAAGATACTGGATTGAGCCTCAAAAACAAGGACAAGATGGCGATGTCTACGATGGGCTACGCCTAAGCACTTCAGCCTCACTGGCTAAAAAACCCGATCTAGCCGACTGGTTTTATATTCCTTTTTGGAAGCCTTCTTTAGCTCCACTACAACTCCAACATCAAGAATCCGTATCTCAGAAATCCAGCATTTTGGTGTTTGTGGATGAATGTGGCTTAGGTATCAAATTATTAAACGAGTTAGAGAAACAAAACCAAGATATAATTACTGTAAAAATTGGTGAAATTTTTACTATAAAAAGTGAATTTAAATATATTATAAATTCTCAAAAGAATCATGATTATAATGTTCTTATAGAAGAAATATTCAAACAAAAAAAAATACCAAAAAAAATTATACATTTATGGAACGTCACACCAACTACTAACCAAAAATTGGAAATTGAAAAAGTTAATCAAGCTCAAACAACAGGATTTTATAGTCTCCTATTTCTTGCCCAAGCTCTGGGAAGACAAGATACTACTGAGGATATTGAAATCACCGTTATTTCTAACGACCTACAGTCAGTAACAGGAAATGAAGTGCTTTCTCCAGAGAAAGCCACTTTACTTGGCCCAATTAAAGTTATATCTCAAGAATATTCAAATATAAACTGTCGGAGTATTGATGTTATACTTCCAGAAAACGGAAGTTGGCAAGAAGAAAAACTTCTAGAACAATTGCTGGCAGAATTGAAAGTTCCTGATTCTGAAAAACTCATTGCTTATCGAGGTTTGAATCGTTGGGTGCAAACTTTTGAGCCAGTGCGCCTTGAGAAAACTAAAATCCAAAAGCCTCGACTCAGAGAAAAAGGAGTCTATTTAATTACAGGTGGACTTGGTGGTATTGGACTTGTTTTGGCAGAATATTTGGCTCGAACTGTACGAGCAAAGCTACTGTTGATAGGACGTTCTGCTTTACCTAAAAAAGACGAATGGGAACAATGGCTCAATATTCATGATGAAACTGATAGCACTAGTCATAAAATTCGTAAAGTTCAGGAACTAGAAGATTTAGGTGCAGAAGTTTTAGTGGTGAGTGCTGATGTGAGCAATACACAACAAATGCAAAGTGCCATTGTTGAAGCTCAACAGCAATTTGGTCAACTAAATGGTGTTGTTCATACTGCCGGAGTTCCTGGAGGTGGTGTCATTCAACGAAAAACTCAACAAGAAGCAGAAAGTATTCTAGCTCCGAAGGTAAAGGGAACACTAGTTATTGATGCAATTGTCAAAGATATTCAGTTAGATTTTTTTGTGTTGGCATCATCACTGAATTCAATTTCTGGAGGATTTGGACAGGTAGATTATTGTGGTGCAAATGCTTTTCTTGATGCTTTTGCTCATTCTAATGCTTTAAAAAAAGGTAGATTTACTACAAGTATTAACTGGGATGCTTGGCAAGAAGTTGGCATGGCGGTAAATACACAACTGCCTCAACAACTTCAAGAATTGCGAACAGAAAATCTTCAACAAGGTATATTGCCTAATGAAGGTATAGATGCCTTTCTCCGCATTTTAGGAAGTAGAATGCCTCAAGTTGTAGTATCTACTTCTGATTTCTTGCATTCCCTAAAACAGCATAATTCTTATAATGAAACACAATTTATCGATTTTTTAGAAACTGCCAATTCATCCAAGTCAAAATATCCTCGACCCGAATTAAGTAATGATTATGTTGCCCCTCGAAATGAAATTGAGCAAAAGCTTGCCGATATCTGGCAACCGATGCTTGGAATTGAAAAGATAGGAATACATGATAACTTCTTTGAAATTGGTGGAGATTCGCTGATAGGTATTCAACTTATTGCAAACTTAAATAAGATATTGAATTTAAACATTTCTATTGCCAAACTTTATGAATGCCCAAATATAAGCTCTATGGCAAAACTTTTAACTCCTGACGAGTCTCAGGAAAGTATTTTTGAACAAAGACTAAACCGAGGAGAAAGAAGAAGGCAGAATAAAATACAGAATAGTTAAAAGTTGAAGTTAATTTATCAGATTTAATAAATCACGAACACCAAGATGATACTTGAAAACATGGCAAATTTAGATATAGCAATAGTAGGAATATCAGGTCAATTTCCTGGTGCAAAAAATATCGATGAATTTTGGCATAATCTTCAAAATGGAGTTGAGTCTATTTCATTCTTATCCAATGATGATTTACTAGATATAAATATTGAAGAGGCAGTTTTAAACGACCCTCAGTATGTAAAAGCAGCGCCTGTACTAGAAGATATTGAGTTGTTTGATGCTAGGTTCTTTGGTTACAGTCCTAGAGAAGCTGAAGTTGTAGATCCCCAACATCGCCTCTTCATGGAATGTGCTTGGTCATCTTTAGAAAACGCTGGATACGATCCAGAAACATACAATGGTTTGATTGGGGTTTATGCTGGTGTCGGTACAAATACTTACTTATTTAATAATATATATAAAAATATTGACTTAATAGATATTTCCAATAAATATAGTCTTAATAAAGATTTCTTGACTACAAATATTTCGTATAAATTAAATTTAAAAGGTCCAAGTGTCGGTATCCAAACTTACTGCTCTACTTCATTAGTTGCTGTACACTTAGCCTGTAAAAGTCTACTTGATGAAGAGTGTGATATTGCTTTAGCTGGCGGGGTTACAGTTACAGTCCCACAAAAGTCAGGTTATTTCTATGAAGAGGACGGAATTTTGTCTCCTGATGGACACTGTCGAGCTTTTGATGCTAAAGCACAGGGTACTATTTTCGGCAGTGGACTTGGAATAGTTGTTTTAAAAAGATTAAAAAATGCTATTGCAGATAAAGATTACATTCATGCAGTTATTAAAGGCTCAGCAATCAACAATGATGGTTCCTTAAAAGTTAGCTATACAGCACCTAGTGTAAATGGCCAGGCTGAAGTTGTTGTAGAGGCACTGGCAAACGCTGGAATTAATGCTGATGATATTTCTTATATAGAAACTCATGGAACTGGAACTGCTACTGGAGATCCAGTAGAAATTGCGGCGCTCACTAAAGCTTTTCGTGCTTTTACACAAAGAAATGGCTTCTGTGCTATCGGTTCAGTAAAACCAAACATCGGACATCTAGATATAGCATCTGGTGTAGCGAGTCTGATCAAAACTGTTTTAGCATTGAAATATAAACAAATACCTCCTAGCTTAAATTTTGAAACTCCCAATCCTGAGATTGATTTTGCAAATAGTCCCTTCTACGTCAATACTAAACTTAACGACTGGAAAGCTAATAATACTCCCCGCCGAGCAGGAGTTAGTTCCTTAGGTTTTGGTGGAACTAATGCCCATATAATTCTGGAAGAAGCTCCTGAAATTAAATATTTTGATGACTCTAGACCTTGGCAGCTACTCTTATTATCAGCTAAAACTACTTCTGCGGTTGAAATTGCGGCTACAAATCTGGTTGAGTATTTAAAACAATATCCAGATATAAATCTAGCTAATGTAGCTCATACTCTACAAGTAGGTCGTAGAGCTTTTAACCATCGCCGAATGTTGGTGTGCCAAAGTGTTAAAGATGCTGTAATTGCTCTGGAAACAAAAGACCAACAACGGGTTTTTACTGCATATCAGGAGCATAGGGAACAGCCAGTCATCTTTATGTTTTCAGGACAAGGGGCGCAGTATGTAAATATGGGTCGGGAACTATATGAAATCGAACCAACGTTTAAAAAACATGTAGATGCTTGCGCTGTGATTTTGCAACCCCACCTGGGTTTTGATATCCGCTCCCTACTTTACCCCAGCGAACAAGACACTGAAACTGCTTCAAAGCAACTACAACAAACAGCCCTGACACAACCAGCGTTATTTGTCGTCGAGTATGCCTTAGCTCAGTTATTAATGTCATGGGGTGTACGTCCAGAGGCAATGATTGGTCACAGTATCGGGGAATATGTGGCCGCGACTATTGCAGGTGTATTTTCCTTAGAAGATGCCCTATTGATTGTGGCAAAAAGAGGAGAGTTAATGCAACAAGTACCCACAGGAAGCATGCTGGCAATTAGGCTTGCACAAAAAGATGTGCAGTTGCTGTTGGAATCTGAGACGTTGTATAAAAATTCTCTGCAAATAGCAGCAATTAACAGCCCATCTTCCTGTGTTGTTTCAGGAACAAATGAGACAGTTGCTACACTACAAAATCAATTATCCTCTCGAGGGATTGAATGTAGGCTTTTGCATACATCCCATGCCTTTCATTCTGTGATGATGGAACCAATATTGGAACCATTCTTGCAAGCTGTAAAAAAAGTGAAGCTAAGACCACCTCGGATACGCTTTATTTCCAATGTAACTGGTAATTGGATTACGAATGAACAAGCCACAAATCCCGATTATTGGTGTCGACATTTACGACAAACTGTGAGATTTTCAGATGGAATATTGCAGTTGTTAAAGCAGTTTGAATGTGTTTTTATAGAAGTTGGACCAGGACGTGCTTTAAGCACATTCACAAAACAGCATTTAGATACAAGTCCTAAACAAGTGGTGCTGACTTCGTTACGCCATGTCAAAGAGCAACAATCAGATGTTAGCTTTTTATTACAGACATTAGGTAGGCTGTGGCTTTTTGGTGTAGAAATAGATTGGTCGGGATTTTCTACTTACGAGCAGCGTCATCGTCTACCTTTACCTACCTATCCTTTTGAGCGACAAAGATACTGGATTGATGCTAAATCTCTATCGCCTTCTTTAAATAGTAAGTCAGTAAAATTAGATAATAAACAAGATATTGCCGACTGGTTTTATGTTCCTTCATGGAAACGCTCTTTGCTGCCTAATTCATCCTCTGATAAAATAGAATCTACACAAGATGAGTGGCTATTTTATGTTGATGATTTGGGAATTGGTGAAAAATTAAGTAATACGTTAATTAATCAAGGTAAAAATGTCATTACGGTTAAGCAAGGAAAGCATTTTAGGAAACTAAGTGATGGTGTATATACAATTAATCCATCTAAATATGAAGACTATGAGGCTTTGCTTCAAGAATTAATTTTATTCGGGAAAATTCCCAAAAACATTGCTTATTTATGGAGCATCAGTAAACTAGAAAATTGTCATTCTAGAAAATTTTTAGAATTCAACAGTCTGCTGTTTTTAACGCAGAGCCTTAGTAAAATTAAAATTAGCGATCGCAGTGCCCTTATAGAGAATTGCTTACAACTTTGGGTTATATCGAACAACATTCAAGAGGTCAATGGTAATGAAAAACTAGACCCAGAAAAAGCAACAATATTAGGTCTATGTAAAGTTATTCCTCAAGAATATCCTAATATTACCTGTCGGTGTATTGATATTGCCTTAACAAATCGCCAAGGCTCTGAGGATAGAGAGGGAAATTATAACAGTAATATTATTGACCAACTTTTAAGCGAGTTTATGGCTCTATCCTCAGACTTAATTGTTGCTTATCGTGATTTCTACCGCTGGGTACAAATATTTGAACCACTTCGCTTAGAGTCGGTAGTTAAAGAAAAAACACCGTTGAGAAAACAGGGTGTTTACCTATTTCCTTGTGGATTAGAAAATATTGGAGTTTTGCTTGCAGAATATTTAGCAAAATCTCTACAAGCAAAACTCATATTTATCGAGGATTCTGCTTTTCCAGAAAAAGATGATTTCTCACAATGGCTTGAAACTCACACTCAAGAAGATCAAGTAAGTTACAAAATCAAAAAATTAATATTATTAGAGGAATTAGGTGCAAAAGTTTTGGTGGTACGTTCAGATATAACTAACTATGAACAAATCCACCACAGTCTTGCACCTGAGAATATTGGTCAAATTCATGGGGTTATCTATTCAACTGGAATCAAGCGTGAAAATATATTTAATTCGATTCCAGAAATTGGTAATATAGAATTGGAAAACCTATTTTACTCCCAACATCATCAGATTACTCTATTAGAACAACTCTTACAGAACATAAAATTAGATTTTTGTATCATTTTTTCTTCTTTATCTTCCGTTTTAGGAGGATTTGGGTTAGGTTTATATTCAGCAGCTAATAATTTCATAGATACCTTTATTAACCGACACAACCGGACTCACTCTTTACCGTGGTACACTCTAAATTGGGACAAATTACAACTCAATACGACCCAAGAACAAAAAGCACTGGGACAAGTATCTGGGGTAGAATTAGCCATTACTCCAACAGAAACTGTAGAAGTATTTAAACGAATATTTTCTCTAGATAAAGGAACTCAGGTTGTTGTTTCCACGGTAGATTTCAAAGCTAGGTGCGAGCGCACATTTGACCTCGACTCTCTACCCAATTCAAAATCTTCCTCTCAAATAGACTCATCCTCGCGCTACTCCAGACCTAACCTTAATAATTCATATCTTGCTCCGACAAATGAGTTGGAAAAACAAATTACGGAAATATGGCAAGAGGTACTTGGAGTTGGAGAAATTGGTATTTACGACAACTTCTATGAGTTAGGAGGAGACTCCCTCATTGCAACTCAACTAGTTTCTCGATTACGGGCAAAATTTCCTGTAGAGCTACCACTGCGCGACCTTTTATTGGGAGCAATGATACCAGTTAAACAGGCAGAAATGATTGAGCAACTTCTGTTGGGAAAAATTGAAGAGTTATCAGAAGAGCAAGTTGAAGTTCTTTTGACTAGCGAGTCGTAGTGCGGGGTCCCAACCTAACTTTTCACGGTATCTGGAAAACTTCTCTCTAAATCTCTCTCCTGCGAGGAGAGAGACTTTGAATTCGTGATTTGGAAGTTAGATTATCCGTGGACTTTTCCACATGAGTGAAAAGTCAGGGCCCCAACCGCTGTAATTAGGCAAGATGCTTACCCGACAAGTATTAATTAACAATTATCAAAGAACTATTAACAATGAATAAACAACACTCTAATTTATCACCTGCGAAAAAAGCTCTTCTAGAAAAATGGAAGGGAGGAAAATTTAAGGCTGATACTATTCTCAAACGTCAAACATTTGAGAATGTTCCCTTATCTTTCTCCCAACAAAGACTATGGTTTCTTGACCAACTTTATCATGGGAGTTCCTTCTACAATATTCCCATAGCTTTTCATATCAAAGGACAGCTGAATATTAGAGTACTTCAGCAAAGTTTAAATGAAATTCTCAAGCGTCATGAAGTTTGGCGCACAACTTTTATAGTTGTAAATGGAGAGCCAGTACAGGAGATTGCACCCCAATTAACTTGGGATTTACCCATTATTAATCTTGAGCATTTGTCTGGTAAAGATTGGGAGTCTGAGGTTAAACAACTTGTAGCAGAGTCCGCGAAAAAACCTTTTAATTTAGCTAAAGAACTTTTAGTCAGAGCAACTTTACTTCGCTTGAGTGAAGAAGAACACATTTTGCTTGTGACTATGCACCACATTATCACAGATGGATGGTCTTGTGGTGTGTTCCTGCGCGAGTTGTCAACGCTGTACGCTGCTTTCTCTACAAATCAACCTTCCCCCTTACCCGAACTCCCCATTCAGTACGCGGATTTTGCAATTTGGCAGCGCGATCGCATCCAAGGTGAATTCCTCGCAACCCAATTAAATTATTGGAAGCAACAACTCAAGGGTGAGTTACCTGTACTACAATTACCCACAGACCGTCCGCGACCTAATGTTACTACTTTCACTGGTGCTAAGCAATACTTTACATTCTCGAAAGCTCTGACTGATGCATTGAGACAATTAAGCCAGCAAGCAGACGCTACTTTATTTATGAGTTTGCTGACGGCATTTAACATATTATTATATTACTATACAGACCAAGAAGACATCTTAATTGGTTCTCCAATTGCCAACCGAAACAGAGCCGAATTAGAAGGAATGTTGGGCTTATTTGTTAACACTTTGGTGTTACGTAATAATCTCAGTGGAAATCCTAGCTTTAGGAAACTTCTACATCGAGTACGTGAGGTGACTCTCGACGCTTATGCACATCAGGATTTGCCTTTCGAGATGCTTGTAGAAGAATTGCAACCCGAACGAGACTTAAACCGAAATCCACTTTATGAAGTCATGTTTGTCCTGCAAAACAGTCCAGTATCTGTACAGGAAGTTTCTGGTTTAACCTTGCGTACTTTGGAGTTTGATAGCGGTACAGCTCAACTGGATATTTTCCTATCGATGTCTGAATCTCAAGAGGGATTAACAGGGTGTTTGGAGTACAATACAGATATTTTTGATTCAACAAAAATTACGCAATTTATCAACAATTTCCAGATTTTATTAGAAAATATCGTTACTAATCCAGAGCAACGCCTTAGTGAATTATCGTTACTAACTACTTCTGAGCAAGAGCAACTATTATTTAAATTTAATCAAACTCGTGCAGACTATCCTCAAGATGCATCTCTGCATCAATTATTTGAGCAACAGGTTCAACTTACACCTGACTCTTTAGCATTAGTTCATCAGTCTGAAGAACTGACTTATCGTCAACTTAACCACAGAGTTAATCAGCTTGCATATTATTTACAAAAACAAGGTGTAACAAAAGAAACGCTAGTTGCTCTATGTCTGGAACGAACCATAGATATGGTAGTGGGAATTTTAGCTATCCTCAAAGCTGGTGGTGCATATATTCCACTCGATCCAAGTTATCCAGTTGAGCGTTTAAATTTTATGCTCTCTGATTCTCAAGCATCGGTGTTAATTAGTCAACAGGAGATATTAGAAAAACTTTCATTATCTTCAGCTAAAACTGTTTGCTTGGATATCCACAAAAACGAAATTACTCAAGAAAGTTCTGAAAATCCTATTAACATCTCTTCATCTGATAATCTCGCCTATGTTATCTATACTTCTGGTACAACTGGAACTCCTAAAGGCGTTCTTGGCACACATCGCGGTACAGTAAACGGCTTACACTGGTTATGGAAAACCTATCCTTTTACCCAAGGAGAAGTTTGTTGTCAGAAAACAGCTATTAGCTTTGTAGATTCGGTGTGGGAAATTTTTGCTCCTTTACTTAGAGGAATTCCGACAGTAATTATCAAGAATGAAACTCTACTAGACCCGCAGCTATTTATAGAAGCTTTAGCACATCACAAAGTTACCCGTATTATACTTGTACCTTCACTACTGCGCTTACTTCTAGATAATTACAGTCATCTGATTAAGAAATTATCAGAACTGAAACTTTGGATAACTAGCGGGGAAGCACTATCTGTTAAGTTAGCTCAAACTTTTCAAGAATTGATACCATTTGCCAAACTAATTAACCTTTACGGCTCATCTGAAGTTTCCGCTAACGCCACTTATTATGACACCAGTTTATTACCAGAACAAGCAAGCAGTGTCTTTATCGGTCGTCCTATCGATAATACTCAGGTTTATGTTTTGAATCGCAATTTACAACCAACACCTTTAGGAGTCGTGGGTGAACTTTATGTTGGTGGTGACGGATTAGCGAGGGGATATTTGCATCGTCTGGAATTAACTCAAGAAAGATTTATTGATAATCCCTTTATTACCGGAACTAAACTTTACAAAACAGGTGATTTAGTCCGATATCTCAAAGATGGTAATTTGGAATATTTTGGTCGCTATGATGAGCAAGTAAAAATCCGAGGATTCCGAGTAGAATTGGGTGAGATTGCAACTATTCTTGCCCAACATCCAAATGTGCAAGAATGTGTTGTAATTGCTAGCGATGATGCTCAAGAAAATCAGCGTTTGATTGCATATATTGTCACAGATAAACAGGATATAGCTGTACAAATATTGCCAGATTTGGAACAGAAATTGCCTAATTATATGCTACCATCTAGTTTTGTTGTATTGGATGCGCTGCCACTGACACCTAATGGCAAAGTAGATAAGCTTTCTTTGACAACTGATGAAGTTATTCGACCAAATATTACTCAATCCTTCCTTGCTCCTCGTAATTTTACAGAATTATCATTAGTAAAACTTTGGGAAAATCTCTTAAATACTAACCCTATCGGGGTAAAAGATAACTTCTTTGACTTGGGTGGTCACTCATTTTTAGCTGTACGCTTAATGGCTCAAATTCAGGACAAATTTGGGCATAATCTTACCTTATCTACTCTTTTTGAAAACCCAACAATTGAAAAATTAGCGATTATTGTTAGTCAGCCATCCCGTCATAGTTCTAATTCTCCTTTAGTAACGATTAACTCTTCTGGTGACAAGATACCTTTCTTCTGTATGCATGGCGCTGGCGGAGGTATCAATAACTACTCTAAATTATCAAGAAGGCTTGGTGAGGACTATCCATTTTATGCCTTGGAACATACTCTAGAGCAAGACTTACCTGAAATTATTTCAGTCGAGGAAACGGCAACTCGCTACCTCAAAGAAATTCGTCAAGTACAACCAAATGGCCCTTATTTTTTAGGCGGTCATTGTTATGGTGGTGTAATTGCTTTTGAAATGGCACAGCAATTGCAAAGGCAAGGTCAAACAGTAGGTTTATTAGTTCTTATCGATACCATACAATCAGAAACACGTATTGAATCAACCAAAGATGATGATGCAAAATTCTTACTCCGCATGGCAGAATCGATAAAAACTAACAATAATATAGATTTTTCAATTCCTTTTGAGGAACTTCGAGGTTTACCATTAAATGAGCAATTTCATTTAATAAATAAAAAAGCAAACTTTATCTTTAGCGATACAGAGGTTGAAGATTTTCTCCATTATTACAAACTTTTCAGAGCGCATGTCCAAGCCATGCGAGATTATGTTCCCCAGGTTTATCCTCAGTCCATAACTTTATTTCGAGCTAAAGAGGAGATTATTCATGACTTTGACAATCCAGAATGGAGTACTGATGACCCCTTACTAGGCTGGGGAAAATATTCTAGTCAACCTATTCAAGTAATTGAAGTTCCTGGCGATCATTTCTCGATTTTCGTTGAACCTCATATTCAAGAATTAACTAAAAATCTGAGAATTTGTATCGATAATTCTGTGTCCAATTTCAATCAATAATGGGAGTAAAAGAGACTCATGAAACTACCCCCAGTACCGAAAATACCGTTGTGGTTACTGAATCTGCAATTCGAAGCTGATCCCTTTGGCTATATGGATGCTATTTCCAAACGTTATGGTGATATCGTCACTGTAATGTCTGGTTCTACACCAATTGTTTATGTTAGCAATCCCTTAGGAATAAAGGATGTTTTCACAAATACCAAGGAAATTGCAGCTAGAGGTGCATTAAACCCAAATTTCGCTTTGATGACGGGGAATCAAGGAATTCTTCAACTAGATGGTTTAGTTCACAAAAATCGACGTAAATTGTTAATGCAATCTTTCCACGGAGCGCGAATGCAAGCCTGTGGGGGACGTATCTGTGAACTGACAGAAAAGATTATGAGTAAACAGGTGATTGCAAAACCTTTTGTTGCATACCCGACAATTGAAGATATCACCTTACGAGTGGGTATAGAAGTTGTAATGGGTTTGCATGAAGGAGAGCGCTACGACAAAATCAAACATTTATTTGTGTCTGCGCTCAGAATAGGACAGTCTCCTATAGATAAGATTCTTGGGAATATTTTTGGACAACAGGATTTAGGTAGATGGAGTCCACAGGGGTATCGCCTTCAGGTGAGGCGAGAACTTTTTCAATTGCTATCGGCTGAGGTTGAAGAACGACGCAAGCAAGCAGATTCTTCATGCACTGATATGCTTTGCGATCTGATATTTGCTGAAGATGAAACAGGTCAACCATTAAGCAATGAAGAAGTGCGTGACCTGTTATTATCGCCTATATTTGCGGCTGGTGATGCTTCAGGAACTGCGATCGCTTGGTCTTTGTATTGGATTCATCGTTTGCCTGCTGTGCGATCGCGCCTGCTATCAGAACTCGACAGCCTTGGTGAAAACCCAGACCCTATGAGTATTGTCGCACTACCCTATCTAAATGCCGTTTGTCAGGAAGCTTTGCGAATTTACCCAACTCAATTGTTTGCATTTCCCAGGTTGGTAGAATCGACCGTTCAGGTCATGGGTTACCAGTTGAATCCCGGTACAGTGCTTATTGCTAATATTTATTCCACACATCAACGTGAAGATTTATACCCTGCTCCCAAAGAATTTCAGCCAGAGCGCTTTTTAGAAAAACAATTTTCCCCCTACGAATTTTTACCTTTTGGCGGTGGTTCTCGTGTCTGTATTGGCGGAACTTTTGCCTTATTTGAAATGAAACTTGTATTAGCAACTATTCTTTCACGTTATCAATTGGAGCTAGTTAGTAAGCGTCTAGAGCGTCCCAAATTTGGAGGTCTAATTTGTTACCCGGCTAGTAGCGTGAAGATGGTTATGCGCGGTCGGCGTCAACATCAAGGACAATCGCAAACATTTGTTGTTGGTTCAGTTTAACACCAATCGATAATTTAATATTTACCAAAAAATACTGATGAAACTACCAGATGGACCAAAAACTTCTCCCCGCTTGCTGAGTCGTCAATTTAAGACCGATCCCCTTGGCTTCATGGATGCGATGAGCGACCGCTATGGTGATATTTTCACTATTATGGCTGGTTCTACACCTTTAGTTATCGTCAGTAATCCACAGGGGATAAAACAGATTTTTACCAGCGCCAAAGAGATTAAAGCTTCTGGGAAGTTGAATCAAGGCGGTGCGGCTCTAGTGGGAAACAATGGGTTACTTATGCTTGATGGCTTGCGCCACAAGCATCGCCGTCAGTTGTTGATGCCTCCCATGCATGGCACTCGGGTACAGCTATACGGGCAGCGTATTTGTCAAGTGACAGAGAAAATCATCAATAATCTGGCGCGAGGCCAAACTTTTGTTGCCTACCCTACTGTGCAAAAAATTACCTTAGAAGTAATACTGCAAGCTTTGTTTGGTTTATATGAGGGAGAGCGTTATGAGCAATTTCGGCAACTACTTTCCAAGTTACTAATTTTTGCTCGGTCTCGCTGGCTGGGGTTATCTCTGGCTTATCCCTTTCTACAAAAAGATTTAGGTCGTTGGACTTCTTGGGGATATTGGCTTCATCTGCAACGACAGTTTGATAAACTACTCTATGCTGAAATTGCACAAAGGCGATCGCAAGTAGATCCGACTCGCACCGATGTCCTCTCGGAACTACTCTTTGCCCGTGATGAAACGGGTCAACCAATGACCGATGAGGATATACGGGATTTGTTCCCATCATTACTACTGGGTGGTCAGGATGCGTCAGCCACTGCCATAACTTGGTCATTGTACTGGGTTCACCGTTCAAAAGATGTTCGCGATCGATTGCTAGCAGAACTTGATACTCTTGGTGAATTTCCAGATCCTATGGCTATTGCTGCGCTACCCTATCTTAGTGCTGTCTGTAATGAAGCACTACGAGTTTACCCGACTCAGGTAGTCACATTTCCACGCCTGGTAGAATCACCAATTGAAGTGATGGGCTATAAATTGAGTCCAGATACAGTCACCAGAGGCTGTATCTATCTGACACATCAATGTGAGGACTTATACCCACAACCGAAGGAATTCAAACCAGAACGATTTCTGGAACGACAATACTCTCCCTATGAATTTCTCCCATTTGGGGGTGGCGCTCGTCGCTGTCCGGGTGAGGTGTTAGCACTTTTTGAAATGAAGCTAGTCTTAGCAACAATTCTCTGTCGCTATCAACTAGCACTAGCCCATGAAGAAAGAGTAGAAAAACCCAAGGCTATAGGTGTTAACTATCCCCCTGCTAGTGGCTTAAAAATGATTTTGCTTGGTGAACGTCCACGCTTAACCAAGCCACAGCAGTTTGTTGCTAATTCAGCGTAAAAGGCCTTTGTCTTGCGGTAAGCAATTACAATGTTAATCCCAAAAAATACTAAATAAAACCCATGATTAGTAAAATCGAGTCATTAGGAACAGGAACAGGAAAAATAGTATACAGTACTCACGATTGTGAAGATATTTGACGTCTTTCTCAAGCGGAAATTCTTGAGCTATTCAAGTCATCTGGAGTTGTTCTTTTTCCTGACTTTTCACGTCATGTGGAAAAGTCCACGGATAATCTAACTTCCAAATCAGGAATTCAAAATCTCTCTCCTCGCAGGAGAGAGATTTAGAGAGAGGTTTTCCAGATACCGTGAAAAGTTAGGTTCTTTTTCGAGGTTTTGGGGTAATTAGGGTCTGCTGAATAGGTTTGAAAGTCTTATATTGTGTGCTTTTCAGGTTTTTCAGTCGCATTTAAGTGCAAGAAAATAAAGCTATAAGGCTTAAAAACCTTGCATTGCTTATTTGTTGGACTCTAAAAAATGGAAAACAATCAGGATAAAACTGTTCCCTATTCCCTATTCCCTGTTCCCTACCACCACCAAAGGACTTTTTCAGCAAGCCCTAATTACTATGCAGATGAAAGCTTTTTCAGAAAAATTCAGTTTTAGCTACAATAACACTCTTTATTATGGTCGTTTGCGAAAGAGATTAGGATTTGATTAAAAAATAGATTGAGTTTGATTCAATGCATAATTTATCTCGAATGATGAATGATGAATTCTAAAGGCTTGGGTTTAATAACTCTGCCGCATTGCAGCTTTTTTTCACGAGGGGTTTAAATTGCAAACTCAACAGACCGATCAACTTCCCATAATAGATTGTCGTTTTTGCTCGTTGGTTTCCAAAACTAACAAAGAAGACCCCATTGGTACAGCAGGTACTTGTGACCACTGGTTGATTATGGAAATTCCCCAACCTTGGCCGCAAGACATCTTTCAAGAAAATCGAACAATCAAGGCATTGTTCAATTTTGTCGAAGAGGTCATTGTCAAGCATGGGGTCAAGCTCAGACCAATATTAATTGCTCCCGATCGCCACTACTCTCATCCTGGTTTTACCCGCGTGCTGTACTACTATCGTCCTGCCAAACTCTTTTCTGAGTTTGAGAAACAGGAGTTTGTTATCCCAGAGGAACAAGCGATTACTTTAGTAAAGGCAATATTGAAACAGTTGATACAACAGCCCAACGATTTATCAAAATTTCAGCAGTATCAACAACAAACTAGTCACATCCGCGAACTCATGGTTTGCACACATGCTCAAGTTGATCTTGCTTGTGGCAGATTTGGAACTCCCTTGTATCGGCGATTACGAAAGGAATATGCTCCGGCTGCCAACGGAAATTTAAGAGTATGGCAAACAACTCACTTTGGTGGTCAAATGCAAACAAAAACTTCATAAATAATATAACAAACCTATAAAATGATTTTTTTGAATTTTTATCTTGCAGATAATTTTTATACCGATTGTGAGGGTCACAAAAATGGTTCAGAAACAAAAAGGTGCTGTTTTGATTACAGGAACATCCACAGGAGTAGGACGAGCAGCAGCACTCCTACTTGAAAAAGAAGGATATCATGTCTTTGCTACAGTTCGTCAAGAAAAAGATGTTGAATCACTCAAGGAGGAGTATAAATCTCGAAATCTGACACCAATATTGATGGATGTTACTAAAGCAGAAGAAATTAAATTTGCCGTTGACATTGTTTCAAAATCTGTTGGCGATCAAGGATTGGTTGGATTAGTGAACAATGCAGGTTTATTGGTGGACGGGCCTGTTGAGTATATTTCAATCGACGATCTAAGATGGCAATTTGAAGTTAATGTTTTTGGGCAAATAGCAGTGACCCAGGCCTTTTTACCATTAATCCGAAAAGCTAAAGGTCGGATAATTAACATTGGCTCAATTGGCAGTCAGATTTCTGCACCATTTATTTCTGCCTTGTGTGCTTCCAAGTTTGCATTGGGGGCATTTACAGACGCTCTCAGAATGGAGTTAGAACCTTGGGGAATTGAAGTTATTTTGGTTGAACCAGGCTCAATTGCTTCAGCAGCCCCAGATAAAGTGGAAGAAAGCTTTCAGGAAAATTTTGCCAATATGTCACCTGAAGCTAGAGCGATGTATGGTGATGCCTACAAATTTTTTGTCGAAGGTTTGATTAGATCAAATCGCACAGGAATGCCACCTGAACAAGTTGCAGGTACAATTCTAGAGTCTCTGGAAGCTAGTAAGCCCAAAACACGTTATTTCTTGTCTAAGGCACAGATATTTCTAATGCTTAATTTGATGCTGAAAAAATTCATGCCCGATAGGAGTTTTGATGCAAGAATACTAAAAAGTTGGAAGTTAAAAAATCAGAATTGAAGCTACCTCTTTGGATTATATCTAGGATTCCTATTTGATTTTTGCGAAGCTCGGTACAACTCAAAGAGCCTTGTTTCGCGTTGCCTATTATCTGCTAAGCCAAGTTAAGTTCTCCAAATCAAAGCGGATTCCTATCCAACTGAATACTCGAAGCCGAGGTAGATTCACTCATAATGCTTTCAAAATACTAGCACTTAAGGAATTTAGGTAAAAATCATGGTTTTATTAAACTCTAAGCCTAGCCATATTCAGTCTCCGTTAACTATGGATCAGTGGATATATGCCTACTGCATTTCACGGTGTGTTTATGTTGTCGCAAAACTTGGCATTGCTGATTTGCTCAAAGACAGTTCACAGCACTGCGATGCTTTAGCTGCTGCAACAAATACCCACAGCGATTCTCTTTATCGAGTGTTACGCGCTCTTGCTGGGATCGGAATTTTTGCGGAGACACAACCCCGATGGTTTGAGTTAACCTCATTAGCAGATAGTTTGCAAAGCAACGTTCCAGACTCAATACGAAATCAGGCAATCTTGCGGGGCGAGGAATGGTACTACAAAAGTTGGGAAAATTTGATGTATAGCGTGGAGACAGGGGAAAGTGCCTTTGAGCATTTGTATGGGATGGATTTGTTTCATTACTACGAGCAAAATGCTGTCGCCAGAAAATTGTTTCATACTGATGCTGTTTTGTCAAAAGAGGAAATTGCTCAAGTCTGTGCTCCATACTTGGAGGCTTATGATTTTTCGTCAATTGACAAGCTGGTTGATGTTGGTGGTAGCAAAGGTTACTTCCTTGCTGGTATCCTCGAAGCCTACCCCACCATGACAGGGATATTGTTCGACCTCCCAAAAGTGATTGATGAAGCCAAGAATTCACATGAAGCAATATCTGTTAACAATCGCTTTCAACTGGTAGGGGGTAGCTTTTTTGAGGCTGTTCCGGAAGGTGGAGATGCTTATTTCCTCAGAGAAGTTGTTCATCTCTATGATGATGAGCGAGCGGTCGCCATTCTTAAGCGCTGTCATCAAGCCATGAAAGAACAAGGACGATTGTTAGTAATAGAACGCGTAATGTCTCCTAAATACGAGTTTTATATAGACAAGTTTACAGATGTCCATATGTTGGTGATGTGCTCTGGTGGACGGGAGCGTAGTCAGTCCGAGTTTCAAGACTTGTTTGAATCTGCCGGATTCAAACTTACCAAAATTATCCCAACAGAAACAGATTTGTGCATCATTGAGGGAATTAAAACAGTTAATAGTTAACATTTTTACTAATAACTGTTAGATAGGTGGGCACTAAAAAACAAACCTATGTAACCAAATATCAAATCCCTGTATTTCACTCGTAGTTGTGCTAAAGCGCAACTACGAGTGACAATTACATTCGTGATATGTGCAACGCCGCGATGATTACTTAAAATCGGACTACGATTGCGATCGCTCATCGTCTTTCCACAATTCGCCACAGTCATTGTATGTATGTAATGGATCGTGGTCAAATTGTGGCGTTGCAGAATAGAAATATGAATGAGTGTCACTTAAGAGATAATGTGGTTCTTGGCAACTTTTGGTGATCTAGGTTGGGGAAAGGCAGAAGGCAGAGGGCAGAAGGCAGAAGGAAGAAAGATATAATCGAGATACTTC
>JAVRBO020000023.1:0-60965 GCA_034531195.2 Nostoc sp. ChiSLP01
TCCTTGTCGAAAATATTATCTTCTTTCTTAACTAACCTGCGGAATGTGGGATAAATTATAAAAATTACTAATAATACTCAACTACGGCAGCAATAGCAGCAGCAACTTCTTCCATAATTTCACTCGAACATTCTCCAATTTTACGGATAAATCTTTGTATATCCATACTACGTAGTTGCAAAATATCCATCGCAGAAGTTTTTGTTAAACTATTTGCAATGTTTGGTTCAATTTTAATGTGCCAAATATTCCCAGTATAATATTCTTTCCAATCTGTTATCGGTGCGATTAACTTAATAGGAAGCTTCCCAACACCATCCGAACTGACTACCACAGCAGGACGAACTTTTTTAATTTCTGCTCCCACCGTCGGATCGAAATTAGCAAGCCAAATATCACCTCTTTTAGGAGCAGGAAATTTAATAATCAATCAAGTCTCCTGCTTCTAATTCCTGCCATTCTCTATCTTGTTCGTAATGTAATAACATTAGCTCCGCCTGGGCAGCCAATATGCGTCGTCGTTCTTCTAATGACAATTTCATAAACTCACGACGGTTAATATTATTAACTTGTAAAACTGCTTCAGAAGCTTGTAGCTGTTGGTTTTCTCTGTCAGAAGTAGAATTTGATATTTCCATACTTCTTGAATAATTTTTATAATAATCCAATTTATATTATTTTACCCCACTGCTATAGGTGTGCATTCATAATTCAATGAAAAAACTCCAGAAATGTTGATCGCAAATCTGGAGTCAGGAAAGATACGCATTTACCTATATCAATTTTTTCCATAAGTGAATCCTACGTCATCCGGGTATACACCCAAATATGGTAAATTTTGTCTGTTGACTCGCTATTGTCCTTCTGGTTTACATATTTTCAACGCAAAACAGCCCCAGTTATGCTGGGGCTGTTTTGCGAGAGTTGTTTGGCAGAGGAGTACATCAACAAGTGATGCTCCGTGTTAGATATAAATAATTTGATATGCATCCCCTTTCAAGCTTGTTTTTGCATATCCAGATGATTTAGAAAATTTTGATAGCTTTCTCAAAAAGAAACTCCAGATACGCCTAAAGCGTTCTGGAGCAGTAACAGGTTTCTAACATAAATAAATTTTTACCTATGCGATCGCCAGATGTCGTTAGGGTATATACTCAAATCTATTTTATGTCTCATCAACCGCAAATCGATCGACAGATTACCTTCTTCTATACCCACGACCTGAATGCATCTACAGAATTCTACGAACAAAAACTGGGCTTCGAGTTGTGGCTTGACCAAGGTAGCTGTCGAATTTACAGTGTTACTGGCTCTGGATACTTGGGATTATGCCAAGCAAGTGAAACGTCAATTTTTTCACCTGAAAACCAATCACGTGTTATTTTTACCTTGGTAACACAGCAGGTAGACGAATGGTTTGAATATCTCCAACAACGTGGCATCAAGTTTGAAAAACCACCGACAATGAATAAAAAGTATAATATTTATCATTGTTTTTTACGCGATCCCAGTGGTTATTTAATCGAAATTCAACGTTTTGAGAATAATTACGAAAAAAGACATAACTAAATGTTACGTCTAAACACTGAATTTACAGGGCAGGATTTGTACAGGTTAGAACTTGCTGATTTACTAGGGTACATGATAGCGATTAATGCCCTATGGTCATCATCGATAGGTATGTACCTTTTCTTCTACAGAGTTATCAAGGCAGTTTGCGAGGTTTATGCAGCCAGCTTCAAACTTTTACATTTCTTTACAATTAGCTGCGTAGGCGTAGCCAGCCTTAGGTATCACTTTGAAATTGTTCATACAGAGAGTAGGATATAGCAGTGCTCAATGAGTTAGGAGCAAATCGACTTATGTAAAAATGCGATGAGCCGTGTCTCTACTCCCTACTTCATGAGCTTATAAATTAAATAGGATTGCTATACAGTCGTCGAGCTAAGCATATTTCATGGGTTTTTAGCGCTACTTTTTACAGTATCCTCCTTGGCAATAATACTGATTGTAGAGCTATTATTTTTAAGTAATTATTAAGATGTTCTCTTAGGGTGACTACATGAGTGCCGTAAACCTGAAATGGGTAGACAGTACATTACAACTCAAAGGTTCAGTAGTACACGCCATTTACAAAAACGTTTTATGGTGTGGATTTTTTGGATTTTTTGTTTCTATCCTTCATTATTTGCAGCTGCCAGTGTCCCAGCCTATTTTAGGTAGCGTTATCCCTAGTATTGTTTTGGGCTTATTACTTGTTTTTCGGACAAATACTGCTTATGAACGATTTTGGGAAGGGAGAAAATGTTGGGGTTCTATAGTAAATAATGTCCGAAATCTAGCGCGGCAGATTTGGGTATCCATTGACGAAATCTCTCCAAATGATAAAGATAATAAAATTGCAGCATTAAATTTATTAGTAGCTTTTGCTGTGGCGACCAAAATCCACTTGCGCGGAGAAGCCGTCAATGACGAATTAGAAGAATTTATGCCATCTAGCAAATATGTCAAGCTGAAGATTATGAATAATCCCCCCATAGAAGTGGCTTTTTGGATAGGAGATTATTTACAGCAACAATACTATCGTAATTGCATCAATAGCTACCAGTTAACAGGAATGCAAGAATTATTGAATAATCTTGTGGATAATTTAGGTGCTTGCGAACGGATTTTAAAAACACCAATGCCACTGGCTTATGCAATTCATCTGAAGCAATTACTGGTACTATATTGTTTACTGCTGCCATTTCAAATTGTTAATAGTCTGGGTTGGTGGACAGGTTTGATTACTGCTTTAGTTGGGTTTACAGTCTTTGGCATTGAAGCGATTGGTTTAGAAATAGAAAATCCCTTTGGTTATGACACCAATGACTTACCCCTAGATACAATTTGCAAGACAATGAAATCCAACATTGACGATTTAATCAGCCTGACTCCAAGTGCGCGATCGCCTAAAAATAATGCCACTTATTAAGTATTAAGTAAATTTAATAATTTGTTTGATATTTGCAAGCTCACACAAACAAAACTTTTAAACAACGAAGATACTAATTAACTGAGTCATTAATTAAAGTCTCAGTCTACCTCAACTTGGCAAGACTTAACTTATTGATTGGAGTATGGGATTTTAGCGAACACGTAAGTTAGATTATTGAGTATTAAGTGCTACTTGTAAGTACTACTTAGTTGTTACTTTTTGTGAGACTTAACAAAATCTCGAAATCCATACCAATAGTGGTTTTTAGTCTTTTTTTCTGGACGAAAACACTATTTTTCAATCAAATATCTTGTCCTAAAACGTGGACAAATTGAATCTTTACTGTAGAATCAAAACCAACTTCAAACATATAAAATACCTATTACTTTTGGAGGTAGGATTATTAATCCTTCTAGCAACTTACCAGATGCCAAATTTACTCCGAAAGCAGACTCCTCAGTCTTGCAAATTTCGGGTGGGCATCCTTTACGAGGTCATGTGAAAATTAGCGGGGCGAAAAATGCAGCATTGGTAATCATGGCTGGAGCTTTGCTGTGTCCAGGTGATTGCCGCATCCGTAATGTTCCCCTATTAGCGGATGTAGAGCGTATGGGTCAGGTGTTATCGGCTTTGGGTGTACGCTTGACACGACAAGGTGACATCTTAGACATTAACGCCAGCGAAATTAAAACATCAAAAGCTCCCTACGAACTAGTTACCCAGTTGAGGGCGAGTTTTTTCGCCATTGGTGCGATTCTGGCAAGACTAGGAGTAGCGCAGATGCCTTTACCAGGGGGTTGTGCTATCGGCGCCAGACCAGTTGACTTGCATGTGCGGGGACTGCAAGCAATGGGAGCTGAAGTGCAGATTGAACATGGCATTTGTAATGCCTACGTTCCTGGCAGCAGCCGGAGGTTAAAAGGAGCGAAGATTTACTTAGATATCGCCAGCGTCGGAGCCACAGAAAACTTAATGATGGCGGCTACCCTAGCAGACGGCGAAACAATTATCGAAAACGCTGCCAGAGAACCAGAAGTAGTTGATTTAGCTAACTTCTGTAATGCGATGGGAGCAAAAATTAGTGGGGCAGGGACTAGCAGAATTATCATCGAAGGAGTCCCCAAGTTGCATTCTGTTGACTACAGTATTATCCCCGATCGCATTGAGGCAGGGACGTTTTTAGTCGCAGCAGCAATTACCCGTTCAGAACTCAGTCTCTCGCCAGTGGCTCCAGAACATCTCATACCAGTGATTGCTAAGCTGCGGGATATTGGAGTGACAATCATCGAGGAAGCTCCGGAACACTTACGTATATTCCCGGCAGAAAGCCTCAAGGCAACAGATATAGAAACCCAATACCATCCAGGTTTTCCCACAGATATGCAAGCGCCGTTCATGGCTTTGCTGGCATTGGCTGAAGGCGACAGCGTAATTAACGAATCTGTATTTGAAAATCGCTTGCGTCATGCCTCAGAGTTAAATCGTTTGGGGGCAGATATTCGCGTCAAAGGTAATGCTGCTTTCGTTCGGGGAGTACCCAAGCTGTCTGGCGCACCAGTATTAGGCACAGACTTACGAGCATCAGCAGCCCTAGTCTTAGCAGGACTAGCAGCAGAAGGACAAACCACAATTCAGGGATTGCAGCACCTCGATCGCGGCTACGATCGACTTGATATGAAGTTGCAGCAATTAGGCGCTAAAATCCTGCGGGTGGGCGAAGTATCAGCAGATGTAGAAATCCTTCCCAGCGTCAGCAGTCTGTGAAGTTGTGATGCTCTGATGAGGTAGACAAGGTAGACAAGGGAGACAAAGCAATCTTTCTTTCCGAAGTTCTGATTGCCAAAAGCCGGCGCTCAGACTTCTCTCCTTGTCTCTCCCCTCTCCCTTGTCTCCCTTTCTGCCCTACCCCCTCCATATAGCCGACCCTACTTAATCGCTATACTATCTGTGGGAGGCTGTTGATTTAACCAGCCAGCTTCCATAGTTGTATTTTTTATAGCTTGCTGCACTATGTCCTTCTTCAAAACCCCCCTGATTGGTTTAAAAGCTGACTCATTTCGCCATCCATTAGACCTAGAATCTACTAATGCGCTCAAGCAGATACCAGGCATCGATATGTTGGTGCGAAATTGGCTAGGCCCAATGGCAGAGCAGGTTTTTTATGTGGAAAATATTGCCTCAAGCGTTTTGGTGGGTGAAAAACAACTGCCTGATTTACACCAGTTGCTGTTAGAAGCTTGCAAAATCTTGGATATAGAGCCTCCTCAGTTGTACGTCCGACAGCATCCGGCTCCTAATGCTTATACTTTTGCGGTGCGGGGTAAGCAGCCTTTTATTGTCTTGCACACATCTTTAATTGATATTCTCACGCCAGAGGAAATCCAAGCGGTAATTGCCCACGAGTTGGGGCATCTCAAGTGCGACCATAGCGTTTACTTAACGCCTGTAAATTTATTAATATTGGCTGCGGCAATTGTCCCCAATGTCGGAAGCTTCATTGCCCAAGCAATACAAGCACAACTTTTGGAATGGGTACGTTGTGCTGAGTTTACCTGCGATCGCGCCGCATTGCTAGCAACCCAAGATCCCAAAGTTGTGATGTCGGTGTTGATGAAACTAGCTGGTGGTTCTCCCGCCTTAGCACCCCAACTAAACCTCGATGCTTTTGTTGCTCAAGCCCGTGCTTACGATGATATTAGCAAGACCGAACTCGGTGAAATGGTCAAAGCTGCCCGCACAGCCCAATTAACCCATCCAGTACCAGTACTACGGGCGCGAGAAATTGACCGTTGGGCAAGCAGCACTGAATATCAATCTTTGATTCAAGGTCACGGACTCAAGCCCACGAATGATGAAGTTGCACCCAAAGGCGGCTGGCGAAACTGGTAAATTTACTTAGAGTTTTTGCTCAATCCTGAAGATAGTGGTTGAACAAAGCCTTCTAAAGTACAAGCACAACAAATACGAACAATTTCTAAATAGCGGATTATTGGTGAAGTAGTAGGTAGTTTAAATCAAGAAATAATAGTATTAGTTGATGCGGCATTGAAATTGCATTTAGGATTGGGTTGAGTTTGACAGGAGTTTAGCAATTGTGCGATGGGCTAGGCTCCACGGAGGCGATCGCACTTCCTGTCTCTCTTAGCTCATTGAAGAAGCGTCTGGTCACTATTGTAAAGTACTGGTACATCTAAAAAATCAACTAATGACCAGGTTTCCCTACGACCAGTTCGCAAAAGACTATCTTAAAGAATTGTTACAACCACTCGGAGAAGTGGAAACAAGTCGCAAAGTTGCGGCACAAATCCGCGAGATTGATGTTTATTTTATACCTTCACCTCAATCAAGCGAGACGATAGAATTAGGATTGTTAGGCAAATTTGCAGCCAAACCTGCTTTAATTAAACCATTTAGAAATGCAGCGACAATTGCAGAAATTCGCAGTTGCATGAACAAATTATTTGATATATTTGCCGAAATAAAGCGCCAAACCAAAGCTGATAAAAACCGAATTACAGAATCAGAATTACCATGTTTGTGGATTTTATCACCCACAGCTTCTGAATCTATCTTAAATGGTTTTAGAACTAGCTCAGATGAAGATAATTGGGTAGTAGGAGTACATTTTCTCGCCCAGTATTTGAGAACAGCAATTGTCGCTATTCATCAATTACCTTCAACACAAGAAACATTATGGTTGAGAATTTTAGGCAAGGGTAGAGTCCAGCAACAAGCCATAGATGAACTAGAAGCACTTCCCCGAAATAATCCCTTGCGTTCTAAGGCAATAGATTTATTATTGAGTTTAAAGACGACCTTAGAAGTAAATCAAAATATAGACGACGAGGATAGAGATTTAATTATGCGCTTATCACCCATTTACGAGCAAAAATTAGCGGAAGCTAAACAAGAAGGAATTCAAGCAGGAATTCAAGCAGAACGTCGTAATATTATAGAAAATTTGTTGAGAGTTAGGTTTGGTTCTTTAGATGCAGAACTAATAATAATTATTGAACCTTTATTGGCATTATCTCCAGAAGAATTTACTCCTTTATTGTTGGAACTATCACGGGAAGAGCTATTAAATAGGTTCCTCGGCGATTTATCATAACTTTGATGGGATTAACAAACATCCCATCCCTTAACCCACGATCGCTACCATGACAGCTGTACCCAACGAAGACCGCTTTCAACCCATTAACCTGTTTGAGTACGAAAAGCTCGCAAAACACTATCTATCTCAAATGGCCCTTGATTACTACACTAGTGGAGCTTGGGACGAAATCACCCTGCGAGACAATCGCAGCGCCTTTGAGCGCATCAAGTTACGACCTCGTGTATTAGTCGATGTTAGCGATCGCCATCTCAACACCTCCATTTTAGGACAACCCCTACAACTACCTTTGTTAATTGCACCAATGGCTTTTCAATGTCTGGCTCATCCTGACGGCGAAGTTGCTACGGCTTTAGCTGCGGCATCAGCTGGTGTGGGCACGATCTTAAGTACAATGGCAACAAAAAGCATTGAAGAAGTAGCAAGTGCGTGCGAGCAATTTCCAGATTCGGTACGCTGGTTTCAACTTTACATCCACAAAGACCGGGGATTGACTCGCGCCTTGGTAGAAAAAGCTCATAAATCAGGTTATAAAGCACTTTGTCTGACCGTAGATGCACCAGTCCTCGGACAGCGCGAAAAAGATAGACGTAATGAGTTTGCTTTACCCCTAGACCTACATCTGGCTAATCTCGCAACTATCTCAGGGCTGGATATTTCCCATGAAAAAGGCGAATCGGGGTTGTTTACCTATTTTGCCCAACAGCTCAACCCAGCAGTTACTTGGGGTGACTTGGAATGGTTGCAGTCCATATCTCCACTACCCTTAGTAATCAAAGGAATTTTACGCCCAGATGATGCATTGCGGGCTGTGGAATATGGGGCCAAAGCAATTATTGTTTCTAATCATGGAGGCAGACAACTCGATGGTGCGATCGCTTCTTTAGATGCTCTCGCTGAAATTGTACCAGCAGTCAATGGTAGCGTAGAAATATTGTTGGATGGAGGTATCCGTAGGGGTACTGACATTCTCAAAGCCTTAGCATTAGGAGCAAAAGCAGTACTCATCGGCCGGCCCATTTTGTGGGGACTAGCAGTAGCAGGACAAGTCGGTGTATCACATGTCATCTCACTTCTACAAGATGAGTTAAATATCGCAATGGCACTTAGCGGCTGTGCCAAGCTACAAGATATTGACGCTAGTTTATTAAAGTTTGCACGCATTTAAGCGTTAAACTTCAGCGAATCCCTCCAAAAGTAGGGAAACACATCCTGGTTATAGATCTTTTGTTTGCAAATACTTGCTAGCTTTCTAAAAAAACTAGATCGAGATAGAGCTTCGATGAGCGTAAAACTATTCATCACAGCAAAACTTTGAGAATGAATCTTGAAATTTGTTGTTGCAAAATTAGTAAATAGTCTATAATAGTGAAGTTGAATATAAGGGCGGGTGGCGAAACTGGTAGACGCACCACACTCAAAATGTGGCGACCTTGCGGTCATAGGAGTTCGATTCTCCTCCTGCCCACTACCAAAAAAGTTAATATTTTTCATGTTACATATGTTCTGTAACTTGAAGTGGCGTCATAATTAAAAAGAATCAACAAATTCTTGGAATTTATGTTATTATATGTAATACAAAGTGTTACGCTGTGAAATAGCAAACAACTATACTAACAGCACAAGATATCTATTAGAAAACATACATATACAGTATTGTTTGTCTCTAGTAGTTAAATATTAAATATCACAGAGGTCAAAGGTTATGCGGCTAAAAAGATGGGAATCTCCCCGTAAAGAAGGCAGGAATGATAAGGGTAGAGGCGGTTCTGCGAGGAAACGGCAACTCAAAAAGCAAAGGCAAATGTTAAGGCAAAGGCTTAAGGAAGGTAACAAAGCCAACGAAAACAAAGAAAACAAAAATAATACAGCAGGGGAAGATAAGTTTATCTTCCCCTTATTTTTTGGCTTTTGCTTTGAGCAAAAAATAAAAATTATGAATTTTTAAATACTGAGTTTGAGTTTAATCTGTAATAATAAAGAAAAGATAAAAGTTTTTTGAAAACAAAATAACTACAATCTAACTTCTTAAGTCAACTGATACCTACGTACCAAAATTATGACATCAAATTTCTAGTATTTTTCCTGTTTTCAAAACAAAGTGTAGCGAATATTACGTAATACAAAGCATAATCTTTAGGAATTTATCGCAATTGTAATGCTTAGATGAATCAATCAAAAATTAATTATGAAGAAAATATGAATTTTGTCAAACAGCCTCTGAAATCTTTTGGTTAAACCAGTAAACTAAAACACAGCAACGAATAATTCTAGTATTACCGGAAAAACCAAAAAGTCTACAGAGAAGGCAATTGCACCTCCATGTGTTAACTTCCAAAGAGAACACATGCCTAAAAAAGGCCAGGAGTTATCTAATCTGAATTGTTCAATATTCGGAATGGTCTAGGTAATCTATGGATTCTTTTATTGGACACAGGAATTATTTATGGTGGCAAGAGTGCTTCTACCTACTCAAAAAGTACTTGATTTTCCTATTACGGCTCTACGCTTTAACGACCAGGTGCAAACAATACTGAAGTGGGCAAGTAAGCGTGAGAGTAGAAGCGTATACGTAGCAAATGTACATATGCTGATTGAAGCTCACTGGAATCCAGAGTTTGCCAGCCTATTACGAAATGCAGATATAGTTACCCCCGATGGTATGCCTCTTGTATGGATGATGCGGAAAATGGGAGCTATCCACCAAGACCGTGTAGCGGGGATGGATATTTTTCTGGCTTTGTGTCAGTTATCTCAAACACAAAATCTCAGTATTTTCTTTTTAGGTTCCCAAACAGAAATTCTTTCGAGGATCGAAAAAAGGTTAGAGCGGGAATTTCCTCAAATGAAGATAGCGGCTATGGAACCTCTACCGTTTCGTCCCCTGACTCAAATTGAAGATGAAGCTTTGATTCAAAAAATTAACTCTAGTGGTGCGAACGCTGTTTTAGTATCTTTGGGATGTCCAAAACAAGAAAATTGGATAGCTCAACATAAGGGCAAAATACAAGCTGTGATGATTGGACTGGGTGGAGTTTTCCCAGTTTACGCAGGAATCCACAAACGGGCACCCCGTATAATTCGAGACTTAGGACTGGAGTGGCTATATCGATGGGTTCAAGAACCACGTCGGCTTTTTGGTCGCTATTCTAAAACAATTCCACTCTTTATATGGCTAGCTACTAAGCAATTAGTGTCATCAAGTCGTATTGCAGCAGTCTTCCTGCAAGAAACTGGAGACTAAGAAAGTAAAAAACATACTTTTAGAAAGTGTATTGCCACACACTATTAATTTGTGAACTATAAAGCTTATCAGCGCAATTTATCTTGCTTTTAGTATTATTTACCTTAATTGATGAGACACCCTAGACTTCTATTTGCGTTTGAGCAATAAATAACTATATGTAATGCTCAAAGGCAACTACAAACCTACATTATTATTTATAAATAATTAAGCGGACTTAATATTAGACCTTGTGTTGCTCTCTGAGTTAACTGGTTTATTATCTAACAAATTCTGATATATTTCTACTAATTGATTATTTAAGTTACTTATATTGTAGTATTTTTCTACAAAACTCCTACCCGCAGCACCCATCTT
The DNA here is from genome assembly GCA_034531195.2 of Nostoc sp. ChiSLP01. Classification (GTDB taxonomy): domain Bacteria; phylum Cyanobacteriota; class Cyanobacteriia; order Cyanobacteriales; family Nostocaceae; genus Nostoc. The sequence goes on from JAVRBO020000023.1 coordinate 10,693, forward strand.
AGACCATAGTTCTGGATGCTTGACTAAATAGCTTAACTTTTCGGCCAATGCCTCCACATCTCTCTCTGGCACAAGAAAGCCTGAAATACCGTATTGAACTAATTCTGGAATTCCGCTGTGCTGTGTAGTTACTACTGGTAGACCCTTCGCCATTGTCTCCATTAGCGCAACAGGAATGCCTTCTTGGTCACCTCTTTTACTAGTCACACTAGGAGCCAAAAAGATATGTGAATTATTGAGAATTTCAATTACTTCTTCTTGCTGCTGTGAACCTAGTAGCTTTACAGCGTCACCAACGCCTAGTTTTTTGATTAACTGCTGTAGTTTTTTCCTTAGAGAACCATCACCGACAATAGTGTATTTAATATTAAAATTGCTATCTATTAATTTAGCAACTGCACGAATACCGTATTCTATACCTTTTTTTTCAACTAATCGAGCGACTGTGACAATATTAACTTGTCCATCAGGTCGAGGTTTGCGTACAGCAAAGGCAAATCTTTGGCAATCAATTCCCATATGATGTACAGCTATTTTGCCAGGACATCCAATTTGAATTAATCGTTGTTTCCAATGTTCACTAATTGGTAAAAAAAGATCGCCGAGATTGAATAAGAGGTCGTATGCTTGCTCTCCATTTTTCTTTAAATAAGTGGTCATATCATAGCCATGAAATACAGTGATTATTTTTCCTTGAATAGCACCAATTTGACGCCATAAAACTGCCTTTAGCCCGAAAGGGCCAAAATGACAGTGGATAATGTCATAATTTTGTTTGTGCTTTAGCAGTATAATCGTCGCATAAAATAATTCTAAAGAGATAGCTTGGCTACCATATTTGAAAAAATTTAGGGATTCTATTAATGGTACAGAGTATTTTGAAAAATTTGCTGTTAGCCAGAACGCAGCTTTGAGTAATCGCACAAGATAATTGTCAGGCCCCTTATTATAATAATAGGTACGTTTAAGAAGCTGATACTTTTCAACATCAAGGTGGATTTTGGAAATATCTCCTACATGACTTGCGTAAATATCTACCTCATGCCCAAGCTCTATTAAACCTGTAATTTGGTTAAGTATAAAAGTTTCAGATACAGTTGGAAAAGGTTCGACAATAAAAGCTATTTTCATAAAAAATATCCTAACAAGGTAAGCTATTTGACTAATTATAAGAATACCTAAGATTATATCTTTCCTTGTGTGCATTTTTATTAAAAAAAATATCTCATGTGATTAAGTTTAGCTGACATATTATTTTCCAGCACACTAAGGTATTAACTTGGGTTCATTAAAATTAGAAAAATTAATACAATAACTACATAGATTTACGCTGCCATTTTTCTAAGCTCTCTTTCACTAGAACTCCTGATTTGATTGCACGATTTCTTTCTTGCTCTACCTGTGCCATGAGATTACTTTTAAACTTAGGTAAATTAACTAAAAAATCCTCGATCGATCGGATTATCGATTCTTCGTTTATCGTTTCAATATCCTGTACCCATTCGCTCATGCCAAGACGAGCAAACAGTTCCTTTGTTTTAAATTCGTAAGCAATAGGAAATACAGGAGTTCCTCCAGTTAAAGCTAATATACACATATGCATTCTTGTGCCTATTACTAAATCATAATTTGTAAGCATTTCTAAAAGAATTTGAGGGGTGTGGAAATTACTATTCACACTAACGCATTCTTGAATATCATTTGGAAGTAAATTATAAATTTCTGTTGCAAATTTTGAATCGTCTGTCCAATACTCTGGAATTCCTTGGCAAGTTGATATATATGTGATTTCAGCATTATATTTTTTCACTAAATACTGAGTAACTGCACACATAGCAGAACGATAATTGTTCATACCAATTTCCACAGAAACTTTTTTAAACGCCTGCCAAAATCTAACTGAAATCGCTATCTTTAATTTAGAATTTAAGTGAAGGTTAGAGCTAGGGTGTAAGTTTACTGTTTCTATCTTGCTTTTAGATGAAAAGACTACATCAGAGCTAAGGTGCATTTTGTCTGCACCGATCCCTAACTCTTGTAAGTTTTTTAAAGAGAGTTCATCTCGTAATAAAATTAAGAGAGATTCATTAAATATATTTCGTAATATTTTTCGGTTATTTTGATTCAAAAATGGCCCTAATGACTGTGTATAAAATACCAAAGGACGCTGCATTAAAAGTGATACTTGATAATCAAATCTTCTTGGCTTCAGTGAATAAATTTCAACTAAATAAGTCCCACCAGTGCTGACAATTAAATCCGCTGAACTATAATAGTATAAATCTTGAAGCTGTTCCTTGTTGAGTAAGAGCTTGCTAATATAACTAAGTCCTTTAACTTGACACCATGCAGCAAAATAAAAAACAGGTAAACTAATCCTATATCTCCAAGATTGCTTTATACGTTTCCAAGCTTTGTCTAGTAATGAATTTTTCAAACATTCTTTTTGCTCAGGTTGCGTAATTTGAGAATAAATTGACCTTCTCCATATTAGCTGCGGATAGTATTTACTTGCTATATTAGGGTTAGAGTCGTAGAGAATAAACTCTGTATCTTGACCAAACTGTATACGCAAAAGCTCTATTATTGAAAGAAGAATTGCTGCATCTCCAGTGTTTAAAGCTACGCAATTTGTAATCAATATTTTCACGATAGATTTTCCTATTTATGTAATAGATTTCTGGATTAAGTGAATTTTTCTTTTCAGAATGCAGTTAACTTAATTCATTGCATATTAATGATTTTAGGCTGAATTTTTAAATGATTTATCACTTGATAATAACGTTACATTCTCTAGTTTTTGCTTAACTGAACGAAGAACTTCTTTACTGCTAGTCATAATGGTGAATTGTTACTTTTAGGTTTGATAATGAATGGCATTAAATTCTTGAAATCTTGAAGTGCCGCTCTTCCTGATGGTAAAGCAATAAGAACTAATAAAGTTATTGTTATGTTAATCAAAAAAGCTATGGTAAGGCTAATTATTGGATGGAATATTCCTAACCATTGACGAGTTATTAGTAAGACAGATAGACCGCATAAAGATGCAAAGGTAGATGGTGCCATTGTGCGATACAAGTCAATGACTTTAACTGAGCCAGACCGCCCAACATACCAAAATAATATAGGTGTACGAATGAGTAAACCAGATATTGAATATGAGGCAGCTACACCAACTGCTCCCCACTGTATACCAAAAACAATAGCTATAATCGACAATGTACTGCCAATAATTCCCCACTGGAACATATGGTTGGTGCGTCCTTGGGTAATGAAAAGCCAACCAGTTGTATTTGCAACAGGCTGAGTGAAAGCTATAATACCAAGCAAAGAAAATATCGAACTCGCACCAGTCCATTGTGGTCCTAGAAGCAACAGCACTATCCAGTCAGAAGTTGCAATCATGAATACGATTAGGGGAGCAGTGATGATAGTTAGCTTTTCTAGAATTCGCAGGTATGCTTGTCGGTAGCGTTGTGGTGAATCTACTAATCTACTCAAAGCTGGTATAGCTACCTTTTCAAATGGAGCATTAATTTGTTGGAGTGGTAACAATAGTAACTGATAAGCTTTGGCATATAAACCCAACTGTTGTGCTCCCCAGACTTTTCCGATAAGTAAATTATCAAGGTTACGGGCAAAGTAGTTGACAATATTGAAGCCAGTTAAGTTACTACCAAAAACTAGCATAGAGCGTACTCCTGATTGTCTAGCAGGAAGACTTGGACGCCAACTACACACAATCCAAAGTCCGACAGTGCTAACAATTGCCGTTACTAGTGGCATAATTACTAGTGCCCAATAGCCTAAACCAACCCAGGCTGCTGCTATTGCACTTCCAATACCAATCGCTACAGATACGATCTCGTTGATTGTCAGTGCTTTGTATTGCATCTGGCGGTTGAGCAAAGCAGAGTGTTGAACACCTAACCCACTAATGAGAAATCCCGATGCTAGACTTAGAGTAATCCACAGCAAACGTGGTTCATTATAAAACCGAGCAATTACAGGTGCGATCGCTACCGTAACCAGCATAGTTATAATGCTCAATGCTACGTTCACCCAAAATAGAGTACTAACTTGCTGGTGATTAATCTCTTCCTTCTGAACAGTTGCTGTTGACAACCCTAAATCTTTGAATATGGCTACCAGACCTGTAATTACAGTCACCATACCTACCAAGCCATAATCTTGTGGTGTTAATAATCGGGCCAACACCACATTTGACCCTAGAGTCAATCCAAACTTTGAAAGTTGGGCAACAATGGTAATTGCTCCACCCCTAACAGAGCGACCTTTAAGGTCGCTCTTCAGATGCTCAGTACGCAAGTACTGGTTATTTTTTTCACTATTAGCCTTGTTTTTCATGTATCTGGCCTAATATTTTTAGCCTATATAGTGCTGCTATCAACTAAATAAAAACTTTTGTTTCAGTAGTTCGAGCAAATACGTAAACTTAGATAGTAACAAATTTAATGCTATTTACAGATACATATTCTGACAAGATTAGTGATTATACTGTTGCTTTTTAATTAATTTTGATTTATTAGAGATTATCTAAAATTATCTACAATAATTTTGCCATAGTTTTTTGGCTAATTTGCAGCTACTTGAGAAACTTTTTCCAAAAAAATACTCAAAATTGAAGTAATTTAGTATACAAAATACATGAGTATAAGTATTTGCAAGATTTTTTTAATATTAATATATGTATAACCATTTAATTGTTAGGTTTATATAAATATTCTATGTTTTATTTATGATTTATATTGTCAAAACTATGCATTATGATATATTCAGTAGTTATTAAGTAGTCCACACTGAATAGGAAAAAGCAATAAAAGCCTGATTTCTTTTGTTGCTTTTTCCTGGGCTGTTAGGCAAGAAAGACTCTTAGTGTAAGGTTTATCGAACTGTGGTCATCCTTATCTGAACATGAGTTCGACAAAATTAAAAAACAGCAGGAGTAGAGCAGGTAAGTTTATAAGATAAATATCAAGAGACAGTTTTTATAGTAAATTAGCTGTAAGCAGCCAAGCAACTAATTAAATTAACTAAAAAAGGGATATGGTGCTGACCAAAAAGCGATTAAACGACTTGAACAACAGGGTAAAATGCACGTGATTTCCCCCAAACAAAACCGTAAACTAAAGTGTTAATATGATAAATAATTGTATAAAACAAGATACCTAATTATTCAATTTTTTGCCCAAATCAAACAGTATCGAGCGAGCGCCACACGCTATTGTTTTGCCAACTATAAACTTTATCAGCGCAATTTATTTTGTTGCTATGATTATTTTGCTTAATTGATGAGACGCAATAGTTTTTTCACTGAATCAAGAAACTTTGGTTTAAATTGCTTTAGAACCTTTTATTGCATTTTGCAGATTTTGATTAATCCAAGATGCACAACAACTTAGGTTGGATTATAAGTGTTTTTTAGATACCAGAGTAGAGAACTAAAACGGTTAGTTAACTACCTTGAAATTAGCGCCGGATTTATACTTTATTGCAGAGAGCAAAGATGAAAATTGGAATTTTAACTTTTCACCATGTCACTAATTACGGAGCAACACTCCAAGCTTATGCCCTTTGGACTTTCCTTAATAGCCAAGGCTATGATGTTGAAATTATAGATTATCGACCTCTAAAGATAGTATGGAAATACCTCAGGCCTTTAATTCCCCTGAAACAGCCTGAAAAAATCTTTGTTAACATTCCAAGAGCTTGGAAAATGAGACGGTTTTTACTTTCTCATGTCAAGTTGAGTCCGAAAAAATTCTATGACAAAAAAGGCTTAGAATACTATCGCGATAAGTATAACGTAGTAATATGCGGCAGCGATCAAATATGGTGTCTAGATTCTTTTAGAGGTTTTGATTCTGCTTTTTTTTTGGATTTTATTAGCAAAGAAACTACCCGTAAGATAAGCTATGCGGCTAGCTTTGGTAATACGGTAAAATTAGGAAAATACCATGAAAAAATCTTCAATTTAATAGATCAATTTCAAACTATTTTAGTTCGTGATTCTAATAGCGTAAATATTATTAATAACGAATGCGATCGAAAAGCAATAAAAGTTTTAGATCCTACTTTTTTAATTACTTATGACGCAATTAAAACACCTCCGAAAATTCAAGGTAAATATCTTTTGTTATATTTCCATGCTGAAATAGAACCAGAAGAAGAAGAATTTATCAAATCATTAGCAAAATCTGAAAATCTCACTATAGTTTCAGTAGATCAACCTAAAAAAATAGCACAGATAAATCTGGAAAGTGCTAGTCCAAAAGAGTGGGTTGGGCTATATAGTGAAGCATCTTACATAGTAACTAACACCTTTCACGGCACTATATTTTCTCTGCTTTTCCAAAAACCTTTTAATGTATTTCTCCGTAGCGACAAACAGAATAAAGTCACAGATCTTCTCAAAGATTTAAATTTAGAAAACCGGATATTTTCCGTTAAGGGAAAACCCCAGCCAAGCCAGGAAGAAATTTTTGATATTGATTATGAATCAGTATCTAAAATATTAGAATCCAAAATCCTCGAATCAAAACAACATTTACTTCAAGCGATTTCACTAGAAACAGTTGATTATAGAAATAAGGCGGTATGCAATCAGGAGTAAAAATAATAAAAATGTCTAATTTGAAAATTGAATCTTTAACATCGAATAGTCTTTCCCACTATAGAACTCAACATCACTTTCAGCGAGTAGGCGAGATTAATAGTATTGACGATCTTCAGGAATACTGTAATTGGGCCCGAGAAAATAAAGCAAATATTTACATAATTGGAAATGGCTCTAATACATTATTTGCGAAAAAGAATATCCAATCATTGATATTGAAAAATAAACTACCTAAATATATAAAACCTCTAGGTGAAAATAGAGTAGAAGTCTCCTCTTCTGTTTCAATCATGGAGGTATTAAAATATTGTTACCAAAAGTCTGTAGATTCTTTTTATTATCTTGCGTCTGTACCGGCAACTATTGGTGGTGCATTAGCAATGAACGCTGGTAGGGGAAGGCAACATAAATGTACGATATATGACTTTGTTGAAAGTGTAACTTTCTTTGAAAATGGCTCTATCAAAACACTTGATAATAGTGAAATTGTACGAGATTATCGACAAACTATATTCACTGGTGTCCACTCCAAACTGATATTGAGCGCAGTTTTCAAATTTGAATCAGCCGAATTTCCAGAAAGTCCTATAGTTTCAAGACAACATTGGGCAAAAGAACATCAAGATAATACAGCACCTAACTGTGGTTCGGTATTCAAAACTGCTAATTTTAAAATACTTAGTAAGCTCAGAGGTATGTCTATTGGCAAAGCTATGTTTTCTGCCAAAACAACTAATTGGATACTGACTAAATCACAAAATAGCTATGCAATACTTTTGTTGATTAAGATAGCTCAATTTTTACATTTTGTCAGCGGACAAAAAATTGAACTCGAACTAATTGTAATTGATTAATTTGTGTAAAAAATAAATTAATGCTTGAAGCAGGAATTTTTTGAGCGATCGCCTGCTTACATACACCACTGAGTAAATCTGAGGTTATTATACCCTACTCTTTCCTTGTATATTATATGGTGCTTGTGAAGGACAGAGACTAGGTATTGTGCAAACTCTTCATATCTATGGTTTGCTTGTCCCACAATCCCTTTTCAACATACCAAAGTTTGTGCGATCGCTTTGGAAACTCACTGCTGTATTCTATAACTGTGTAAAAACCACCTTCTAAAATCAACTATAAAAGTACTTGACACAAACCCATCACTAGCTGTTATATTAATTAGGGTGAACTTGTTGGGGCGTAGCCAAGTGGTAAGGCAGCGGGTTTTGGTCCCGCCATCCCTAGGTTCGAATCCTAGCGCCCCAGTAAAGGAAAAGACAGGCATAAAACAGCCTGTCTTTTTGCATTTGGATTTAAACAACTTAAGATTCATTCTTTAAAAATTACTTATCAGGCGACTTCAGAGCTAGATCCAGAACTTGCCGAGCTTGTTCTGCTTTCGCTCGTGCTTCCTGATAACGCACATTAGCTTGGGCAAAATTTTTCAGAACTTTAAAGCCTTCCTTGAGGCGAGTAATTTCCTCTTCACTCACGGATTCGTCAGTGAACAGAACATCAACTGCTTTACGAATCTCCAAGGCTTCAGTTCGTGATTCTTGAACTTTTAGTTTGAGCGTCGCCAAGTTACTCAGAACTTGCACAGCTTGGGTAATAGCATCCTCACCGTTAGCACTATCAACACTTGGCTCTTTAACCTCAATTAATTGTTGAGGGCCAAATCCTTCTTCTAGTTCCGTGGGTAGCTTACCTGCATCCATCAGTTCCATTAACTGATCCATTGCTTTGTCACGGGCTTTGGCTGAATCTTTTCCAGAAACAGTGAGGATAATTTCTGGGCTTTGGGCGAGAGTATACTGAACCATATTTAAGCAGAAAATTTGCTGGTTAATTAAACCAAGATGACAATTATAACATGTTGTGTGTCGTGTTATTTGTTAGTTTATTTATGCCTTTGAGGAGGGTTTTAAAATAAAACTTTATACTTGAAAAAAGAAGAGTATATTTTCGCAGGAGGGCAGAATAATGGCTCTCAATCCCACCATCATGCAAGCAGTGGAACATCTGGGTTACCGCGTCACCGTCGGTGATGTGGCAACTCAGGCAGGATTGAACGTTGCTGAAGCTAATCAAGGTTTGTTGGCATTAGCATCTGAGGCTGGCGGACATTTACAAGTAGCAGAACATGGTGATATTGTTTACCTATTTCCCAAAAATTTCCGCACAATTTTACGTAATAAATACTTCCAGTTACGATTGCAGGAATGGTGGAAAAAAGTTTGGAATGTTCTATTTTACTTAATTCGGATTTCTTTTGGTATTTTCTTAACTGTTTCCATTGCTCTGATAACTATTACCATCATTATTATCATTACCGCTGCCAATTCAGACCGTGACGGCGATAACCGAAGCAGTAATTCCGGCGGTGGGTTCTTCTATTTCCCAAATTTATTTTGGTACTTTAGCCCAGATTATGGCACTCACTACCCGCAACAGCGAGATGAAAGGCGACAACAAAGCGATTTGAATTTTTTTGAAGCTGTGTTTTCGTTTTTATTTGGCGATGGTAACCCTAATGCCAATTTAGAAGAACGGCGCTGGCAAGAAATCGGTACGGTGATTCGCAATAACCGTGGCGCAGTGATAGCCGAACAAATTTCCCCATATCTCGATGACATTGGGGAGGAATATCAAAGAGATTACGAAGATTATATGCTGCCGGTTCTGACACGATTTAATGGGCAACCGTCCGTCAGCGAACAAGGGCAAATTGTATATTACTTCCCAGAGTTGCAGGTAAGTGCAGCTAAAAAGCGTCGTCGTTCAATAGCGGTTTACTTAGAGGAATTTCCTTGGCGTTTTAGTGCCGCAAGTTCAGGACAAATTATGCTCAGTGCTGGCTTAGGCGTACTCAATTTTGTTGGCGCTTTAGTATTAGGAAGTTTGTTGAGAGATGGCACAGCGGCTGCTCAATTAGGGGGACTGGTAGCTTTTGTCCAAGGAATTTATTGGGTGCTGTTGGCTTATGGAATTGGTTTTTTAGGCATACCGTTATTGCGTTATTTTTGGATTCAGTGGCGGAATAAAAAAATTGCTGCACGCAACCGCGATCGCCTTTCTCGCGCTAGGCTATTAGCAAGCGCAGATAGTTCCTTACAGCAAAAGCTTGACTTTGCCCATCAGTTTGCGGCAGAAAAAGTCATTGGCGATGAAGATTTGGTTTACTCCACTGAAACCGACTTACTAGAACAGGAAGTTGAACGTTCTGCACAAATTGATGCTGAATGGCAACGACGGTTGGATGAAGGGAATATGCAATAGGCAATGGGCAATGGGCAATATGCTTTTTTGCCTATTGCCTCTTAACGTTGGCGTATCATCTAAAACTATCGTGGAGAAACTTTTCAGGGATTTTATCAGTCTGGTTCTCCAAAATCTGCAAGAATACGCCAATGTCATCTTCTGCTCAAGGTATTCCTGGATTACCTGATTTAACACATCCCACTGAGCTTGTGCAATTTGGAACTCAAGCACTGAAAGCTTCGGTATTATTAGTATTTTTAGTTATAGCTTTAGGAATTGCGATCGCTCTAGTGAGTTTTTCTCTACGTCGCCACCAAGACGAAAATGTTATTGTCATTGGTGAATGGGCTGTTCGTTATTCCCAACTGTTGCGGGGATTACAACATTTAACTTTAGTATTAATTCTCTTAGTGCCGGGATTTTTTTTCTGTTCGACTTTGAGCAACCGTTACCATCATTGGGAACAAGCAAAGGTGGCTCAAGTGGTCGAAAGCGTAGCAGGTGAAAGGCTCGAACAGTCTGCGCCTCAAGTACGCTACTCTATTCAAGAGCCATATTCTTACACCACCCAAGTCAACGGCAAGATAGTCAAGGTAAATGATACGCGAGAAGTTACCCGCTTCTTGACGTTGGGTGGTTCGCAAATTCAAGTCAAACTCGACCAAAGCGTAGATGTTCCAGGTCGCAGTTCAATTTATCGCGTAGAATACACTGCTGATTATAAAGTAGTTAACCAACTTAACGATATTAATAATTTTTTCTTTGAAGCACCGCCACCTAACGGCTACTCATTGCTTGCTAGCTACAAAGTAGAGCGTGACGGTACTAGATTACAACAAACCAATCCCGGAGACTATGGCTTTGCTTTCCGTCTGCAACCAGGGGAAGCAACCACCTTTCGAGTTACCTATCAAGCTCAAGGAGGGCCGCGTTGGGTTTACAGCGCCGAAGGACAGTTGCTTTCTAACTTCCGTCTCACAGCAATTGCTAACTTTGCTCCGGCTGATTTCGCCAGTGGTATTGTACCGAATGAGATAAAAGTTGATGGACGCAGCACTCAATTTACTTGGATATTTAACGATAATGTTTCAGTGAAAAATCCATTTGGAGTGTTTACCAACACCGAACCGATTCGTCACATTGGTATCATTCCGCGGCTGTTGTTGCTAGCACCAGCAATATTTTTGTGGTGGATATTATTGTTATATTTATCACTGCCAATGAGTTTCAAAAATATCGCGATCGCTGGTAGTATTTTCTTTGCTTGTCTATTAGCTTTGACCTATCTCGCTCGCTTGATAAATCCTCAATTGGCTTGGACTTTCATTTCCATCATCTTATTGCTTTTGACATGGGGATTAGGTGCTAGCCGCAGTACTTCCCTTGCTGCTATCATCTGTACTATTGCTGGAGCAGTATTACCGATATTTGGATTATTAGTACCGTTTAGCGGCCTCACCCTCAGCCTTGCAGGTTTGCTCTCGGCCGTCTGGCTAGCAGTTCGTCACTGGTACGGTTGGTTCAGTTTGCACCCAGAAGACCAAAGATTACAAATTCAGAGAAACGGTAGAGATTAGGGAACTCAAAGAAATAAATTCTCCTGCTTTAGGTTGATGACTGTTGAGGGTTAAATAAGATGCGATCGCGGTAATCTAGTTATGATGGCAAAGCTTTAGCTAACAATACTCATGGATGGCGATTTACTAACTTTTTTTGCAGCTGCTGGGTTACTGATTCTCTATCTCATCTTCTCGGCATTAACGGAAATGGGTACTAAACTACCTTGGAAGAAATAAGCTAATGGGGCGATGAACTTAGGAATTGACAGTTTCTAAAATCAAAAATACAGTAGAATTCATAATTCAGGACTCAGAATTCTGAATTCAAAATTAGAATAGGCTCTGTGTTTAGCTACTAGAGCTAGATAAAGATTTACACTTATCAGCCTCATTGGACTTGGAGAAAGCTATAAACATCCATTAGGCTGGCTATTATATTTAATTGATTGAGAGAATGGCAAATGAGCGACCCACAGAAGAACCAAATTAAAATTGAGCCAGCAACCCTCGTTTTGATTGTATCTGTCTTAATATTTTTGCCTCTGCTGGTTGTTGGTTTTTTCTCACAGTGAAACTTCATGAAGAATCGGTATTAGCGCAGCGATAGCGAAGCGTTAGCGACGTTCGCGTAGCGTCTCGCAGAGAAGGAGCGTCGGAACGAGCGTCATTGCGAATTTGTATAAGGCGATCGCTTTCGATCTCAGGTGCGTTAAGCTACTGTCAACGCACCTAATTATCTCAAAACTATTTAGGTAAAACTTGCCGCAATGCTGCTATTAGTTGGTCAACACTTTCGTTACGACTATTAAAGCCCATCAGTCCTACGCGCCAGACTTTACCAGCGAGTTCGCCAAGTCCACCGCCAATTTCAATATTATATTCATTGAGTAACTGCCGAGCGATCGCTTTGCCATCTACTCCCTCTGGAATACGGACAGTAGTAAGGGTTGGCAGTCGATACTCCCGCTCAACGTGCATACTTAATCCTAAGTCTTCCAAACCTTCCCAGAGATACTCTACGTTCTTTTGATGACGCTGCCAGCAGTTTGCTAATCCTTCTTCGGCAACTAAACGCAGTGCTTCCCGCAATGCGTAGTATAAATTAATCGGGGCTGTGTGGTGATAGACGCGATCGCTACCCCAATATTTACTCAGCAAAGACATATCTAAATACCAATTGGCAACTTTCGTGCGACGCTTTTGCAATTTCTCAGCTGCACGCGGACTCATGGTAAAAGGCGAAGCACCAGGCGGACAACCCAAGCCTTTTTGGCTACAACTATAAGCAAGGTCAACACCCCAAGCATCTAACAATAAAGGAACACCACCCAGACTTGTGACGGTATCTACTAGTAGTAAAGTGCCAAATTCACGACACAAATCAGCAACTCCTTCCAAAGGTTGCCGTGCGCCAGTGGATGTTTCGGCATGAACCAAAGCTAGAATCGCTGGACGATGAGTTTCCAGGGCAGTTTTCAATTCTTCCAAGCTGAAAACTTGTCCCCAAGGCTTAGTAATTGTTCGCACATCAGCGCCATAACGTCCAGCCATATCCACTAAGCGATTACCGAAGTAACCAGCTACACCAATCAAAACTACATCACCAGGTTCCACGCTATTGGCGATGGTTGCTTCCATTGCGGCTGTCCCCGTACCGCTGACTGCAATGGTAAGTGGGTTTTCTGTTTGCCATACGTAGCGCAGCAACGATTGAATTTCATCCATCAGTGCGAGAAAAGCGGGGTCAAGATGCCCGACTGGTGAAGTATTCATCGCTTGGAGAACTGTCGGGTGGGCATTTGAGGGGCCAGGCCCCAACAGTAAGCGGGATGGGATTTCTAAAGGTGAAAGTTGCAAGCGCCCAGAATCGTTAATTGAAATTGTTGGCGTCATAATTTGTCTTCGCTTAGACGGTACTTACCGCATCATAAAGCGATCGCAGACAATGGGGAATAGGGAAACGATTGCTTATTCCCTAAAGTAATAGATCGTTTTTCCCATAATCAAATAAGATTGCTAAGTAGGTAGACATAATTAAATGTAAAATACAAAAGTTTAAAACTCCTATAAAAACTGCCTCTTCCCTCCTGCCTCCTGCCTCCTACTTACATCAAGCATTAACTATTTAGTTTTGACTTATTCACTTACTAACAAACACAATTATGGTTTTTGCAGGGAAACGACCGAATAATTTAAGTGTTAGTAACGCTAAATCGCAATATTTGTGAAACTTAATTTATTTAAAAATTTTGACCCACGACCCCGATTGTTCATTGCTGTCGGAGTCGCTGTATTAATTTCACTAATACTTCCGCCTTGGCTGCATTTACCTACTCGGATTCTCTGCGCTTGGAACTCTGGCGCTGATTTGTTTTTAGCCATAACTTGGTGGAAAATGCTTAAAGCTAACCCAGAAAAAATTCGCCGTTATGCTGAGAGTGAATATGAAGGACATTTAGCTATATTTATGTTGGTGATAGCTGCGGCTTGTGCCAGTGTTTTAGCCATTGGGTTTTTACTAACTGATAAAAAAGAGTTTTCAACAATTATGCTTATCCTACATGTCATACTTTCAATTATGACGATTGTAGGTTCGTGGTTATTGGTGCATACGATATTTGCAGTGCAGTATGCACACACTTATTACAAATATATTAGTCCCAATAATAGCGAAGAAATTACCGGAGGTTTAGATTTTCCTCATAACGACTATCCAGACTACTGGGAATTTTTATATTATTCATTTGTAATTGGCATGACTAGCCAAGTTTCAGATGTGCAAACGACATCACGCGATATGAGGCGCTTGACGTTGCTACATGGTATATTATCCTTCTTTTTCAATACCACGATTTTAGCTATGAGTATTAATATTATTGCCTCATTGATTTAAAAATTGTTTGACTCAGCCAAAAGTATGATTATTTAGTTCTCTACTTAGAGAAAGATGGCATTCGATTGCTAATTTTCTAGTATGAACTTAAGTTAAGAAAATTGGAATAAGTTTATGCCAGAGCAAGGAATAAATCAATTACCTGAAGACATTAAACAGCAATTGCCAGAACACGCACAGCAGATTTTTGCAGCAGCATTAAGCTCCGCTCAAAAAGATGGTTTAAGTGAAGAAGGTGCCCGCGAAGTTGCTTGGAATAGTGTCAGAAACGAATACGAACCAGGCAGCGATGGGAAATGGCAGAGAAAGGGTGAAGACACTGCCATACATAATAAATCTGTTACCTCTGGCGGTAATTAAGTCAATCTAACTTTGGATACAGCAGAATTCAAAATTTAGCAGCTAGGAGCAAAGCCGGAGACGTTTTTGTTGCTTTATCTATACCCAGCTTTAAGATTCAGATGGCGTACTTGACCAATCTAAAGTCTACTTTAAGTATTTAGTATCAGTGCTGGTGTCAGAATTTAAGGGGAGTTTTATTTTCACAAAGTGGGGATAAAATTCCCCTTTGCGTTTTTACAACTGCTGCAACAGAATAGAGATTTTGAATAAAGTTAGGACTTAAGACCCTTTGCGTCTATGATTTTCCCTTACCTGTGCGTAAATCTTGAAAGTATTATTAAATAGTTACTCTAAAAAATATACATCAAAGATGTTAATTAAGAAATATGAAATTACTATTCGTCCTATGGAAGATGAAATGTATGATTATGAGTTACTCGCAAAGTGGTTAACTGACGAAAAAGTATTGGAATTTTATGAAGGCAGAGATAATCCTTTTGCTGTAGAAAGAATTATAGAAACATACAAACCCTCTATCCAACGAGATGAGGGAGTTATTCCCTGTATTTTTTACTATCAAGATACTGCCATAGGTTATTTACAGTATTTTGCACTCAATGACTTATCGGAAACCGATAGACAATTGTATTGTCTGGATCGAACCGAGAATGTTTATGGAATTGACTTATTTATAGGCAAAACTGACTATTGGAATCGAGGAATTGGAACGAAAATTCTGTCAGTAGTTATTAACTATCTTTTTGAACAAGTACAAGCAAAGAAAATTGTTATCGATCCGCATGTTGATAATCTTCGTGCAATCCGCTGCTATGAAAAATGTGGTTTTGTAAAAGTAAAGTTATTGCCTGCCCATGAACTCCATGAGGGAAAATACTCGGATTGTTGGCTGATGGCGATCGCGGCAAAGAAATCATTACACTTAAGTTAGTTGCCCTCCTAGTATGACCGTCCCATAGAATCGATGACTCAACAAACTTCTAGAATCTGCATCCTTGGTGGAGGCTTCGGTGGTCTCTACACAGCCTTGCGTTTAAGCCAGTTACCTTGGGAATCTACACAAAAACCGGAAATTGTTTTGGTAGATCAAAGCGATCGCTTTTTATTTTCCCCCTTTCTCTACGAATTACTCACTGGCGAACTGCAAACCTGGGAAATAGCCCCACCATTTGAAGAACTTTTACAAGGTACAGGGGTACGTTTTTATCAAGGAGTGGTATCTGGAATTGACATCGACCAACAACAGGTAAACTTACACGAAGGGCCGCAAATCCCTTACGACCGATTAGTGCTGGCGCTAGGAGGAGAGACACCGCTAGATTTAGTACCTGGTGCAGCAGCCTACGCCTACACATTCCGGACAATCTCCGACGCCTATCGTTTAGAAGAACGCCTGCGATTTTTGGAAGAATCCAATGCTGATAAAATTCGAGTGGCGATCGTCGGGGCTGGTTACAGTGGTGTAGAGTTAGCTTGTAAGTTAGCCGATAGATTAGGCGAGAGAGGACGCTTTCGCATCGTTGAAATCGCCGACCAAATCTTGCGAACTTCCCCAGAATTTAACCGTGAAGCAGCCAATAAAGCTTTAGATGCACGTGGCGTGTTTCTCGATTTAGAAACCAAAGTCGAATCAATCGGGCAAGATACCATCTCCCTAGAGTATAAAAATCAGCTAGACACAATCCCCGTCGAATTAGTAATTTGGACAGTGGGAACGCGAGTTGCACCAGTGGTGAAATCCCTTCCCCTCAAACAAAATCAGCGCGGTCAAATTAGCACTACATCCAACCTCCAAGTCTTCGAGCATCCAGAAATCTTTGCTTTAGGAGATTTAGCAGACTGTCACGATGCAGAAGGACAACAAGTACCCGCCACCGCTCAAGCCGCTTTCCAACAAGCTGATTACGCTGCTTGGAATATCTGGGCTTCTCTTACCAATCGTCCTTTACTTCCCTTCCGCTATCAACACTTAGGCGAAATGATGGCATTGGGGAAAGATAACGCCACCCTCGCCGGCTTGGGAATCAAACTAGATGGGCCTTTGGCATACATCGGCCGTCGTGTTGCTTATTTATACAGGTTGCCAACTTTAGATCATCAGCTTAAAGTTGGTTTTAATTGGTTAGTCCGTCCTATTATAGAGACACTTTCTAAATAGGGGACTGGAGACTGGGGAGATGGGGAGACAGGGGGACGCGGGGACGCGGGGACGCAAAGACGCGGAGAATAACTAAGACCCAATTCCCAGTCCCCAATCCCCAATCCCCAGTCCCCATTCCCCAGTCCCCGTTATGGAACAACCGAAAGTTATTTTTTTAGATGCTGTGGGCACACTGTTCGATGTTAAAGGTAGTGTAGGTGAAGTTTATAGTGAAATAGCTCAGGAATTCGGCGTTACAGTTTCCCCTGAAATATTAAATAAAACCTTTATCCAAAGCTTTAAAGCATCGCCGCCGCCCATATTTCCAGATGCAGAACTGCAAGATATTCCCCAGCGTGAGTTTGATTGGTGGCGGATAATTGCCCTGAACACTTTTGAAAGCGCGGGAGTTCTCAAGGAATTTTCTGACTTTTCCGCTTTTTTTAGCGAACTTTACATTCACTTTGGAACTGGCGAACCGTGGTTTGTCTATCCCGATGTCGTACCAGCTTTGATTAACTGGCGGCAGTTGGGAATTTCTTTAGGAGTGCTGTCTAATTTTGATTCCCGGATTTATTCAGTATTGCAAAGTTTGGGATTGAGAGAGTTTTTTAGTTCTATTACTATTTCTACTCAGGTGCGTGCAGCTAAACCAGATCCTCAAATTTTTGCCATTGCTTTAAACAAACATAAATGCTCTCCAGAAGCAGCATGGCATGTTGGCGATAGCATTGCCGAAGATTATTACGGAGCTAAAGCCGCCGGTTTGAGAGCTGTTTGGATTAACCGCCACTAGATCGCAAACTTTCACAAACCTTCTAAAAAAATCATGGTTTCTGCTCACCTCAATGATAAGACTAACAAAGTTTGTTAAGAGCGATCGCCTTGTTCATCCCTTGCTATTTCTAGGATCTTGGCCTTCAGCTTTTCTAACTCCCCATCTACATCTTCTTCGTTTATATGAGAAAGTTCGCATTCCAAACGAGTTTGACGTTCTAGAGCCTCAGACTTTCTTGTTGCCTCACTTGCAGCAAACGCCTTTTCCCAAACTTCCCACCTGTCTAATGGTTCTTCGATTTTTGAGATTAGCGATCTTACATCGAGTGAAGTCGAAGATTTGATGGGCCTGCACAAAACTCGAACGATCTGATGCTGAAAGTCATAGACAAGATCGAACACCTTAAACTTTCCCCAGCTGCGGCAAGAGTTAGATTCATCAGCCTCATCTGTTGGTAAAATGAGAGCTTCGCCAATTCGAGGAAGCCAATTACTATTGGAAAATTCAGCAACCATTTTGCTAGATGCATCAACACTCCAAACAATACGGAGTTTGAAGTCGTGAGGGTTCGTTGTCACAAAAGGTTTATTACTTTTCATTTCTCTTATTACCTGCAACGACTAGTCATCTCGTTTTCATACCGTTCAATATCAGAGCGACTCAATACTTTATTGCCTTCCCGCTTGAGTATTTCTTTACCTGCCTGGTCATAGCAGTTTTGGCCACTACTCCTATTAGATTCAGAGATATTGAAGTGAATTATCAATCCAAGAAATGGGAAAACAATAAACAGCAATAGCCAAACATCTTTGTTAACTTTGTGAATTTTTTCAATTAAAGGTTCTTTCTGTGGATTGGCCATTTCTCATAGATTTGGAATAAGACTATACCTAGCAATCCCAAAATCAACTCGTCTTTAACAATTGATTGAAATTTTTTCATAATTATGGAGACATAAACCCCTCCAAAAGCGATCGCCTTATAAATTCCCCACTCACCCCAAAATCTATTACTCCAAAAACTACAACTTTCAAGCTCAGATATTGAACGACGAAGCTCAAAGGTTCAAACAATATACTTGGGATAAACATTTTTCCCCCCCTGCTCCCCTGCCCCCCTGCCTCCCCCACCTCCCCCCACTCCCTTATTCACCATGCTGCCCTAACACTCGTATGATCGAGATATCAGCAAAATATAACAACCTGATTTTTACCGTAAAACATGGGCAGTATTTGGGAAATCGATTTTTACTCTCGTCCGATTTTAGACACCAATCAAAAAAAAGTTTGGGAAGTCTTAGTCTGTGAAAGTCCCTTGGATACCAACACAAAAGCAGATTCTTTGTTTCGTTATGCTCAATATTGCCCCAGTACCCAAGTAAATTCGGGCTGGTTGCGGGCTGCATTGCAAGAGGCTATTAACCAAGCTGGAAAAGCGCCAATTAAAATTCGCTTTTTCCGCCGCCAAATGAACAATATGATTACGAAAGCTTGCGAAGATTTGGGGATTCCGGCTCAACCCAGTCGGCGTACTTTAATTCTCAACCAATGGTTACAACAGCGGATGGAGGAAGTGTATCCTCAAGAACCAGGGTATCAAGGGGGTACTAATCCCTCAGTCCGGTTGGAGAAGCCTTTGCCCCAACGTTTACCAGATGCTTTGGAAGCGCAGCAGTGGGTATTTGTGAGCTTACCAGCTGGAGATTTGGCAGAGATGCCAGAGTGGGAAATTGGTTTTGGAGAGGCTTTCCCGCTAGAGTTGGCACAAGTATCACCTGAAACTCGTATTCCTGGTGTTTTATTTTTCTCACCTAGAGCATTGCCTTTGGCGGGTTGGATGTCTGGTTTGGAGTTGGCTTTTTTGAAAGTTGACACCAGCCAAGAGACGAGATTGCTTTTAGAAACTGGTGTTACTGAAAGCTGGATTGTGGCAAATATCAAAAAGCCTCAAACTTTAGCAGAAGCTAAAGGTTTTGAAGAAGCCAAGCAAAAAGCTAATGGAGTGCATTTTCTTGGCGTACAGTCCAATCCGCAAGCGGAATCATTTGCTGGTTTTTGGCTGTTGCAAGAGGTTAATCTTTGAAAATAGGGAATGGGGCATGGTGGGATGGTGAGCAGGGGAGGCAGGGGAGGCAGGGGAGGCAGGGGGGCAGGGCGAGAATAACCAACACCAATGCCCAATGCCCTATGCCCAATGCCCCATGCCCCATGACCAAAAATTGCGATCGCATAAGAAACGTTGAGACATGGCAATGATTTGGGATAATTATCTGCGTCCATCAGTGTCGATCTGTGGTTGAAAATTGCAATTGCAAAAATGCGCTGATGATTTTTTGGATAATTATCTGCGTCTGTTGGCGTTGATATGCGGTTCAAAATCCACAATTCACTAAGGGTCATGGGTTCTGAAAATTTGTCAAAAGATACACTAGCAGAAGAACTGCTGGAACTAGCCATAAAATCCGGAGCAGAAGCAGCTGAGGTGTACCAATCACACTCTCTTTCTCGTCCAGTTTTTTTTGAGGCAAACCGACTCAAGCAGCTAGAAACCAGCCAATCTGAAGGTACAGCGCTGCGGCTTTGGCGAAATGGGCGTCCAGGACTGACGGTGGCTTACGGTTCTGTCCCAGCCCAAGTGATGGTGGAAAAAGCTTTGGCTTTGAGCCGACTAAATCAGCCGGAACCAGTGGAATTAGGTTCTAATTTTCAGCCATCTTACCCAGATTTAGGGGAAAGTGTGCCGATAGAGATTTTGGTAGATTGGGGCAAGGAAGCGATCGCACTCATCCGCGATGCCTATCCGGATGTTGTCTGTAATGGGGACTGGGAATGTGATGTTGAAACTACTAGGCTAGTTAATACTAAAGGCTTAGATTGCCACTACACCGACACTACCCTCAGTTGCTACATCTCGGCAGAATGGGTGCGGGGGGATGATTTTTTGAGCGTTTCTGATGGTCAAACCCAGCGAGGGGAACTTTATCCACAGAGATTAGCTAACCAAATTTTACAGCGCTTAATTTGGGCAAGAGAAAATGTTTCATCTCCCAATCGCCGCGTCCCAGTTTTGTTTACTTCTAAAGCCGCCGATATGCTTTGGGGTACTGTGCAAGCAGCCTTGAATGGCAAACGAGTTTTAGAAGCAGCTTCCCCTTGGGCAGAACGCTTGGGCAGTCCAGTCATGGCGTCAAGCCTTACCCTCTACCAAGATCCCCAAGCCGGCCCTTACAGTTGCCCTTTTGATGATGAAGGCACTCCGACTCAATTTTTAGTATTTATCCAAAACGGAACTTTAGAGAATTTCTATGGCGATCGCACTACCGGTAGCCAACTAAATACTCACACCACTGGTAATGGTTTTCGCCCCAGTTTGGGCAGCTATCCCACCCCTGGTTTATTTAATTTTCTCATCCAGCCAGGCTCGTTATCGCTACAAGAATTAATTGAACAGTTAGACGATGGCTTAATTGTGGATCAAATGCTGGGTAATGGCGGCAGTATTTCTGGAGATTTTTCCATCAACGTTGATTTAGGCTACCGCGTCCAAAATGGTCATGTAATTGGACGCGTTAAGGATACGATGGTTGCAGGTAATGTCTACGCAGCTCTCAAGCAATTAGTTACACTCGGCAACGATGCTGATTGGAATGGTTCTTGTTATACTCCATCTCTTATAGTCGAAGGGCTATCCACGACTGGGAGAAGTAATTAAATGGGTATGGGGCATTGGGAGGTGTGGGAGGTGTGGGAGGTGTGGGAGGTGTGGGAGGTGTGGGAGGTGTGGGAGGGGTGGGAGGATGCGGAAGCATTAATTCTCTTTCCCCCCACACTCCCCACACTCCCCCATCTCCTCATCTCCCCCCTCTCTCCCCACACTCCCCACACTCCCCCATCTGCTCATCTCCCCCCTCTCTCCCCACACTCCCCCATCCCCCTCATCTCCCCATACCCCATACCCAATGCCCTAACCCCAAAAAATTATGTCTCTTCCTGTTCTGAATCAGCGCTTTCGCACTTGGTGGCAGCCTAGAAGAGGTTTAGCGATCGCTGAAGCTTGTGTTATTGGTTTGGTTGCGGCTTTATCTGCGGTGTTGCTGAAAGTGGGTTCGGGATGGCTGGGGACGTGGCGAGTCCACAGTACTAGCCTTTTACCTGTATGGCTGGCACTGCCGATAGTTGGTCTTGTCCTGGGGTTTGTAGCTGGCACTTTGGTGGAAAGATTGGCACCAGAGGCTTCTGGTAGCGGTATTCCCCAAGTTAAAGCATCTTTGGCTAATGTACCGATTAGGTTATCTTGGCGCGTGGCTGGTGTGAAGTTACTCAGTGCGATTATCGCCATTGGTTCCGGTATGACTATAGGACGCCAAGGCCCCACTGTCCAAGTGGGGGCAGGTTTGGCAGCAGGGATGAGTCGCTGGGTTCCCACTTCTCCAGATCATCGGCGGCAAATGATTGCAGCAGGCGCGGGTGCAGGTTTGGCAGCTGCTTTTAATGCGCCGATCGCAGGTGTATTATTTATCGTGGAAGAGTTACTCCAGGATTTATCGGGGCTGACTCTGGGAACTGCGATTATTGCTTCCTTTATTGGTGGGGTGATATCCCGGCTTTTAGGTGGTGGCAGTTTAGACTTGAACCTGCGATTGGTGCAATCTTCCAGCCAATTCTCTATCCCGGAAATTCCTTTTTTCCTGATATTGGGTATTTTGGCAGGGTTATTCGGTGGATTGTTTAATCAAGGAATAATATTTAGTATTAAATGTTATCAACGATTACATATCAGTTTACCGCTGCGGGTAGCTTTGGCTGGATTTATCTCCGGTATTGTGGTGGCAATGCTTCCACCATCATTCCGCGATAATACTGGGTTAAGAGAATATGTAATTACTGGAGTAGCCCATCCCTATGTAGCAGCGATCGCTTTTGGGGCACAGTTCGTACTCACACTGATAGCATTTGGTTCGGGAGCGCCAGGAGGTTTATTCGCTCCTAGTCTGATTTTGGGTTCTTGCTTAGGACACATCATCGGTGTATTGGAGTTTTATATTACAGGAGCGGGTTCGCCGACTACTTATGCCCTAGCGGGTATGGGTGGATTTTTTTGCGCCGTCTCCAAGGTGCCAATCACAGCAATTGTGATTGTGTTTGAGATGACTACAGATTTCAATCTGGTGCTACCTTTAATGATTGTTTGTGTAGCAGCTTACTTGGTTGCGGAGAAGGCGGTGCCTGGTTCGCTTTATGAAAAACTTTTGGAATTGAAAGGTATTACTCTCACCAAAGAAGTTGCTGTGGAGGGAGCTTTAACGAAATTAACCGCCAAAGATGTAATGCAAGAACGGGTGGAAACTTTAGATGCACAGATGAGCTTAGAAGAAGCCATGCAAGCTTTTGCCCGTTCCCATCATCGGGGTTTTCCTGTAGTAGAAGATAACAAGTTAGTCGGAATTGTAACGCAAACAGATTTGCTGAAAATCCGCGATCGCAATCTAGCTAACGATCTTTCTTTAAAAGAAATTATGACAGCTGTCCCAATGACAGTAACACCAATCCACACCTTGAGCAATGTTTTGTATTTACTCGATCGGTATCAAATCAGCCGCTTACCAGTGGTGGATGGACGAAAACTGATTGGGATTATTACTCGTGCAGATATTATTCGAGCGGAAGCAGGCCATTTGAATGCTGATGACAGGAAACCGAAACTGCGCTCAGAGCCTTCCTATGTAGTTTACCAAACGCGATCGCCCAGCATTGGTAGAGGTAGATTATTAGTGCCAGTAGCTAATCCAGAAACAGCGGCTATATTATTGCAGATGGCAACAGCTATTGCCCGCGATCGCCATTATGAAATAGAGTGCATACAAGTAATCCTCGTGTCACGCCACAGTTCCCCATCTGAGACACAGGTAAGAACAGCAAAAAGTCGCCGTCTCCTCCGCAAAGCAGAAGTATTAGCGAAAAAGTGGCAAATTCCCCTCCACACACAAATTCGAGTTACCCACGATGTCGCCCAGGCAATTTTGGAGACAATCAACGAACAACACATAGACCTACTACTAATGGGTTGGAAAGGTAACACATCTACCCCAGGTCGGATTTTTGGCAACGTAGTAGACACAATAATTCGCCAAGCCACCTGCGAAGTAGTTTTAGTCAAGTTAGGCAAAACTCCCCAAAACGCGGGGACAAAAAGACGCGGGGACGCGGGGACACTAGGACGCGGCGACAACGGGAATTTATCACAAACACTCTCCGCATCACCGCTTCCCCCACTCTCCGCGTCTTCTTCCACTCCCCCCTCCTTCAACCATTGGCTAGTCCCGATGGCTGGAGGCCCGAATTCACGAGTAGCGATTAAATTGCTTCCGGCTTTAATCACCTTGGGAAATAACCCAAAAATTCGCCTGACACAGGTGTTTAAGCCATCTGAGTTGCAGCCAAACATGGCAGTCTTAGAAAATGCTATACGTGAGTTAATGCGCCGAAGGAAATTATCTAGTACTGTTGTTGCTCTGCCAGTACAAGCTGATTCAGTTGCCGAAGGTGTGATTAAATTAGTGAAAACTGAAGGTTATGATGTCGTAGTTTTGGGTGCTTCACGCGAGGGATTGTTGCAGCAAGCGATTCAAGGTAATATTCCAGAAGCGATCGCCTCTGGTGTTGAAAGTACAGTAATTCTTGTCAGAAGTGCGATTAATAGTTAAATGGCAATAGGAATCAGGGTTTGAGCCTAGTTTGTTTTGATTTAGATAGTTTCGATTTTATAGTGCCAACTGTACTTAATTGCTTGATTTAGTGATACAAGACACCAATAATCAGGGTAAAAATTATTGGTATTAAGATTGGGATAGCAACTACAAGTCCCCATTGTCCAAACTTAATTTCCTCACCTTCAGATTTTAAAAACGCAATCCAGCCTACAACTCCCATCAAAACCCAAATAAACCCAAAAACAAGAAATATAACAAACACTGAATCTTGCATTTTTCAAACTACCAAATTATTTTCCTAAACTGCTACCAATCTAACTAATATATAACAGTCCTAAATTATTCTCGAACAACAAGATCCCCGACTTCTTAGAGAAGTCAGGGATCTGAAGCCCCGTAAAACTCTCTATTGCTTATTTCCTATTGCCTATTTCCTACTACCTGTTCCCTATTCTCTACTAAACCAAATAACTTTGCCAATCTTGCACGAAATCGGCTAAATTCATAAGCTTCAATAGTTTTTTGTTGCAGTAATTCTGGTTGATAAACTACTGGATTAGAAAAATTACCTTGCAAAATTTGAATTAGATTATCAGCAATTTCTTCGACATTATCGGGGTCAACTAAACATCCCAATTTTCCTTGGGCCAATGGGTCTACAGAACCATCTTGATTACCAGCCAACACGGGTTTACCACAAGCTAAAGCTTCTAGATAAACAATACCAAATCCTTCACCTTTACTAGGCATCGCAAAAACATCGCAGAGATTGTAATGAGCGCACAATTCTTCGTCTGGTACAAATCCGGCAATGGTAATAGAATCTTCTAGATTTAAGCTGCTAATTAAAGCTTTAATTCGAGGTAAGTCGTCTCCTTTACCTGCAAGAATAAAGCGAACATCTGGAATCTGCGATCGCACTTTCACTAAAGCATGAATAATTTGGTCATACCCCTTATATTTTGCCATGCGTCCCAGGCGCGTTACCATTAGAATTACAGGCTGGTCATCTCTCAAATTGTAGCGTTTGAGTAATTTCGTTGGTTTTGGCTTAATTTGAAATTCTTTAGCATCAAATGTATTAGGCAAAACCACAATTTTTTGAGGATCGATATCTGTTTCTGAAAGCAAACGCTGGCGAGTGTAGTTACTGACACTAATAATTCTATCTGCTTCTTTTAATGCTAATTTTGTAATTTTGTTATCAATCTCCCAAACTTCTAAGCCATGAGCAACAACCCAATAAGGAATTCCCGTTATCCGTTTGAGAGCATAACAAGCGGTGGCATAGTTTACATGGGTTGATATAGCTATGGTAGGACGTTGCAAAATACCAAAAGTTATTATTTTTCTGGCAAATAAAATAGTTTGCAATAATCTTGGTAAATGTCCAAAATAATGAAATTTTGTCGAATTTAAAAATTCCAAATTTGGATCTTTTTTCAAATTGTTTTTATCGTACTTGAGAAAGACATCATAATTAGCGTCAGGATATAAATCTTGTAATGCTCTGAGCAAAAATATTGAATAAACTTGAATACCTCCCTTAAAACCAAATATATTGGGAAATAGTAGCTGGAAATGATATTTATTTCTCGTATGTGTTTTTTGCATTGCAACTAATTTAACCTATTAGCTAAGATGACAAAATTATTAGAGTTCAGAACTAAGCAGCGGAGTCAATTGTACTTCTGAATTTTCTGGCATAACTTTCCGAGAATTTATCGCTGCTGCTAGAAAATAAAATTCAATAGTTGTAAAGGTATAATCTTCTGCAAAAAAATCTGGCAATTGAGATGCTAAAAACATCATAATCGGAGCGATCGCCACGGGATTAGCATATTTAACTTTAGATGCAATTATTACTAAAAAGTTAGTAAAAATCAATAATCCTGGAACTCCTTCTTCTACCAGCACATTTAAAAATATATTGTGTGCGTGGAAACCTTTAGGGCCAAAAACTTTAGTTCCTATATGTTCTGCAAAAACTCCTACACCTATACCAGTCACTGGTCTTTTAATAGTTTCAATAATAGCTGCCTTCCAAAGAGCAAACCTTGATAACGCTGTTCCCACAGGACTAGGAAGCACAATTTCACTCGGATTTGTTGAAAATAAATTAATTAATGGAAATATTTTACTATCTACCAAACCTATTCTATATGTAGATACTGGTATAGTTAGAATACACAAAAGCCATAGACTAATAATAGCGATCGCTTTTTTGATATCAATAATTTTATATCCCAATAAAATAATTAAACCAAACAGAAAAATTAGCCAAGCATTTCTGCTGGCAGACAAAGCTAGGGAGATTAAAAAAATAAATTCACTTATATATAATTCAATTGGAGAAATTTTATTTTGTTTTTCTAAAGTTAAACTTAAACATAAACCAATGCCCATTATTACTCCAAACTGATTCGGATTTTGCATTATTGAACCAATTTGAGGATAAAAACTGGGAAATTTTAATAGTTCAAAAATCCAGTGATCTGGAACTAAAGCTTCTAAAAAACCCAAAACTCCAATTATTTGTAATAAGTACAATATACAACGATAGTAAAATGTTAAAGATGAGGTTTTGAGCTTTTTAAAAGTTAAGACTAGAAAAGCAAAATATAAGATAAAATAACTAGAATACTTAACACTATAAGTAATCGCAGTGCTGGGGAATTGACTACTTAATGACGAAACCCACATCCATACATATAATATTCCCACAGATATCAAAATAGTTTTATTTTTTTTAATAAATTCTTTTGTATCTTTTAAAGACAAACTAATTATACCAAAGCTGAAAGCAGGCAGTAATAAATAATGAATACCAATATTGAGTCCCGGAAATTTAATTCGCCCTAATAGCGAAGAAAATAGTATCAGCAGGAAGAATATATTAATCATAAATTTTTAGTTCGGGGATAATTTTGTGACAACAAAAAACCTAGATTAAAACCTACATTTATAGGTTTCAGCGTAGATTTTGATATTGTTCCAATTTAAAAAATTTAATCCTGTGGAGGATATTATCACAATATAGCCCTCCACTGAAATCGGACTTACAATTAATTTGCCATCAGCAGTTTTTATTGAATTGTCTGCCAAATTTTCAAAATATTTTCACCACTTCCACCACCAGCAATAGTATGTCCATCTGGGCTAATAGCAACAGCATAAATATATCCAGAACCCGTTTCTAAAGTGCGGATTTTTATTCCTGTGACTGGATTCCAAAGTTTGATAGTCCTGTCACTGCTACCACTTATAAGGGTGATATCATTTAAAGCTGTCTTTGGCAAAAAAGCGACAGAGTTAATCTTATCATTATGTCCCTTTAACGTGTGCATTAACTTTCCAGTTTCCAGATTCCATAATTTAATTGTTTTGTCATTACTGCCACTGGCAAGAGTTTTGCCATCAGGATCGAAAGCAACTGAAAGAACTGAACCACCATGTCC
This sequence comes from Nostoc sp. ChiSLP01, assembly GCA_034531195.2. Taxonomy (GTDB): domain Bacteria; phylum Cyanobacteriota; class Cyanobacteriia; order Cyanobacteriales; family Nostocaceae; genus Nostoc. The sequence continues at coordinate 38,485 of JAVRBO020000023.1, forward strand.
ATTTAACGTGCGGATTAACTTTCCTGTTTCCAAATTCCACAGCTTAATTGTTTTATCCCAACTACCACTAGCAAGGGTTTTGCCATCAGGACTGAAGGCTACAGATTGAACGCCATTGGTATGTCCTTCGAGAGTGCGGATTAACTTTCCTGTCTCCACATTCCAGAGTTTGATTTTCGTATCCTTACTAGCACTTCCGCTGGCGAGGGTTTTGCCATTAGGACTGAAACTCACCGAGGTAACTCCGTCATTATGTCCTTCGAGAGTGCGGATTAACTTTCCTGTTTCCACATTCCACAGTTTAATTTTCGTGTCCGCACTTCCACTGGCGAGGGTTTTGCTATCAGGACTAAAGGCTATAGTCCAAATCCAATTGGAGTGTCCTTCAAGGCTGTGAATTTCTTCTTTAGTTCCGACATTCCATAGCTTGATTGTTTTGTCGTCACTGGCACTACCAAGGATTGTACCATCGGGACTAAAGGCTACGGAATTCACATCGCTGGAATGGCCTGGAAGGGATTTGGCTAGATAAGGGACTTCCAAGATGTTTTTTACTGGGGAACTGACAGGCTGAGTAATTGGTTCGGAAAGCTGGCTCATTTCGCTGGGACGAGTTTGGAAATACCAAACTCCCCCTAGTCCTAACACCAAAACGCTAGTACCTAACAGCAGTGGAGTTTTGAGGTTCTTATTTAGTTTTGGTAAAACTGGAGTCGTGTTTCGTTTGTTATTTGGTTTTGGTGAAGCTAGGGCTGTATTTACTGAAGTAGTTGTAAATGTTGGTGTCAGTATAGTTGGCGGAATTGATGGTAATGGTGGTAGCTTTGATGTTATGTCAGCGATCGCTTCATCAGCTGATTGATAGCGCTTTTGGATATCGACTTGCAATAGCTTATCGAAAATTTCAGCCAACTGAACAGACACAGGAATTACATCTTTACCTGGAGGGTTCAAATATTGTCGCCACGATGTAGTCCAGCCATAACCCTGCTGTATCCACAGTTGAGATGGGCGAACCCCAGTCAGCAAATGAAAACAAGTTGCTCCCAAACTGAATAAATCACTGGCTGGGTAAGCTTTGCCATCTTGCATTTGTTCTAGTGCTGTGTAACCGTGCGAACCAATGACAGTGCCAATTTTAGTCTGCACTGTTGCTGATAGCTGCTTAGAAGCTCCAAAATCAATTAATACTAATCGCCTATCACTTTGACGGCGAATAATATTTTGTGGCTTAATATCTCGATGAATCACTCCCAGCGCGTGAATAAATTTCAGCACCGGTAATAAATCTAGCAAAAGTTCTCGAATCTCTATTTCGTTATAGTTTCCCCGCGTTTCCCATTCTTTGAGCAAGTTTTTTCCATCAATAAATTGCTGTACTAAAAATAAATAGCCATTCTGCTCAAAATAAGCCAATAAAGTGGGAATTTGCGGATGTTCAGCTAATTGTTGAAGTCGGCTGGCTTCTTGTTTAAATAATTCAACAGCCTTTGTTAACGGGCCGGTTCCTTGAAGTTTTGGTGCAAATTGTTTGACAACACAGCATTCATTGAGCTTGTGTACATCTTCCGCTAGATAGGTTCTACCAAATCCGCCTTCATCTGATAATACCTGAGTCGGACGATAGCGACCTCCCAGTAGGGGTATCAATTCCGCTTGACAACTGTGGCAATACTTGTTTTTATCAGGATTTAGGGGTTTTTGGCAGTCGGGATTCACACAACAAAGCATACTGGGAATCCATTTCCATATTGGGGGTATATATTCATTTTAAGTCATGCAGTATAATCTCTCTTGTTAGTTAATCTTACTGAGATACCATCCAAATCGCTAATTTCCTTACCTCGTCAGGTATTCAACAATTTACATAACTTGAAAAAAGTTGCGATCGCCCAATGCGTTTTAAGCAATTGATTGGCGTTAATTCTATATGTCCATTCTGTATGCATTTTCGATTTAGCAGTCAAGCATCATTATGGCTGAGTTTGGTAAAAATATATCGACAAAAATCCGAAAACCAGTGATTTCAGTTTGTAGGTCAGTATATACCTACCAACTTGGGATTTACTCTGGTAGTCTAAATTGAGGTAAGAAATCAGAAATCAGAATTTAGAATTCAGAAGTCAGAATTCAGAATAGTTAAAAAATGAAGAATTTGCATTTCAATTTAGTCTAGATAAAATTCCAACTCGATTTAACTGGGGTCAAAACAGGAAATATTAAATTTATTCCCTAAATATAAAATCGTCAGCAAAATTAGGAGCGTAATCATGCTAAGAGAAAACAACAGCTATAGTCGCAAATTAAATCAATTTTTAATTTGCTGCTTGAGTAGTAGTTTGTTGATCGCAAGTAATGGGCTGCCTATCAGTGCTTTGGGAAAACCTGAAAATTCTCAAAACTTTTTAATTGCTAAATCTCCAGATGAGAGACAGCCAGAAGCAGTAAAGAAAGGAATTGAGCAGATTCCTGTTTCTAATGCGGTAACATCTCCAAGACGGAAACAATCTGTTGAGTCGCCAATACAACAGCAAACTCGTCGTGTATCGTCTAACACAGGAAATTCACAGCGTTCCTCTAGAACTGCAAATAACAGTGGTAGATCCTCTGGACGGAGAGTTGCTAATTCTAATTCAAACGGGAATCGTGCTAGTAATAGTGGTTCTAGATCTTCTGGACGGAGAGTTGCTAGCTCAAATACGAATCGTTCTAATGGTAGTTCAGCTAGAGTTCGCAAGCCAAGTACTAATGTAGCTGTAAACAACCAAAATATTCAGGAGTCACCAGCACCTATTTATAGAGAAATTAACTTTGTAGATGTCGCGTTGGGTATTTTGGATAGAAATGACTTTCAATCTCAAGGTAGATATTTCCATTTCTACGAGTTTGAAGGTAGACAAAATCAATTAGTGCAAATTAGGCTTATTGGCAGTAATGATAACCGCAGAACAAATAATTTAAGTTTAAAACCGTTACTGTTTTTGCACGATCCCGATAATAATATCATCGTCAGAAAAGGTGTTTTAGACAAAAACAGTGGTGGCGATGATGCCTTCATTTTTGCACGATTGCCTGTGAATGGCACTTACAAGATTGCAGTTACTAGCCAAGATCCCGGAGAAGTAGGTCGCTATAGTTTGGCTTTGAGGAATGATAGAGCTAGCTATACTTTAGATGAAGCGGGTCAACTAAGTGCCAACAGTTCTACCTTGAAACAAAATGGTGGAGCTTACAATGTTTCTAATTTTCAAGGAAGAAAAAATCAGCTGATCAGCATTCGTGTTGATAGTGTTGACGAAGAGTTTTCTCCTTATGTAACTTTGCTCAATTCTAAAGGGCAAACCATAGCCATAGATCAAAATAAAGACAAAGGTGGCGTGTATACTGCTTTAATCGACCGAGCTAGGTTACCTGAGGATGATACCTACTATATAGTTGTTACTTCCAAGAATCCACAGGAACAGGGTAAGTATAGATTGACTATTTTTTAAATTGGGCATGGGGCAAGCAGGAAGTGTGGGAGGGGTGGGAGGTGTGGGAGGAATGGGAGGATGGGGAAGCATTAATTCTCTTTCCCCCCACACTCCCCACACTCCCCACACTCCCCTGCCCCCCAGTCCCCAGTCACCACTCCCATCTCACATGCATACATGGCGGCGTAACGTCCACGTAAGTGCAGCAATTGTTTGTGGGTGCCTTGTTCTAAAATCTGACCGTTTTCGATGTAAAAAATTAAATCGGCTTGTTCGATCGCTCTCAGGTTATGAGACACTACAAAGGTGGTGCGTTTGTCTGTTAAGCGATCGAGTGCTTCGTTGACAGCGCGTTCGTTTTCGTTGTCTAAGCCAGTGGTCGGCTCATCTAAAATTACCATCGCAGCTTGACGAATGGCAGCACGAGCAATGGAAATTCTCTGGCGTTGTCCTCCGGAAAGTGTCGCCCCTCTCTCTCCCAATATTGTCTCGTAGCCTTCAGGTAACGCCATAATAAAATCGTGGGCGTTTGCTAGACGCGCAGCTTTTTCAATTTCTCGATCGCCAGCGCCCAAACAACCGTAGGCGATATTATCTCTGACGCTAGCAGCAAATAAAATCGTATCTTGCAGCACCACGCTAATTTGCTGGCGGATAGATTGCAGTTTGTACTGGCGCAAGTCGCGACCATCAATTAAAATTCGCCCTGACAATGGGTCATAAAGGCGTAACAGTAAACTTACTAAGGTGGATTTTCCGCCACCGGATGGCCCCACTAAGGCGACGCGTTCGCCGGGTTGCACTTCAAAAGTGATGTTATGCAAGATTCTTTTTGTGGGTTCGTAGGCAAAGCTGACATTTTCAAACCGCACGCCTCCCCGCAAAGGTGGTGCGTCCATTGCTCCCCGCGCATCGCGGATGTCGGGTACTGTGTCTAAGACATCTAGGATGCGTTCGCCGGAGGCGGTTGCTTTAGCGATTTGTCCGGTATACTTGGCAAGTTGGCGCATCGGCTTAAAAGCAATCCGCAGATAGTTGACAAATACAAGTAAATCCCCTGGTGTGATTGCTTGCTTTAATACCAGCTGCACGCCTCGCCATAATACCAAGGCAGTGGCAATGCCTACTAGCAGTTCTACTATCCGTTCTAAACCGGCTGCTAGTCTTTGGGCTTTGGCACTTTCTTTTAAACTTTGGCGGTTATGGCGAGAAAAGCTATTCTCCAACATATTTTGTAGGGAAAGGGCTTGCACAACTTTGATGGCGCCGATGGATTCTGCTGCTGTTGCTGCCATTGCCCCTTCGCGTTGACGTTGCGATCGCACTACTTGGCGGATGCTTTTTGTCAACCGTATGGTGAAAAAAACAAATAACGGAAAGACGGCAACGGCTATTAGTGCTAGTTCCCAATTCAGCCAGAACATCACAAATATCATCCCGAACAAGGTGAGGGAATGGGCAATCAGTGGTAATACTGCCATTACCGTCACCTCTCGCAGCCGTTCAATGTCGGAGGTGACGCGGGTAATTAAATCGCCCGTCTTGGCTTTGTGGTGAAATGACAGCGAGAGATTTTGCAAATGACTGTAAAGTTGAGAGCGAATTTCAGTCAATACATTGCTAGCTGCCAGCGCCATCCCCACTACACTAAAGTAAGCAGCAGTAGCCCGAAGTAAAGCGATCGCTACTAACCCCAATGTCAAAGCTGTTAATAGCCCAAATTTTCCCAGTCCTGATAACAGAGGAATTCCCAAAGATTGAGGCTGAAAACCAGGTACGAGAATATAGTCAAAAATGAACTTTAGCGGCCAGGGTTCCAGCAAATGTAAGAAAATCTCAGCCATCAGCGCCGCAAAAGAGACAATTAGCAACGCCTTTTGTTTGCTCAACTGGGGGGAAAATCGCCGCAAAATCCGGACAATTCCCGGTAAAGCTGCCCTCAGACTTTTGGAATCTCTAGCCGCCATTATTAATAGACATCTCCAATTAAATATGCTTTATCCAGAACCCTTGTAGAGACGTAGCACTGCTACGTCTCTACATTCATGAACTGCTACGTCTCTACATTCATGAACGGGTTTGGTTGTCGCTTGGTTTTGAGTGTAGCGATCGCTAATGTAATAGTTTAATTTTGTTTCTAAAGCGATCGCTATTTTTTCTAACCACGAGGGATTTTGCCCAAAGGTGAGGCGATTTAACAATGGCTTCAAAAATCCCTGATGGCGGCGATGTCCCATCCGTTGATAGCGCTTCTTAAAATACTTGTCATTCATCGTCAAATGCCACTTCTGGGCGAAGTGTTCTAAACTGGCAATTTCCCAGGCATTACTCCAACGCAGCATAAAAAATGCTAGTTCTGACAATTCAAACTTCAGCCCTGGTACATAGGTAACTATCGAAGTCGGTTCGCAGTAAAAAGTGCCTCCAGCCTCAGCCACCGTCAGACAAAAATCGATGTGTTCCCGCGTACTCAGCAATTTTTCGTCTAACAGTCCGATTCGCCGGAAAATCTCAGTGCGAACTAACATACAATGAAACTCGGCAAACTCGCATTGTTGGCGATAAAGTTGATTCCGTACCTCAACAACTTTGCGATTGACAAAGTAATGTTTTTCATGTACCCGTCGTTTGATTTTAGTTTCCTTCTGTTCCACAACAATATGAGCTTCGCCACCCGCCAGATGTACTATTTCTCCCAAAGGTTTGCCGATACAAGTCAAGGGACAGACTACAGTGGCTTTCGTTTCTTGGGCGCATTCGAGTAAGGAGTTTAGCCAGCCTGGACTGACAATTACATCGTTGTCGATAAATACTAAATACTCGCTTTTAACTTGTTGCAAACCCAGGTTGCGGGCTTGGTTTGGTGAAAGGTAGCGTTGCGTGCGGATTAATTGAAATTTTTTTTCTTGGGCTTGTTGTTGGAGATAGCGGTGGATATGTTGCGGCGAACCGCCGTCTACATAAATTAGAGAAAAAGGTAGTTGGGTGTTTTGGTAAATACTTTCTAGCGATTCGCGAGTGTAACTAAATCGCTCTCGCTGGGAAACAATTATAGTGATTTGTGGTTTATTCATGGTTCTGTCAGGGAATAGAGAATAAGGAATAGGCTTAAAAATCTCTCAGTGTTAAAGAATTCCAAAAAAAAATACTCAACTACTTCTTGTGGGGTGGGCGTCTCGCCCGCCCGTAGCCAAGGACGGACAAGATGTCCACCCCACAAGATTGAATAATTTATTTGTTGAAAGTCCCTAAAGGTTTTGCGATCGCTTTATGCCCTAACCTAGCTGACAACTGGGATAAAATCTAAAGTTGCTGCATAGTGCTGTAAATTTTCAAGTCGATGCAATTGAGTTGCAAGTGGATGCAATTAAGTTGCGAGTCGATGCAATTAAGTTGCGAGTCGATGCAATTGAGTTGCAAGTCGATGCAATTGAGTTGCAAGTCGATGCAATTGAGTTGCGAGTCGATGCAATTGAGTTGCGAGTCGATGCAATTAAGTTGCAAGTCGATGCAATTGAGTTGCGAGTCGATGCAATTGAGTTGCGAGGCGATGCAATTAAGTTTGGCTAATCAATTTCTCCGCGTCCCCGCGTCCCCTCGTCCCCGCGTCAGCCCCAATTACGCCTAAGAAAGCTGCTTCAGATCTCCCTAAGGCTCGTTGGTAAACATTTATCCAGTTTTGGTATTCTACTGATGGGGCAAGCTCTTGAGTTACTTTTGTTTTCGCTGCTGCGCCGAACTTTTGCCGCAGTTGTGGTTGAGTGGCTAAATATCGTAGTCCAGCCGTTAATTCTTCTGTATTGCCGGGGTTGACTAGCAAACCGTCTACACCGTCTTCTATAATTTCAGCGATCGCATCTACACGAGTGCCAATTATTGCTCGGCTGGCTGACATTGCTTCCAAGAGGGTATTCGGGCAACCGTCATGCACTGAGGGAATTGCAAAAATATCCAAGTGTGGCAGATAAGCTAAAGCTTCTTGACGGCTGGTAATTCCAGTGATGCGGAGGCGATGCCCAATTTGACTTTGCTGTATTTGCTGCCGCCAATATTCTCGCTCTTTCTCAATAAAATCACCTACTAATAAAAGTGTTAAATCTAACTCTCGACCCAACTTTGCACAAGCATCTAGAAGAAATTCAATTCCCTTTTTGTCTCGAAACCTACCCAATGAGCCGATAACAATACCTGACAATTCCTTAATTAAAGATGGGGTAGGGAGTTGTTCAAAGTTGATGGGTGCAATGGAATTCCAAAAAGCTGATGATTTTAACTTTACACTTGGAGTGATAATAGTAGCTCTTTTGAGCAAGTCGCGACTGACAAATGTTACCCAATCAGAATTTTCTAAAATCCACGCAATTTGAGCATGGTTTTTAGGATGAAAAATATGCTTATGCAAATCATTACCGCGAACGCTATTGATTACCGGAATGTCATTTTCTTTTGCTAAAAGCGTGGTTACATAACCTGTTTCATTGAGAAAAAAAGCATGAAATAAGTTAAAACTGTATTTTTGATGTAAATATTTGAGTTGAAAATAAATTTCGCTAAAAAAATCTTGGACTTCCGTAACCTTGCTGCGAATTGCTGACTTAATGCGATGCACAAATACCCCATCTCGAACCGTTGTTGTGCAACCTGCTCGTCTGGGAGTTCCATCAGAAACTAAGCGTTGTTTCGAGCGAAAAACTGCGACGTGAACTTCATAACCGTTATTAATTAGCATCTTTGCAATTCGATGCACCGATTCCCCAACACCACCAATGTCTGGGGGATATTCAAGTGTGGTGATGCAAATTTTAGTTTTATCCATGATTTGTTATGTGAGTCAGGAGTCAGAACTCAGATGTAGGTTTGGTTGAGGAACGTAGCAAGATCCCGCAGGTTAACCCAACGTTCTTGGCGATTTGTGGAGTTTCGCAAAGCCTCAACCCAACCTACTTTTGTGCTTAACACCAAGCGTATTGAGTCAGGAGTCAGAATTCTGAATTCTAAGCAATTTGTTGCTTGACTACCAGATTTTTTAAGATGGTTGCAGTTTTCTCAACCCCAGCAAAATCAACGCTAATTCTAGTGTGTTGTTCTTTGAGGTAATTGATAATTTTGATAGCCAAGTAATCAGGTTGCAACTCATAAGGATTGAGAAGTTTAACGATTCCTAAATCGCTTAACTTTTCGGCTCTGATGGCTTGTTCTCGATCTTCGTTACCTGTAAACGGAAGAATCATAGCTTTTACACCTGTGGTTAAAATATTCATTGTGGTGTTATAGCCAGACATATTTATCGAGAGTTCTGCTTTCTTCATATAACTTAGCAAGTAAGGAGTATAGCGTCGAATGTGGATATTTTTGCTATCTCTTGCCAGTGCTTGCAGTTCATTAAATTTTGCATCTGGAATAAATGGCCCCGCGAACACCTGGATATTATGCGGTAATATCTTCTCTAAAAAAGGTGCTGTTTTGACTACACAATCAAGTAATTCATGACCAAATCTACCACCTCCTACGCTGGCTAAAATCAAGGGTTTTTCTGATTTAATAATTTGTGTATCTTCATAGCTGAAAACAGGATTGCTCGCTGGTTCTTGCACCACATATCCGGTGTAATATAGTTGGCATTTGAGATCATTGACTCTCGAAAATGTTTCTTCTAATGGAACAAACTCAGGGTCACCATGAACCAGCAACGTATCAAAATATTTATTGATTAAATTGCAAACTTTTTCCTCATGCTTTGCTTGCTTGTTTTGTTTAGTAACTACAATATCTCGTAAACTAGAAACAACTTTCGTTGAGCTTTTCTTTGATTTCGCTAATTCTAGTAAAGGAAGTAACTCAAAAGAAAACCGCTTTCTCCCAAAAGGAAATAATTCGACTACCAAAATATCAGGCTGGAATTCATTAAAAATTTTCAAAAGCAGATTTTTTCTGATTTCTTTAACTTCGTTAAGGCTAAAGGCATCATCCACTACTTCCAGTTCTGTAAACTGTGCATCGGTTTTAATTGCGGGTAGGTTAATGACTTCCACCCCAGCAGGAATTTCAAATCCTTGAATTATTTCACCGCCATTAATAAAACAAATTTGGAAATCTTTGGTTAAACCGCGTACAATTTCCCTACTGCGAACTAGATGTCCCATACCTAAAATATGTTGGCAGTAAAACATCAAACGTTTCATGAAATTTTTACCTCTATTAGTTTCGATTGAATCAATAAGTGTCAGGTTAAAAGGCAAAGGGCAAAAAGTAAAATAAATATGAAATAAATATTTTTTACTTTTTATTTCAACTAATCGCTAAATCAGGTAATTGTTTCGGTTACTGGTAGCAAAATGGAATTAGACTGTTTTTTTTTGCAAGTAAGTTGGAGATGTATTGGCTAATTTTGGGCAAGGCATTGAGATTAATTTCTGGAATGGAAATATTGGGAATATGCAGTTGTTGTAACAGCGATCGCAGTAATATATCTGGAGTCAGATCGTTTGGGTGAATAGCGGTCAAAACACCTAGCTTTGCTAAATGTTCTGCACGAATGTACTGTTCTTGTGATGGCTGAATTCTGGGTACTATAATTGCTGGTTTACTCACTGAAAGAATTTCACAAGTTGTGTTATATCCACCCATTGCTACTACCACATCTGCGGCGGCAATATAACTCATTAAATCATTAGTAAACTCGATTATTTCCACTTGGGAATATGCAGCTGCTTTGTGTTTTAGTACAGCTTGCTGTTCTAGCGGCATTTCAGGGCCACATATAATTAAACTTCGCAGTTGATAACGTGTAGGTAGTAATGCCAAACTTGATAGATAAGTGTCAATTAAACTGTAACCATCTTCACCACCACCAGGGGTAACTAAAACGAGTTGTTCTTCTTTGGTAAGTTTTAATTCGCTGCGAATTAAATTTGGGCTTTGGCGTCCCAATTGTTGACGAATATAGCCACAAAACTGCACTTTTTGAGCCACCATTGGCGGTAGTTGATATTCTTGGCAGATGTCAAAAACTTCTGGAGTCCCAACAACAAGCACGCGGTGATAAAATTTCTCAATTGCTTCGTAGTAACCGTGCTTTTGCCATTCTGGGATTATTGCATCTGGACGATCCAAAATATCGCGCAGTATTAAAATTAAAGGAGTTTCCGGCAATTTTGTTGTGAGATATTCGACGGTGGCTTTTAATTCATTACGAATACCGTAGGGTTTTTTGTCTACTAGAAAGACATCTGGTTTAAAATTAGCGATCGCCGATAAGATTAACTCCGATCGCAATTTTACTGTTTCATCAATTTCTATCCCTAAATACTTGACAAATATCTCACCTGATGTACCACGATTTAAGCACGGTAACTTGATATAATCGAGTCTTTTCGGTAATCGAAAGCTGTGCAACATCGGCGAACCAGAAACTACTAAAATTGAAAGTTTCTCAATTGAATCTAATAAGTGAGTGCAGATTCCTAACATTCTGCGAATATTGCCGAGACCGAAGCCATCGTGGGAATATACCATCAGTTTCATGGCTCAACATCCCTCAATTATTCAATGGAGTTTGTCCTTTGAAATCAGAATAAATTATATAGAACTCGCCCATAAATAAGTGAGCCTAAAGCCAATTTGAATTAGGGTTCATAATTTAAAACCCATGTTTAATAAGGTTCTCAATGTTTAATGAGTATATTATGAAGCTTTTATGAGAAAATTCTCATAATATTTTCAGCATTTTTCTGCTAAATGGCGTACACGGGTAGGGGCACAAAAATATTGTGCCCTTACTATAAACTGTACCTCACCAAGCTGCAATCTGCTGTATGTTTGAGAAGCCATTTTCTGACAAAGTTCTTGCCCGTTTCCTGTTCGCTTTTAATCCGATGAAAGTATGCCTACCAGTACCCGTAGCAACTCTTCTAAACCTTCAGGAACTCGATAAAGTTTAATATCTTCTGTAACACGTTTTTCTTCTCTATGGAGAATACCAAATTTCCAATCATCCCCATTGGTAACTGCTCCATATAAAATGCATGATTCAGAATCTAAAGACCGATCTAAAGCAATTAATTCTACTGCTAGCTGTGTAAATCCTCTTCTGATATCTGATTGTTTGGCTTCAATTACTAATAAAGAATTAGATTTGTGTAAATAATAATCCAAAGTTCCTTTGAGTTTTTCATTAACATTAATCGGATACTCACTATATAATTGAGCCTGTGTCTGTTCGCACACCTCAGCAAAGATAGGTGCAATTAAAAATTCTCGTATTGAGATTTCAGCCGTCGGATTAAACAGTTTTATATTTCGCTGCAAATAATTCTGTAAAAATTTTAAATAGCTCAGTTCTCCAAAATATTTTGGTAATTCTAACTCTGTGCGATCGTAGGTATAATCAAACTCAGCCAATATGTCTATTGTTGGATTAGGCAGTAAAAAATATTGACTAAAAGTATAACTTTGTTCGGGTTTTAAAATTCTATATTTATTCATTGTTCATAATTTTTGAGAACCCTAAATTAATTACCATACCAAATTGTAAGTAGAGTGGCGCAAAAAAACCAAACTATATAACGGAAAATAAAGTTGCTCAAAAAGCTTTTCCCTCCTGGCTCCTGCCTACAGCCTCCTGCCTCCTGCCTCCTGCCTACAGCCTCCTGCCTTCTTCAATATCTCCCTGTACCTCTGTTGTCTGCTGATTTTTCACTAGATTTGCTTGGGTAGAACGTAATTCTTCTAAAGCCAATTCTAAGCGTTGATTTTTTTCATTTAACTCCTGCGTCCGTTCGCACACCTTTTTTTCTAACACTTGACTGTATACTTCTAGCTGTTCGTTAATATCCTTTTGGGCTTTAATGAGTTGCTGAACTTCTTGGATAAGACGATTGAGGGAAGTTGCTAAGATACCGACTTCATCATTAGTCGTGACGGGTGCTTGTAAATCGAAATTAGATTCTTCGGTAACCTGCTGGGCAATATGAGTGACTGCTTGGATGGGGCGGGCAATGGCGCGACTAGTGTAAATTGCTAGTAATGTGGCGATCGCAATTGATAATGACAGACTACCAACGATAATATATAAGCGTAATTTTTCTGCGATTTGTAGTTCCTGTTTGGCTTGCTCGTACTCTTTGGCTGTAACTTCTACCAGCTTTGTGATGTCATCGAGAAAATTATCCATCAAAAAAACTGGTGAGCCATGCATAAAATTAAACAGTTGAGTTTGCGCTGTCTTAATTTCAGATGGTGATAATTTATTGGGATTACTACCCTGAAAAAAAGCTTCTGTACGGTGTAAGTAAGCACTAAAATTTTTGTAATTCTGCAACAAAAGGTAGAATCCTTTTTGCTTATTTACATGATAAGATCTAGTAGGCTTTTGTATAGTATAATCTGCTGTTAATTCAGACCACACTTGTCGGACTTGGGCAACATAATCCAATAATTCAGCGTAATTTTTTTCCCATAGTTTTGGTCTATCCATGTAGAGAATCAGTTGGTGTTGAGTGGTGCGTACATAAAACACACTTGTTTTCAATTGAGACGCCTGATATAGTTCTTCAAACGCTGCCGCTTCTCGTTTTTGCGCCTTCATTTTGTAACGGTCTGCAATCAAAAAACCCATAGTAGTTCCCAGCACAGCAATGCTGACAACCAGTGCATATCCAACACCTATTTTTTGACCAACTTTCAGATGGCTGAACCAATAGCCAAAGTTATTTAATCGCTGGACGCCGCTGTCTGACCATCCACAAGCCAGTTTATCAAAGTTATTGTGCTGTTTCATGCTCAACCACGATTGAAATGGGTTTGAATCCGTTCCAGCAAATCACAAAAACGAAATGGCTTGCTGATATAGTAATTTGCGCCACGATTAAAGGCGATCGTCTTTAATAGCTGTGATGATAATAATCGCTAGCCTCTGTCTGTGTCTACGAAATTCTTGTAACAATGTCCAATCATCCACAACTGGTACTAGCAATTTGGGCTAATAATGTAACTACAAGATAAAAAGCTAAGTTGTCCAATTTTGGATAGTAAGTCCTGGAACTTTCTCAAAATCTCCCAGGTTTCTTGTTAAGAGGATTCCTTTATTAGCAAGGACTATGGATGCAATGCGTAAATCTTGAGTGCCGATACGAATGCGTTGGTTTCTGAAGTTTTGGTAAATATCTTGGCAATACTGCTCGGTTAACGATTTTTAACTCGGCATTGGGTTTGGGGAAAGGGTTAAAGGGTAAAGGTTAAAGGTTTTTTCTTTCCCCTTTCCCCTTCCCCTTTTCCCCTTAACCGACAAGTATTGAATATCTTGGGATTTTTCATCATACTGAAGAATATTAAATTCAGACAGTAGCATAACTGTTTCAATGAGTCGCTGATAAGCATTTGATTGTAAAACTCCATCTTTTGCTTCCGCAACTTGAGCCAAACGGCCTCTTAACTGTTCTTCAACATTAATTGCAGTTGTTGTTAGTTGTATTTTAGCTGCTAATAGCTTTGCGACCAGGATGGGGTGATTTCGTCCATAAAGACTTAAGTGGTCTGTATCTAAAATATAAATTGTCATTACTCATCTTTAGCTGCATTTAATTCTTTGCGGATAGCAACTAATTTTTCCATGAAATCGTCAAATGTTGGATCGTTAGCAAATATTCCTGCATACTTCATTTGAGTTATTTTTTGATGAGGAATTTCTTTAGGATTAACTTCAATAGTCACAAACTTACCTGTCGCTAATTGTGCTTGTAGCGCAGATTTAATCTTGGAAATTGCTTCCTCTTCTGTATTAGCCTCAACCATTACATTTGGCATTCCAACCACTGATGCCACAAAGTTATCTTTTTGGCTTTGAACAAAAATTTGGTATTGCATAATTGTCTATCTGTACTTGTTTTTATATCCGCAAGCGATAACCCATTCCTCTAACTGTTTCAATGATGTCACTGCCTAATTTCTTGCGGAGATAACCGACATAGACATCGACAATATTAGAACCTGGATTATAGTCATAGCCCCAAACATAATCTAGCAGTTGTTCGCGACTGATAACTTGTCCGGGATGGCGGCAAAACATTTCCGCCATTGTAAATTCACGAGCAGGTAATTCTATAAAGCGATCGCCAACTTTTACTTGTCGAGTCCGCAAATCCAGTACCACATTACCCGCAATCAAGGTAAACTCTTGGGCATCTCTTACTGGTTTAGCAGTTCGCAAACGCAACTTTACCCGCGCCAAAAGTTCTTCAAATCGGAAGGGTTTGGTGACATAATCATCTGCACCCCCTTCTAGTCCAGCAACTTTATCGTGAACGTCACTGCGAGCCGAGAGAATAATTACAGGCAAATCTTCTCCCTGTCCGCGCAGTTCTTCCAACACCTGAAATCCATCTTTTCCAGGCAATCCCAAATCCAAAATTAGTAAATCAAAAGCTCCACTGTGTACAACATCTACCACATACAGTCCGTCGGTAACTGTTGTCGTTGTAAATCCTTGCGATCGCAATCCTTTTTCAATAAATGAGGCAATCCGGGGTTCATCTTCAGCGATGAGAATGTGAGGCATAGTGGGGACTGGGGATTGGGGACTGGGGATTGGGGAGATGAGGGAGATGAGGGAGACAAACAATTCACGCATTCACGCATTCACGCATTCAAAATGAAGAATCCATCCTCCTGCCTCCTGCCTCCTGCCTTCTGCCCCCTGCCCCCTGCCCCCTGCCCCCTGCCTCCTGCCTCTGCCTTCTCAAATTTTGGGAGGATCGAGGGGTAAAACGATAGTAAACATCGAACCTTTTCCTAGCTGACTCCGAAGTAATACTTGTCCATCGTGTGCTTCGGCGATCGCTCGGACAATTGATAGCCCCAATCCCGCACCTTCAGAACGACGACGACTTTTAGAAGTTCGAGCAAAACGTTCAAA
Source organism: Nostoc sp. ChiSLP01 (assembly GCA_034531195.2). GTDB lineage: Bacteria > Cyanobacteriota > Cyanobacteriia > Cyanobacteriales > Nostocaceae > Nostoc. Next base: position 53,869 of record JAVRBO020000023.1, read on the forward strand.
AATCCGTTTTTGATCTACAAGGGGGATGCCTTCGCCTGTATCGCGTACCCAGAAATGCACTTTTCCTTTAGCGATGACAGAACCTATGGAAATCGTATCACTCTTGATAGTATGTTGGGTCGCATTCTGCGCCAAATTCATCACAGCCTCAGTAATTCTTTGGCGATCGACTATAATCTGACCCTTTGCCACTGCATCTATTTGCCAGTCCCGCTCTCCTAGCGCTTGAGCTTTCACAAATAACTCTTGGGTTAGCTCTGCGACATTCACCGTCGCCAACTGCAAAAAGTCTAAGCGTTCTGCCTTTGCCAACAAAATCAAATCATCCACTAAACGGCTCATCCTGTCCAATTCTCCGATCACCAATGCCAAGGTTTCTTTTTGTTCTTGGGGGTCATCTCCCATGAGTTCTATATGTCCGCGAATGATGGTGATGGGAGTCCGAATTTCATGCCCTGCATCGTTGACAAATTCCCGCTGGCTGGCGAAAGCTGACTCTAGTCTGTCCATCATTTCGTTGAACGTTGTTGCTAGTTCTGCCAGTTCACCTTTGCCTTGTACTGGTAAACGTTGCGTTAAATCTGATTCAGTGATTGCATGGGCAGTAGTCGTAATTACACGTAGAGGAGCTAGGACTCGTCCCGCTGCAAACCAAGCCAGAATTAAAGACACCACAAAGACTAAGCTAGAAACCTCAATAATCACAGAAACTGCTTCTAAAGTTTCTGCCCGCTGCCCAGTTGTATTATGGGCAACCACAAAGACTCCTTGAGTTTTTCCATTAATTTTTATCGGTTCCACCATGTAAAGAATCTTACTAACATCTTGGTCAGAAAATTCTTTTTCTCCCTGCTCAGGTTTGGTTTGTTTTGCCCACCGTTGCATCAGTGGTGATTCCTTGGCAAGGGGTTTAGGACGCGCTCTAGGGCTAGATTTGTAAAATTTACCATCAATAAAGGTGATGAAGTAAGAGTCATCCTCTGGTAGTCGATACAACAAATAAGCTCTGAAAAGGCGGATCAAATCTTCTTTGGAAGTTGGAGGAGCGATTTTTTTTTTCCCAGCGAGCAACCATTTCAACTGGTCTGGTTCAATTACTATTTCTTCTGGATCGTCCTCAGTCAGTGCATCATCTGGAGCAAAGGTTTCACCATTAATTAACGCATTAAAAGCTGCCATGTCTTCTAGCATCTCTTGGCGAACCCGTTCGTCAATGCGCTGGTAAAGATGATAGCGAAAAGCTGGAATGGCAATGAGAAATGCGATCGCCAAAATCAGTAAATACCAAAACAAAATTCGGGTACGTGCTTCTTTAAATACTTGCTGCCAACCAAACAACAGCTTCGGTATTTTAAGCCAAGACCTGCGATCGCGGCGATGGCTGGTGATATTGCTCATTTTCACCCCTGCTCACTCACTTGAGACAGTTTATCGTAATTGGGTACTGGGGGCGAAGGGGCAGAGGGGCGGAGGAGCAGAGGAGAGATGGGGAAGTGTGGGGAGTGTGGGGAGTGTGGGGGGAGAGGCAGGGGAGACAAGGAAGTGTGGGGAGTGTGGGGGGAGAGGGGGGATGGGGGAGTGTGGGGAGAGAGGGGGGAAAGATTTTTTCACCATCCTCCCACACCTCCCACACCTCCCACACCTCCCACACCTCCTGCTTGCCCCCCTGCCTCAAGAGCCTCCTCACTCAACCAACCGCCAAATCTTAATAGTATTGTCATCGCTACTGCTGACAAGGGTCTTGCTATCAGGGCTGAAGGTAACAGATGTTACGGTGTTAGTGTGGGCTGCCAATGTGAGAATTTCTTCTCCTGTGGCAATATTCCAGAGCTTAATGGTGCGATCGCGGCTACCACTGGCAAGAATTTGACCATCAGGACTGAAAGCTACACTTGTGACTGTGTTATCGTGTCCCGCCAGCGTGCGAATTTCTCTGCCGGTGGCCGTGTTCCAAAGTTTGATGGTGCGATCGCGGCTACCGCTGGCTAAAGTTTTACCATCTGGGCTAATAGCGACGTTTGTTATTGTTTGAGAGTTTCCCGCTAGTGTACGGATGGAGTATCCTTTTGCCAAATTCCAGATTTTGATGGTTTTGTCAAAACTGCCACTGGCAAGAATTACGCCGTTGGGGCTGATTGCTACCGAGCGCACCCAAAATGTATGCCCTGTCAGTGTCTTAATTTGCTCTCCCGTTGCTAAATCCCAGATTTTGATGGTGTTATCATCACTACCACTAATTAAAGTCTGGCTATCGGGGCTGATGGCTAGGGTATGAACCGAGTCAGAATGCCCTGTTAGAGTGCGAATTTGTCGTCCTGTTACCAGATTCCAGATTTTGATGGTGCTGTCATCATTACCACTTACCAAAGTTTTGCCATCTGGGCTAATAATCACGACATTCACCTGTCCAGAATAGGTGTTGAGTGAAGAGATTTGTTTTCCAGTTGCTAGATTCCAAAGTTTAATTTTGCGTAGGCGTAGCCCGTCGTAGCCATCCTCACCACTGCTGGCGATGGTTTTGCCATCGGGGCTGATGGCGATGGATAAAACTGAGTTTTCGTGTCCTTGGAGGGTGTTAACTAAGGAAACTTTGCTTAAGTTAATTTTTAGGGCTTGACCCAAAATAGGGTTATTTTTGCTCGGACTATTATGAATTAACCTAGAAGACAAATTAGTTTGAATCCGGCGAAAATGTTTATACCAAGATTCGCTAAATCCAAACAACATAATAAAAGCACTTACCAAGACTAAAATTCTCAGTAAGCCATAACTTTTTGGTAAATTTGATGCTTTAGTTAGGGGAATTGTAGCAGTTGATTTACCAGCTGGCGGCAGTGCTAGTGGTTGTTTTGGCACCAAGTCTCTGAGAACTTCATCGGTTGACTGATAGCGTTGTTGAATGTCTTTTTTCAAAAGCTTGTCAATTACCGAATCCAATTCAGCATTTAATGGAGTGCGTAAATATTGCCGCCAATTACTTACCCAGGCATAGCCGCATTCCATCCACAATTGAAAGGGGGAAGTTCCTGTCAGCAGGTGAAAGCAGGTAGCACCTAAACCGAACAAGTCGCTTGCGGCGAAAGCTTTACCATCTCTGATTTGTTCTAGGGGAGAATAGCCGTGAGAACCAATGGATGTACCAGATTTATTTTGAACTTTAGCTGTGAATTGCTTAGAGGAACCAAAATCAATCAAGCTTAATCGTCCATCGCTTTTATGCCGGATAATATTTTCTGGCTTGATGTCTCGATGAATGACATTGCGATCGTGGATAAACTTGAGTACAGGCAATAAATCCAGCAAAATCGCTTGAATTTCCCTAGCAGTATACGGCTTCTTGCGCTGTTGCAACTCCTTTAATAAATTGTCTCCATTGATAAACTGCTGCACTAAGTACAAACAGCCCTCTTGCTCAAAGTAAGCCAACAAAGTCGGAATTTGCGGATGTTCTCCAAGTTCTTGTAATCGCTGTGCTTCTTGAGCAAACAACTCCATCGCCTTTTTTTGCGACCAAGTTCCTTGGAATTTTGGAGCTAATTGCTTGATAACGCAGCGTTCATTGAGTTTATCTATGTCTTCTGATAGATAAGTTCTGCCAAATCCCCCTTCATCTGAAAGGACTCGGATAACACGGAAGCGATTTCTCAAAAGCGACACCAGCGGGGTGCCGCAATTTTGGCAAAACTTCTTTCCATTGGGATTCAGGGGGTTTGGGCAATCGGGATTTAAGCAGCAGATCATGATCTGACAGGCGCGACTGCATGACAACTTAAGCTAAGTTTGCCCCGTATTTACCCTTAAAATAATTGACTCTCGCTTACTGTGGTAGAAAAACCCTGTTCTGGGGATTGGGGAATTACTTAATATATATGGTTAGCCTTTGTAAATAGCATATTTAGTCATTAGTCATTAGTCATTAGTCATTAGCAATTAACCAATATCCAATGCCCCATGCCTAATACCCAATGAAAATCTATGCTATTTTCGAGGACATTAGCTGAGTGAGTCTTCCTCATTTGTGGAAAACTACGAGAGCCATAGGATTAATTATTCTTTCGATTATATAATAATCTGAAAAAAAAATTTTTGTCACTCCTAGCTTTAGCACTTTTTCTTGTATATTTGCAATCAATAAATAACTAAGTATTAAAGCCTGAGCCAGACTAATTAATCATCACTGACTCTCGAATCTAGTCAAAATGCTTACTAAATTTGTTTTTGAGATTTTATATTTTCCTCGATTAATTATCCATTTGATACTCAATGCGCTCAAGGGTTTGACCTTGTTTATTTTAGTCTTGCTCTCCATTTGCGAATGGCGGTAGCAGTTCTAACTACAGGCGGCACGTATACATCAGAATTTTCCTGTTGTGTAATTTGGGGATGCTTAATTTGGCAATCTGTAATCTCCCAATTTGGAATTTCGTTATGTATAAGATTTTTCTTTTTTACGTTTTGGTTAGTTAGGCAGTTCGCCAAGTCAGGTAAAAAGTTTTCCTTACCTAAAGCTTTTACTACTTCATCCGCAGTTTTAAAGCGATCGCGTAAAGAAAATTTCAGCATTTTTCCTAAAACTTGGGCAAAATCGTCGCTGATGTTTACCTCTTTTTGCCAAGCAATTTCACCGGTAATCGGATCTCGGTCGAATTCTAAAGGACTTTTGCCAGTCAACATATAAATACAAGTAACACCGACTGCATAAATATCACTGGCATAAACTGGACGTAAAGAAAACTGTTCTGGGGGTGCAAATCCCATAGTCCCAACAAAATTAGTGTTTGCAGATAAATTAACTGAGTTTTCACAACTATCAATTAATTGTTCTTTGACTGCACCAAAATCTATCAGTACTACCCGTTTGTCATCTTCACGCCGCAATAAATTTTGCGGTTTTATATCTCGATGAATTACACCATTTTGATGAAGATACTGTAATACTGGCAACAATTCTTGTAAAAACTGTTTCACTGAGGCTTCACTTTTAGGCCCAGTTCGCCGTACTTCCCGTGCCAAAGTCAAGCCGGGTATGTATTCTTGAACTAAATAAAATTCCCTATTGACTTGGAAGTAGTCTAATAACATGGGAATTTGAGAATGGCTACCGAGTAAAGCCAAGGTTTGTGCTTCTTTTTCAAAGCGCGTACATGCCTTTTGCCAGTTCTGACCGCTAGTCACTTTTGGCGATAGCTGTTTAATTACGCATAGAGGATTCCCTGGCAATAGGGCATTTTTGGCTAAAAATGTGATCCCAAAACCACCTCTACCCAAAACTTGGAGTATTTTATAGCGATCGCGAAGTAACTGCTTACAACCAGACACTTGGCTTAACTCAACCTGTTGGGAAATGCTACCGTAAGAATCCGTGATTTTTTGAGAAAAGCGATTCATTAGTGGAGAATATCTGCTCTGAAGTGTCTTTAATTCTACGATGAATCTTCTATGGCAACAGTAACATTACTGATTCTTTGCAAAATCATTACTACTCTATAAGCAAAAATTTAAAAACCAAAATTCAAACATCTACATTAGAATTTAGACCGGAACTTATGCAAAACTACAGGCGTAGGGCAATTCATGAATCGCTCCTACCTAAAAATAAGCGTTTCGACTATTGTTTGCGTAAGTCCCGATCGCAATCGGATAGCTTGTGTACTTCAATTTGCTTAAAATCTGCTGTATACAAGTAGTACTTAGACAAGTGTCGTACTTAAATTAACTTTTAGGATGTCTCATGAAGGGTAATTTTATCTGGAACGTCGAGCCTTGACCTTCATGGCTGATGACATGGATGTGACCGCCATGAGCCTGGACAATTTGTTGAGCGATCGCTAATCCTAACCCAAATCCGCCGCTTTCTCGTGCCCGTTCTGTGTCAACCCGATAAAAGCGATCGAAAATGTAAGGTAAATCTGCCCCTGGAATTCCAATCCCGCTATCGATTACCTGAATCACTGCCCGATCTGAGTGAGATTCTAAGCGTAACCATACCGTTCCACCAGACGGAGTGTATTTGCAAGCGTTGTCGAGCAAATTTTCCACAGCTAGCCGCAGCAAATCACGGTCAGCCCACAAGTTAATCGGCTGTTCTGGGAAATTACCGATCAACTCGATGGATGCTTTTGCAGCAACACTAGTATAGTGAACGGCTAAATTCTCTAGCAAGCTATTCAGATTAACCTTTTTGAGAGATTCAGGAGTTAATTGTCCCTGATGCCGAGCCAACAGCAGTAGGTTATTGACCAAGTTACTCATCGACTTGGCGCTATCGATGATGTTCTCCATTGAGGGATGGATTTGGGGACGATCTGCGGCCATTAGTAACCCAACTTGGGCATTGGTCAAAATTGCAGAAAGGGGCGATCGCAATTCATGAGAAGCATCTGATGTAAAGCGTTGCAGTTGGTTATAGGCTTGCCGAACAGGTTGCATAGCTATGCCACCAAGTACCCAACCTGTAAGTCCAATTAACCCCAGTGCTATAGGCACAGTCAGCGTCAACATTAACTGAAATTGTCTGAGATCGTTTTGAGTCTCTTCGAGTGGAATAGCCACTTGAAGATAGCCGATTACCGAATTTCCTCCTTGAACGGGTAGCGTGACTTGACGAAGCCAAAGCGCCTCACCTGTGAACGAGTCAACGGACTTAATAGTGAGAAACCCAGATGATGTTTCTAACTGTTCTGGAGGTGGAGTACCAAAAAAACGCTTGAGTTTGCCATTCGGGTCATACCAGCGAACATAAACCAGTTCAATGTCAGCAGGGTGAGAACCACTACCCAATAAGGGTATATTGCTCAGATCGACTTGTTTTTTCCCTTGATACAGCCGATACTGCGAACTGGCTGCCATTAGCTCTGATCTTTTATAAAGGAGTTGATCTAATGCTTTGAGCTTGTCTTTTAGTTCGAGATTATAAATAACTCCAGCAAACAGAACGAGAATGCACCCCATTGAAAGGGTAAACCAAAGAGCTAAGTTACGACGACTGCGGTTAAACACAACTCAGGCTATAGCAGGGAACAGGGCATGGGGCAAGTAGGAAGTGTGGGAGGAGAGGGAGGTGTGGGAGGTGTGGGAGGTGTGGGAGGTGTGGGAGG
>JAVRBO020000024.1:0-199295 GCA_034531195.2 Nostoc sp. ChiSLP01
TGCGATTGTATCGAGTGACAATGCGATTGTATCGAGTGACAATGCGATTGTATCGAGTGACAATGCGATTGTATCGGCTGACAATGCGATTGTATCGGCTGACAATGCGATTGCATCGAGTGACAATGCGATTGCATCGGCTGACAATGCGATTGTATTAAGAAATTTTACAAACACTGCTTAAGTAAAAAGTACCCTGCATAGAGCTTAGTGGTTCACGTATGGATATGTGTAAGGTTCCATAGCGTAAGGAAAAATCCACATGGTCACTAAATTTGGTACTAATTTCAATGACAACGGCACAATTCAAAACGGAATATTTTACCCTACCCTCACAGGCACTGATGGCGACGATCGCATTTCTGGATTGGCAGGCAACGATATTATAGATGGTGCCGCTGGGAATGACAGCCTTTGGGGTGATGGTGGTAACGACTTGTTACGAGGTGGTGATGGAATTGATTGGCTATCAGGTGGTGATGGTAACGATACCATAATTGGCGATCGCGGTAATGACATTTTCGTTGGTGGAGCCGGAAACGACAGGCTAATTTGGAACAACGGCGATGGCAGCGACAAAATGAGTGGCAATGCTGGCTACGATGTAGTGGAGGTAAATGGCGCGGCGGCTGCGGGGGATACCTTCCGCTTGCAAGGCGATGCCCAAGGTAGAGCCATCTTTGACCGCTTGAACTTGGTGCCATTTACTTTAACTGTAGACACTGCCGAAAAATTTGAAATCAACGGTCAAGGTGGCGATGACATCTTGGATGTTAACAGCTTGGCTGGAACTAGCATTGCAAGCGTACAATTTACAGGCGGTGCAGGCAATGACTTGCTCGATGGTGCTGATACAGCTACGCCGTTAATTGGTTATGGCAACGATGGCAATGACACCCTCAAGGGTGGTACTGGAACTGACAGCCTTTCGGGCGATACTGGTAACGACTTGTTACGCGGCGGTGACGGCATTGACTGGCTATCAGGTGGTGATGGTAACGATACCATAATTGGCGATCGCGGTAATGACATTTTCGTTGGTGGAGCCGGAAACGACAGGCTAATTTGGAACAACGGCGATGGCAGCGACAAAATGAGTGGCAATGCTGGCTACGATGTAGTGGAGGTAAATGGCGCGGCGGCTGCGGGGGATACCTTCCGCTTGCAAGGCGATGCCCAAGGTAGAGCCATCTTTGACCGCTTGAACTTGGTGCCATTTACTTTAACTGTAGACACTGCCGAAAAATTTGAAATCAACGGTCAAGGTGGCGATGACATCTTGGATGTTAACAGCTTGGCTGGAACTAGCATTGCAAGCGTACAATTTACAGGCGGTGCAGGCAATGACTTGCTCGATGGTGCTGATACAGCTACGCCGTTAATTGGTTATGGCAACGATGGCAATGACACCCTCAAGGGTGGTACTGGAACTGACAGCCTTTCGGGCGATACTGGTAACGACTTGTTACGCGGCGGTGACGGCATTGACTGGCTATCAGGTGGTGATGGTAACGATACCATAATTGGCGATCGCGGTAATGACATTTTCGTTGGTGGAGCCGGAAACGACAGGCTAATTTGGAACAACGGCGATGGCAGCGACAAAATGAGTGGCAATGCTGGCTACGATGTAGTGGAGGTAAATGGCGCGGCGGCTGCGGGGGATACCTTCCGCTTGCAAGGCGATGCCCAAGGTAGAGCCATCTTTGACCGCTTGAACTTGGTGCCATTTACTTTAACTGTAGACACTGCCGAAAAATTTGAAATCAACGGTCAAGGTGGCGATGACATCTTGGATGTTAACAGCTTGGCTGGAACTAGCATTGCAAGCGTACAATTTACAGGCGGTGCAGGCAATGACTTGCTCGATGGTGCTGATACAGCTACGCCGTTAATTGGTTATGGCAACGATGGCAATGACACCCTCAAGGGTGGTACTGGAACTGACAGCCTTTCGGGCGATACTGGTAACGACTTGTTACGCGGCGGTGACGGCATTGACTGGCTATCAGGTGGTGATGGTAACGATACCATAATTGGCGATCGCGGTAATGACATTTTCGTTGGTGGAGCCGGAAACGACAGGCTAATTTGGAACAACGGCGATGGCAGCGACAAAATGAGTGGCAATGCTGGCTACGATGTAGTGGAGGTAAATGGCGCGGCGGCTGCGGGGGATACCTTCCGCTTGCAAGGCGATGCCCAAGGTAGAGCCATCTTTGACCGCTTGAACTTGGTGCCATTTACTTTAACTGTAGACACTGCCGAAAAATTTGAAATCAACGGTCAAGGTGGCGATGACATCTTGGATGTTAACAGCTTGGCTGGAACTAGCATTGCAAGCGTACAATTTACAGGCGGTGCAGGCAATGACTTGCTCGATGGTCGTGGCACATCAACGCCGTTAGTTGGCTATGGGAACGAGGGCAATGACATACTTTATGGCGGCAATGGAAATGACAGCCTCTACGGTGATGCTGGCAATGACTATCTTGCTGGTGGTAAAGGGAATGATGTACTCTCTGGCGGTTTAGGCGCAGATAAGTTCTACTTTGAGTCTAAGCTCAACGGCATAGACATTATCAAAGATTTCCAATATGCACAGGGAGATAAAATCCAAGTCAGCAAAATAGGCTTTGGTGCTAGTAACCTAAGTCAGTTCAGCTATAACAACATGACTGGTGGTTTGTCTTACCAAGGACAACTGTTTGCAACTGTCGAAAACAAACCTGCTGGCTTCTCAATTAGTACAGACGTTGTGCTGGTCTAAGAAAACCTTTGACCGAACAATTTGCAATTCGTAGTGACGCAATAGGCTACGCCCCGCTACGCTAACGCAATTGTAGACGTAATTAAATAATCGATCTATTTGAGATATAACCTTACGCCACTTGCTCTACTTAGGCTTTGCCCAAGTAGAGCAAGTGGTTGTTCAATTTATTGATGAAATACACGGGTAGGGGCACAGCCATGTTCCCTACGATTATCTGTACCTCACTCCGAGAGCAATCTGCTATATGAAATCCCTATTGCCTTTTATAGCAACTGTCCAATTCAAAATTTACTCTGCATAAACTTCTGTAGCTCACGTATGGATAAGTGTGACAACTAATTGCTGAAGATAACATGAGTTTCTCAAATACTCATACTAACCAGTCTTCACTTTAGCTTGTTGCGATCGCTTTCAAGTTCTAGATTAACTAACTTCAACAAGGAAAATACACAATGGCTATTATACAAGGACAACCAACCAATGGAAATGACATCATCTTTGCTGATGGAGCTAATGACTTTATCGATGGCCTACTAGGCATTGACCTTATTAACGGTGGTTCGGGCAACGACACCATCTTGGGTAGCGGAGGCAATGACATAATTCTCGGTGCTGTCGGCAATGACTTCATTAGCGGTGGCGCGGACAATGACGACCTTAGCGGTGGCGCAGGCAATGACACCCTCAGTGGTGGCTCCGGCAATGACACCCTTTTCGGTGGCTCCGGCAGTGACTCCCTCACTGGTGGCACTGGTAATGATATTCTCATAGGCTTTAATGGAGTCAATGGAAATGAGTTAGACACTCTCAGGGGCGGTTCTGGAGCCGACACGTTTGTGCTTGGAGATAAAAGCCGTTCCTTCTACCTCAATTCCACCGGCTCTAGTTTTGCCACAATTGTTGATTTCAATTTCAGCCAGGGTGACAAGATTCGAGTTAACGGTAGTGTCTCTGGTTACACATTAAACAAGAACATTAATGTGTCTGGTGGTTCCGCATTAGACACGCAAATTTTCAGAAACGGCGATCTGATTGCGGTTGTGCAAGACAATACTAATGTGTTTGCTTCCTTCGACTTTGTTACAGCTTAGATTGAGGTAATTGAAAGCACTGCTGTACAATGCTTTCAAGAAGATTTAAGTCGTGCAAGCGGTACAGATACATACCTGAATGCCGCTTGCATTTTTAAATTTTATCACTGCATAGATCGAATATTTATACAAATATGAATACAGCTTTACAAATAAGCGTACATTGGTAGGGGCACAATATATTGTGCCCCTACAATTATATGTACCTCACAAAATAGTAGCAATCTACTGTAAGTTAAAACATTTAGAAAGCAATGGTTTTACCTCTTGCTTTTGTTATATCTGAAAATTCCTGTAAGTTTAGACATCAAAAATATTACATCTTGCATAACCCTCAGGATTACACGTATAGATAATTGTGGGAGACGTTAATACCAATTTGCAATTAAAAAAATTGGTGCGGCAATAGGTTCCTGATTTTTTATATATATTGCTTCATTTTAAATAATTGGTATTAACTAACCACATTACTAACAACACTCAACTAAAGAACAAAAAAATGGCTACATTTAATCTTGGTTCAATCGGCACTACTCCTGTTGTAAGAAACAACTTCAGTTTAACTACATCCGATACCACTGATGTCTTTAAATTTCAAATTAGCGGCACCAAAAACATTAATGTGTCTCTAACAGATATCAGTACTGGTGATGATGCCGAGTTATTCCTTTTTCGAGACAACGGTAACGGCATCTTTGATTCCGGCGACCAATTGGTAGATTTTTCCACTAATTCTAGCAATAGAGATGAATCTCTCAATAATCGAGAAAGTACAGGTACTTATTTTGCTCAAGTCCGTCGTTTTGCTCCTGGTAGTTCCGGCACTGTAACTTACGATCTTGCTGTGTCTGCGACTACACCCAACTCGACAGCTGGTTTCAGCAATCTTCTACCTAAAGAATTTGAACTTGGTAATTTATCAGCTGATGTTACTCGCTCTAGTTTAGTAAATGATGCAGACACCACAGATACTTACCACTTCTCTCTAGGATTATTTGAAGGTGTGAACATTAGACTCAGCGGACTTCTAGCTGATGCTGATATTAGACTGGTTCAGGACTCTAACAACAATCGCATTGTTGACGCTGGCGAAGAAATTGCACGTTCTACTAGAGGTGGTACTGTGGCTGATGTAATTTCCAACATCAACAATTCCGGTAACTACTTCTTGCAAGTCCAGCAATTTAGTGGCAACACCGGCTATCGCTTGAATTTTGACCACTTCACCACCACTTTTGCTTAACATTAGTAGGTGGTAATTGAAAGCATTGTAGGGCAATGCTTTCAATATTATCCAAACGTTGCAAGCGGTACAGAACTTGACCTGAACTTTACCGCTTGCATTTCTAAATTTTATAACTGCACGGATTAAATATTTCTACAAATATGAGTAAAGTTTTACAAATAAACGGTGCAATGCCTGGGTTAAGCTATGCCGATATACCTAGAGAAATTATTCCTTTTTTAACTGGCTACAACTTGATACCGCAATTGATATCTCAGAGAATAATCGAATTAGCAATTGCACCAATCACCTGCACCCAATCAGAAACATCTCATGCCCTAGAGCAATTTTATCAGCAGTGGGATTTGACAAGCGAAGAAAAAATACAAAATTGGTGCTTGCGTTATGGTTTGAATCGAGAACAATTAGAACTTTTGGCAACCCGAAAGCTGAGAGTAGAAAAGTTCAAACAAATAACTTGGGGACATCAAATAGAATCTTACTTTCTCAAACGCAAAAGATATTTAGATCGAATTATTTATTCTTTAATTCAAACTGACAACAAAAGCATTGTTAACGAGCTATTTTTCCGAATCACAGAAGGTGAATGTTCCTTTGCCGAAGTGGCACGAGAATATTCTCAAGGTTCGGAAGCTGATAAATATGGCATTATCGGCCCAGTGGAACTTGGTAATATTACTCCAAATCTTGCTCAACTTCTTTATACAAGTCAAGTCGGTGCAGTTCAACCACCCGTAGCTTTTGGAAATTCATGGGTTATTGTACGTGTGGAAAAGCTAATTTCTGCACAGTTAGATGATTTTATGCGCCAAAGATTGCTGCAAGAACATTTTGAAGCTTGGTTCCAACAGCAATTAAATCAATTGTCGCCAGAAGAAAAAATTTGGATGGGCGTTAATAGTAAATCTGCACAGTTGCAAGAAGTTGCATAGTAATTTTTTAAGTGAATAAAGAATAATGAAACGAACCGCCAAGAGCGCCAAGAAAGAATAATTTTCAAATAAGCTCTAAATCCGCAAATTACACAACAAAATTATTCTCTAATTTCTTCTTGGCGTCCTTGGCGCTCTTGGCGGTTCGTTAATTAATCAAAATCTATTATTAAAAATCATGACAAACCCAACACTAAATCTCCAAGAATTAATTGCAAGTTTATTCCCATTTAATCACTTACCCCAGAGCGTTTTAGAAACTTGGATAGGTCAGGTACAATTTTTACGCTATCGCATTGGACAGGTAATAGTCACTCAAGAAGCTATGCCTGCTCAAATTACTATTATCTATCAAGGACAAGCTAGACTGTTAGGCTACAATGCGGATAAACCAAATCCTGTAACGCTGAAACTGCTGTCATCAGGAGAGGTATTAGGTTGGTTAAGTCATGTGCGGGGCATTGCTTGTGAAACTGCGATCGCTTCTACTGAAGTTATCGCATTCAATCTACCCATTGCTGATTTTCTCACACTACTTAAGCAAGAGCCAGCTTTTGCCCAAGCCTTACAAAATCATGTTACTCTTTTAGAAGTATACGAACTGCTAACAAAAGAACTCAGCCGTCGCGCAGATGGCAGCAAAAATTTAGTTAAGCTTGCTCAAGCTGCAACTGAAGCCGCAGTTATCCAAACATTGCCTGCACGCAAAGTATTTCACAATCAATTAAACTCAGAATTTTTATGGTTAGTTAGCAGTAATTTTGATGCTAATTTTCCTGCGGGGACTCGTTTAGAATTAGAGGATTTAAATCCGAAACTAAAATTTCATGCAAATATGCGTTTAGTGGGTTTACCCAAATCTTTATTAGGAGAAGAACCCACACCCACAGCAATTTTACCCGCAGACATTCCCTATGCTTCTGAAATTACCATCGCTGAAGAATCTCCAGCTAAACCAAAAAAATATCCTTATATCCGGGGTAGAGGCCCTTTAGATGGTTCTTTGGCTTGCTTTGAAATGTTGAGCAAATACTTTCACATTCCCATGCGCCGAGATGTATTGCGGCGAGTTTTGACAAAGCAGCAAGAACACAAAGGTGCCATATCTCTGCAATTTTGTGCAGCCGCCGCTGAATTGATGGGATTAACAACCCAGATGGTGAAAGTTCCTGCTGCTGCTGTCAGCCGTTTGCAATTACCACTAATGATTAGTTGGCAAGGTAGTTTTGCAATTGTTTATCAAAATAGTAACCAAGAGTTACTGATTGCTGTTCCAGAAATGGGATTGTTGCGCTACAAACTGCGAGATTTTGTTGAGAATTGGGGACAAGAAGGAGAAGTACTGTTACTACAAACCACTAAAAATACTCCCAAGGCGCGGTTTAGTTTAAATTGGTTTGTACCTGCAATCAAACGCCATCGCAAAGTACTTATTGAAGTGTTGTTGGCTTCGATTGTAATTCAGATTTTTGGGTTGGTAAATCCTTTAGTCACCCAAGCAATTATTGATAAAGTATTGGTCGGTAATAGTCCTGGTACTTTGGAAGTTTTTGGGATATTTTTGTTAGTAGTAGGGGTAGTTGAAGCCATACTTACCACAGTCCGCACTCATTTATTTACAGATACAACTAATCGTATTGACCTCTCCCTTGGTTCAGAGGTGATTAGTCATCTGTTGCGTTTGCCATTATCTTATTTTGAGCGTCATCCTGTGGGGGAATTGGCAACACGCATTCATGAATTAGAAAATATCCGCTCTTTCTTGACTGGTACAGCCTTAACTGTGGTGATGGATGCAGTGTTTTCTGTAGTCTACATTGTGGTGATGGCATTTTATAGCCCAATTCTCACCTTGGTAGCATTGGTAACAGTACCGTTGTTTGGCTTGCTCAACTTTGTAGTATCGCCCGTAATGCGGCGACAATTACAAGAAAAAGCCGAACGCAATGCCCAGACTCAATCTTACTTAGTAGAAGTCATGGGAGGAATGCAGACAGTCAAGGCGCAAAATTTAGAAATGCGATCGCGTTGGCAATGGCAAGAACGTTATGCTCGTTACATCAGCGCCGGTTTTAAAACAGTTTCTACTCAAACTACAGCCAGTTCTGTTAGCAGCTTCCTCAACAAATTTTCTAGCATGTTAGTGCTGTGGGTAGGCGCTTATCTCGTCCTCAATCAACAACTTACCCTCGGACAACTCATCGCTTTTCGCATCCTTGCAGGTTATGTAACTAGTCCGTTGTTACGCTTGATGCAACTATGGCAAAACTTCCAAGAAACAGCCTTATCTCTGCAACGCCTTGCTGATATTTTAGACACTCCTCAAGAAACAGAAACAGAAGCGCAAAATATCCTCATGCCTAGCATTCAAGGTCATGTGCGCTATGAAAATCTCTGCTTCGGCTTCCGCGAACACGCGCCATTGCAACTGTCCAATATTAACTTAGATTTCCCAGCTGGCTCTTTTATTGGCATTGTTGGTCAAAGCGGTTCCGGTAAAAGTACGCTGCTAAAATTGCTACCCCGGCTTTACGAACCCAAGTCTGGCAAAATCTCGATTGATGGCTATGATATCAGCAAAGTTGAGCTATACTCCTTACGCCGCCAAATTGGCATGGTGTTACAAGATACCTTATTATTTGATGGCACAGTCCGGGAAAACATTGCTTTGGCAAGTCCCGAAGCCAGCGACGAAGAAATTATTGCAGCTGCTCAAATAGCTTATGCCCACGACTTTATTATGGATTTGCCCAGTGGTTATAATACCCTTGTTGGCGAACGGGGTTCGGCACTATCTGGAGGACAACGCCAAAGAATTGCGATCGCTCGTACCGTCCTGCAAAATCCCCAATTACTCATCCTGGATGAAGCTACAAGTGCCTTAGACTACAACGCCGAAGCCCAAGTTTGCCGCAACTTAGCAACAGCCTTCCAAGGAAAAACAGTCTTTTTCATCACTCATCGCCTCAGCACAATCCGCAACGCTGATGTCATCCTGATGATGGACAAAGGTGTCGTCGTCGAACAAGGTACTCACGAACAATTAATGGCACTAAAAGGTTACTATTACTGCTTGTATCAACAACAGGAAACGCAGATTTAATAGGGAGTTAAGAGTTAGGAGTTAAGAGTTAGGAGTTAGGAGTTAAAAATGCAAAATACAAGAAGTGAAAGTTAAAAAAATAGCTTTTTACTCTACTCCTCACTCCTCACTCCTCACTCCTCACTTTTCACTCCTCACTCCTCACTCCTCACTCCTCACTCCTCACTTTCCATTAAATTATGAACATTCCACACAAATTCGACCAACCAGTTCTTTTACAACAAACGCCTACTTGGTCAAGAGCGATCGCTTGGACTATTATCGGAGTTAGCGCCTTTACAGTAATTTGGGCATCAGTATTCAAAATTGAAGAATCAGTTCACGCCACTGGCAAATTAGAACCGCAAGGTGCAGTTAAAGAAATTCAAGCTCCAGTTAACGGTGTTGTTAAACAGATTCTAGTTAAAGATGGTCAGCGAGTCAAAAAAGGTGAAATCCTTATTAGCCTAGAACAAACAACATCTGAGGCAGAACTTACTTCATTGAAACAAAGTCGCGTTGCTCAGTTACAATCAAAACAGTCTTTAGAACTAGAAAATGATTTCTATCGGCGGCAGCTACAAGGACAAGTTTCACAACAGCAAGTTCTACAGCAAACTGCTCTTTTGAAACTTCAGCCAGAACTAGCTTTATTAACTAAAAATCGCGCTGCTGTTTTTGCCGAAAATCAGTTGTATCGCGCACAATTAAACGGCGCTAATACCGGAGTAACGCTTACTTTAGAGCAACAGTTACGCTTAAAAAATCGCCAGCAAGAATTAGAATCGCGCTTGATGGCAGCTAAGTTAGAAACGCAACAAACACAACAGCAATTACTCCAAACTCAAGCACAATTAGACAGTGCCCAAGATGTCCTGGCGATTAATCGCAAAATTTATCAAAATCTCAAAACTTTAGACAAAGCGGGTGCATACCCCAAAATGCAAATCCTCAAACAAGAGCAAGAAGTAAATGTCAAACAAGCAGAAGTAATGCAATTAACTCAAGAAAAGCAGCGGTTACAATTAGCTGTTGTGCAAGCAAATGAGAAATTTCGGAATGCTGCGGCACTATCTCAAGAAGATTTATTAGCTAAAATTACAGAAAACGACAAAAGAGTTGCGGAAATTGACAGTCAAATAACTAAAGTAATTATTGAAAACCAAAAACGAATTTATGAAATTAATAGCCAAATAGGAGAAATTGACAGCAAGCTAACTCAAGCAAAACAAACCCTGAAATATCAAAAAATTGCGGCTCCGGTAGATGGGACAGTGTTTGAACTCAAAGCTAAAACAGCAGGGTTTGTTGTCAATTCCAGCGAGCCAATTCTTAAAATCGTTCCCAGCGATAATTTAGTTGCTAATGTTTACATCACCAACCGTGACATTGGCTTTGTTCGAGAAGGGCAACAAGTAGATGTGAGAATTGATTCCTTTCCTTTTCAAGAGTATGGTGATATCAAAGGTGAGCTAATTGAAATTGGTTCTGATGCTCTACCCCCAGACCAAGTTTATAATTTCTGGCGTTTTTCTGCAAAAGTCCGCCTGAATGGACAGAAGTTATTGATTAATCAACGTCAAATTCCATTGCAATCAGGAATGTCTATTAATGGTAATATTAAATTGCGCCAGCGTACAGTTATGAGTATCTTTACTGATTTCTTAGTGGATAAAGCTGAAAGTTTAAAATCAGTTCGTTGAGAAGAATTCAGGAGTGAAAATAAAGTTTGGGCTACTGGGTAGTGAAATATAGATTTGTCTGTGTTTTCTCAATGAGGAAAATTAATGGTGTTGCCGATTCAGAATATGAATTTACATCATGCAGAGTCGCAGAGAGTAAGAGTTGATTTTTGACTTTAGATAATTACTGTAGTTTTTTTAATCAAATATTGGATTAAATATATGCAAAATCGCTATCAACGTTCATTCTCACAAGACACTAACCTTAGTTCTAAATTATTCAACTTACTAGAAGTTGTATTTCCTGGAGCCGGAATTAGTTCCCATGCAGAACAAGCTAGGAAACTAGGCGTCGCCTGGGAAGATGCATCAACACCATTCGCACGTTTTCATGAAGACGGTAGTTTAATAACCCACGTTGGAGTACTGGAAATTCCAATGCGACTAATGGGGGAAGATGTAATAGTTGGTGGAGTTCACGCAGTATGTACTCATCCTGATTTTCGTAGACGTGGTTACTATCGCGAAATTATGAATGAAGTATTAGATTATTGCGATAAACGCTACGAAACTTTAATATTAACTACTTCTAATCCAGAATTTTACTACCCCTTTGGGTTTCGTTTTGTGCAAGAACACAGTTTTCTAACTAATGTTAACTCTCCAGGCGGCGTCAATGGATTACGTTTGCTGGATATTAATAATATTGATGACGTGGAGCTTTTACATCGGCTATTGGAAACACGCGCACCTGTGTCAAACATTATTGGTGTAGTCAATGAAAAGGCTTTGTTTCTAGTTAATGAAGCTACAATTCCTATGTATTATTTTCCAGATTTAGATACTATTGCCTGTATGTCCATCGAAAATAACGAACTTAAATTATATGATTTAGTAGCGCCGCAAATATTCCCTCTACAAGAGTTTATACAGAGGATACCTGACAATATCAAATCCTGTTTTATCTACTTTAATCCACAGAATCTCAACACAAATGCTCAAGCATTACCAGATATGTTGGATGGAGATTCTCATCTCATGGTTCGCGGTATATTTACCCCCGAACAGCAAAAATTTATGATACCCCGTTCTGCTCGTTGCTAATAGCAATTTCAAACAAGAATGCGACAGATGTATAGGTAGGGGCGTACAGCTGTCATTGGTGTCAACTTAGCGTGAAACCCTTATAAAAATGTGATATTCAGTTCTCTGACTTATATCATGTTCGGGTAATTAGTTATGATTTCGGTAATCATTAGACCCCACCCCTTAATCCCCTCCCCGCAAGCGGGGAGGGGAGACAAAGCACAGCTTTGACGGGGTGGGGTTCTTTGGGTTTAGTAAGTAATTAACCGGACATGATATTACCATCAAGATCCGCGTCACCCCACCCCGGTTTTGTCTAAAGCCAAAACCGCCCCTCCCCTTGCTAAGGGGAGGGGTTGGGGGTGGGGTAAAACGTATATGGGATAAGCGTTTGAGCTTAAGTTGATACCAATGACAGCTGTACGCCCCTACAGTCGATTATTATGTTGCAAAGATTTTTGGAATTGGTATAAGTTTAAAACCGTAAAATTTCCCGTTCGTAGCTTTCTGGTGTTGGTTCAATTTCCCATACTAAGCCCTCTCCTGGCTCTACTTCTACATCGACATAAAGCCGATCGCTTGTTTCTGTTGCTGTATCCTCATTATTAATAAAGGGTTGCAAATCTTCGGTTAATAGTCGAAGTTTAAATCCTACTGGAATGGTTTCATCTGGATTGGCATTTTGCAATTCAAAGCGCCATACATTCTCTGTTAAATCACCTGTTGCAAATACGCGCAACTCGCAGGTATAATCAGCGATCGCCAACTGCCGCGACAAACATACATTTGATTGTTGGTTTTCTCGACTCCGCACGCCACTAGGAGCGAGTTGCAACCTAGTCATTCCCCAACCAAGTTGTTGGGCTAAATTTGATACTCCTGTTTGCAACCATTGTTGAATTGACCACTGTGGCGATAATCCTTGACGGCGTTCGTACAATTGCTGACGCCAGCCACCATGTGCTAATAATGCTCCCCACAGTTCAAAGGGAATGGCTAAACGCGGGAAAACTATTTCAGAATTACCCAGGCGTTCTAGTAAATTTTCTGCCTGTGCTAAAGGTAACTCTGGTAAAGGTGTTACCGCCGCACGTAAAATTTCCTCTGGACAAAGTTGACGAGTAATTGACAAGCCATTAATGTCTTTGATTAAGTCATCTTCATCCAAACAGTAAGTGCGATCGCCCCCATCATAAACTCCTTTGGTTTTCAATTGACGATGAGTTGTGTATCCCCAAACACTCGCCCAGCCACCATTAGGATTAACTTGGACTCCAATATAATAATCAGCAACCCAACTGGGAATATCTACCCATTCCTGGGGTACGCGCAATTCTACTGTGTCAATTGCCGTTGTGGGAATTAATACTAATCGAAGCCCGTCACAAGCGATAGCACTTCCATTCACAAATTCCCAAAAGCTAGGCAGAGCAGCTATTTTAGTCGAAAGTCTCGCAGTTGGAAATTGCTCCTCTCTCAACCAAGGTAAGAATGCATCTAGGCACATTTGGTTAACAGAGGCTCGCCAGCGTGCGCCGGATGTAGAAAAAGCTGACGAGCCTTGGTTTTGAGAAGATGGAGAAATTTCCAAGGTCAGCTGTTCTGGAATTGGGCATACATCAAAAGTCATTGTCAAGACTCCACTGGCGATGAGAGAATAATAGGGCGATAGTGAGCAATTAACCATTCTTCTAGAGAATTGCTCATACTGTCGATTACGTCAGATGTCACAGAAATATGCAGTGTTTTTTGGCTCCACTGCGCTAATTCCATTAGTAAAGTCTTTTTGATTTTAGTTAATTGCCGAGAAACTGTATATTGTTTAATTCCTAGCTGTAAAGCAATATCTTGCTGAGTCAATCCTTGCTTGTAGTAGGTTTGCAGAAGTGCTTGGGCTGCGGTATCTAATTTTTCTAATGCATCGCTTAAAATTCGGTTGATTTCGCTACTTCGCTGTGTTAAATTTTCTCTTTCTTCTTGAATAATTGCTTCATCTAATACCGATTCTTGAAAATCATTTGTCAGGAGATCGAGCAATTCACCTGTTTCTTGTCCGGGTACGGGGACATCGATGGAAACAGAGGCGGGATATTCATAGAAACGCACGGCTTTAGCAGTAGCAATTAACCAAGATTCCACATTTTCTGGAGTGCAGGGTGGATGAGAACTCGGCTGACTCAGGCGTTCAGTGTTGTAAAGCTTGGCGATCGCTTGTAATGTTGCATTATCTGGTTTGG
The DNA here is from genome assembly GCA_034531195.2 of Nostoc sp. ChiSLP01. GTDB lineage: Bacteria > Cyanobacteriota > Cyanobacteriia > Cyanobacteriales > Nostocaceae > Nostoc. Next base: position 14,130 of record JAVRBO020000024.1, read on the forward strand.
TAAGTTTGTGAGCTGTCCCAGCATTATTGGGGGCGTAAACTTGCAAGAAACAATTCCAAGCCAGAAGATAACGGGCGATAATTTGCGATGGATAACCCCCTTGTTTGAGAGATTCCACTAATCGCTTTTGGCTGATTTTGTGCAGCAATCCCCAATCGCTACAAATATCAACTTCTTGCTGCTGACGTAACAAATCTTTGATTAAATTACTAAAAGTAAATTCAGCATAAATTTTCAAATTTGAACTTAATTGTGGGTTAAAGCCTCTGAGAACTTTGTCAATGCGAGCGATGGCTGTTTGGAAAAAGTCGGCGATCGAATGTTGACTTAGTACATTCATCTTCATTTTTCTGGCAACCCAATAGCAAACTTCCTGCAAATAAGCTGTTATGTGAGCAATAGCGATCGGACTTGCCTGGGTTTGCCAAATACGATGCCAGTAAATAGCCCAAAAGGTTTCAGACTCTTGAAAAGAAGATTGTTCTAAACAATTTTGCATACTTCGCCGCAGTTTACTGTCAGTAACCCAACGGTCAAAATTATCACCTTTGAACAGCACAAATGTGGAAAAAATTTCAATGATATGTTGTCTTGAATACATAAAATATTTGGTTTGATAAAATAGCTAATAAATTTAAAATACTTTCTTGTACCGACATTTTCCTGAAATTTAGCCTTAAACTAACCTAATTTTTTTGTTAGCTGAACCGTGTTGCTTTATAGTAGAGTGCATTATGTCAATGTGAGATTCTTTAGAAAAAATTATGTTTCTTGCATAAATATAATAATTGTAGATGATATCTAATGTGTACCAAAGTTACATATTTTATGATTAAGACCGTCATTAGTCATTTGTCCAATGCCAAATGCCTATTGCCTAATACTTCGACTTCTCTACGAAACGAAACGCTAAGCGAACGCTCGGCACAAGTGACTAATGACTAATGACTAATGACTAATGACTAATGACTAATGACTAATGACTAAATTGGTAGTTTTAAAATTTGGTAAAGGTAGCTTTGAGATTGGGTTTCCAGTTACTCTCCAAATTGGAGAAGAAAATAGCCGTGCTGAAACTGAAGTTATCGGCGAACTGCCGCCAGACAAAGAATTACCGCTAAATTTTAATACTTGGCAAGGAATTTATCGGAATCTAGATTTTTCTGCTCGTCCCAAAGGACTACCAAAACTCCAGAAAGTAATTTCAACCGATGCAGAGTGTTTACAAGCCGCACAAAAATTACGCGATCGCTTGAATCAATGGCTGCAATCAGAAACCTTTCGCGACATTCGCGAGAAGTGGCTCGAAAAACTTCAGAAATCTGACCAAATTCGAGTAATTTTACAAACTGAAGATTATCAACTTCAAAAGCTTCCTTGGCATCTTTGGGAGTTAATAGAACGCTATCCAAATGCAGAAATCGCTTTAGCTGCCCCTAGCTATGATAAAGTTAACTTTTTGCCAAAATCTGCTACAAAAGTTAAAATTTTAGCACTATTAGGTGATAGTCACGGAGTCGATATCGCTACAGATCGTCAACTCTTAGAACAACTACCTGATACAAAAATTCACTTTCTTGTAGAGCCATCTTGTGAAGATTTAACAGATAATTTATGGCAACAAAATTGGGATATTCTTTTTTTTGCAGGACATAGTTCAAGTCACACCACAGGAGAAACAGGTCAAATTTATATTAACCAAACAGAGAGTTTGACTATTAGTCAATTAAAGTATGCTTTGAAGCAAGCTGTCGATCGCGGTTTAAAGTTAGCAATCTTTAACTCCTGCGATGGCTTAGGATTAGCAAGGGAATTTGCTTCTTTGCAGATTCCCCAGTTGATTGTGATGCGCGAACCCGTTCCAGATCGGGTAGCGCAAACATTTCTCAAACATTTCCTACAGGCATATTCTCAAGGCCAATCTCTTTATCTGGCAGTCCGTATTGCCAGAGAACGACTGCAAGGGTTAGACGCACAATTTCCCTGTGCCAGTTGGCTGCCGGTGATTTATCAAAATCTCGCAGAGATACCACCTAGTTGGGATGAGTTGGGAATGGGGCATGGGGGAGCCAATGCGTTGGGGAGCTGGCGTGGTCTTGGGGGTTTCCCCCATGAGGGACTGGCGTCCGATGCCGACTTGTTCGCGCAGCGTCTCCGACAGGAGAAGCAACTGGCGTCATTGGTTACTTCTGCTTCATCTGCTTCATCCTCTCCACACTCAACTAACAAAGCCAAACGTTCAAAATTTCATCTTCTTTGGCTCATCTTTGTGAGTTTAATAACTGGTGGTTTTGTTGTCAGCGGGCGATATCTCGGAATGCTCCAAAAATTGGAGTTACAAGCATTCGATCGATTGCAGGAACTACGCCCAGATGAAGAGCCGGAGTCTCGGTTGTTAGTTGTGACAATTACCGAAGAAGATGTGCAATCGCAGTCTCAAGAAAAACCTCAAGGTTCTCTTTCGGATGAATCTTTATTGAAGTTATTGAAAAAATTAGAAGCGTATCAACCGCGAGCAATTGGATTAGATATTTACCGCGATCGCCCTGTCAAATCAAACTTACTAGAACTACAAAAATATTTGTATAATAACGAACATTTAATTTCAGTCTGCCGAGTTAGCGATCCTCTATCCGAGCATCCTGGAATTAAACCTCCTCCAGAAATATCGCTAGAACGCTTAGGTTTTAGCGATTTGGTACTCGATCCTGATAACATTGTCCGCCGCCAGTTACTAGCATTAACTCCACCCCCTTCTTCACCTTGCAAAGCTTCCTATAGTTTCAGCGTTCAATTAGCATTGCGTTACTTGGCTGCTAATAATATCTCTCTTCAATTTACGAAAGATGGTGCTTGGAAACTGGGGGAAACTACTTTTAAACCACTAACAGCACACACAGGAGGATACCAAGGAATTGATGCTTCGGGACATCAAATTTTATTAAATTACCGTTCTCACCGTTCGCTAAAAACATTTGTACCGCAGGTAACGCTAACGGAGGTACTAACAGGAAAAGTTAACGCTAGCACAATCCAAAACAGAATCGTTTTGATTGGTACAACAGCCCAAAGCTTTCAAGATTATTCATCCACACCTTACATTACAAGGGAAGGTGCGATTGAAAAAATACCCGGTGTTCTCTTGCAAGCACAAATGATTAGTCAATTGTTGAGTTCGGTTATTGATGAGCGATCGCTTTTATCTACTTGGTATATTTGGCAAGAAATTATCTGGATTTTAGCATGGTCATTAATAGCCAGCTTACTAGCTTACTACATCGAACGGCTATTTTATTTGAGTATTGTAACTGGAATTGCAATTGCCAGCCTCTACGCAATCTGCCTAATATTTTTAATTAAATGGAGTATTTGGATACCGCTTGTTCCCCCGATTATTAGTTTTACGATTACTATTATTGTTGCTGCTTATTTTATGAAGAATTATCTAAATTTGTCGAAATCTGCACGCGTTGTTGTGATTAATAAAAATAGAGATGAATAAACGTTGGGAAAATAAAAAATGAAACAATTTCTTCGTCGGCTAACTTCAATTACTACATTCATCATTTTGATGAGTTACCTGAATACTTCCCTAGTACTAGCAGAAAAATCTAACCCAATTAATTTTAATCCACCTCCCCCACCAGCCGATCGCGGCGCACCTGGAAATCGAGGAGAAGGAGCTTCGCGGGGACAGTGTACTCAATCTGGTGTACCTTTAACTGCTCTTGTACCTAGTTACGAACAGCAATTGAAACAAGACACAAATCAAACACTTACCATTACGGAAGTGTGGGGATTAACTAGTAGAGAACAGCCTAGCTTTTGGTTCTATATTCCTTATGAAAAGTCTTCTATTAAAACCATTGAGTTTGTTTTAAAAACTGATAACGATACAACAATTTATCGCCAAAATATTACAGCGCCTCCAGTACCTGGAATTGTGCGAGTGCAATTACAAAATCAAAAGAGTCTTCTCCAAGCTAACAAACCTTATCATTGGTTTTTTCAGGTTAAAGTTGCTTGTGATTCTCAACCAGCAACATCTTATGTGGAAGGCTGGGTGCAACGCATAAATTTAGATGCATCATTACGCGAACAAATCAAGAAATCTTCCCCACGCCAACAAGCAGCACTTTACGCTAAAAATGGCATTTGGTACGATGCTTTGACAACCATAGCCGAACTCCGTTTGGCAAATTTAGATAATTCACAGCTGGCTGAAGATTGGGAATATCTACTCAAAGTAGTTAAACTAGAAAAACTCTTAACAAAAGCTTTAATTGGAACAACCAGAAAAAGCACATCTAATCAATCCCAAACCTGAAATCCAAAGTTATCCGATTCAAAGAGCGATCGCTAATTGCTAATTCCAGTAATTTGATTAGAAAATAATCTTTTTCGGCGCATTCAAATTTACTTTTTTAGCAAAGCGATCGCACTCATATTGCAATCCTATTTGATTTGTGAAAATTCAGGGGTTTCAGATCCCCGACTTCTTTGAGAAGTTGGGGATCTTGTTGTTCAGTTGTGTTAGACTAACTCGATACTGAATATAATAATAGGGCTTACGCATTGACAAGAAATACCAAAGATGGATGATTAAAAAACCACATTTTTCATAGGGCACAGCACTGCTGTGCCCCTACACTGAGGGTCGATTTGCGATGGAATAATCATTAATAAAAGCCTGAAACGACCTATGCATATAATTCACACCATGATTAATTTGTACAGTGCGTAAGTCCTAAATAATTGAACCAGAACTTAGGAGATAAACTGAGGGTAAAAGCCAGACAAACAGACACTTTAAACACTATTGCCTGTTCCCTGTTCCCCGCTATTATGAACTAATTAACCAATAAAGCTCATATTCTTCAATTATCAATTTTCCACTTTTAGAAGACATCTTAAAAGATAAGTAATAATCTCCTGACTCCCAAATACTAAATTCTTGTTCCTGTTCCTGAACCTTAACTGTAGAGCCACCGTTGGGAATAGTCATGCTAGCAACCTGTGTTTCAGTCTGCGCGTCCATCAAAAGAATTTCCAGCAGACAGAAATCTTTTAGTTCAGCAGAATAACGAACTTTAAATCGAATTCTACCTCCATCCCTGAGGGTTTTTTGAATAAAAAATTTTTCCGTTTTCACCTGATTTCCAGACAGTTCAATGCCTTTACCTTGTGTTAAGGTTTGAATTCGTCTATGGTTTAATGAAGTCATGATTTTTACTCCTCAGAAAATAAATTCAGTTGAGACATGGCGCTTTTATTGGATTTGCGAACTTAGTTTAAAGGTAATCAATAGGCAAGAGGTATGTTCGCAACAGGTAAACATTAACTACCTCTTGTCTATTACCTCTTAATATCTATATAATTTGTTCCCAAATCAAATCGGATTCCTGTAATTAGGATGCCGATAAATGTCTTTTGTGTCACTAATTTTGTATCTTCTCATCATTGTCAAGAAAACGCAATGCCAGTTGAGACAGTAAAAAAAATAGTTAAAAAGACAGTTAAGACACTTAAGACATTTAGGACATTTAAGACATAAATTGGTGATTATATAATTACCAATTTAGTTAAATGTCAAGACAAAATAGGCAGATATTTTTGCTAAATTTATACAGCAAAGAAAGATTTTTACGAACGAACTTTCGTTAGAAAATAGTATATTTTTTAAGAAAAAGTAACAGATATTATTAAGGTTTTTACGTAAAAAATTTATAATTATTTAATGATTTTGGCTCAAAGCTAAATTATTAAATAAGGGAATAGGCACTCAGGGAGATGAGGATATATAGAGATGGAGGGCAGAGGGTAAAATTTCTAACTCCAAAGTTTTAACTCCAAACTCAGCACTGAATATGGTCATCAGTCAATACTCTTAATCCCGGATTCCTCACCACATCTCGATGGAGCCTTTTGCTCTTGAGCAGGGGAGCAGAGGAGGGTTCAAGTACAAGTTCTTTCCCCTCTGTCCCTCAAGCTTATGAGAAATGCGGGTTAATCCCCAGTACTGTTAAGTTGTTTATTATAGTTTCTCCTCACATGAGATACCAAGTTGGCGGTAGCCTCCACACTAACGATCCCACATACATCGTGCGTCAGGCAGATAAAAAACTTTATACTAGTTTAAAAGCTGGTAATCTTTGCTACATATTTACTTCTCGCCAGATGGGTAAATCATCCTTATTACAGCGAACTAGTCATCGCCTTAAAGAAGAAGGCTATAAATGCGTTTACTTAGATTTGACGCAATTGGTGAGTGAGGGTATTACACTATCACAATGGTACAAGAGCATCATTATCAGCTTGTTATACGGCTTAAATTTGGCAGAACAGATTAAATTTAAGCAGTGGTGGGAGATGCAAGCAAGTCTTTCTCCTGTGCAAAAACTATACCAGTTTGTTGAAGAAGTGTTATTACCAAATGTCAAAAACGATTGCCAAACAGAGGGTAAAGCCGAAGGCGTTTTCATCTTCATTGATGAGATTGATAGTTTGCTGAGTTTGAATTTTCCTGTCAACGACTTTTTTGCTTGGATTCGTTATTGCCACGAACAACAGGCATACAACCTAAATTTACAACGTTTGGGATTTGCATTATTTGGAGTAGCCAGTCCATCGGGTTTAATTGCAGACAAACATCAGACACCTTTTAATATTGCTACGGCCATCGAATTATTCGAGTTTCAATTAGATGAAGCTCAACCATTGTTAGAAGGATTAAAGACAGTAATCAGCCAACCAGAAATTGTATTGCAAGAGATTATTTACTGGAGTGGTGGGCAACCTTTTTTAACTCAGAAGCTTTGTCATTTAGTGATGCAAACTGCCTTAAAGACATCAACTAGTAAGATTGAATTATCTCCAAAAACTGAAGCGGTTTGGGTAGAAAAATTAGTGCGATCGCACATTATCCAAGACTGGGAATCACAAGATGAACCGCAACACCTCCGCACCATTCGCGATCGCTTACTTTTCTTTAACCAACAGCAAGCAGGACGGTTACTCAGCCTTTATCACCAGATATTGCAAGCAGAAGAAGCAGAGGAACACACAAGAAATTACAGTCACTCTTTCCCCTCTACCCCCAGTCCCCTCTGCTCCCCTACCTCTTCCAGTGCGCTATACCCAACGCCTATTGACGATAGCCCAGAACAAACAGAGCTTTTACTATCGGGATTAGTCGAAAAGCGCAACGGCTATCTAAAAATTAAAAATCCTATCTATCGCACTATCTTTAATTCTAAATGGGTGTTAACCCAGTTAAACAATACTTTCGCAACTAAAGTGGGTTCTAAAACCACAACCACATAAGCTACAAGTCACTGCCAAAAGCTTAACCCTACAAAAGTAATACTGGCGTCAAAAAAAGACTTGATTTTGCATAGTCTTCTGTGATAACCTGCTTTTGCTTTATAAAAATACGGTTTATCGATAAATTTAGTGTAATTAATATAAAATATTGTATTTTTGATTTGACAGAAAGATACTTGATAGAATTCTAAAACTATTTTGAGAGAAAACTTATGGCCATTACACAAAGACGTAAACTTGGACGTTCAGAACTAGAAGTCTCACCAATATCTTTTGGTGGCAACGTTTTTGGCTGGACAATTGATGAAAATACTTCATTTGAAATATTAGATAACTTTGTCGCAGCAGGAGGTAATTTTATTGACACAGCCGATGTTTATTCTAAATGGGCGCCAGGAAATCAAGGTGGAGAGTCAGAAACAATTTTAGGAAAATGGCTCAAACAGCGCGGTCATCGCGACCAAGTAGTCATTGCAACCAAAGTTGGTAGTGATATGGGTGTTAAAGGCAAAGGACTTTCTCGCAAACACATCCAACAAGCTGTCGAAGACTCACTGCAAAGATTACAAACTGATTATATCGATCTCTATCAATCGCATATTGACGATGAAAGTACTCCCCTTGAAGAGACTCTTGAAACCTACAGTGAATTGATTCGCCAGGGAAAAATACGTGCGATTGGTGCTTCCAACTATAGTAGTTCTCGTTTGCTACAGGCATTAGAAATTAGCCGCAAACATAGTTATCCTCGCTACGAAAGCGTTCAACCCCGTTATAACTTGTATGACCGAGATAGTTACGAACAGGATTTACAACAAATTTCCCAAGAACATGAAATTGGTGTAATTAGCTATTCTTCCATAGCTAGTGGTTTTCTATCTGGTAAATACCGCTCAGAAAAAGATTTATCTATTAGTGCCCGTGGTAATTCCATAAAAAAATATTTAAATCCTCGTGGTTTCGCAATTTTAGAAGCAATAGATCGCGTGGCAAAGTCGTATAATTCTACTCCCACCCAAGTTTCTCTAGCTTGGCTAATTGCTAATCCAACCATTACCGCTCCTATTGTTAGTGCAACAAACCTTGAGCAACTCAAAGATATCATCCAAGCTGCTAATTTGAAACTCGATGAAGACGCTATTAATCTTCTCAATCGAGCCAGTTCTTGATTAACTTTTTCTAATTCAGAATTCAGAAACTCAGAATTTATAAAACTCTATTCAATTATGAGTAAAGCTTGAATAAAGAATAAAATTTAAATTTTACTTTTCTTGATTTTTCTCTACACCCCACACCCTACCCCCAACAAATAGCCCAGAGGAGGTTTCACGTTTACCCCCATTCCAAAGGTCGAGGCTGAAAATTTAGTTCGCGTTTTGCCTTGGCATTCGATACGCCTCGCATCTGAGTGCCGTAGTAAACAATATCCGCACCACCCTCCATTTTGAGAGCATCCTCAACTGATAACTGTGGGGGTGGTGAAGCATTCAGCCATCGAGCAAACGCAGGGAGCCATTCGCGCACCGCTAAAGGGCGATCGTTCGCAATCAGATAAACACCAGGATTGCCCTGCTCTGCGGCTGCAACGGTGGCGATCGCTGCATCCTCAATGTGTAACCACGACCATACGCCCTCGCCATCGCCTACAATGGGAAACTGTTGCTGCCTCACCTGTTGCGCTACATCGCCATCTGGGTTGAACCAAGTGCCGGGGCCGTAGAAGAAACCATAGCGTAAGGCAATTCCTTCGAGATTGGATGTTTCTAATAAACGACGTTCAATCTCAGTTACGACGCGAGCATCTGCGGCAACGGCTCTTGAGGCATCAAGCGATAACGGTGTTTCCTCATCTGCCAATCCAGCACCAGGAATTCCCCAGAAGGCGATCGACTGTCTTAGGTAACGGCGCACCCCCGCCGCCTGTGCTGCCGCCAGCACATTGGCTCCTCCTTCTAACCGAATCCGTGTATTCAGAGGTGCTGCCGCAGCCATTGATTCGCGAGTATAAGTCCTGGGTAGGGCAGTGAGTTGTTCAATCACCACCTCCGGTTGAGCGTGGGCGATCGCTGCTTTGACTGAATCTGCGTCGAATACATCTGCGATCGCAACTTCGATTCCCTGTGCCGCTAATGACTGCGCTCTTTCTGGGGTGCGGGTCATCGCTACAACGTTGTGTCCTTTGGCAAGTAATTGGTCGAGTAGTGGGCGACCGATCGCGCCTGTTCCCCCGGCAACAAAAATCTTCATCTGTAAATCCTCCAAAACTTGTTGGTTAGTATGACAATACATTAGACTTCATTGCAGAAGTCTAATAGTCAGTCAATGCCTAAAAACCATCTGTCAAATGATTTAAATATTTAGTATTTAATATTGCACTTAAGACCGAGGGAATTACAGAACTAGGTTTTTAAACTGATATTTGTATTTTTGTTAAGTACAGGAATTGAATTCCCTCATGGCAACCAAAGCAGAAAATCAAAGCAAGGACAGTGCAAGTAATCAAGAAGCTACCAAAAAATCATCTCAAAAAAATGGAGCAGATGTAAAAACCAATGATGATTGGAAGCAAAAACTAGAAGAATTACAATCTACACTCAGTGAAGATTTATCTACTTTATCAAGTGAAGATGCCAGCAGCTTAATTGATGAATGGTATAACTTCTTGCACAAGGCTAAACAACCAGAAGTCAAAGAAATTGCAAATCAATTAAAACAACTTAAACAGCACCTCAAGAGCAATAAAGCTACAGGGCATGAAATTAGCGAAGTGCTGATAGAAATTGGTGAGCAAACAGCTAACTTTGCATCTGATACAGAAAAAGAGATTAGAACTCCTCTGCGGAGATTGGGCAAACAATTAACTAAAGTTGGGAACTCTTTAGGTAAAGCTGAAGAGGATGAAGAGATTGAAGAAATAGACTCAATTGTAGAAACTCTGGAAGAAGATTTAACTCAAGTTGAAACGGATGTAGCATTAGGCTCTATCGACAAATGGTACAATTTGCTGCACAAATCAGATAGCGAAAGTTTACAAGAGATTGCTAATGGGTTGAAACAACTCAAACAGGTCTTAAAGCACAAGAATCCCAAGCCATCCGACATTAGCCCTATTTTAGAAAAGCTAGGAGAACAGACAACTACAGTAGGACAAGAAGCAAAAAGAGGCTTTAAAGGCCCGCTTCAGAGACTAGGTAAGTTATTATCTAAAACTGGGAAATCTTTAGCCAGTTAAGATTTTAAATTTTCTACCCAACCAGTTATCGGTGTTCTGGTTGGGTAGAGAAGGTCGATCTTTTATTGAGAGGTGCGTTAAGTGTAGCGATTCTGGGCGGTATCATCCTCGACCCAAGTCCCTCTATTTTCACAACTGCACTCTTTCCTAAAATAGCCCAAGTGCATAAGTAAGTCGGCGTAAATAATTATCGTTGGAATCAGGCAATGAGCAATAGGAATAAGGGTTTGAGCTAGTTTCTTTTTCTTAATATAGTTTGATTTTATTGTGCCAACTTACTTAAGAGATATAACAAATCGAGGAGTTTCAGATCCCCGACTTCTTTGAGAAGTCGGGGATCTTGTTGTTCGTGAATGATTTAGGACTGCTATACTTTTCCTACCAAAGACTTGTTCAACATTGCTTCACGTCTTCTCAACTCCCGAATATTCTTGATAGATTCAAGACCAAGATATTGCCCCCGAATTCTTAAAGCTAAGTAGTTCAAAGTGTCCCTGCGATCGCTTTCATTCCCTGCCAAGGAATGGCTTACAGCCTCTAGTTTATTCAACCATTCCAGATGATGCGATCGTGCTTGTGTCTCATCTTGCAACAACAGCGACAAGCATTGAACATCAACCGAGGGCGCTGGAAACAGATTAGCCAATCGACGATTATAAGGGTTGCGTCCTAAACGATAAGCAATTGACATTGCTGGTTCCAAATATTCAATATAATGCCAGATCATCATCGGCATAAAAATAGTTTCGCCAGGGTAAAGTACCGCGTCAAATGCGTTGGTATATTGGAGAAAATCCGTTTTCTCGGCTTCTGACATATTTTCCAAGAAGATGCCACTTGTACGACATAGATTAGCTTGCTCGATGGCATCTAATTTTTGAGTTTCACGCGGATGAATCAAGACAAATCTTTTTGCGCCAAAAACTTGAAACAACAAGACATTACGCTGATCGGCATCATAGTGCAAATGAGCATAGTTATTGCTGGCAGCGACAAACATGTTCGAGTATAAATCGCTCTCATCGTTAAAATTTTGGTATAAATTCAGCGGCAATAACTCAAGCAATTTTTGAGGTGTAGGATACTCAACACAAATATCAAGAGTTGTGGGTTGTGCTTGCAGAAAATCAAGATATGCACTCAAGTTCATCATCCGGGGAACATTAGCTGATGTTGAATCTAGAAGATTAGCAATATAATTTGGGCAGATTTCAACTGGGATATCAGTCAATGTTCTTACCTTTTCAAGGGTATCCATCTGACGCAGTGATGAATCTTCAAACATATTAGTGATAATCGCCGGGCGCTGCGGCAGAATATACTCTTGGTAAAACACATCTGCTGGAGGTGCTTCTATACGGTCGATGTTGTTGAGAACCATGTTACTTTTAGTTGCTAATATGCCGTAATGCTGCTTTAAGCGAGTTTCTATTGTCAACCTTTGTTTTCTTGATTTAACATTGGCAAAGTTACAACTAATCTAAATATTTCACACAAACAAATTAAAGCAGACATAACAGTCCTAAATGATTCACGATCGACAATTTAGTAGTCAGAACTGGGAAAATGGCGATTGGGTGCAACTCAACGTGGGACTCGTAAGGCATCAGGGCGAGGCATTACCAAGCGCCCGCGCCCTCTTTGCTCGGCTCGAACCTTTGGTTACTCACTGGCGGAGTCATGGTTTGTTGCGCTGGTTTTTCTTTATGAGAAAACCGCCAGATGTCCGGGTGCGTTTTTTTACAACAGTGGATCGACAACAAGCGATCGCCCAAATTTCTGAACTCATGTATACTCTTGAGCGTGAGAATTTTATTAATCTATTCTTTTTTAGTGACTATGAGCCTGAAAGCGATCGATTTGGTGGGCTGGAAGCCATGAAGTGCGTTCATCAGCACTTCGACGCAGACACTTCAATATGGCTTATACTTGACCATCTCGATCGACATAAACTTAGTGTTATTCCCAAAGACTTACTTCTGCCAACTGTGCTGCACGATCTTTTTAGCCGTGCTTTGTCAGATAGAGTATCTATTCTGGCAGCTTGGCACAGTTTAAGGGCTTTGATTCCTACACTTCCTGAAGCCACAATTCCAACAATTGAACTACTTTCTCTCGAAACTTTGTCTGAGTCTCAAACCGTAGCAGGACAAGAAGCTGATGTGTTACAAAAATATGCAATAGCTAACGACATACTTGCAAAGGAATTAGTTAATCTTCAATATCTTGGTCAATTGACTGAGGATCTGGCTGATATACTCGCCGCAGTAGCGATGTTCAATTTTCACCGCCACGGGTTTGACTGGCATCGTTCGGGGAAATTAATTGAAGCTATAATCCGAATTCTTGAGCAAAACAATGAAAGTCCCATCTGCTGAACAAACAGGACTTACGCAAAGTCATGAAAAAACGTAGACGCAAAGCGGCTTTTCGCAGGGTAGGACGCATTCGCGCAGCGTCTGGCAGAGAAGATAATATAGCGGTTCCCAATCACATGAGGTACAGAAATTTGTAGGGGCGCATAGCTATGCATTGGTATCAACTTAACGCTAAACCCTTGTCAAAACTCGATTTTGGATTTACTCATTTTCCATGAAGATCCGCGTTACCCCACCCCAGCTTTGCTGACGCAAAACTTCCCCTCCCCTTATCAAGGGGAGGGGATTAAGGGGTGGGGTAAAATGCATGTGGGATAAACGTTTGAGCTTAAGTTGACACCAATGATAGCTATGCGCCCCTACCTTGTACCTCACTAGAACGAGAAATGCTATAAGAGTTTTAAGTAGAAACACTAACAGGACTTACGCAATATGTGACTGAAAACCTTATTCTTGCGTAGCGGTAATTCATGAATTACCGCTACTTTCGTTATCTTTTGCGTAAGTCCTGACTAAATTAAACTAAAAAAGAAGTTGCCGGGTTTCGACTCCACTCAACCCTCGTCTTCTCAATGCTCGAACCCTGAGGGGAGTCGTTGGCGCAGCCTCTCGTAGAGAAGAAAGTCGAAATGCGTCTTCTAAATAATTGTGTCCACCTACTTAGAGAGTTTTTGCGTAAGTCCTAAACAAAGTTCGGCTTTGTCTGTCGGCCTATAAGTCCTGGTTCTAGAAGCCTTGCCAACATACAGCATATTGAGTGTTTTTTATACTAGTAATTTCATTGACGATGCATACATGATGTGATGGGCTACGAAGGAGATTCAAGCTTCAAGCAGCACTATTTTGTCAAATTCAATGTTATTTTTTGTATTTTAAAATACAAAATCAATGTTTTATTAGTTACAAAATTTCACCAAAAAGATCTAGACACTAGAGCATTTTTTAAGCAATTATTGTATTGACCAATACTAAAACTTAAGTTATATAACTGTTCTGTTGCCTAGCGCTTTAGGAATAATAATCGCTTAGCTTCAGATTTAGTTATCTATTTCGAGATGTCAAAGTATAAACCCAACTATCTTATCTTAAGGAGAGTTTAAAATGTCTCAGCAAAGTTTTGTCGAATACTATGAAAATTTTTTAGCGCAACCCGGCAATTCTCAGTTGCGTGAGGCTTTGGATGCTACTGAAGCAGGCGAATTTGCAAAACTCGCTGTTGAACAAGGCCAGTCAAATGGTTTTGATTTTAACATTGAGGACGTGAAATCTGTAATGATTTCCGCTGAAAGAAAAGTTCTAGGTTTGTCAACTTCTTCTCCATCTGTGAATATCCGATCTATTAATAGCGTTAACGGTATCAAAGCAAGACCAGCTAACCGAGAGTTGTCAGAAGATGAGTTAGAAAGTGTAGCTGGTGGACTAGCTTCATCCACAGTTAAAGAGACAGTTATGTGCTGCTGGTAGGCTTGATTTCAGGCTTACAGTGTCACTAACAAATGAACGTTGTTGACAGCGTTGCTAAATAAAGATATGTTTTAGGCTGACAAAAGGACAGAATAATATTTGAGATAGTGCAGTAACATCGAAGAGAGTTTCTCAGTATTTTTTGCCTTTGAAATAGCACAGTGTTTTCTGATAGTGACGAGCCAAATATCTCAAATGAGTATTTGTGTTCTCAGTTTACCTCGGCATAATATTATATGTCCGAGGTCAATTTGATAGCTATCAGAAATCACCTCAACTCATATTGATATTATCATGCAACGCCTATCCGAGAAACGAAATCTTAAGGCACTTCCAAAGAAAGAAATGGAGATGTCTAAGTTTTATTTTGTAAAGCAAAATTAACAACACCAGTCTGATAAAAAGTTAGTTTTAAATTCATATTTTTTGTGCAACGCTAACCTTTTACTAGAATGGTTTTGATATCGCAACTTTCTAAAGCACTAGTCAAAAATTAATATATTGTGTGCTTAATACGACATATTATAGATCACTGAAATGCATTAAATAGCGAGTATTTATTATTACTCGCAGTAATGGTTGGAGAACGAAACAAGCGAATGTGGCAAAATCTGAATGCTCCTAAGCTGAATCTTAATGGCACGTTTCGGGCTGAAGAACCCAATTCTACTTGGGAGAAGTTACAAGAACTTCTGAGTGTTTTTGGCATCACGCGTGTTGCAGACATTACTGGTCTTGACTGCATTGGTATTCCTGTGGCTCAAGCGATTCGTCCTAACGGAAAAGCCTTTTCTGGTTCTCAAGGCAAGGGAATTTCTCTTTTGCTGGCGACGATCTCGGCGGTGATGGAATCTGTGGAGTCTTATCATGCAGAAAACCTTCCAGAACCAGAAATGGTTGCCTCCTATAAAGAAGTCTGCCGACATCACCAGGCAATCGATCCTAGCCTTTTAGAACCCGGTAAGCGATCGCACTCCTATCATCCCGATTTACCGTTAGATTGGATTTGTGGAACCGATCTATTTACGGGGGAACCTGTTTACGTACCCCAGGCATATCTTGATTTAGACACCACAACTGAAAAACGCGATACTAATCTTTTCAGCACTTCTAGCAATGGGCTAGCATCAGGAAACCATTTACTAGAAGCGATCGCTCATGGATTATTTGAAGTCATTGAGCGCGAAGCTGAGTGGCGTTGGTGGCGTTTTCCTCTGGAGGAACGGATTAACTGCTTGGTTGATAGTCAAACAATCCAGTCTCCTTTGCTGCAATCCTTACTCCATCAAGTTAAACTTGCCGGCGCAACAGCGGTAATTACTGACTTAACCTCGACTATCGGGATACCTACTTATAAATGCTTGATTAGCGACAGCGAAAACTGGCATGGACGACCCACAGCAGCAGGCTGGGGATGCCACAGTTCCAAAGAAATAGCCTTAGCACGGGCGATCACTGAAGCGGCTCAGTCACGAGTCACGGTGATTGCGGGTAGTCGAGATGACATTCATCCAGATAGTTATGCCCTTGGACGCATCAGAATGCCAGGTAGCCCAGCGATGAAGTTTAGCAGCAAAAGACCGATCGCCACCCTGATTGATTTTGAAACTCAGCCTGAGCTTGCCTTTACCCCAACCTTTGCAGAAGAAATTCAACAAATTCTCGATTGTCTGAGTAACCAGGGATTTAAACAAGCTGTGTTCGTCAATCATACGCGACCGGAGTATGGTATTCCAGTAGTACATGTCATTGTGCCGGGTATGCATCTCCCTTCGTCTTTGTAAAATTTAATATGCACTCGAATTCTTTGGAACCTAGTCAAATTCTCGTCTTTCTTGGGCCTACCCTATCCGTTACCCAAGCCAGTGAAATTTTACCAGCCCGTTACCTTGCTCCTGTGCGTTGTGGCGATATTCTTGCCTGTCTGCGGTTACAGCCGCGTGTAATTGCCATTATTGATGGCTTTTTTGACCAAAGCGCTTCAGTTTGGCATAAGGAGATTCTCTGGGCATTACAAGCAGGAGTGCGAGTATTTGGGGCAAGTAGCATGGGCGCACTCCGAGCCGCCGAACTGGAAGCCTTTGGTATGGAGGGATTTGGAGCTATTTTTGCAGCCTACCGAGAGGGACGGTACATCGGGGATGATGAAGTGGCGATTTTACATAGCAAGCCTGAATCCCAGTTCCAACCCTTGACTGATGCCTTAGTAAACATCCGCGCCACAGTTAACTTAGCGGTGGACAAGAACATTATTGATGTGGCGATCGCTAATTTAATTATCAATTGTGCCAAACGGCAGTTCTTCACTCAACGACATTTGAGCCAAGCAGTGGCTGATGCCGAGGCGCGGGGGGGCGATGGCAAAGTTTTAGCCCAGTTTTGGGAATTTGTACAAAATGGCGGCTATGTAGACCAAAAACAGCTAGATGCCGTTGGACTGCTCAAACATCTGGCGGCTATGGTTGGAGAAAGCGATCGCACTGCTGCTAATAACCAAGTAAACTTTCAACTCAACAAGTCCATTTTCATCGAGGAACTTCAAGCTAGAGTTGCTATCCGTCCATTACGGACAGCATATTCCTGGTTACCTCTGGCTGAAAAAGTATCCCAGGAAGCCAGATTTTTAGGTAGGGTTTATATTCAATTACGTAACCTCGCTGGGCTACTGCGTTGGTGCGATGCTGTAGCCCAACAAAAGAATCTGCAACCCTCGAAAGCTGATTTAGCTGACGTTTACAATTCTCAAATTTTGGGTTTGAGTTCTCCTAATGAACTAGAGTTACCAGCACTGGTTGAACGTTTCGGTCGCATTCAGGCATTGCTCAAACTTCATAGCGGACGCGATGCCTTTGCCAAACAGGTGGAACAACTGCATCGATTCATCCTGACGATTGTTGGTAAAGATATCTCCTCAGGGGAGGAAGAGAGTAGCAGCGAACAAATAACAGTTAGTGCATTAGCGAGTTGCGAACGTAGGTTATACCGTCAGGTTGCCATCCTTTGGGCTTTAGCCGAACAGACAAACAGCCAATCTGAAGCGAGTTTGAGAATTAGTATTACTCAAAAAATTACGCAACATTTTTTCCAAGAAAGGGGAGTCACCAATGAAGCTGAATTTCCAGCTTGGCTATCAAGTAATTCCTTCACTGAAGCTGAATTTTCTCAGATGATGGAAGCGATCGCGCGGCTAGAGGGATTTGTGAATGTACCCCGATGGTGGGGGCGAGGCATGAGCAACTATTTTTCAGTCGCTGAATGCTTTCTTCCCGATGCCTTAAGGCTGTCTGGATTTTATCCAATTTTAAGCAAAATAATTGAGTCGGCTGAACAAACACAAAGCGATCCTGGGGAAGCTGAATTGAGAAACTGGCTTCAGACAAATGCCTTTCCACAGGAATGTAACATTACCCAAGTGGCTTTTTGGCTAGATTTTAGCGAACCAGAAGAATTTGTGAAAAAACTGCAAACCCGCCTGTAAATAAAGCTTATGTTTAGCAATAACTTTGATTTTGAAAAATTAATTCAACCTATCGATACAGTAACCTTCTTTAAAGAATACTGGGAGCGGCAGTGCCTTGTTGTTTCAAGAGCAGAAACAGATTACTATTCAGGTCTGTTTTCCATGAAGGATCTTGACTCTCTGATTCGCTTTACTGGCATTCGCTATTCTGATTTTAAAGTATCGAAATTGGGAGAGGATTTATCGAATCAAGCCGAAAAATTAGGGGGGAAAGGCTCTATCGATCCCAATGCATCTCCTAGTATTTATCAATTTTATGATGCCTACCATCAAGGCAATACCTTATGTATATTTCATCTGCAACAGCATTGGGAAGCGATCGCCATACTTTGCAGAAATCTGGAACAATATCTTAATCATCCCGCGAATGTCAATCTTTACCTAACTCCTAAAACTGCTCAAGGATTTCCTCCCCACTTCGATACACACGATGTTTTTGTGCTTCAGCTTTCTGGAACTAAACTCTGGCGCACCTATGATTCCTACTGGGATTTGCCTTTGCCTGAAGATGCTCGGCGATTACCACAAGAAGTACTGCGAGAGCAACTGAACGCACCCACTCATGAAGTTGAACTCAAGCCAGGTGACTTGTTATATATCCCGCGTGGTTTTGTGCATGAGGCCAAGACTTTGGATAGTTCCTCGCTTCATCTCACCGTAGGTATTCCTGTTTATCGCT
Source organism: Nostoc sp. ChiSLP01 (assembly GCA_034531195.2). Lineage (GTDB taxonomy): Bacteria > Cyanobacteriota > Cyanobacteriia > Cyanobacteriales > Nostocaceae > Nostoc. The sequence continues at coordinate 32,726 of JAVRBO020000024.1, forward strand.
GGGTCGATCTGATTCAGGAAGCTTTGACATCGATTGTGCAGCAAAATGTCGAATTTCGCAAAGCAGTTCCTGTTAGCTTTTTGCGTGAGGATGACGCCAGGACGCAGGCAAAAAATCAATTGACAGATTTACTCAAAACCTTTGCTAATAGCGCCGACATTGACGATGCGGTTGAACGGCTGACGATTAAGTTTATTGGCTCGCTGTCTCCATTAGCAGATAGCCATTTCAATAAATTAGACGACTTGCAACAAATTGACTTGGATACCCTCGTTGTTAAACGCCAAGGAATGATTTGTACAACCGTCAGGAAAGGAGATGCAGTGATGATTCAATTTCCTCAAAACAGAGTTGAAGGGCCGGACTACGTAGAGCCAGCCTTCCGCTTCATTGCTGAGTCAAAAGCTGCATTTCCCATCAAGTCGCTGCCCGACTTTGCCAGCGACAATAGCAAAATCGTGTTGGTACGGCGTTTGCTCAAAGAAGGATTGTTAACGATTGTTTGAAAAGAAAATACAACAAGCCCACCCCTTACTAAGGTTAACGTGAGTTCGATAAAGCTAATTACCCCCCTTAATCCCCCCGATGTATTGGGGGGAAAAAGAGATCTTGTTCCCTCCCCTTTATAAGCTACGGTGTACACACAAGTCTTGAAATCCCATCTAAAACTTGGTTTCGTTGCCCTAGCCCTAAAATTAGCGGGATAAATAGAGTTTCCAGTTGCCCAAAATTTGGGTATTTATGGGGCTAGAAGGGTTGGAACCTTTGCGGCCTATACTTGTGTGTACACCGTAGCTTATAAAGGGGAGGGCTAGGGTGGGGTAATTCGATAACTTGTGTGTACACCGTAGCCTTTACAAGGGGGAGCCACTGCGTTGGGCGGCTTTGCCGACTTGAAACATGTGGCGTTAGGGTTAGAGAGGAGTAGAATATCGAACTCCTAAGAAATAGGGTAGGAGGCAGGAGGCAGAAGGCAGAAGGAAAGAGGATTTGACTTGTTTCTTTCCCCCTTCCTGCTGGTGCACTTCGTTGGAGACTCACGTTAAAGTTACGGTGTAAACACAAATCTTTCATATTATGTCTGGTTAATTAGTTACTAAAACCAAAGAACCCCACCCCGCCAAAGCTGTGCTTTGTCTCCCCTCCCCGCTTGCGGGGAGGGGATTAAGGGGTGGGGTCTAATGATTACCGAAATCATAACTAATTACCCGGACATGATATCACCTGCACCTTTATTGCATCGACTTGCACCTTTATTGCATCGACTTGCACCTTTATTGCATCGACTTGCACCTTTGATGCATCGACTTGCACCTTTGATGCATCGACTTGCACCTTTATTGCATCGACTTGCACCTTTATTGCATCGACTTGCAAAAATTAACCCACCCAATGCTAAGCAGCAATTCTAATAAAAATAGTAACTAATGGTCTGTGCCATTAAATATCATGGCTCATTCTTAATTTTTCTTCCTTCGCGACGGCAGTCGCTCATGGGGGAAACCCCCAAGACCGCGCTGCCTCCTCTTTGCGCCCTTTGCGGTTCGTTCCTCTACCCTTCAAACTTCGCTTGACAGACTACTACGCAGGAAGCCAAGTGTGTAACCAACTATCTCGGCGCTTGGCAAAGTCGTAAAGCAAATCTGGCCGTTTCTCGCGCAAGCACGAGAGGGCTTCATGTTGGGGCATCGCAGTGCTAGCCAGACCTTTGAGAATTGCCATTTGGCGTCGCCAAGTGGCTAGATCTTCCACGGGTTCCATAAAGCGGGCGGGTACTTTTTGTCCAGCTAATAGTGTGTCATAGGAGTGATCGTCAGAGAAAAAGTCTGGAGGATGTAGTGTATAAAACAGGGAATTTCGGTAAGAGAGGGGGGCACGCTCAGTAAATAACGCTAATCGCTCTATTGCCCCAGAGATATCTGTATCTCTATTGGCTGCTTGCCAAAAGGGAGTAGATAAACGGTGATTGAACTTGTAATGAATTCCGAGAAACCAACGCAGGGCATCCCAACGATCGCTCATCTTGCGGTTGAGTGCGGATTTAATTGCCTCATCTCGTTTTGAGGCTGGAAAGTTGGTAAGTAAAAGTTCTAATGCCAAAACGATGGTGTGGATGGCTGTAGATTCTAACGGTTCAACAAAGGCATAGGAATTGCCGATCGCCACAACGTTGCCTTTCCAAAAATGCTCGTGTCGCCCGGAACGAAACTTCACAACCCAAGGGTCGCCCATCCCCGGATTTTTGGCACGCATTTCCTCTAAAGCTTGGTCATCGCTACAAAATGCTGAAGAAAATACGTAACCTCGATGATCGGCATCTTCAAAGGGAATATTCCAACACCAGCCATTATTCATGGTTTCGGCTAGGGTGTAAGGTTTAACTGTACCATTATGGGGAACGGTAGCAGCGATCGCTCGATCGGTGGCGAGGGTATCTTGGTAACTCACAAATTTTGAGTCGAGTTTCCGTAGCAACAACGAGCGGAAACCCGAACAATCAATATATAAATCGTAAGTTAGTTTCCGCCCATCCTCGGTAATTAGATGGGTAATGGTTTCACCATCAGCAGATATCTGAGCATCAGAAATTTGCACATCGATATGTTCTATCCCGGCGGCCATGGCTTCTTCTTGGAGGTAACGAACGAACCGCCGATTATCGAGGTGATACGCCCAGCGAATCTGGTGAAGTAGAGACAACGGACTGCCATCGCCGCGATCGAAAATCGGAACGCGATCGGCACTCATCAGTATTGCCCCCAATGACTGATTGTTCAACGTTGAATCATAGAGGAGAGATTCTAGCAAGCGTCCGCGCTGAAACGGAAACGTAAATTCACGATCGTCGGGCAGTCCCCACTGAAACTTAATCCCCAACTTCCACGTAGGACGAACTCGCTGATAGAAATCAACGATATCTAGCCCTAAAAACCGCGGACTATGGAGAAACTTAACGAGTTCTGGAGTAGTCGCCTCCCCCACACCAATCACCGGAATGGCACTCGATTCTAGCAAAGTCACTTTGATGTCTGGTCTGAAAGCGCGAAAGGCTAAAGCTGTGAGATAACCAGCTGTGCCGCCCCCCAAAATGCCCACGGTTTGGTAAGGATCGGAGTCTGGGGGGATTTCTGCCTTGGGTGAAATTGGCCAGATCCGCCCAATTTCTTCAGCCGCAGCAGCGATGGCGCTTCGTTCCATAACTCCCAACGGTTCATCTAGTTGGGGGGTACACTCGTGGCACTTACTACTAGGGAGAAGCCGCTTAATAGTGCGATTGCCCTTTTCTGTAATTTTCAAAACGTTGGTTGCACGAGTTGGTGTTAAGGTCGGCCCTAAAAGCGAAATCGCTTCTTCAAGACAAGCCTGGGCTACAGAGGATAAAATTCGGCTATCCGCCTTGGCAACGATTGGGGTTGAAAGTTGCGGCCAAATATCTTCAAATATCGGTGGTAAGCCTTCTAAGGTGATGACTCGACAGCCAAAACAAGCAGTTGCACCTCGAATAACCGTTGGGCCGATGAGTGCTGTTTCCTGGGAAGCGGTGACAAATAAACATGGAGTGCCACTGGCTAGCGCCGACTTATTCACATCCAACAGTGCTTGAAATGGTACGCCTTCCAAAGCACAAACAACAAAGTCGAATTCTTTAAAGAGTTGAGATAAGCCAGAAATACTAACAGAGTCTAGACTATCTTGGTATGCTGTCGGGGCTAGCGATGACAGATATTTTGAAGTGCCGTTGACGAGTATCCGTTCTTGCCCAAGGGCGCAAAACTCAGGCGTTTGACAGGATGCAAAATTCTTCAAGTAAAAAGCGCGACGATTATCAAAACCTGCGGCAGCAAAGGTTTTAGCGAGAGTATCAAGTAATTGGTGATTGCCTAATAAAGCGATCGCCTTTTGGCGTGCTTGCTTAGAGGCTATGGGCAACTCCCAGCGATGATTTTGGGGTGCGGCTTCAGTTACTACCTCTTCAATAATATTGAGTTTACTTAAAGCCAAGACAATCTCGTTTAAGTAATTGCGTAGGCGTAGCCCGTCGTAGACATCGCCAAAATCTGCAAGTTCAGCATAAATTTTTTCAAGCGGACGAACTCCATCAATCAGCGCCAACAGTTCGCGGATAATGTTGGGCTGAATGCCTTCGAGGACGAACGCTTCGCCGCCCACCCAACTACAAACCTCACCCGTTTCACTGAGGATTAAATGGGCATTGGGATTAATTCGAGCCACCTGGGGAATGTTATCTATGAAGTCAGCCATTGACATTTTCTTTCTTTAACAACCTGAATCGCCTCCTGGATTGGTAAGGCGTTAGCACAATTTTTGATGAAATAGTTTTTGACTTGTCGCCAATTATCTAAATCCAAGCTATCATTGTTGCTTTGATATTTTGTGGCAACCTGTTGACCCATAAGTAGATTCAGATAGCCGTTATATCCAAAAACGCTATTTTTGCGGAGTAGGAGTTGACCAATTGGCGATGGGCCATTGTTTTGAAAAAAGTCTACTACTGTTTCGGCATCACCAATATCGGTTTGGTGCCAGCACTGTCGCCAGAATTCTGATTCTACTTTGCGATTGAACTTAAAGTGAATCGATAAAAAGTCACGAATATCATCCCACTTTTGGGCGATCGCTCGATTAGCTAGATTAATTAGTGCTGGGGTTGGTTGTTGGTCTGAATCAATCAACACATCACACACATATTTAATGGTTTCGCCAATCATGTGTAATCCTGTTGATTCTAGGGGTTCGACAAAACCCGATGCGTTGCCAACGGCAACCACATTTTTAACCCAAAATCGTTGATGTCGCCCTGATTTGAACCTAATAAGATTATGCTCATCGCTCATCAAAGGATTTTGAAGTTTCATCTCTTGTAGAGCATCATCATCGCTGATAAAAGCAGATGAATATACATAGCCGCGGTTAACTTTATCCTGCAAATCAATTTGCCAACACCACCCACTCTGCATAGTTTGAGCGGTTGTAAAGGGCTGGATTGCATCATCTCGCATCCATGTGCCTGTGACAGCAGAATCGCAAAATAAGCTGCTAGAAAAACTGCAAAAGGGTTCTTGCAGAGTTTCTCCTAACAACGTGGAGCGAAAACCAGAACAATCAACAAATAAATCGCCAGCCAATGTTGTGCTGTCATTAAATAGCAGTTGGCGAATGTAACCATTTTCTGCAACTTCAATATTTATAACAGCTTTATCAATAATTTTGATGTCAAGTTCTGCCGCTCTTCTTTCTAAGTAAGCAACGAAACTTGTATTTTCAATATGGTATCCAAAGCGTTCATCAACAACAAAATCGCCATTCTCTCTTTGGAAGCAAGGCGATTTATTCTGCTCCATTAATAGTGAATAAATGCTCGATTCTGTAGTTGAATCAAGACAATAGTAGGCAGTACTTTTACTCAGAACACTGAGTTTATCTGCCAGATGAGTTACAAAAGGATAGTTGAAGTGAGATTGACTAGAATCCCCCCAAATAAACTTAATTCCTAGTTTCCAAATAGGTTGTGTTTCTTCATAAAATTGCTCTCGATTTAATTCTAAATACTTATGAAGAAACCAAGGTATCCAGGCGGTAGTAGCTTCACCCACTCCAATAACGGGAATGTTCGTCGAATGCACTACAACCACGTTCAACCAGGGCATCTTTACCTTCAAGGCTAAGGCAGAGAGAAAACCAGCACTACCTCCGCCCAAAACTACGACATTATGTATTGTTTTTTCCACATGTATGAAACTGTCTATCAGTAATGTTCTGTACTCTAGTATGCAAGCTTCATGGAATTTGGGAATTATTTGCTACCAATCTTAGCAATCGATCCTTTGCTTCTTAACTTCCTTAAAGATTTTCCCCTTCTAATGTTCAAATCGGCTAGGATTTTCTGACAGTACCAACAACGGAAACAATTCTCATGCGTGTCACTATCTGTGGTCATGCTGCTTTATACATTGAAACTATCGATCAACGCATCCTGCTCGATCCATGCTTCTCGGATACACTTGTCGGGGGTACGCTTACTTACCATCCCGGTCGGGTATTTGAGTTAGACAAACTACCAAACCTGACAGCTTTGGTGGTGACTCACGGACATTTCGATCACTTTCATTTAGAAACCCTCCAGAAGTTGCCGCGCGAACTGCCTGTAATTACTGCGGATGAACCGGCACTGGTCGAACAGCTACAAAAAATCGGATTCTCAAAAATCATAATCTGTCAGCCTTGGCAAGCGATCGCCCTCGGAGAAACTCACTTGCTTCCCACTCCTTCAGACCATGAAGAACCAGAGTTTGGGCTGTTAGTTCGAGATGCAACTGGCACATTCTGGCACATGGCAGATGCAGAAGTAACGGCGGAAATTGGAGAACGAATTACGCAAGAATACGGTGCTATTGATTTAATTTCAACCAAGTATCAGCCAGTAGTACGTGCCAGTATGGGCTATTTGCACGGCATGGGAGCAACATTCGATCGCCAAGGGGTAGTTAGCTGGCTGGAAGCGGCGTGTGCTTGCAACCCGGCTTTGGTGTTCCCTTACGCTTCAGGTTTGTGCTTTAGCGGTCGCCACAGCTGGTTTAACCGCTATGCGTTTCCCTTAAGTTCGGACGAAACGGTTCGCTTGTTGCAACGTCGGCTTGGTTCCCCAGAGCGAGCGAAAACCGTGCGTCCCGGTGATGTCATTGAGCTTCAACCTGGGCAACCCCCCCAACGACACGAACAGTCAGCTGATTTCGTTAGAGAAAAGCCATCTCCTGGCTTGCGCTGGGAACCAATCGATATCAGCACCCTCACAGGATTGTCTACACCAGAAGAACGGCGTACCTTGCAACAAAAGCTATATGTATTCCTAGCAGGGCCGCTGGTTTCCTGGCTCAAACATCAAGTCAAACAAACTCACAGCAGTTGGACTAGTTTCCCTGCCGAGCAGGTTGTTTGGCAGTTGGTGGTTCATGCTGGAGATGGAGAACGGCTAAACTATGCCATTGATTTTCGTTCAGAGGATTTTTCTGTCTTCCCAGGCGAGCATCCAGAAGCAAACTTTTTTACCCACGTCGCCGGACAAGCTCTTGACGATGTGATGGCGGGCAAAATGCCGGGACTAATTTTTTGGCTGGCGGGTGAGGCTCGTAGTTATGAAAAGGTCATTTCTGTACGCAATGGTCGTTTTGAGTGTCCAAAGTGGCCAAAGACACCCGAAGATTTCCCCTCAGACCCACTCACTTACTATCTCCGTCATTTTGGGACTGGTGAAACTTCTCTCGTTCAGGCTGATGACCAGTCTGAGAAAGCACCATCACCAAAAAGTGCCAATGATATTCAGATTCTCACCCGTTTAGGGGAGAACGAAGCAGTGATGAACAAAAAAGTTCTACTGGCTTATTTGGCAGTTCAAGAAGCAGAGCGCTTGGGGCTGAAGATTTCTGAGATGGAAATCCAAACAATGTCCGACTCTTTTCGAGAGCAGTTTGATTTACTCGATAGCGAAGATACAGAGCAATGGTTAAAGGAAGTAGGCTTGAGTCTTGAGGGATACTCAGCCGTGATGCGAGATTTCACCGCAGTCTTGAAGCTGGAGCAGCATTACACTAGGGTTATTGAGCCACTGCTCGCCAATCATCGCCGCGTGGCTACAGCTAAATATGCCCGCTCCCGCCGGAATATCAACGACTGATGAACGATCCCAGAAAACAATTTCAGCTTGCCCCCGTTGGTATCTTGCGGGCTGCTGCTTGGCCAATCGAGAATATTCAGAGTTTTGGCAATCGGGAACTTGCCAGCCTAGCTTTGGCAGCAAGCCGCACAAAGGACGATCGCATCTGGAAGGAATACACAACAGCTTATCAGCAGGTGCATGAAGACGAGCGCGATCGCCTTTGGCAGATGACGGCAGCAGATTCATGGTTTATGAAAGCGTTGCTGTTGTCTAATCCGTCACTCGTCACGGAGGTACAGCGTGGGCTGCCACAAAGACAGGGAAAACGCACTAAAAAAATTCGGCATCTGGAGACGGCACTGTATCGTTATCTAGCGCGGGCTGCGGGACGGACAACACCATACGGCTTATGGGCTGGTGTGAGTTTAGTCGAGTTTGCTAAGACGGGACGACACGATTCGGTTGCGGCTGAGTATTCATTTACACCCGACCTGCGTCCCTTTCAAATGATATTGCGATCGCTAGCTCAACGTTCAATTTATCGTGAAAATGCAACTTGGCGGTTGAATCCCACCTTGAGACGACAAGCAGATGGTTCCTGGCGCTTTTGGGGTCGCACTCCACAAGGGTTAGTCGAGCAGCGTGAGATTGAATTCCAAGAAGTTGTAGATATTTTATTGGAAGAACTGACCAAACTGGATCTGGGAACATTAGACGAACTAGCCAAAACAGTAGCAGTCTCACCTCGCTGGAACCGTGCAGCAGAAATACAAGATATTCTGAATATCTTCATTGATGGCGGTGTGCTTTTAGGCGGACTCGACCTACCCCATCGCTTTGAAAGTCCTTGGGAAGCCTTAACAGTGGTGGCAGACAAGCTAATTGAGCCAGATCGGTATCTCTGGAACAGCACTATCCAAGAACTGCATCGCCTTTGTGATACTCTCGCGGCAAAACTTGAGGTAATATCTCTGGATACACTTGCAGATTCTCTGCAACAAGCAAAGACTTGTATTCAAGAACTCGCCCAAGCCCTTGGTGTTTCCCTCGTCCAACTATCCGAGCCAGTGTTGCACTGCGATTTGGGGCTACCGTTTCGGATTGCCATCGATGAGGTGCAGCAAAACGTTTTGTTGCAAACACTCGCAGACTATGAATGCTGTTGGATTCAGGGTGCAAGTCCAGCCTCGGCAATGCGGATGGCGTTTCGCGAACAACTGAAACAGGAATTTGCGGCGGGTATTGCACTTGGGGATCTCAAATCTACCCTAGTTTCCGAAATGAGAACCGCTCATAGTCACCCTGAAGTTGTGACTCGGTTAGCAGCGTGGGAGCGATCGCTGTTGCAAAATAAAGAAGTAGTCGTTCTCGAAACCAGCAGCAATTCGGCAAAGTCGGTGTCTACATCTCCTTTCGGTTGCTTGTTCGCGGGTCTATTTGAGTCTTTTCAACTGGTAGTTCACGGCATTAGTGACGATCCGGTGCGAATCTTTGCTCGGTTTAAAGACTTACTCAATGAAAATAATTTATTGCATTCTTGGTTTCAAGAGAAGCTTGACTGTTTGGCAAGCCAACATCAAATTCAAATCGCAGAATTAAAAAGTCCCTTTGAGCCAAATCCAAATGTCCTGGCTCGTCCCCATTTCAACCTTCTTCCCATTGAGTTGTGGGGGGCAAGTCAAGATACTCCATCCCTAGCCGATGCAGAAATCTTTCTAGACCCCTCAACACAACTGCCTTTTTTAAAACTACATTCCCTCCCCAACCCGGTAGCAGTGTTTTGGTTTTCCTTGGCTGCGGTTAATGCTCGTGACCCCATCTCTGAACAATTACTTTGGACTAGCTTTCAAGATAATCCGACGGCGGTCTTTCGTGCTGCCACCCTACCGATGCAGATTGAACTGACTGCACCTCGTTTCACTCCTCGCGTTCAACTGCCAAAAGAAGCGATATTACGTCCTCGGAGGACAGTTTTGAGTGGGCAAATCTTAGCAGAACTGGCCACGTTATCTGCAACAGAGCTATTCGCCAGGTGGCAGCAATTAGCTTCTGAGTATAGCTGGCCGATGCTGCTCAATCTCCAAATAGAGGGCAAGCATTCACTTATTCTGCATCGAGATAGCCCTTTAGCCGTTGAGTCCTTTTTCAAAAAAGACCTGCAAAAACAAACCCGATGGCTCATCGTAGAAGAGTTAGTCAATCAACCTTGGCTAGTTGACCCAAAAGGACGGCATTACATGGCAGAACTGGCCTTACCCTTTACCCGTAGCGAACATGGGTGGTCGTCGCGTACAGGAAATAGCTCAATATGATACGCCGAAGATTAAGCAGCACCATTGGATTCCAACTCATCTATCAAGACGAAACCAAGTTTGGTAGTGCCATAACCGGACAATGCGACACAATCATTCGTCGCTACTGCGCCACTATCGCAGCACACCGCAATCAATCCGGGCTTGCAGATGTGGTGGCTCGTTCGCGGGAATTACTGGCAGCGACAATGGTTTCCGGTGGTCTTGCAGATTTGTATCAGCGTCCTGGCGTCCTCTTGGAAGATTGGCTTTATCCCGATACCAAAGCCGTTAAACCTGTTGCCCTTCAGTTAGAAGGTAATACTGGCGAAAGTATCGTCATTCTAGAACTATCACCCCATCTTTTGTCAGATTTGGCTTTGTATTTAGGAGAATGGCAACAAGGAAGTACAGCCCCGACTGGAACCATTGCCCGCGAGTTATGGAACGTGTTGAGTGACTATGGCGCACTGGTTGACTTCAATGAACTATCCGTCAAGCCAGAACTTGGCCATGCTACCTTTGTTGGTCACTCAACCCTGCGGCTCAGTGATGGCAACTCTAGTATTCTCTTCGATCCATTTTTGTTGCCCAAGTCTGAGGTTTATCCGCCAAACTACCAACCTCTGAGCTTAGAGGAAATGGGACAACCCGATGCTGTATTCATCACCCATTCTCACCCCGATCATTTTGATTTAGGAACCTTGCTGCGACTTGGCGCCAACACGCCAATCTTCGTTCCTGAAGTCAAGCGAGAATCTGTATTGGCGATTGACATGGCATTGCGGCTGCGTCAGCTTGGGTTCAAGAATATTCACACGCTTGGCTGGTTTAACGAAAAGCAAATTGACGGGATGCGAGTTATTGCCTTACCCTTCTACGGAGAACAGCCAACGGTTGCTGAAGCGTTGCATCCAGAGATTCGCAATGAAGGTAACACCTACCTTGTTGAGTATTGCGATCGCCGTGTAGCACTGACAGCAGACTCAGGGACTGACTGCTTGGGAGATGTCAAAAAACTGGCAGCCGCAGCCTTAGAGCGTTATGGTTCCCTTGATACTTTATTTGGAGGATATCGAGGTTTTGGACTGTATCCGATTCAATATCTCTTTTCATCAGTCGCTCGCTATCTTCCTTTTGTACCAGAGAAAAGCTGGCAAGTCCGCCAAAAAATGATGTGCGATGCCGACGATTTAATTGATGTAGCGGAAATCTGGAATGCCAAACGAATTGTACCGTACTCCGATGGTGGCGCTCCTTGGTATTGGCAGCGCGGTCTTGGCCCTTGCCTTGATGGATCGCAAGCACACATCATGGCAGTCGATCCAACCCCAGAGCATGTTTGCCAGGTAGCAACTGTGCGCTCTGGAACCCGCAAAGATGGAGCGATCGCCTCTCCTGTCTCGATTTGCCTGCTTCGCCCTGGAGATGCTCTTGCCTTTGCTCAAGAAAATACGCAAGTAGTTCAAAACCAATCTTGGCCATATATTAAAGCAAATAAACACAGGTAAAAAAAAGATAGCTATCAATTCTATCTAATTTGTGAGAATTGGTGGTGTTTAGATCCCCGATTTCTTTGAGAAATCGGGGATCTTGTTGTTCGCGACGATCTTCCTCAACAAATTAATTATTACTATAACTTCTTGACTTATTCCCAGCTTTTTGTATGGGTAAATATCCTCTATCTTTTAGCCAATAATTGCTGCTTTAATCTCCTTGCTAATCTTCACCCACGCTTGATTCTCTTGTGCAGAGTTCAAGCTGTCTAAAGGTTGATTGGGAGGGTGCACTGATTGATATTTTTCAATTTCTGTTTCTTCATAGCCGCTATAAGTCAAAGGTATCCAAATAATAGTAAGCCCTTCAGCTTCAGCCGCATCTAATAATGGGGGCAACTCATTTTCGGCAATAAAATCTGATGCTAAAAAATCGGGACTAACTAACAATACTGCCACTTTTGCTGCGGCTAAAGCTTTTTCAATTTCTTCGCGCCAGTTTGCACCAGGTTGAATTTTACTATCGTCCCACACAACCATATTTTGGTTGTTGCGAATCATTGGTTTGAGGTGTTTTTGAAGTTTGGTAAGCCACTGTTGATCTTGATGACTATAGCTGATAAAAACTTGATTTCTAATTATAGGTTCAAGCATAGGAATTAGTGGATTTTGTGAAGTCAATAAAACATCATCAATTAATCTCCGAACATCCACCATCAAACGACCTTTACGGCACTGGATTTGGTAATCACCAGCATCGCGGAATTCGTAGAGTTCGCTTAGAGGGTAGGAATAAGGCGTTTGGCTATTCTTACATTTATCGCAGTTACAGGGAACAAGTGTTTGATATTGTAAACGTTCGTAAGACTTATGGATTTTGTCCATTTCATGGGTAATAACTGTTAGCAATTCTTTCTTGCGTTTTCCTGCTACACGGATTTTAATTTCTCGTTGATTATATTGTTCAATCACTTCTGCACGAGTTTGCTCTTTACTGAGAACAACACCTGTTTTCCAAACGAGGGTTTGTTGTTCAATTAAAGAATGCATTTCCACGATAAAGCGAGTAATAATACCTTTGGGCATGAAATCATAAGTGTAGCGCAGAATTAGATTGTTAGATTCATCCCAGTTATAATCAGGCTGATTGTTAGAAAGTAGGTGAGGTGCAATATAATTTTCGGGATTACCTGGAATTTCATAGCACAGTTTAAATCGCATCATCAAATGTAGCAGTTCGTCTTGCATATCGGCATACTCTACGTCTTGCCAAATATCTGCGAGATCCTTCTTAGAAAAACGACCTTTGTTTTCTATGACTTGCTGATTATCCAGAACTTTGTAAACGGCGCTGGTGCCCCATTCCGGTTTGAGAATGACAGTATTTTTTAAAAGTGCATCGCCCTGAAAGTGCAGACAAACCCCAAGATCGTGTAGATAGCGGCTCAGTCGCAGCATATCTTTACGGTCAGTTAAACTATTGACTCGGCAAAGGCTGTAATATTCTTCAACGCTGATGTAATTGCGGGAATAGTTTTCTAAGGCGGCTCGAACTCTCACCCAGAGTTTTGGTAAAGGAGTACCGACGTGGGGAAGCTTGCTGATGTATTGCCTAATAGCGTCTTTAACCTCGGCTAAACCTCGATTCGTAGCTAGGTTAGTTGCCAGAGTTTCCTTAAGGCTAGTAAATTCTCCCCGCAATTGCCGTTCATTAACTTCGCACTGACGGTCTTGTTTTTCATTTTTGATAATGAGGACAGGGCTATTGTCACTCAAGAGTTCCACAACCTTTAACCACCAGTAAAAATCTGTGTTTTCTTTCCGAGTATCAGCAACTAAAGCATATAGAGAACGTTCAGTAAGGAAAAACTGGTGCGTCTGGTGGTAGATTTCTTGTCCGCCAAAGTCCCAAATATTGACACGAAAATCTTTACCATTGGAAAGTGTAAAGTGCCATCGGATGACTTCAATGCCTTGAGTTGATTCCTCATCTGGCTGGAGTTCGTAGGTTTCATCGCTGATTTTCTTGGCTAAAGAGGTTTTACCAACTTCCCCTTCGCCTACAATCAAGAATTTTGCCTCGTATAAGGGTTCGGTTTCGGTTGGATTTTGCACTCGGAAATAGAAATCGAAAATTTCATTCACGTCACCTGGTTCTTGTGATAAATCCTTCGGCCCCAAAATTTCAAGTGGAATAGGGACTGGGTTCCTACGAAGATCTAACAGGGATAAATTTGGCAGTTGCCTGATTTCCTTTGGCAGACTGCTTAGTTGATTGTTGTCGAGGTCGAGCTTTTGCAGTTTAATCAGTTGTCCAAATTCTGCTGGCAGACTGCTCAGTTGATTGTTGAAGAGGTCGAGTATTAGTAGGTTGGTGAATTGTCCGAACTCGGACGGCAAACTGGTCAGTTTATTACTGCGAAGATTGAGAGTTTGCAGCTTGGTGAGTTGTCCTAATTCGGACGGCAAACTAGTCAGTTGATTGTTGAAGAGGTTGAGCGTTTGCAGGTTAGTGAGTTTTCCAAATTCAGGTGGTAGACCTGTCAATTGATTGTTGAAGAGATCGAGTGTTTGCAGGTTGATAAGTTTTCCAAATTCGGGTGGCAGAATCCTCAAGTGATTACTGCTGAGATGGAGCGTTTGCAGGTTTATAAGTTCTCCAAATTCGGGTGGCAGAATCCTCAAGTGATTACTGCTGAGGTGGAGCTTTTGCAGCTTGGTGAGTTTTCCGAATTCGGGTGGCAGAATCTTCAATTGATTACTGCTGAGGTGGAGCGTTTGCAGCTTGGTGAGTTTTCCGAATTCGGGTGGCAGAATCTTCAATTGATTACTGCTAAGGTTGAGTGAGCGCAGATTGGTGAGTTGGACAAATTCTAGTGGCAGACTGCTCAGTTGATTGTAGCTGAGGTTGAGTGAGCGCACATTGGTGAGTTGGACAAATTCTAGTGGCAGACTGCTCAGTTGATTGTAGCTGAGGTTGAGCGATCGCAAGTTGGTGAGCCGTCCAATTTCCGCTGGTAGCTTTGTTAATTTTCTGCGAGAAAGGTTTAATGTTGTCACCTTGTCTCTGACAGCTTGTTCAATAATTTGTAGCACATTTTCATTAGTCATTTCGGATTTTACAGAAGTAATGCTTGACAAAAATTTGCAGTCTAGACGCGCAGCAGAGAAATTGAGCTAATTAATAATGTAGCCTGTATCAAGGATTGCATTAGCGCGTAGGCATAGCCCGTTGTAAACATCGCCGACTCCTCCGCGTCTAAACTCAACCTCACAACCTCATCATTCCAGATCTGAACTCGAAGCTTGCACCTTTTATCCTCGAAGTTGCACCTTTTATACTCGAAATTGCACCTTTTATCCTCAAAGTTACACTTTTTATCCTCGAAGTTGCACCTTTTATCCTCGAAATTGCACCTTTTATTCTCGAAATTGCACCTTTTATCCTCGAAATTGCACCTTTTATCCTCGAAGTTGCGCCTTTGTTCTTCATCATTCAGCTTCTGAACTGGAAACTTGCATTTAAAAACGCAAATTGTAGAGTAAAAACAGCGAATGCCAAACTTATGAAATCGAAAGCTGTACCTTTTTACACGAATTGTCGAGCAAAAAAACGTTGGCGCAGCCCACCGCAGGCATCGCTTGTTGTTGAAAATGCGATCGGTTTTAATCTTGGTGTGTAGATATTAAGACACACTATGATTAAAACTAAAGTCTCCAAGAAAATTATGTTAGATGAAACGAATCTCGAACAACGTTTAGCGACTCTTGAACAAACAGTTGCGGAACTCAAACGTCGAGTTATAGATGCACCTACCTCTAGTAATTGGCTTGAGAAGGTTATTGGCTCAATCTATGATGAACCAGCATTTTTAGAAGCTTTAGAGTATGGTCGGTCATTACGCCACGCTGACATATCTACAGATGAAACTGGCGAGTAACTGTGAGATATCTATTCGACATTACTCTATATGCCTTACGACATTACTATGTGTCCGGGAAAAAATTGCCCGATTAAACAAAATTGTTACCGTTTCACAGCTGAAATTCTCGGTCGTCAGGATTTTTTTGTAGAAGCTCCCTATAATTTCACTACTAATTCCTGCAAAGATTTTATTAGTAATCGCCCAGATGAAAATAAAATCCGTTTTAAAGCTTATGAAATCTGGCAACAAAACGGATATCCAGATGGTAAGTCTCTAGAACATTGGCTGCAAGCTGAAAAGGAATTGATATAGCAATGCTATTTCAGTTGTGAAAAATATTGGTGTTGACTGTCAACGGTTAACACTCAACAACCCTTAAGGTCAAAACAGAATTCAGCAACCTCTTTGGCTTTGCTCCTGAATTGGTGATTTCTAATTTCTGATTTCTAAATTCTGATTTTTCAAGTACGTCCAACCAGACTAGCCACCACTGTCGCTAATTCAGCCGGCTCAACAGGTTTCGGCAAATGCAGCTGATAACCTTCTTGTATCGCTCGCACCCGATCTTCCGCTCTTGCATAAGCTGTCAGTGCTGCTGCGGGAATATTTCCTCCTAGTTCTGGAGATTGCGATCGGAGTTTGCGAATCAATGAGTAACCATCCTCTTGAGGCATACCGATGTCGCTAACTAATACATCTGGTTTCCACTCTGGAATTACTTGCAATGCTTCTTGAGGTGATGCTACTGCTCGAACTTCCGCTTGGTACTGTTCGAGTACTGTGGTCACAAATTCACGGCTATCAACTTGGTCATCTACAACCAGTACCCGCACACCAAGGAGTGAGGGGGGCACAGGGGCACAGGTGCACAGACCTACACCACAAGGGTTGAGGGGCGGACTCTTCAGAAGCGGTAGCTTGACTGTAAATGTTGCGCCTTGTTGTTCCCCAGGACTATCTGCATAGATGGTACCACCATGTAATTCTACTAAATGACGCACGATCGCTAACCCCAGCCCTAATCCTCCATAGGTTCTGGTGCTAGAACTATCAGCTTGACGAAAACGTTCAAAGACGTAAGGCAGAAAATCAGCACTGATGCCAATACCTGTGTCAATTACTTGAATTTGGGCATATTTGTCGGTTGTCTGTTGTTCTATGGGGGTTTGCCCAAGGGATTTGATGTCACTAACTACAGACAATTCCACCTCTACCCGTCCGCCTGCGGGTGTGAATTTGATGGCATTGGATAGCAAATTCCAAATAATTTGCTGTAAGCGTTCGACATCACCTGAAACTAAGAATATTGAATCTTCGGCTTTGAAGTTGCCGTTTGGATGCTGATTATTGAGGAATTCTGCTTCTTTTGGTGCGGTTTCTGAAGAAGAAACGACGGAAAATCTCAAATCGATTTCCTTAGATTGGGCGGCTAAAGTAACAGTTTCTAAACTTGATTCAATTATCGACACCAAATTACAAGTACGAACATTGAGGCGTAATTTGCCTCTGTTCATCCGCGATATATCCAGCAAGTCTTCAATTAGCTGGGTTTGCGCCTTGGCGTTGCGCTCAATTGTCTCCATACCTTTAGTGATTTGGGTTTCGTTGAGCTTGCTGCGTTGCAATAGTTGTGCCCAGCCAAGAATAGCATTGAGGGGCGATCGCAACTCGTGGGATAGTATGCCCAGAAACTCATCTTTCATCCGGTTAGCTTGTTGCAACTGCTCTGTTTGCTGTTGCAAAGATGCAATTAAACTCGCTCTTTCCATTGCGATCGCAATTTGGTCGCACACTGCCTGCATCATTCCCTTTTGATTTTCGGTGAAGCTGAGGCGAGTCCGACTACCAAAGGAAAGAGTGCCTAAAAGCCGTCCCTGTGCCATTAACGGATAACAATAATAAGCACTAATCCCTAAAGAACGAATTAATTCTGTTTTCGGGTCATTTGATTGCTGCACATTCTCTACAGGTATGGGGCGGCGTTGCTGGGCTACAGTCCCACAAACCGCCTGACCAAATGCCAACCACTCAATTTCCTTTGCCAATTCTGGGGAAATGCCACCGTAAGACTCCAACCGCATTACTTGAGAGTCATCCTCAACCAAATAGTTAAAGTAAACATCTAAACCTATTTGCTCTTTTAGTTTTCCGAAGAAAGTATCGATGAGTTCCACTGGTTGCTGGCTCGATAGCAGGTCGTTAGCTGTTTCAAAAAGTAGCTTTAGCCTTTGGTAACCTAAGGAAAGCGCTTTTTCTGCCTGCTTGAGGTTGCTAATATCTTGGAACACTAAAACACAGATAGCTGGATGACCGTGCATTGCTGGCAAGGTATCGGCAAATATCAACAGAGAACGCACGCCAGAGCTAGTATGCCAGTCCACCTCCAACCCGTTGAGGCGTTCCCCAAGGGCCACCCGCACTCCTGGCATTTGCTCGTTGGGAATGCGATTTCCTGCCGCATCCGTATAGTGGTAGACTGTGTGATATTCTGCTGCTGGTACGCCCTTAGGAAATTCGCCTCCAGCTAATTCATTAGCAGAGCGATTGGCAAAAATTACCCGTGCTGTTCCTGGTTCAATAAACAACATTGGTCTTGGCATCAGATTTAATACATCTTCCAGCCATTTTTGCTGATTGCGGAGTACTTCTTCTGCCTGCTTGCGTTCTGTAATATCCAAAAATACCCCAACACACCCTCTCGTCTTCCCGTCCTCGTCAAACAAAGGTGCAACACACTCTAAAAGGTTGACTATTTTCCCGTTTTCATGTAAGACATCTAATTCAAAATCTAAAACTTCGACGCCATGAGCAGCAGAGTACTGCATGGGAAGTTCTTCTGCTGATAATTCTTTTCCCTGGCGGTAAACTTTAAAGTTTGTCGGTTTTTCACCCAAGGGAGCGCTCAGAGAAGCATTTACATTTGGCGATATGCCCAACTGCTTAGCAAAAGCAGGGTTGACCTTGATAATTTGGCATTCTGGATCTTCAGCAATGCCAATACCAATGGGAATTACCTCCAGCAAAGTTTGTAATTCAGCAATCCGGCGTTGTAGATCCTTATTTAATTGTAAGATTTGTTCCTTGGCGTGTTTTTGCTCGCTGATGTTGCGAGTCACAGTGGCCAGAGCAATTGGTTGACCTGTGCTGTTGTCTGTAACGGTGAAGATGTTGTAATCAACTGGTATCGCTTGGCCTGTTTGCAGATGTCGGAAGCGGAATTCTCCCTGCCAACGCCCTTGCGATCGCACAGTCGGCAGTATAAGCTGTTGAAAATAATCTTTGTCTTCGGGCATGACGTAATCTAATACGGCCTTTTGCTTCACCTGTTCTAAGCTTGCAAGCCCTACTAACTTTTTACCTGCATCATTTATATAGAGTAATTGCCCCTCAAGTGTGGCGATACCAATAAAGTCAGAGCTATTTTCTACCAACGATACTAACTTTTGTTGTTCTGCTTCTGCTTGCTTGCGTTCGCTCAAATCGAGGATAAATGCTACTGACTCGTCCCGTTTTTCTCCCAACAGCACGAAACCAACTAAAACCGGAATTCGGCTACCATCTTTGCGAATGTATTCTTTATTGTATGGGGTACAAGCACCTTTAGAGTTTTTCTTTGCTTCGGCGATACCTTGTTGGTCTAAGTACAGATGCTCTGGTGGTGTGATTTCTTTCCAACTTAATCTGCCTGCTAACAAATCTTCGCGCGTGTAACCAATTATCCTCAGATATTCGTCATTTGCTTGGTGGATACCGCCATAAATGTCGGCAAAGGCAATGCCGATAACGTTAGCATCGACAAAGCTTGCTAGTTTAGCTTCGTAGGCTCTGAGTGCTTCTTGGGCAAGTTGACGTAGATTATCAGAGATATCGCGTTGATGGCTGAGGTGTTCAATAACCCTCGCACTTTGCCAAATCAAAACCGTAAAAATTACAATCAGGACGATGGCAAACACTGATACTGCAAAAGCTGGGTCGTATTGTTCTGCGCGTTGACCCTCAACAATTACCCACCCTAATATAAAAGGTACTGCGATCGCCGCAACTAATAACCGACGTGCGAGTAAGCCACCATAGTTATCGCTTGTCACTACTCTCATTAACCCCTGTTTTGGCCGCGCCCACAAAATGCCTATATTTAGTATGTTAAACAACAGCGCTGTGTGTAACGCCATTGATGTTGTATAAGGGGCAATACCATAAAGAACTTTGACTTTGTAGGCATAGCCCATCAGTGCTTGAAAGGAAATCAAAGTAGCTACCAAAGCCAGAATTTGGGCATACCAATAACTGCGATGATTTCTTTGATAAATCAGAAACTGTAAGGCGACACTGACTAGTGTAAAACTCACTGCCGTGTTTGCCCCCATTCGCCCCGGATGTAATATCGCCAAACTGGCCGCTGAGTCTCGAAACACCAGTTCATCAATACCAAAATTCCAGCCGAACAGATATTGGCAGAGTGTGAGTACAGAAATTGTGGTAACCGCTATTGCACAAACCTTGGCAAGTAGTAGGCTAGGGAAGTACAGGTAATTTTTAACTGTTCTTTCCCCCGTTGTTTTTGTTCTCCTTTGTGTTAAAAACAGCCACAGCGACATCCCAGACAGCACAAAGCACAGCGCTGTGTTGAATTTCATCGTCGCCAGGCTACCCGAAAAACCATGCTTGAGAACATCAATTCCCAGCCACCAACCAACTAGTACCAAACTACCAACCAAAACGGCTATCGCACTTGCGATTTTTGCCACAAATGAATTTGCTGGAATTTGAAATATATCTTGCAGTCGCAAGCGGTTAACCTTTAACATTGAGTTTTCTCTAACCGCATCTATCTAGCGTCATAAATTACCGTATTTCTTACGGGTTAATTATTTATGTCCATTGTATTTTATGCTACCCCTTTAGTTGTTGTTCATCTACCCCTATGCATATTTTTTCTGGCACAATTTAGAGTAAGAAATAAAGGTGCTTCAAAAATCAAGCTTTTTCAGGATCTCCCACTAGGAACTGATGTTACCTACTCTTGTCTTAAAAGCGCTGTTGAGTAATACAAAAGATTCTACAATCGCTTCAGACATTGAGGTGTCCAAAGCCCCTTTTGAACTTCAATTTACCCTAATTTTTAGCTTGTCTAAATCCCTAAGTTTTCCCCAGGAGATAGGAAATGGC
Organism: Nostoc sp. ChiSLP01; assembly: GCA_034531195.2. GTDB lineage: Bacteria > Cyanobacteriota > Cyanobacteriia > Cyanobacteriales > Nostocaceae > Nostoc. The sequence continues at coordinate 53,283 of JAVRBO020000024.1, forward strand.
AAGAGCAACTAAATTTTCAAAGCATCGGCTAAACTATGCACCATCCAAAAAACCGTTAGTACTGGCAATAATACTCAGTCAGATTTTTCAGATCTATTCATTAGTTTAATCTCCTACTTGTAGCTGGACGATAGTGAGTCCGATAATTACAGCATAATTTAATTTTTTAAGTGATAGACTTTTTTATATTTTCATCTTCAATAAAGTAGATTTTTCTGTCTACCATCGTGGAGATGCAATATTTAAAAATAATAATCTAAGCTTAGAGAATAATAAAGTGGAATATAAACTTTAACTTAATTTTTGACAATAGTTAAAGATATACATAACTACAAGCCAAATTTGTTATTTGTCAGTTTTGATTTTCCTATCGCCCTGAGCGCGATAAAGCTATTTCCAGCAGAGAAATTAGGTCTGAGACTCTACAAAAAAATGCAAAACGACTCTGGTAAAACTATTTCTATTTGGATGACAAGCGCAAAAGTTCCAGAACAACCCGCGCTTACAGAAAATATTTATGCAGATGTGTGCGTCGTGGGTGCTGGCATAGCCGGGATGTCAACTGCTTATATTTTAACTCGCCAAGGTAAGTCTGTAGTCGTGCTAGATGATGGCCCGATCGGTGGCGGCCAAACTGCGCGAACAACAGCACACTTATCAAACGTGCTAACCGAACGCTACTACGAACTTGAGCAAATACACGGAAAAGAAGGGGCAAAACTTATTGCCCAAAGTCATACAACAGCAATTAATACTATAGAAGCGATCGCTAACCAAGAAAATATTAACTGCGATTTTGAGCGGCTTGATGGCTATTTATTTCCACCTGATGCGAACTCATTGGATGAAATTCAGCAAGAGTTAGAAGCTGCACATAGAGTCGGACTCACCAATGTAGAAATGGTGAAAAAAGCACCATTAACTAATTTTGATACAGGAGTATGTCTACGCTTTCCCCAACAAGGGCAATTCGATCCCCTAAAGTATCTTGCCGGACTTGCAGAAGCCATTCAACGTCGTGGCGGTAAAATTTTTACCAAAACCCACGTAGAAAAAATCAAAGGTGGTTTCCCCGCCCGCGTTGAAACCAGCAGCGGTCAAGCTGTCACAGCCGACGCTGTGGTAGTAGCAACCAATTCGCCCATCAGTAATTTAGCTACTATGCACTTTAAGCAAGCTCCATACATGACTTTTGTCATCGGTGTTAAAGTGCCTCGCCATTCAGTTTACAAAGCCCTTTATTGGGATACCCTCGACCCTTACCACTACGTAAGATTACAGAAATTTGATGAGCAGTATGATGTATTAATAGTTGGCGGTGAAGACCATAAAACTGGACAAGCAGACGACGCTAATGCTCGATATGCCAAACTCCAGACATGGACGCAAGAACGTTTTCCGATGGGAGAGGAAGTTTTATTTCGTTGGTCAGGTCAGGTAATGAATTCTGATGATGGTATTGCTTACATAGGCAAAAACCCCTTTGATGAACAAAACGTTTACATCGTCACGGGTGATACAGGCATAGGCATGACCCACGGTACAATTGCAGGTATACTGTTAACTGATTTGATTTTAGGACGAAAAAATACCTGGACACAGCTTTATGACCCGTCGCGTGTTAGAGCTGGTGGATTAAGTGATTTTATCTCTGAAAATCTCAACGTTGCTAGCCAATATTTAAATTGGGTGACACCAGCAGATGTTGATTCTGTGGAAAAAATCACCCCTGGTACAGGTGCAGTAGTGCGGCGTGGTTTGACAAAAGTTGCAGCTTATCGAGACGAAAACGGCACACTACATCAACATTCGGCAATCTGTACTCACCTCAATTGTATCGTCGCCTGGAATTCCTCAGAAAAGACCTGGGATTGTCCCTGTCACGGTTCGCGGTTTGATACTCACGGAAGAGTAATTAATGGCCCAGCGATTAATGGGTTGGCATCAGTGGAAGACGACTAAAAAGTTACATTAAATATTCACGAATGTTTTCCTAAGTGGGATGTTTACCCACCTTTTTTATTTTTATTGAAGAAATATACGTTAATATTTAGTAGTAAAAATTACTTATAACCAGCGATCGCTCCGATATGTATCTAATTTAGTCCACTATAATTCTTTGGTAATTAACGTTTGCATCTAAAAATGTGTAAAGTTGCTATTTTTACTTATAAAATTTGTAATTATATATACAAAAAGTTAGTAGTTAAATTAACGCAGATTTAGGGTAATTTAACCTCTAGACATCAATCTTCCCAATAAAAATTGTTTTTGTAAACAATCAAACACTCAGTATATTTGAGTTTGTGTAGCTAATTTTGGTTGGTATATACTGCTTAATTCATAAGCTGATTTTATCATTAATTACCAGCTGGGAGTTTTTATATACTTATATTATTTATGATTAAAGAATACATCTATGAAAAAATTCAGTGCGATCGCAACACTTATAAGCCCTATAAATTTTGGAATTAAATACTTTCGATACCCTCAATGGTAGCGTCAACTAGTTGTTTTTACCATTTTATCTGTATTGCTTAATACAGTTTTTTTAATGATTTGCTTGTAAATAGTTATAAATAAAACTAATTAGTTAGCAGGAAAGATAATGTTAAGCCTGATGCCATAACATAGTAGTTGTTTTTTATGCTGCCGCCACTGCATATCTAATTAAGAAAAATAAACGAGTAAGTTGAGGTATCAAAGCTGTATAAACCCAAGAAACTTTTGTAGCCATTCTCACTTAATCTTTTAGTGCTTAGCATGATTGTTTATATTTAGGCTAAAAACTTCATGATGTCTATATAGAACTACGCCTGAACCTTTTTTGCAACCAAAACCCTATATACTAGACTAGACTTTAATAAATTTGAGAGTTTTGTTAATTGCAACACCAAAAACTATTAATTTTCAGATGAAATACTAGCGTATCTTATAGTCTATAGTTTTTAAAGTTTAGTCAAAACTATATCCAGTATCATCAAAAAACTGCAAACTTCATGTGGTGTAAAAATCAAGCGGGGAGTGAAAACATGAATTTACGTAGAGATGCTCTGCAAATCCTTAAAGAAACTAGCCGAACTTTTTATATTCCAATTAGTCTTTTACCGCCAGGATTGCAAGAAGCAGTAGCATCAGCATATTTGTGTATGCGTGCTATTGATGAAATTGAAGATCGTCCACAACTAGACAACCCTACTAAGGCAAAACTCTTACGCACAATCAGTCTGACATTACAAGCGGGAGTTGATGGCTTTGCGCTAGACGCCTTCAAAGCAGGATTTAGTGAGTATGAGAATTCCTTAGAAGAAGTTACTCTCAGAATTCGAGAATGGTCGCTGTTAGCACCTGAAACCATTGCACCTCGAATTTGGGATGCTACTGCTGCAATGGCAGACCGGATGGCTTACTGGGCAGAAATCAACTGGAAAATTTACACCGAATCTGATTTAGACCGTTATACCTTTGGGGTTGCAGGTGCAGTAGGATTATTACTTTCAGACTTATGGGCTTGGTACGATGGAACACAAACAAATCGTACCCAAGCCATTGGGTTTGGCCGGGGTTTACAAGCAGTTAATATCTTGCGTAATCATACTGAAGATCTCAGACGTGGGGTAGACTTTTTTCCAGAAGGTTGGAATGCAGCAAATATGCAAGAGTATGCGCGGCGCAATCTAGGCTTGGCAGAAGCTTACACCAAAAATCTTCCCACAGGGCCAGCCTTAGACTTTTGCCAAATTCCCTTGACCTTGGCATATGGAACCCTTGATGCCCTGGCTAATGGTAAAGAAAAACTCAGCCGCAGCGATGTTTTAGCACTTCTCGAACAGCTGATTGGTGTCAACATGAAAGCTAGCTAATAGTTTCTTCAACTAATAAAGTCGATTCTAAATTGTCTCCAATACAAGCATCCAAGCTCCTACAGGATTTTCTGTAGGAGAGCCAGTTCGGTCTTGGGGTTTCCCCAAGTCGAGTAACTGGCGTGTTTTCCCAGAGCAAAAAGTCATTCAAGTATCATGCAAAAATGTAGGTATAATAAATAATTTCGTTTTGGCGATCGCTGTACGTAATATTATTTAAACTTTAGAAACTCTTCAAAGGATTTCCAGCAAAAATTACCTGGCAACTGTTGATTGAGATCTAAATAATTGAAGGAGAGTATAAAAAACTCCCTATGATTCTTCGTGCAGCGAGTTGACAGTGCATGAGCTACTGCTTAAATCCTACCTGTCGCAATCCAGAAAATTTGGTAAATAGCCAAAGATGCCAGTCTTGTGGTTCGCTACTACTGTTGCGCGATCGCTATCAAGTAGTCAAGCCATTAGGCCAAGGCGGCTTTGGAGCAACCTTTTTAGCCCAGGATCGAGTCTTACCAGGAGAACCTAGTTGTGTAATCAAGCAACTACGTCCCTCTGGCAACTCCCCACATGTTTTACAGATGGCCAGAGAACTTTTTGAGCGAGAAGCCAAAACTCTGGGTAAGATTGGCAATCATCCCCAAGTACCACGACTGCTGGACTATTTTGAAGAATATGAACAATTCTACTTAGTTCAAGAATATATCAGTGGTGATACCTTGCAGGAAGAGGTCAAACTCAACGGTGTGTTAACCGAAACTGGAGTCAAGCAATTCTTGAGTGAGATTTTGCCATTACTGCAATACATCCACGAGCAAAAGGTAATTCACCGAGATATCAAGCCAGCTAACTTAATTCGCCGTAGTCAAGATGCCAGAATGGTACTCATTGACTTTGGCGCCGTCAAAAATCAAGTTACCCAAGGTGCGGCCAGTCAATCAGGACAGACCGCCTTAACTGCATATGCTATCGGTACTCCTGGTTTTGCACCTCCAGAACAAATGGCCATGCGTCCAGTCTACGCTAGTGATATTTACGCACTGGGGGTGACATGTATTTATTTGCTAACTAATAAAACTCCTAAAGATTTAGATTACAATCCGACAACTGGTGAGATGATGTGGGAACAGCTGGTGCAAGTAAGCGACCACTTGACCAACGTATTACGGAGAATGTTAGAGGTATCAGTACGTAATCGTTATCAGTCAGCAGCAGACGTTCTCAGAGCCTTAGATATAGAACCATACTTAGACAGTTTAGCACAGGGATTGCTAAGTAAATCTCCTGATGCTGGAGTTAAAGGGCAAACATACAAGCGTATGGAAGATTCTGCTGTTTTATGTAGCAATCATTCTCCAGCTGTTACTAGCGCAGGAGGAGTAGCACAGGTAGCAGCAGCAATTCGCGCTAGACGAGCCAAGGCTGAAGCCGCTGGAATCGGCAAATCAACGACTTTCGCTAACAGCAACAGTAATGGTTCCCAAATTCAAAATTCTAAAGTCGAGCGCAAGTTAGATACCCAAGGTTTACTAACAGCCTACATCAAAGGAAGACGGGATTTTGCCTTACACAACTTAAGTTTGCTAAACCTGCAAGGTGCTGACTTATCGGGAACAAATTTTCATTCCGCTCAATTACAAAAAACCAATCTCCAAGGAGCTAATCTCCACAACAGTGACTTTGGCAGAGCCAGTCTCACTAGAGCTAATCTCAAAGATGCTAATTTGAGCAAAGCATACTTTAACCATACCGATCTAGAAGGGGCAGACCTACGAGGGGCAGACCTTAGCCATGCTTATCTCACCCATGCCAACCTCCGAGGAGCTAATTTATGTGGTGCCAATCTCACAAATGCCAAAATTTCTGACGAACAGCTAGCACTAGCAAAAACAAATTGGATGACCGTGCGCCCCAATGGCAAACGAGGCTTATTGTAATTTGAAAGTTCGCATTTACACGGAAGTACGTAACTTCCAATTGAAGAAATTTTTGCGATCGCATCTAACGTTCGCAAACAATTTTTAACTCAACGGTATTTCTTTATTAGTGGCACAGCACTTGTGCTGTGACAAAATTTATACAGTACTTTACAAATAAGTGAAATAGACATTTTAATATGAGAAATATTGTCGGATAGCCTGCTGGCTCTTGTGTTCCTCATTTAGATGAAATATGCTGTAAATTCTACTTACAAATGGAATTTTTAACGTATTTATAACATCAATTTTTTCAATAATTTTATTGCGTGAAAATACTTATAACTTTTAGTAATCTTTATGAAATCTTTACGGATTTACTCTGTTAAAAATAACAAAGGATTATTTACAATAAAAAATAAACCATCACATAATTTTTTACATAGATTGCGATAATTTTTATAGCTATAAACAACAGGGAATTTCATATCTAAAATGTGTCAAATTTAACTTTCCTAAGTCAGTCAACTTTTAGATGGCAGTGGAAATTAAAAAAGCAATTATCCCTGATTGTAGGCTGAAGCAAAATATTCACAACCGAAATCAGGTCATACAAGGTTTATATATGATGGCTGACTTTGCACAAACAGAAATAGAACGCAGATTAACTTTATATCAAGTATTTCTCAAATTGTATGAACACCACAACGACCTCCTTAATGAGATTCTTCAGCTAGAAAACGTATATCAACCGTCGTTGAAGAAGGTGAAAACTTATTATGTAAACGGGATAGTCGATACTACTGCCGTTTATTTGATGACTAATTTGTGTGACAATCAGACCGAAAGTTTACGACAACCACAGCGGATTTGGATAATAGGCCGTGGTCGCAACAGTGGCATTTGCATTCCTGATAGTTATATGTCTCGTCGCCACGCTGCAATTCAACATATTGAGGCGGAAGGCTTCTATTTGATTGATTTTAACAGTACCAACGGCTCATTTGTGAATGAGGAGCGTGCTGTTGAACCGATCAAACTCAAAGATGGCGATCGCATTCGTTTAGGTAGTCTGACTTTTAGTTTTTTTGTCGAGGATAAGTGCCGCGTTCTACCAACTGTAGCAATAGAGTTATTGATGCAGCTGATAAATCGCAAGAGCGATAGTAAAGCAGAAATACTTGCTTATCCTCGCGATCGACAAAAAATTCTAATTGACCGCCCAAATGATAATTTAGAGATTTTCAGAAATTCTGGACTAACTGAGAAAATTGACCATTGGTATGAAAACTTCAGTTCAGAACAGAAGTCAGAAATTTTAGACCGTCTTTTTAGCAGACAAAAACCGTATAATCCCAGCTAAAAAATTGAAAACCAAACAGCAAGAGTAACGTATTACTATTGTGGAAAAGGTACGTTATGTGTCTTCATAACGCACCATATAATTAAAAATTGCGCTATTGCCCAATTTTGGATGAATTTATATTTAGAGACGTTGCAATTGCAGCGTCTCTACAAGAATTTTGATATCATGCAGAATTGTTTTCATACATGAAATCATCAAAGCCAAGATTGCTTATTCTTCTTCCTCTAATTCGATTTCATCTTCATCTTCATCTTCATGGGACTTTGATACAGAGTTAGCAGAAACAACAGCACCTTTATCTAATTTTTCCCGTACTAATTGCTTAATTTGTTCGGCAAATTCTGGCTTTTCTTCTAGATACTTAATGGCGTTGTCTCGTCCTTGAGAGATGTTATCGCCGTTGTAGCTGTACCAAGCTCCTTTGCGAATAATAATGCCAGTTTCTTCTGCCAAATCCACAAGGCAACCCAAGATAGAAACACCTTTACCAAAAATAATGTCAAATTCCGCAACTCTAAAAGGTGGTGCTACTTTATTTTTCGCAACTTTGACTTTGACGCGGTTACCAAATTCATCTGTACCTTTTTTCAAGGTTTGAATCCGACGAATATCCAAGCGTACAGAAGCATAAAACTTCAATGCATTACCGCCAGTTGTAGTTTCTGGACTTCCGTAGGTAACACCGATTTTTTGCCGCAACTGGTTAATGAAAATCACTGTGCAACCAGATTTACCAATATTGCCAGTAATTTTACGTAAAGCTTGGCTCATCAATCTCGCTTGGAGACCAACGTGAGCATCACCCATATCGCCTTCAATTTCAGCGCGGGGAACCAATGCTGCTACCGAGTCAATAACTACAATATCAACCGCAGCAGAACGAACCAGTTGATCGACAATTTCCAAAGCGGCTTCTCCTGTATCAGGTTGGGAAACCAGCAAATTGTCAATATCTACACCCAATGCCGCAGCGTAGGTGGGGTCAAGGGCATGTTCGGCATCAACAAACGCAGCGATGCCACCTTCTTTTTGCACTTCCGCGAGCGCATGTAAGGCTACTGTGGTTTTACCAGAACTTTCCGGGCCATAAATCTCAATTACCCGCCCCTTGGGTAAACCGCCTCCCAATGCCAAATCCAAGGTCAGCGCCCCACTGGAAATTGTCTCCACCCGCATCCGGGTAGCATCCCCCAGGCGCATGATTGCTCCTTTACCGAAGCTGCGCTCAATCTGGTTGAGTACTATATTTAACGCTTTTTGCTTGCCAGAAGTATCGGTATTGATAGCCATTAGAGCCTCTAAGTATATGGATTTTCAGGAGTGTGGGTTTAGATGTTGAGTAGAACAGATATACTATTTTAACCAGAAATTTCTGGAATAGGACTTCTCAAATTAAAAATGACCTGTGACAAGATCGTAACTCGATCGCCATTTGATTAGGGTAGTCCTGCACAATGATACCAACTTGGATTCAGAGATAGCTGCTTTTGGTTAGGTAAGTCAGGGATTTTCAAAGAAAATTATTTAAACAACTAACTGATTTTCTCGACTGTACATAGCTTAGGCTGCTTTGTCTTGGAGAGAAAAGGCTAGTTACTATCATGACACCATTGAGGGTTCATCAAATCCCCTGACCCACAACAAAAGCTGCGATCGCCCCCGATATTGATAAGTTTAGTAAAGTTACTATTATCGTTGAATACAGCCTGTTGGCATCAAGATTGTGTACTGGTAAACTGGTAATATATTTTACATTAATATATTGAGCAAACGTGAATAAATCACAGAGTATTAAGCTGCTTGAAAATGAGGGATGGACAAAAGCAGATGCTATGCGTGCATTGGAAGTAATTGACTTTAGCACCAATCCTGATGAAATTACGGTTCGCAGAGCTATTTCGCCTTTTGCGGGGTCTGAGCTAATTAAGCGTCAGCGCCTTCAAGCTGCTCAGAAAGGTTTGGTCACAAAGAAAAGTAATGAGATCGAGAAAAATAATCAGGAATATGCTGCCAAAATTGAACAGCTAAAAAAATATCAAAAACAAGAAAATGAAAAATATGAAACTGAAATTCAAAATTTATCTAACACAAACAGCCTGTTAGAAATGAAATTAAAAGGTATAAATGCTCAAAATAGTGAGCTAATACACGCAAATGAAGAACTAAAAAAAGACAATAAAGCATTAAAAAATTTAATAGATGAAATTAGGCTCAAATTAGCTATGAGTACCAAAAAGCTTCTTCAGTATGAAGATAGTGAAATTCGTCAAGCTTTAATTATTATGTTCAAATCAACACTAGGCTGATTAACTAGATTTATGACTTACAAAAAGAAATTTTTTCAGGGTATGAATTATCGTGATGTTCAACGTGCTAACTCAAAGAATCGAACTCAACTCGATCGAAAAGACAAAGTTTGGCTAAAAGAAAATTTTTATAAAAATATTGGTTGGAATAATGTTATTAATCTTTATCAAAAAATCGAAGATTTTTTATTAAAATCTTCTCTTGCAGAGTTAACACTTGAGGAATTATTCTTAGAAGCCGACCGTATTGGAAATAAATATCTGACAATCCAAGAAATACAACACTTTCATCAAAATTTATCTAGAGAAGTTAATGAGATTAGTGAAGAAATTGATAAGCAGTTTCCGGATACAGAAGTAGAATTTATTGATTTTAGTAAAAATCCCAGTAAAAGATATTGGAATCAAGCGAATTAAAAAGTATTTAAAAAATTTAAATTTTAGCCAAATATGATAGATTTTAAAGATAAAGAATTGAGAGAGTTATTTAAGCTGGCAAATAAAATTGGTAATAAACGATATCACAAACTAACTATTCAAGATTTTGAAAATTACAGGAAATTTGATTACTGGCGCTATATTAATGGTGATTATGAATGTGGCACAACCCAAGAAAGTAAAGATTGGGTCAAAGCAAATTCAAACTGGCACTGTCCAATTTGTGAGTATCACTACTCTGATAAAGGTGGTAAGACAATAGATCACAAACTACCTAGATCGCAATATCCTTGGTTATCAATAGAATTCAAGAATTTATGGGTTATTTGCCAAGTTTGTAATCAAGAAAAAAGTGAGATGCATTGGTACGAGTATGAACACTATATATTTGTTCGCTATCCCCACCTTTATCTTTCTGTAAAAGCTGCACGTCCTACCTCGTTACTCCAGTCTTTAAAAGATTAAACCTTTAACACTGTTTATCAAATCTAACGGCGATGGCATTCAACCTCTTTTAACAATTGGTGCATAGCTGGTAATATGGTGAATGTTTTAGTAGAGATGATTTTAGTCGGTAAACGCAACGATCGCGAGCTCTACAAAAGATTGAGGCGTTTACTGCGATGAACTTTGATTTTGACTAAAAATGCTAGAATCGGCACAGCACAAATGCTTTCAGGCATCTTTGATGACTTTCCATCTTCCAGACTCTCTCATTCTTGATACAGCACTTTCGGTATCTGGTTTAACTGACTATATTCGCTTGCTGTTAGAGCAAGATGAACAATTGCGGCAAGTTTGGGTGACTGGGGAAGTCTCCAGCGCTAACCACCATCGCAGTGGCTTATTTTTCACGTTGCAAGATACAGATGGTACCGCAGGAATTAAGTGTGTGGTTTGGAATAGTCAATTGGCAAAACTCGCGCAATTACCGGTTCCTGGGGAACAGATAATTATTTTGGGTAGTATTCGAGTTTACCCACAACGCGGAGAGTATCAGCTCTCAGTTTGGCAGACTCTACCAGCTGGTGTTGGTTTACAGGCGCTACGCTATCAACAACTCAAAAATCGCTTGCTGGCTGAGGGGTTATTCGATCCACAAAGAAAGCGATCGCTCCCCATCCATCCCCAAACCATCGCTGTCGTCACTTCACCAACTGCGGCGGCTTGGGGTGATATTCAAAAAACTCTCAAGCAAAGGTATCCAGGTTTACACGTTTTATTTTCTCCAGCCACAGTACAAGGCGAGCAAGCCCCAGAATCCATAGTCAAAGCAATTGAGCGAGTAGACTGGGATGGTCGCGCCGAAGTGCTAATTTTATCGCGTGGTGGCGGCGCGGTTGAGGAATTGGCTTGCTTTAACGATGAACGAGTGGTGCGAGCTGTTGCTAGTTGTTCGATTCCTGTAATTACTGGTATTGGACATCAAAGAGATGAATCTTTGGTAGATTTAGTTGCAGATGTATGCGTGCATACACCAACGGCAGCGGCAGAAACAGTTGTACCTGCAATTTCAGAGTTGTATGCCGAGCATCGGCAGCGAGTTCTGGCTTTGCATGAAGTCATGCATGATTTTGGGGAAAATGCTGAGAATAAACTGCAAGCACTACGAAACCGTTTGCGACGTTTGCGGTTAGATCGGCAACTAGAGCAAGAAGCACAGAAGCTAGTTTGGAAGCGTCGGCAATTGATACAAGCAACGATCGCCCGATCGCACCAAGCAAAGCAGCATTTAGAATTGTTGCGGCAAAAGTTGGCAGCTCTCGACCCGAAAGCTGTGTTGCAGCGTGGTTATGCGGTGGTGAGACAAGAAAATGGGGCGATCGCTCGTACTGCTACTGAGTTAGAAGTGGGGCAAGATTTATCGATTCAGCTGGGACAGGGTGAGGTGAAAGTGAAAGTTACGGAAGTAAAAAAGTAGTTTAGATATATAGTGACTTACAACAGATTACTGTCAGGAATGCGATCGCTCGATTTTGTAAACAATGCCAAAAATCGATCGCAGGTGTAATCACAGAGATAGCAAGAAACCAGATTTAGATATATGCGATCGCCACATCTCAAGGCGCGTTGGCGTAGCCCGCACTTCGACACCCTTCGGCGTCGCTCAGGGCAAGAAGCTCAGTGACCACCGCAGGCAATACGGTTCGGTTAAAGGGGAAAGGGCAAAGGGGAAAGGTTTCAAATACATCCTTTACCCTTTACCCCTTAACCTTTTCCCAGACCACAAGGGAAGTTCATACTGCTTATCCGAACCGTATTGCCACCGCAGGCATCGCCAAAAAGCGAAGATGTAGCATTTTTTCCTAATCAGTTAAGATAATCTTCATCAATCTTCTTTCCTTTTACCCTTTTCCTTGGAATTATGACGCAGGATGAGTTATTGGTACTGATAGATCGCGCCGTGGCTGAGGGTTGGCAAGAGTTAGACTTGTCGGGGCAGGAGTTGACTGAGTTACCTGTAGAAATTGGTAAGTTGAAGCAGCTTGAGTCTTTGATTTTGGGAAAGAAGGTTGAAGGTTATGAACCAGTAGGAAGCCGCTATCTCGAAAAGGTTTCAGGCAACAATTTAAAAACGCTTCCACTCGAACTATTGGGTTTGCCTAATTTGCGTAAGTTGGATATTAGTGGCAATCCTTTAGAGAGCATTCCCGATGTGGTAACGCGAATACTACATTTAGAAGAACTTATCTTAATTCGAGTGGAGCTAACTGAAATACCAGAGGCGCTGGCTAAATTAACCAATCTGACGCAGCTTCACCTCAGTTACAACCAAATAACCGAGATTCCAGAGGCGCTGGCTAAATTAACCAATCTGACGCAGCTTCACCTCAGTTACAACCAAATAACCGAGATTCCAGAAGCGATCGCTAATTTAATCAATCTGACGCAGCTTCACCTCAGTTACAACCAAATAACCCAGATTCCAGAGGCACTGGCTAAATTAACCAATCTGACGCAGCTTTACCTCAATGACAACAAAATAACCCAGATACCAGAGGCGCTGGCTAAATTAACCGATCTGACGTTCCTTGTCGTCCATAACAACCAAATAACCCAGATTCCAGAGGCACTGGCTAAATTAACCAATCTGATGGTGCTTGTCCTCTATAACAACCAAATAACCCAGATTCCAGAGGCGCTGGCTAAATTAACCAATCTGATGGTGCTTTACCTCAGTATTAACCAAATAACCCAGATTCCAGAGGCACTGGCTAAATTAACCAATCTGACGCAACTTTACCTCAGTATCAACCAAATAACCCAGATTCCAGAGGCGCTGGCTAAATTAACCAATCTGACGCAGCTTGACCTCAGCCGCAACCAAATAACCCAGATTCCAGAGGCGCTGACAAAATTAACCAATCTGACGCAGCTTGACCTCAGTCACAACAAAATAACCCAGATTCCAGAGGTGCTGGCTAAATTAACCAATCTGACGCAGCTTGACCTCAGTTACAACAAAATAACCCAGATTCCAGAGGTGCTGGCTAAATTAACCAATCTGACGCAGCTTGACCTCAGTGACAACCAAATAACCCAGATTCCAGAAGCGATCGAAAGTTTGCCGAAATTGGAAATACTAGATTTACGGGGAAATCCGCTGCCTATTTCACCAGAGATTTTAGGATCTTCTGATCGTGTTGGTTCAGTTAAAGATATTTTCAATTACTTGCGATTACTCCGAAGCGGTGAAGTGCGTCCACTCAACGAAGCCAAACTCTTGCTCATCGGACAAGGTAGCGTCGGCAAAACATCCCTCATCCAGCGACTAATCCACAATAAATACGATAAAAATCAACCCCAAACCGACGGACTCAATGTGCAAACTTGGAAGGTGGAAGTCAATAGCAAAAACATCCGCCTCAATGTTTGGGACTTTGGTGGACAGGAAATTTATCATGCCACCCATCAGTTTTTTCTGACTAAGCGCAGCCTCTATCTCCTCGTTTGTAATTGTCGTACCAGCGAAGAAGAAAACCGCATCGAATATTGGCTGAAACTAATCGAAAGCTTCGGCGGACAGTCCCCTGTGATTATCGTTGGCAACAAAAAAGACGAACAACCCCTCGACATCAACCGCAAGGCATTACGCGAAAAATATCCTAACATCCAAGACATTATCGAAACCTCTTGCCAAGACAATATCGGCATTGATGAACTTCGCACCGCAATTTTGCAGCAAATCGCTAACCTCAAAGAAGTCTACGACCTTTTACCCCTCTCATGGTTTGAGGTTAAACAAAAACTCGAATCCATGACTGAAGACTTCATCAGCTACAACCGCTATATCGGCATCTGCCACCAAAAAGAGATTCCCGAAGAACAAAACCAAGAGCAACTAATCGACTTGCTGCATCGACTCGGCTTAGTTCTCAACTTCCGCGATCATCCCATCCTCAAAGATACCAACGTCCTCAAACCCAACTGGGTGACAGAAGGTATTTACGCGCTACTGAGCGATGAAAACCTCAAAACTGAAACCAAAGGCATTTTCACCCCCGCCGATCTCACCCGTATCCTCAATTCAGAGCGATACCCCACCGAGCGTCACAGTTATCTGATCGGGCTGATGAAAGAATTTGAGCTTTGCTTTGCACTAGAATGTCACCCACCACAATTCCTGATTGCAGGACTTCTGCCTAAAGACCAACCAGACGAAACAGAACTCGACGGCGAAACCCTGGAATTTCAATACCATTACAAAGTTCTCCCCGAAAGCATCATCTCCCGCTTCATTGTTAACACCCACGAAAAAATTTATAACCAAATCTATTGGCGCAGTGGCGTAATGCTGCAATATCAAGAAAACAACGAAATCTACAACATCGCCCGCATCAAAGCCGATCCCGAAGACAAAAAAATCTTCATCACCATTAGCGGACGTAAAGAAACACGGCGCTTATTTCTCGGCATTCTCCGCGATGTCTTCCAAAAAATCCACAAAAGTCTTCCCAATCTCGAAATCACCGAATGGGTTCCCGTCCCCAACTATCCCAAACATCCGCCCCTCGACTACCAAGAACTACTCGGACTCGAATCAATGGGTGAAAGCACAATCACCATAGGCAAACTAAAATTAAAACTCGATTTGCGTCAACTACTTGATGGGTATGAAGATATAAGAACTCGACAAAGACAACAAATAGACAAAGGAATTATTGAACCAGCCCCCATTAAGGAACTAATTATGTCAGAAAGCATCAGAAACCAAATATTTGTTAGCTACAGTCATCAAGATGCAAAATGGTTAGCAGAACTGCAAAAACAACTAAAACCCTATATTCGTGCAGAAGGTTTGATCCTTTGGGATGACACCAAAATCAAACCTGGCGCAGAATGGAAAGCCGAGATTGAAAAAGCATTAGCCACGGCTAAGGTTGCTATCCTGCTAGTCAGCCCTAACTTTATAGCCTCTGATTTCATCGACAGACATGAACTCCCCCCCTTACTCAACGCAGCCGAACAAGAGGGATTAACTATTATCTGGATTCCAATTAGTGCAAGCTCATACAGAAAAACCGACATCGAAAAATACCAAGCTGTTCACCCTCCAGATAAACCCCTCGATACTCTAAATAAGGCAGAACGTAACCAAGCTTGGGTGAAAATTTGCGAAGAAGTCGAAAAGGCAATAAAATAGCACCTATGTCAACATTGACCAAATTCAACTTAAATGTTATGGAAATAGGGAACAAATTAAACATCGAACTAAAGCTTCCCTCTGGTAAATAGACTTTTCTCACTCCAGAGGCGATCGGCTTGAAATGATGCCCGCCTTTGATTTAATGAAAATTGAACTAGCGATCGCCAAAATAACAAATAGGTTCGCCGAAACAACAAATGCGATCGCCAAAGTAACAAATGGGTTCGCCGAAACAACAAATGCGATCGCCAAAATAACAAATGAGTTCCCCGAAATAACAAATGAGTTCGCCAAAATAACAAATGAGTTCGCCGAAACAACAAATGAGTTCGCCAAAATAACAAATGAGTTCGCCGAAATAACAAATGCGATCGCCGAAACAACAAATGAGTTCGCCAAAATAACAAGTGAGTTCCCCGAAATAACAAATGCGATCGCCAAAATAACAAATGCGATCGCTATGTTTTGATAGCTGTGCGAGTGTCAATAAATCAGCTATTGTTCAACTGCTGAACAAACCGCTTGATGTTCAACTGAATTTAGCCCTTTTTGCAACACCGTCAACACCTGTTGCATATTGTCATTCACTAATGCTGATACATCCAGCCATAATCCAGGAAACACGAGACTTTCAATTATCCCTAAAGGATTTGGTAGCAATGCCACATATTCACCATCTTGCAAGCTGAACCAACTTATAGTTTGCTCAAAAACCTGCCAAACAATATATTCTAAGATGCCATTGCGACGATAGGCGCGTTTTTTATCATACAAATCTTTGGTCGCACTGCTAGCGGCGACTTCTGCAACTAATTCTGGCGCACCTTCCACGTAACCATCACTACCCAAGTGAGACTTTCCGCCACAGGCTGCATCGATTAACAAAATGGCATCTGGTTGGGGTTCGTTATCTAAATCTAGCCGCACAGTTGGATTATCACCTAGTCTGACACCTGGCGTTGCTACTTTATAATTTCCCAGCCAAATCATTAAATTAGCATGTGGTTCTGCATGTGGTTCAAACCGCAAAGGTGATGACACGTAAACGACTCCTTCAATTAATTCGGCTTTTTTGAGGTTGGGCATGGCATTGTAGCGACGCTCAAATTCTGGGCGAGTCAGGCGATCGCCACTCTCAAGAGGCGGAATATAAGAAGGAGAATCGATTGGAGTCGAATTTTGTGGAGAAGTGTTGACCACGAAAAGCAAGCGGTAGAGGTGGTTAAATTGATTGTATCCTAGTGCATTTTGAGGAGAGAGAAGATAAGGGCGATGGCATTGCGGCTCAAGTGCAAGAAGATTTGTTGATTCAGTTGGGGCAGGGTGGAGTTAAAGTGAAGGTTGTGGAAATAAACAAACCGCCAAGACGCCAAGGACGCCAAGAATTGAATGGTTAAACGCAAGAGTGCTTCTAGTTCTGATTCGATGGAAGGTTGGAATTATGAAGCTAAGGTTATTGAAATAGAGGGAATTATCGCTCGCATTGAAGCGGGTGAGTTGGAATTGGAAGAGGTTTTTGACCAATTTGGCAAGGCTGTTGAATATTTGCGTCAGTGCGAAAATTTTTTGCAGCAGCGACAGCAGCAGGTGGATTTGTTGATTGAAACTTTAAGCGATGAATAGTAGCTAAGTAGCCTAACGCACCGTGTTATCTGGCAGTGCGTTAGGCGCTAATATGAAGTTTTTCTGGAAAACTAGATCGAAGGATGCGCCTAACACACCCTACAATAATTTTATTTTTACTTTATAAATAACTTCTAATAATGTCCGTCCCAAATCTAATACTTTAGTAACCTACAATCGACTGATATAAAAAACCAATAATTAAACCAACTATTCCAGCAATCAAACCGGCACAAAAGAAGTAGAAAAACAATTCAAAACTTACTTGCATATTGTCGGTATATATGAAATAAAATATTGCTAAAATTGCTCCAAGCATTCCTAAAATTCCTGTTGGAATCGTTACGATTGTTATAACACTTTGAGTTTTCATTTATATATGTATAGTATTATGAACCGTAAAATTTTCTAGTTAAATACATAACATAAAAGACCTAAATTCGACAATAAATAAAATAATACGCACGAATAGCATTGATAAAGACGTATTTATCCAGAACTGATTATGAATAAATTCTGATGAAAATTAATCCTCCTAAAACTGCTCCTTCAATAATGCCTATAATCCAGAAAACTAAAATCCAAAAGAACCAGACAAGACCTTCACCGCCAATAAAGATACCACCTGGAGATTCTTTATATTCTCTCAAACCAACTAAATGACCAATAAAAACACCAACTATTGCACCAAGCAATCCTACCAAAAATGAGTAGAAAAATAAGTTGAGAATTACTTGAGTATTTTGGTTATACAGTAGATAAATTATTGCCCAGAGCAATCCGATTATTGCTGAGATTACTACTGATACTACTATAGCAAATATTATCAATTTCATCGCTTTTTTGCGGTCTTAACTATTGGGTCTTTATTAACTATATCGGTAAAGAATCTTGTCATTTTTAATTTTTGAAAAAATTATTTCACTGGTAAGAATACATAAGAGCTAAAATCTGGTAAATTATTTCGGAACCTATTGTCAATAATTCGGATTGACAGATTTTATTTGCCAATTTTTAGTTTTTCAAGCATTTCTGCAACTATTACCTTGGGGTACATCAAAATTATGAAACCATTTCTTTTTGTAACTGACCTAGATGACACTCTGGTATATCGTACTGTGGGTAATGATGACGCTTTACCAAAGCTGAATGATTTACTGAGCGAACATCATCAAAAATATGGCACAAAAATTGTTTATTCTACTGGGCGATCGCCTGTTCTTTACCAAGAACTTCAAGCTCAAAAAAATCTTTTACAACCAGATGCTCTTGTTTTAGCTGTCGGTACAGAAATTTACCTCGATGGCGCTGACACTCCTGATGCCGATTGGTCAGAAGTCTTATCGCCTGGTTGGAATCGCGAACTTATATTATCTATAACCACTAGTTTTCCTGAGTTAGAACCGCAACCAAACTCAGAACAACGTCCTTTCAAAGTCAGCTTTTTCCTTCAACAATCTGTAGCGGGAATTTTACCACGACTTGAGGCAGAGTTGCAAAATTATAAATTAAATGTAAAGTTAATCTACAGTAGCGGAATAGACCTTGACATTGTACCCCATTCCAGCGATAAAGGTCAGGCAATGCAATTTTTGCGTCAAAAGTGGAAATTTGCAGCCGAACAAACAGTTGTCTGTGGTGATTCAGGTAATGATATTGCTTTATTTACTGTAGGCAACGAACGGGGAATCATTGTCGGGAATGCCAGAAAAGAGTTACTCGAATGGCACAATGACAATCCTGCTGACCACCGTTACCTGGCAAAAGCTTTTTGTGCAGGTGGAATTCTTGAAGGATTAAAATATTTTGGTTTCTTAGAATGATCAGCTATCTTAAAGGTCTCGTCGCTGGTATCCAAACAATTAGCCCTAATCGCGTCATTTTGACTCTAGAAGTGAACGGTATAGGGTATGATTTGCAAATTCCGCAACGTTTAGCAAATCAATTACCAGACTCAGGAGGAGTGGCGCAAATTTTTACTCATTATCAAATTCGCGAAGAAGTGCCGTTACTATACGGCTTTGCTTCTCCATCTGAACGCGACTTATTTCGCCACTTATTGACTGTTAGCGGTATTGGTGCAGCTTTAGCGATCGCTTTATTGGACACCTTGGAACTACCAGATTTAGTCCAAGCAATTATCGCTGGCAATACCCAAATCTTAATTCAAGCCCCCGGTGTCGGCAAGAAAATTGCCGAGCGCATCTGTTTAGAACTGAAAAGCAAATTGATCGAGTGGCGCAAGTCAGCGGGCTTCTTCGTCGCCACAGGCGGCCCTGCACCAGGAATTCTCGAAGAAGTGCAAATGACGCTGTTTGCTTTAGGGTATACTGCCCATGAAGTCAGTCACGCCTTGCACGTAGTAAGTGAAGACATCGGACTACCAAAAGATGCCTATGTAGAAGATTGGATTAAACAAGCGATCGCTCATCTCAGTAGTAGCGAACAAGTTGGTTATTAGTCATTTGTCATTAGTCATTTGTCATTAGTTATTTCTCCCCCTGCCTCCCCTGCCCCCCCTGCCTCCCCTGCCTCCCCTGCCTCCCCTGCCCCCCTTATGCCCCACGATCCTTATGCTTGGATAGAAAAATCTCTGGCAACAATTCACCGGGCGGATTGGTATCGTTCAGTACAGACTATCGACGGTCGTCCAGGTGCAACGGTGGTTTTAGCTGGGCAAGAGGTAATTAATTTTGCCAGTAATGATTATTTGGCATTGGCTGGGGATGAACGTTTGATGACAGCGGCGATCGCTGCTATTGAAGAATTTGGTACTGGTAGTACTGGTTCTAGATTACTCAGTGGACATCGTAAATTACATAGAGAATTAGAAAAGGCGATCGCATCTACCAAACAAACTGAAGATGCTTTATTATTTAGCTCCGGGTATCTAGCTAATTTGGGTACGATTACTGCTTTGGTAGGCAAGCGGGATTTAATTTTATCTGACCAATACAATCATTCCAGTTTGAAAAATGGCGCGATTCTGTGCGGTGCGGCAGTTGTGGAATATCCGCACTGTGATGTTGTCGCACTTAGAACTCAGTTGAGTCAACAGCGGCAAAATTACCGACGCTGTTTGATTCTCACTGATAGCGTCTTCAGCATGGATGGCGATTTATGTCCAATGCCAGAACTTTTGGATCTCGCTGATGAATTTAACTGTATGCTACTAGTTGATGAAGCTCATGCCACTGGAATATTAGGAAAAACTGGTGCTGGATGTGTTGAATATTTTGGATGTACGGGAAAGCCCCTAATTCAAATTGGTACTTTGAGTAAAGCTTTAGGTAGTTTAGGCGGTTATGTAGCGGGAAGTAACGTCTTAATCGATTTTTTACGGAACCGCGCACCTAGTTGGATTTACACCACCGGACTTTCACCTGCTGATACAGCCGCAGCCTTAGCAGCGATCGAGATAGTGCAACAAGAACCGCAACGCCGCGCCCAATTGTGGGAAAATGTGCGTTACTTAAAAGCTTTGCTCGAACATCTACCGAATCTAAAATTACTGCCTTCAGAATCACCCATATTATGTTTTCAATTGCCTAATGCCACAGATGCACTCAAGGCCGGAAAGTACCTCACAGATGCTGGCATTTTTGCCCCAGCAATTCGTCCGCCCACAGTGCCCACAAGTCGCATCAGAATATCTGTAATGGCAACTCATCAAGCAGCGCATATTGAAAAATTGGTAGCGGTGGTAAAAGAAATGGGGAGTGGGGAGTAGGAACAAAATAAAGCTAAAAAGAAATTACTTTGCGATCGCGCAAAAACTTACCAGTTATATCGCGTGGAGCATCAGTAGCCAACCAGATTGCAGTGTCGGCTCCTTGTTCTGGGGAACGCGGTGCTGATGACCCACCCATATCCGTTTTCACCCACCCCGGACAAATAGAATTCACAACGATGCCTTTGGAGTGCAAAGCTTGTGCCAGCATAATTGTTGCGCCATTCAATGCCAGCTTCGATAGGCAGTAACTTGGGACATCGGCAGATAAATCTGACAATGCTCCATAACCGCTGGAAACGTTAATAACTCTGGCATTTGGGGATTTTTCCAACAGGGGTAAAAATGCCTGCACCATGCGAATTGGGCCGAACGTGTTGGCGTTCATCGTAGAATCGAGCAACTCACGGTCAATGGTGAGAATATTTACATCCTCGTCTGGATACACTCCGGCATTATTAATCAAAACATCTAAGCGATCGCTCGTTTGGTGCAGGGTTTTTACTGCTTCATTGATGGAGCGATCGTCAGCCACATCTAATTCGATAGGAATCACCTTCCCTTGGAGTTTCTGGGCTGCAAGTTTGGCGTTATCAAGCGATCGCGAAGTAATAATCACTTCATAGTCTTTTGCCAGTAGACCTTCGGCGATGGCAAACCCAATCCCTCGGTTACCACCTGTGACTAATGCCCGTTTCTCTTGTATCGATTTCACCACAGTACTTTCCCCCCAGTTATTTTTTGACTATTTTGCTAGTTATAGTTGGCAAAAAATATAGCATTCTACATATCTGCATGGGAATTTAAACTGTAATGCGACAACCATATCCTGCTCGAACAAAATCCCAGTCCTATGCTGAAAATCATCAACTAGCAAAAGGACTGGGTTGCAATTGTATTGTTGCGTATTGATATTATGAACTTCTTGAGTGGCAATCGCCATACCAATTCGCAATTTTAAATCTAATTCTTTCCCTTATAGGCCTTATCCTTTACATCCCCACACCCAAAAAGCAGTTAGATCGACGTTTTCTCAGCGAATCTCCGCACTTATAGGGCGGAGAGTGTCAATATTGCTTATTCCCGATTGCAATCCAACGGCTGACTGCTGGCAATTGTGTAGAGAACCATAGCGAACCTAAGATACTGAGACTACCGCAGACAATTAAGGCATTAGTCGCACCAAAATTATCTGCTAAAGTTCCAGCTAGCAGATTCCCAAAAGGCATCATACCCACCATTGCTAGGGCATAAAAACTCATCACCCGTCCGCGCTTATCCTCGGCAACTAGGGTTTGGATAATCATATTACTACTGGTAATCAGAAGGATGGCAAAGCAGCCTACAAACACCAATATGATTATGGACAGCCCAACTTGACGCGATAGTGAGAAGGAGATCGTACTCATGCCAATCAAGGCTTGAGCGACTACAATCAAACGTTCTAAGCCCACAATCCCTCGCCTGACACTCAGATACAAACAAGCAAGCAAGGAGCCGATAGGCGCTGAGGTACTGAGGTGAGCCATCGTAGTTGCATCTCCATTTAAAACCTTAGCTGCGAAGATAGGCATGAGTGCAATATGAGACATTCCGACTAAACCCTGTAAAGCTAGTATTAATAAAATTGCTCTAATCGGCTGGAATTTGGAGACATATTCAAAGCCCTCCCGCAATTTCTCAAAAGTATCCCTCAGGTTCGTAAGGGTCTGTGTGGGTCTGACTTTAAGCCGCATTGCTAGCAAGGTGAAGATGGCAGGAATGTAGCTAAGGGTATCGTAGAGAAAACAATATTTCACCCCTAGCGTGGCAATCAAAATTCCGCCCATAGCGGGCCCCAATACTGAAGAGGAACTTAACATCACTGAATTCAAAGCGATCGCATTACTCCAATCAGCCCGGTCATCTACGGTTTCCGTGACGATTGTATGACGCACTGGCATATCTAATCCCTTGAGCAAACCATTGAGAACGCTCAGTAGCAATAGGATGGGAAACGTAATCAAATTTGTAAAGGTCAGAATCGTTAAAGCAAGGGAAACGCCAATTCCCAATATCTGCACCAGCATTAACAATTCTCGACGACTCCAGCGATCGGACAATACGCCTGAAAAGGGAATCAGTAATAACGTAGGTAAAAATTGCACAAACCCTGCAACTCCCAATAACCAGGCAGAGTTAGTCAAATCGTATACCAGCCAAGGAATAGTTAACTGCTGGGTCATAAATGTCCCAGACAATGATAGTAACTGTCCTCCAAAAAACAGCCGAAAATTACCCCAGCGAAAGGCAGGTAAATAATGATAAATGATATTACTTACGCGATCGCCTAGTTGCCTGTTCCAAATTTTCATGAGCAGAATTTTAATATGTACTGCTAACTGTTAGTCAAGCTAACAATTATATGATAATCGCATAGTTTACCGCCGCAGGCATCGCTTTCCTAATGCCTGTTCCCTCTTCCCTGCTTTACTATAAAGCTGGCAATTGATTAAACAAGACCCAATAAAAACCAAGCTGTTGAACTGCTTGGTTGAATTGTTCAAAATCGACGGGTTTGACGATGTAACTATTCACCCCAAACTGGTAACTCTCGATTATGTCTCGGTCTTCAGCGGAAGAGGTCAGCACTACAATCGGAATCTTTTGCGTGCGTGGATCGGACTTGAGTTGCCGCAAAACTTCTAATCCGCTCACCTTTGGCAGTTTCAAATCCAGCAAAATGACTTTTGGTTGGTTCGTTATGGTGCGGTGGGCATATTCTCCCTGGCAAAAAATAAAATCGAGAGCTGCTGCTCCGTCCTTAAGCAGTTGAATTTGATTGCCAATTCTGGCACGACGCAACGCTCGAATAGTTAGTTCGGCATCAGTAGGATTATCTTCCACTAAGAGAATGGAAATTGGTTGCTCGGAAGGTGGGTCAGTGGAGCGATCGCTTGGTTGGTAAGTCATGGGTTAATTATTGGGAAGCGTGAAGTAAAAGGTCGCGCCTCGATCGCTCTGTGCTTGGGCCCAAATGCGCCCTCCGTGGCGTTGAATAATGCGTTGCACAATGGCCAATCCAATGCCCGTACCTTCAAATTCTTCTTCTCGATGCAGACGTTGAAAGACCCCAAAAAGTTTATCGGCATAGCGCATATCAAACCCTGCTCCGTTATCTTTGATGAAGTACACTCCTTGACCATCGATGGCCTGATAACCTATTTCAATGCAGGCAAGCGGTTTGTAGCGGGTGTACTTAATGCCATTCGATAACAGATTGAGCCAAACTTGTTTGAGTAGAGAAGGGTCAGCTTGACATACAGGTAAATCGGCGATCGCAAATTCAATCTCACGCCCCGACCATTCTGGGACTAAATCATCCAGTGCTATTTGAATAATCTCATTGGAAAACACTGGCTGCCGGGACATTTCTTTACGATCCAAACGAGATAAAGTCAACAAATCATCAATCAACTCACCCATACGTTTGGCATTGTCGCGGACAATTTTTAGGTAACGATTGGCTTCGGCATCGAGTTGCTCGCCGTAATCTTCCTGCATCATTCTCGAAAAGCCATCAATTGCCCGCAGTGGTGCCCGCAGATCGTGGGAAACTGAATAAGCAAAGGCCTCCAACGCTTTGTTAGCAGTTTCTAGTTGGGCGGTTCGTTGTTTGACCCTGATTTCTAAAGATTGGTTGAGTTGATGCAGAGCTTCAATCGCCCTTTTGCGCTCTAATTCTGCTGCTGCCCGCGCTGCAAATACGTCTAGAATTATCTCTATGCGTTGCCTATCTAACAGCGGTTCCACATCGAGAATGCAAAGATTACCAATGGGGTCGCCGTTGGCATTTTTTAAGGAAATACCCAGATAACTATCTGCCTGCATTGCTACTAAGTCCAAGTCTTCAGGGAAAAATTCCTGAACGCAGCTTTCGCAGTAAAACAATCCGTCTCTCAAAGCAAATTCGCATGGTGTACGCGCCGGAAAGTAGGATATTTCTGGTTGCAATGCCCCATGCGACCAAAAAGCCAGAGCTTTGAGTTTGCCTTCTACTAGTTCGGTGACCAAGGCATAGGGGACGTGCAAGGCTTCGGCAATATGATGAACCAAAGCTGGGAAAAAATCTTGTCCTGTAACCGCAGCCGTTCCGGTAACCAAATTTTGCAGCATTGTTTCTGCTCTTTTGAGTTCCGCTTCTCGGTGTTTCGCCTCACTGATATCCCGGACGATGGTAGAAAAATATTCCACACTGCCATCTGTTGCTTTGTGAGCAACGATGGTTTGGGAAACCGGAATTTCTCTGCCGTCGCTGCCAAGCAAAGCGATTTCACCAAGCCAAATTCCATCTCGAATCGCTGCTGGAATGGCCTGATTTTGGATAATCTCTAGCGCCCATTGGGGATGGTAGTCGGCGATCTTCAAGGTGGAGAGGTCTGCATCCAGAGAAAGACCGCGCAGTTTGCGTAACTGAGCATTATTCCACAGGACATTACCTTGGGAATCTGCCAGACCAACGTAGTCGCTGGTGGCCTCCAGCATGGCCATTAAGCGATCGCGGTCTTTTTGGGCCCGTTGGCGATCGGCAATTTCACCTTGTAAAGAAGCATTCAGTTCTGCTTGCTGCTTTAACAAACGGGCATTGTCGATGGAAATCGCTGCCTGAGTAAAAAGTAAGTGCAGGACTTCAATTCGCTCTGGGGTAAATGCCTTGGTGGTGAGATTGTTTTCTAAAAGTACAATTCCTGTTAGTTTTCCCTGGTTCAACAGCGGAGTACAAAGGATTGATTTCGATTGGCGTCGCACAATCCAAGGTTCGGACTGAAAGTTGCCTTCAGCGGCAGCATTATCGAGGACGATACTTTCCTGGGTGCGAGTCACGTAATTGATTAAGGTGGTTGGTAAGTCACCATTGCAGTCTTTTGATATTAAAGTGGCTTGGCCAATGGACTTCATGGCTTCAATCCGCCATTCGTCTTCTGTTGGCAAAATCAGATAACCTGTTTGCGCCCCGGCATTCTCAATTAAGATCGTCATCAGTTTTGCCAAGAGTCGATCTAACACAATCTCACTGGCGATCGCTTGGGAAGCTTTCAACACCGTTTCTAAGTCCAGTGCTTCTAACTTAGTTGAAGCCGATTCTGTGGTGTTAATTTGACGTATTTCGGTTTTTTGAAAGTACACCTCTAACAGTTGGGGATACTGTTTTTCCAGATTTCGGACTTTAGCGGTTGCTCCCCACCTTAAATAACCGTACCTCGCTTCTTGGAAATAAGCTTTGGCGATCGCGATGCGGTTGTGTGCTAGATAAAACTTTGCAGCTAGTTCGTTTGCTAAAGCTTCTTCTTGCAGGTATTGGTTCTCCCTCGCTAGGGCAATGGCGCGATCGTAGGCGTCCATTGCTTGGACTACTTCACCCAACACCCGATGCCGTTCTGCTTCTACTAAATACCACTTGTGTAGATAGTTCATTGGGGCATGGTGCGCCCAATTTTGCATTTTTGCTTGATTTTCTGCTACCTGCTCCAGCAATTGGGATTGTGTTGCGGTGTCTGTGTGGGAATACACCGCCAGTCGGCACAGAGAATCGTAGAACCGAAACACGGCAACCAACGCTGCTCCGGTCATGGCTGCTAAGTATTCTTGGGCGAGGACAGCATTGGCTAAGGCGTGGTCTGTCGCTGCCAATTGCAGCAAAGATTCGCTTTCTTGGCACAGCCCGCCCCAGGCATCCAAATTTTTCAAGGCAGACATCGCCTGATTTCCATCGCCAAACAAATAACAGAGAAATAATTTATTTAGGTAGAAATAGAACAAACCTGCGTGAAAATTCGTTTGTTCCATCTGGGGTAGCCGAGTTGCTTCATCATAAGCTTGACCGGATAGCATCCCAGAATCGGGAACTTCCTCAACCAAATTCAAAACAGTCTGCCAGCAAATTTCTACAAAATCAATGCTAGCCGAATGCTTGATTTGTTTGACTGCCTGAGCATAACTGGTTAGATGTAGTTGAAGTTCGCTCAGAGGTTGAGCGACCGCAAATGAATAAGCACAAAAATACATAGCCCCGTAGCCAGCAAACTCTAAATCACCTTGCTCGACACCAATTTGATAGCAATCCTGGAGTGGCTTGAGGCTGTTTTTCAGGTGTGTCTTCCAAACGTTAATCTGATTGGTAGCCGCGAATAGGGTTCTGGCTTGAATGGGTTTGGTATCTGGGCCAAGTAGACTTAAAGCCAGTTGACCAAATTGATACCCTGCTTCAATGTCCAAGACAACTCCACAAAGAATAATTCCATAGGCAGCATAGGCAAAGGGAGCCAAGGTCATATTTCCGTACTCAACCAGCAAATCCACCATCTTGAGTACAATCAGCAAGAATAAGGGAGGTACTGCCAAATAAGCTGATGCACACATCCTTGCCAAAAGCTGCATTGCCCCTAGCATTTCTGGCTGGGACATGATTGGCAGGTCAACCAAATCTTCAATGCGCCTGTTTGCCAATTTGCAAGCAGTTTCTGAAAGTGCTTGCCGAACATCCTCAAAGCTTGGGCTGATGGGGAGGTGAATTCTTAATTGCTGAAGTAACTCTAAAGCTATTTGAATCGCCTCTAGTAATTTATTTTCAGCCACATAAGTCTGAATTTTGACATCGTAAACTTTTAAGCTGGCTAATAGGGTTGTTGCACGATAAAGTACTTCTTGGAATAGTGGCTCCACTTGCTCGAAATTGCCGCTCAGATATGCTGCTTCTGTGGTTGCATTATACAGGGTCAGGGTAAACTCATAATCTGTTTGCCAGCTATCGTTTGTCAGGAGATCCAAACCAATTTGCAAATATCTCCAAGCAGCGTCATAAGCGGCTGATGCTTTGGCTTTTTCTCCTGCCATCAGGTTTAACCGAGACAAATTATGTTGCTGGGATTGATTTTCGATCGCTTTTCTGCCCAGGTTTAGTTGGTTGGTGATATCAAAAATTTTGTGTTCTAACTGTTGTGCGGGAGTTATTTGTAACAAGCACTGTCCCAGTTGCCAATGGACGTTGCTTTGTTGGGCTTGGGGAATCAGGGAATAGGCCGCTTGCTGGATGCGATCGTGGGCAAATTTGTATTCTACTGGAGTCAGGTTTGGTGTTAGTGTTACATCTAATACTACTGATTTGTGGGCATTGCTCAAAGGCAGAATCAACCCTTGGGCGATCGCTACTCCTAAAGCCTGGGCAGTTTCTCGCTGGGATAATTGGGCGGCAAATGCCAGAGTTTGGAGATCGAAACAGTTGCCAATGCAGGCAGCTAGCTGTAAAACTTGCTGTGTCTGTTTGTTCAGCTTTTGAATTTTCGCTGCCATCAAATGTACAATATTCTCCGTAATTTCGCGATGGCGAATTTGCTCTATCGACCACTGCCATTTTTTAGTTGGGCGATGGAATTCTAATAACCCTTCAGTGTGGAGAGATTTCAAAAATTCATTAATAAAAAAGGGATTGCCACCGGTTTTTAGTTGTACTAGTTCTGCCAATAACAGAGAATCTTCTAGCTGGCAGTGCAATGTATCGGCGATTAACTGATTGATGTCAGGTAGACTTAACGGTGACAAACAAAGCTTATTTACCACTCCTGGACTTTGGCGGATTTCCTTCACCATCTGCATCAGGGGATGGCTTGGATTTACCTCGTTATCTCGGTAGGCCCCGATTAACAACAAAGATTGTCCAATGGTTGGGGTAGCTAACAATTCGATCAGCTTCAAGGAGGCATTATCTACCCACTGAAGATCGTCTAAAAAGATGACTAGGGGGTGTTGCGAATGGGCAAAGACGCCGATAAAATTTTGGAAAACTTGGTGAAAGCGATTTTGGGCTTCCGTTGGCGGCAGAACCAGTACGTCTGGCTGCCTGCCTACAATCAACTCCAATGTTGGAATTACCTGGGTAATGACTCTACCGTTGGCACCAAGGGCAGCTAACAGATGCTTGCGCCACTGACCCAGCTTGGCTTTGTCTTCAGTCAGTAATTGTTTGATTAGTGACTCAAAAGCTTGGGCGATCGCATAATAAGGGATATTGCGCTGATACTGGTCAAATTTACCCGCAATGAAGTAGCCTCGTTGCTGTGTAATCGGCTTATAAATTTCCTGCACTAAAACTGACTTGCCAATACCGGAATATCCCCCGATTAGCATCAGTTCAACTTGGCCGTAAGATACGTCGTCCCTCCCCCATCCCCCCATCCCGGCGCAGCCTGCCACTCTTTGAAATGCCGCTAATAATGCCTCTACCTCCCTTTGTCTGCCATAGAGTTTTTCTGGGATCTGAAACTTCTCAGAAATATCCTGTTTCCCTAACAAAAAAGAATCAATTCGTCCACTGTGTTGTAGCTGCTTAAGACACTCTTCTAAATCAGTTTTAATTCCCCAGGCACTTTGATACCGTTCTTCTGCTGTCTTAGCTAACAGTTTCAAGACAATTTCTGAAACCATCACCGGAATTTCTGGATCGATAAAATGCGGTGGAATCGGTTCTAAAGCCAGGTGATGATGAATTAACTCCAGGGCATCACTGGATTCAAAAGGCAATCGATTGGTTAACAGTTCATAGAAAGTAGCACCTAGAGAGTAAAAATCAGTTCGATAGTCTAGAGAACGGTTCATTCTGGCTGTTTGCTCTGGAGATATGTAAGCTAGCGTTCCCTCTAGTACTGTGGGATTTTTGATAGTTAAAGTCTCACGCGATAAGTCAGTGGAAATTCCAAAATCAATAATTTTAAGCTCTTGTGTTTTGGGGTTGAAAACAATATTTGAGGGATTAATATCTTTATGAATAATATTTGCACTATGAATTTCGTATAAACTCTGAGTTATCTGAATTGCTAACTTCAAAAACTCTGTTAAAGTAAATTTATTATTATTTATGATTTTCGCTAAAGATTCTCCCCCAAAATCCTCAAAAATGAGTAAAAAAGTATTTTGATATTGTTGAAAATCATAAGCCTGAATGACCCCTTCCAATGATAAATTGCGTGTAATTTCGTATTCGAGCTTATAGCGCGTGATTTCTTCTGGGCTGGGGTAGTCTTTCTTCAAAACTTTGAAGATTACAGGCAAACCATCCAGTTCATGAATTCCTCTATAAACGCGTGAATTAACGCTTTCATGGATTTTTGTCCGAATTTGATATTCAGGAATTTCCAGCATAGCTTAACCGCCTGCAACTATTACACAGAAGGACAAAGCCGGGTTGACTGAATTTTAGATTTTGAATTTTAGATTTTCCATAGGATAATTCTCAATCTAAAATTTAGAAATAGTTTCAGAGCAAGAGAATTTAAATACGAGAACAAATCTCAAATCCCAAAACCTAAAAAAATCTTAAATCGGCAATCTAAAACTCAAAAATGATTGAATCACGTCGATTATACAATAATCAAACCCGATTAGCTCATTTATCGATACTAGAGGAATTTTAAGAAAAATTGAACTCAAAATATTGCGGGATTAGTCAATGGGTTGGCAAGGAGATTGTAGGATGAGTGAAACCTTGAACGTCCTGATTGTTGAAGATTCCGAGACTGATGCTATGTTAGTTCTCAGTGAATTGCGTCGTGGTGGTTTCAATCCGATCTGGCAGCGCGTCCAAACAGCCCCAGAGCTACTTGCAGCCCTCAATAGCGCTAGCTGGGATGTGATGATTTCCGATTACAGATTGCCAGGATTCAATGCTCCTGCGGCTTTGGAAATAGCCAAGCAGAGTCACAAAGATATTCCTTTCATTTTAGTTTCTGGCACAATTGGCGAAGTCTTGGCTGTGGAAATGATGAAAGCTGGCGCTCATGATTATGTGATGAAAGATAACTTAAATCGATTGCCAGAGGCAGTGCGTCGAGAACTTCGGGATGCACGAGTAAGAGCAGAGGGCAAACAAGCCCAAAAGCTGTTACAAACATTAGCATCTAATATACCCGGAATGATTTACAGCTTTGTATATCATTGTGATGGTTCTACTGCCTTTGAGTATATCAGTTTGGGCTGTCTGGATCTTTTAGAGTTAGCGCCACATCGAGTTTTAGAAAATGCTTCTCTTTGCTTTGACCAAATTCATATTGATGACCGTGCAGAATTTTATATAGCCGCCAAACAAAGCGCTGAAAATTTAAAACCATTCTCTTACGAATGGCGATTAGTTACCCCCTCTGGCAAACTCAAGTGGGTACAGACAAATGCTCGTCCTGAGTGTCGAGAGAATAGAGATATTGTTTGGTATGGTGTTTTGTTGGATGTAACCGAGAAAAAACAAGCACAAGAGTTAATTATCCACAATGGTTTGCACGATCCATTAACGGATTTACCAAATCGGACACTTTTGGTGGAACGGCTGGAACTAGCCATTAACAGAGCTAAACGAGTAGAAAGTTATCGTTACGCCGTTTTGTTTCTAGACCTCGATCGCTTTAAAGTCATCAACGACAGTCTAGGACACTTAGCTGGAGACCAACTACTCAAGGATATTGCTCAAAAGCTAAAAGCCCATTTGCGGGAGATTGATTTAGTCGCTCGCATTGGTGGTGACGAATTCGTAATTTTGCTAGAAGATATTCCTGGTATTGAAAAAGCCATTCAAATTACCGAGCGTATCCTCAGAGATCTGCAAACACCGTTGATATTGAATGATGCGGAAGTAGTTATCAGTACAAGCATCGGGATTGTTTTAGGAACAAAAGATTATTGCCAAGCCTCCGATTTACTGCGAGATGCCGATATTGCTATGTATCGAGCCAAAGCTCAGGAAAGAAGTTCCTACAAAATTTTTGATGTCAAAATGCATACCCAAGCAGTAAATCGGCTGACTTTAGAAACCGATATTCGCAAAGCTTTAGAACGAGAAGAGTTTGCAATCTATTACCAGCCGATTGTTGATATTCTTAGCGATCGCTACGACGGACAAAGCCAACCCCAACCAGGGCGGTTGATTGGATTTGAAGCATTGGTGCGCTGGCAACACCCGACTCGCGGTTTTGTTTTACCAAGGGAATTTATGGCGATCGCCGAAGAAACGGGGCTAATTGTGCAAATCGATCGCTGGATGCTTTACACGGCTTGCCAACAACTGGCAAACTGGAAAAAAAAGTTTATTAATCATTTGCCGCTAAAGATTAGTATTAACCTTTCCGCTCAAGATATTCGCCAACCTAGTTTAATTGAAGACATCGATCGCATCTTAGCTCAAACAAGTATAACAGGCGATTCCATAGTCTTAGAAATTACCGAGAGTATGCTCATTGAGAATATTAGTAAGACAATTAATTTATTAACCGAGTTAAAAGCTAGAAAAATTCAGATTAGTATTGATGATTTTGGTACTGGTTATTCATCGCTGAATTATCTCCATCGCTTACCCACCGATAATTTGAAAATCGATCGTTCCTTTGTGAGTCAAATGGAAGAAGGAAACCGTAATTACCAAGTTGTCAGTACCATCATTGCTTTGAGCAATCAACTTGGATTAGGCTCTGTAGCTGAAGGTATTGAAACACCACAGCAACTTCGATGGTTACAGCAGCTAGGATGCGAATTGGGTCAAGGTTACCTCTTCTCCCAACCTCTGGATGCCCAAACAGCAGAAGCGCTTCTAGCAAGTAAAACTTTATATTTCTCCTTTAACTATCGCAATCGGATGTGATTTGTGCACTTATTTGCCACCGCCAGAAAGTATG
This sequence comes from Nostoc sp. ChiSLP01, assembly GCA_034531195.2. Classification (GTDB taxonomy): domain Bacteria; phylum Cyanobacteriota; class Cyanobacteriia; order Cyanobacteriales; family Nostocaceae; genus Nostoc. Next base: position 85,859 of record JAVRBO020000024.1, read on the forward strand.
CACTACAGGCACGATGAATGGCGTCTTTACAAGAGTGGCTAATCAGCCTTTTGCCTGCTAAACAAATAATTTCAGGAATCAAACCAGATTCCTATAGAATATTAATTATTATAGGAATGCTATTTAATTTTTGAAAAAACTCACTCCACCTCTATCGCTTGTTTTCTGTTCCCTGTTAAAAGCCTATGGCGCTTGCACTGAGCTTCGCACACTGCACAAGTAAGTTTAAAAATCAAATATGATTCTTAATATAAATTTTGGCTAGACATACTACATTTTCAGAGATTTTTCTTCTAGAAAAAGAAGTTTTACCCACTCAACAAAATCTATCTAGAGATAACTTACTAAAATCTGCAAACTAGCTTAGGGTGTATACAGCCTGTGCAATAAGTATTGGTTATTCTCTGATATTTTCATGCTCCATCTTCATTATTTCCAATTACTGCGTTATGGCGTTGCCGTATTAAATGTCGCACTTGCGGTAGTGTTAATGCTGATGCTAGACCCCTGGCTAAGCATGAGTAAAACTCCTTTTTTACTATTTTTTAGCGCTGTAATGGTGAGTGCCTGGTATGGTGGTTTGAAATCAGGGCTGTTGGCAACCTTCTTATCTGTACTACTGAGCAATTACTTTTTTCTCTCGCCAGTTTCTCAACTGAGTTTTGACTCATCCAATTCTGTGCGAATCGGGTTATTTGCAATACAGGGATTGCTTTTTAGTGTCTTATGTGAGGTCTTAAAAACCGCTAAAAGAAACGCTGATGAAAATTTACAAAAGCTCAAAGTCTCTGAAGAACGATTTCGCCTAGCCTTGAGCAGTTCAGATATTATGATATTTCAGCACGATCGCAATTTGCGATATCAGTGGATTCATAATCCTCAAGCTGGAGACACGGCACTAGAAATCCTGGGAAAGTCGGATGCGGAATTATTTCCCGCCTCAGTAGCAGAGCAATTAACGGCAATCAAGGCAACAGTATTAAAAACCGGTGTTTCCGCCCGTGAAGAGGTTTGTCTGCCAGTATCTGGAGAAAACCTTTACTATGATTTGCTGATTGAACCGCTAAAGGATGCAGATAATAGCATTCATGGTATTACTTGTGTGGCTGTGAATATTACCCAACGCCAGCAAACACAACTAGAAAAAACCAAATTGCAGAGAGAACTTCAGCAAGCCGTTCAGCAAAAAGATGAATCTTTCGCATTGCTTAATGCTTGGCTGAGTACTTCACCAGTGGCGCTGGCTTTCCTCGATACCGAACTTCGCTACGTTTACGCTAATGAAGCTCTAGCAGCCACCAATGGCGTACCACTGAGCCAACATATCGGTCGTACCTTTCGGGAAGTGCTACCGGAATGGGCTGACCAAATAGAGCCTGTGTTTGAACGAGTGATGGCAACCAGGCAACCCTTACTTAACCAGGAAATCAGCGGTGAAACTTATCCGCCAGGGGTCTATCGTTACGGTATTGTCAGCTATTATCCGGTGTGTTTAGCGGATGGGCAGTTGCTAGGAGTAGGAATTACATCCATTGACATCACCCAACAAAAGCAATCCGAGCAAACATTACGGGAGGGCGAAGCAAAGTTTCGCAGCTTAGTTGAGTCGAATATGATTGGCATTGGCTTTTGGGAGAAAGACGGCAAAATCACAGAAGCTAATGATGCCCTATTGGATATGTTGGGTTATTCTCGTGCAGAATTAGTTTCTGGCAAACTTAACTGGCAAAACCTGACTCCACCAGAGTATGCACCACTCGACGAACAAGTATTTATTCAAATGCAAAACAGCTCCTTTTGCACCCCCTATGAAAAAGAATATATCTGTAAAGACGGCTCGCGTTTGCCAATTTTAATCGGTGGTAGCCATTTTGAAGGGACTCTCCAACGAGGAGCTTTTTTTGTTCTGGATATTACAGAGCGCAAGCAAGCTGAAGAAAGACTTCGCTACATTGCCCAAGTCAGTAGTTTACTCTCTACTTCCCTAGATTACGAGCAGACCTTAGAACAAATCGCCAAAATTTCAGTTCCCCAGCTAGCAGATTGGTGTAGCGTCGATATTGTCAATGAAGATGGTTCTATTCGTCGCCTACCAATTGCCCATGCAGACCCATCCAAAGCCGAATTAGCGCGTCAACTTCAGCAGTATGCTCAAGATGACAAGGGTTTAAGTGCAGTTACTAAAGTATTGCAAACTGGGCAAAGCGAATTAATTCCCGAAGTATCTGACTCACTATTAGTAGCAAATACTCAAAATCAGGAACACTTAGAACTTCTTCGGCAATTGGGGATGAAGTCTTTGATGATTGTGCCGTTAACCGCCAGAGGGCGAGTACTCGGCAGCATCAGCTTTGTCAGCGCACAATCAGGTCGTCGCTACGATCGCTCTGACTTGACTTTAGCAACAGATGTGGCCCATCGTGCTGCCTTAGCAGTGGAAAATGCCCAACTTTATCGCGATATCCACCAAGCTTTAGTACATTACGCCGAATCTCTGTCTCTTCTAGATGCCTTACTAGCAGCCGCTCCCGTTGCTGTATGCTTTTTGGATCGAGACCTGCGATATATCCGCATTAATCAGGTATTCGCTGACATTAACGGTTTAACCATAGAAGAACATTTAGGGCGCAAATTTCAAGAAGTCCTACCAGAGATGGCGGCTGAGTTGGAAGTGCAGTTACAGCGGGTGTTGGAGACTGGAGAACCAGTGCTAAATGTCGAAATTAGCACCTACATACCAAGGCAACCTGAAAATTACAAACACTGGTTAGGCAACTATTACCCAGTCAACAATCGCATGGGCGAAACTGTGGGAATTGGGATGATTCTGGCAGATGTGACAGCAGCCAAACAAACAGAAGTTGCCTTGCGAGAAAGTGAAGAAAGATTCCGGGCAATGTTCAACCAAGCTGCTGTCGGCATTGCTCTAGTAGCTTTAGATGGACGATTTCTTCAGGTTAATGCCGCATTGTGTGAAATTACTGGATACAGCCATGAAGAGTTAATTGAAATGAACTTTCAGCAAATTACTCATCCTGACGACTTAGAAGTTGATAGACAAAATGCTGGGCGAGTTTTGGCACAAGAAATTAACGGTTATTCCCTAGAAAAACGCTACCTTTGCAAAGATGGTTCCATCGTTTGGGCTAACCTAACATCATCAGCAGTTTGGAATAGTAAAGGGCAACTCAAATATGCGTTAGGCATTATCGAGGATATTAGCGAACGCAAACGAGTTGAAGCCACCCAACAGTTTTTAGTGGAAGCTAGCACCTTACTGGCTGCTTCATTAGATTATGAAATCACCATTACTAACGTGGCTAATTTAGCAGTTCCTACTTTAGCTGATTGGTGTATTGTAGATGTTTTTCAGGAAGATTGGTCGAGCAAACAAATTGCGATCGCTATTGCTGACCCGACAAAACAACAGATCCTAGAGAAAATCCAACGACGTTATCCGCCCAAAAGCGGGGCACAACAGCTTGTACAGCAGCTAAAGCTGGGAATATCTGTTTTTTATCCCGAATTATCTAACTCTCATCTTTTAGAGATGGCTCAAGACGAGGAGCATCTGCAATTACTACAAAGCCTGGGGATACATTCTTTAATGGTGATTCCACTGCGTTCCCGCGGGCAATTATTTGGCGCAATCTCTTTTTTTACAGCCGAGTCATGTCGGCACTACCAACACGCAGACTTAGCTTTAGCAGAAGATATTGCCCGTCGTGCTGCTACGGCCATTGACAATGCCAGACTCTACCAAGAAACTCAACAAGCAAAACAAGCCGCTGAAGAACAAGCCATCGCCCGCGCTCAACTTTACGAAGCAGAAAAAACTGCACGGGGACAAGCTGAAACTGCCAACCGGATTAAAGATGAATTCCTGGCAGTTCTTTCTCATGAATTGAGAACTCCCCTCAACCCGATTTTAGGTTGGTCAAAGTTACTGAGAACCCGCAACTTCGACGAAGCAACAAAAATTCGTGCCTTAGAAACAATTGAACGCAACGCCAAGTTACAAACCCAACTAATCGAAGACCTGCTGGATGTGTCGCGAATTTTACAAGGTAAATTGAGTTTAAATCTTCATGCAGTGGATTTGAAAGTTGCGATCGCCGCCGCTCAAGAAACGGTGCGTTTAGCCGCAGAAGCCAAATCAATTCAAATTAAAACAGTGCTAAATGATGTCGGCAAAGTTTTAGGCGATGGCGATCGCTTGCAACAAATTATGTGGAATTTACTCTCTAACGCTGTTAAATTTACACCAGCCGAAGGACGAGTAGAAGTACGTCTAGAAGAGGTGAGGAAAGAGGACGCGGGGACGCGGGGACACGGAGACACGGGGAAAATACTCTCCGCGTCACCGCGTCTCCCCGTCACCGCGTCTTCTTCCCCTGGCTATGCTCAAATCCAAGTAATTGATACAGGTAAGGGAATCAGCCCAGAATTTTTACCTCACGTCTTTGACTACTTCCGCCAAGCAGATGCCAAAACAACCAGAATCTTTGGCGGACTGGGATTAGGGCTAGCAATTGTGCGTCATTTAGTTGAGCTTCACGGGGGTACAGTTGAGGTAGACAGTCTCGGAGAAGGACAAGGGGCAACCTTTACAGTGAAACTACCTTTGCTCAAAAGTTCTGATTTACGAGTTTCCAGCCCAGAACCTTCTGACTTGGAACTAGATAGTGAAGAATCATTGCTTTTGGGAGTCCAAATTCTGCTTGTGGATGACCAAGAAGATGTACGTGACTTTTTTAGCTTTGCCTTAGAACAGTATGGAGCAACTGTAACCACGGTTGCATCGGCAGCCCAAGCATTAGAAGCGCTAGCCCAGTCAAAGCCAGATATCTTATTAAGCGATATTGGAATGCCTTTGATGGATGGCTATATGTTGCTGCGCCAAGTGAGAAAATTGCCCCCAGAACAAGGTGGAGAGATTCCGGCCATCGCTTTGACTGCTTATGCTGGAGAAATTAATTATAATCAAGCACTAGCAGCGGGGTTTCAAAAACACCTTCCGAAACCCGTGGAACCGCTGGATTTAGCTAATGCGATCGTTAATTTGATTGGTAATTTGTAATTCGTCTTCATAAATACTTTAGCGGCTAACAGCATAGTCAGATAAAAAAGGTTAAAGGGGAAAGGGAAAATATCAAACATGCACCCCTTTTCCCGACTTCTGCAATAAGTCTACTGTACAAATTAATCATCGTAGGCATTAACGAAAATACGTCGTTTTAGCCTTTCATAGACGTTCCTTGATAATACGTAAACCCGCACTGTAAGGGCACAGCAATGCTGTGCCCCTACGACAGATGTGGTTTTTCAGAGCCTTTGTATATTTGTATTTACTATAAATGCGTAAGTCCAAGATAGAAAAAATTAGCCACTTTATTATAAAGTGGCTTTATTTGTGAAGGGAGATCCATATACCAATTCACTAAAATTTTGAATTTTGAAAGCGTGAATTTTGAATTACAGCAATTTGCAGTTGAATAGACCACAGTAGGGGCTTTAGCATTGTTGTGCCTTACGATAATTTAGTATTCAAGTATGTATTCCATCCAAATGAAAAGCGCTGTAATATTATGGTTTTATCGATTCAGATGATGAACCTTCAGGAAGTTCTTGAAAATTGCTAATTGTGGTGAAAACTCCAGCATCAGCAGCAAGATTACCAATATTAATCTGAGTGGGATAACCCTGTTGTGGCTTGTAGGTCACAGTAAGTTCCGATTCTCCACGATTAATAGCATCTCTAATCAGATTAAAAAGTTTAGGAATTGTACTGTATGAAGTTAATAACTCAGAATTTACAGGCTCACCAGTTTGAGCATTCGCGATCGAAGTTGCGATCCCATTACGTACCTCAATGTTTAATGGCCCTCTAACTTCAGGAACGCAAAAGCAGTTATTAGTTAGTGTATAGCGGTAGTTGTCTATTTTTCGCCCACTCCATAATAGCTGATAAATTCTTAATTGTTTTAAGCTCAAATTATTGGCTTTTGGACTTTGTACCACTTGGGCAGGAGGTATAGATAATGCTGGAGCATTTAAACTTAAAGATGATACTAAGATTGCAGCAATAGTAATAGGTAAACGCATACTGACGGTTCGTTAACGTTAATTTTTTACTTTAATGTGACAAAAGAAGATTCCAAATATAGCGATTCTAAATGAGAAAGTGAAATATTGCATAAAAAATTGTTGATTGTTGAGTGTTAACGGTTAACAGTCAACAGCCATAACGGATATTTTTCACAACTGAAATAGGATTGCTATAGTTGAAATCTTTTCTAAAAGTTAGCGTACACGATGTTTGGACGTAGCAGTTTTGTGAGATGTTCCGCTTGTGTCCAGAGGTGGGAAAAGTGACTCATCTTTATTGGGGAAAGGGAAAATACCAACCCTTTCCCCCTTTTCCCGACTTCTGTAAGAAGTCTAATGTCCAATTTTTAATACCCAATATCACGATCGCAGATTATTTAGGTATCCTATAATCTTAGATCGCCACTAACGCCACTAAACTGATGATTGAAGTTGAGCATCTGAGTAAAATATACGGTTCTACCCCAGCGATTACTGATGTCACTTTCAATGTGGAACCAGGGGAAATTTTAGGGTTGCTGGGGCCGAATGGCGCTGGTAAAACCACAACCATGCGGATTCTGGCTGGTTATTTACCGGCAACCAATGGCAATGCCCGCATTGCTGGTTATGATGTCCATGAAAATTCCCTGGCTGTGCGCCAAAAAATTGGTTATTTACCGGAAACACCACCGTTATATCCAGAAATGACGGTGGAGGCATTTTTGCATTTTGTCGCCCAAATTAAAGGAGTTGCAGCAGGCGATCGCAATCAGAAGGTCACAGCGGCCATCGAACGCTGTAATTTAGAAGATAAGCGGCGGGTAATTATTCGCAAACTTTCTAAAGGATATCGCCAACGGGTGGGAATTGCTCAAGCGATCGTCCACGATCCTCCAGCAATCATCCTCGATGAACCTACTGTGGGACTCGATCCAAGGCAAATAATTGAAGTGCGGAATTTAATTAAAAGTCTGGCTGGAACTCACACAATTATTCTCTCTACACACATTCTCCCAGAAGTGAGTATGACTTGCAGCCGCGTTGCCATCATTAATCGCGGTAAAGTAGTCGCAACTAATACACCAGAAAATTTGATGACCCAGTTGACAGGTGGCTCAGGCTATGAAATTGAAATAGAAGGAGAAGCCGCCCTAGCGAAACAGGTATTGCAAAATGTTGCGGGCGTGAGTTTAGTAGAATCAATTCCCACAGCAGGAGGTCACCAACTCCAGGCAAATCGGGCTTACCTGCGGGTGATATCCCAACCGGGGAAAGAACCAGGACGGGATATTGCCACAACGTTAGTACGCGCAGGATTCGGTTTACATGAATTGCGGCGAGTTAACGCTACCTTAGAAGATGTGTTCTTGCAACTGACCACAGAAGAAAAGAATTTAGAAGCAGCCACACAAGGAGAAGCCGCATAAATGGGTGTAGTACTGGGCAATATTATTGCCATTTATCGCCGAGAGTTACAAAGTTATTTTGTATCACCTTTAGCCTATGCGATCGCCAGTGTATTTTGGTTCGTCGCTGGGTTATTTTTCGTGATGATTTTAGTAGGGCCAAATGGGATTTTTGCAGCAGCAGCGACAATAGATGCACAAGCACAACAAGGGGCACCAGTACCAACAATAGATTTCGCCTACGAATTTGTGCGAGCATTTTTGGATTCAATGGGTGGGTTGCTGTTATTTATCCTGCCAATTCTCTCAATGGGACTTTATGCCGAAGAACGTAAGCGGGGCACTTTAGAACTATTAGCCACGTCACCAATCACCAATTGGGCGGTAGCTGTAGGTAAGTTATTAGGCGTGGTAACATTTTTTATCACAATGATTGTGCCCGTGCTAGTGTTAGAAGCGATCGCCATTAGTCGAGCAAATCCACCAATGACGCCCTCAATTCCCTTAGTGGGTCATTTTGGCTTAATTTTGCTAGCAGGGGCAATTTTATCTTTAGGAATGTTTATTTCTTCATTAACAGACAGCACAATTTTGTCTGCTGTTCTCACCTTTGCAGTAATATTATTACTGTTATTTTTTGATGCGATCGCCAAAAATATTCCCGGCCCTGTAGGTGAAGCCTTAGGTTATCTATCATTGCTAAAACATTACAACACCTTTATTCAAGGAATTTTCGATACCAGCGCTTTGATTTTATTTGCCAGTTACATTTTTTTGGGCATCTTTCTCACAGCTCAATCAATTGATGCACTGCGCTTTCAAAGACAGTAGTCATTTGTCTTTTGTCATTTGTCATTTGTTTTTGGAGATTTGGTAAAAATAGTGACAGTTAAAAATATATAAAGGAGAATTGATGGACGAAAAATTAGCAAGACAAATGAACAAATGGCAACAAAGCGTTTCCAAGAATTGCAGGTGTATCAACTATCAGAACAATTAGCAGATGACATTTGGAAAATTGTTGAAGGGTGGGATTTTTTTGCCAAAGATACGATTGGTAAACAAATTGTCCGTTCAGCAGATAGTATAGGTGCCAATATAGCGGAAGGTGCAGGAAGAGGAAGTTTTCCAGAAAATAGACGTTTTATCAAGATAGCGAGAGGTTCTTTGAATGAAACTCAACATTGGTTAAGAAGGGCTTACACTCGGAAACTTTTAACAAGCGAACAGATAAATGCAATAAAAACAATCATTAACGAACTAGCACCAAAATTAAACTCTTACCTAAACTCAATTGGCTATATACCAAACGACAAATGACCAATGACAAATGACCAATGACAAATCATTATGAAGATAGTTGCAAAGAAAAAACTGTGGAAATATCTGTTTTGGTTAGGCCCGTTCTTAATTACTGTGGGGTTAACAGTAGGGTTAATCTCTGAACAGTGGGGCTTAATTTCACTAGCATTCTTAATTGCGGGAATTGTCATTATTGGGTCGTGGATAATATGGCAAAGCTACCAAACTAATTTATGGAAGCGCCGTTCTACCCAAGCTGGAACTAATGCCTTAGTGGCAACTCTAGCAGTATTAACAATTTTGGGATTAATTAATTTTTTGGGAACTCGCTATAACTTCCGGGCAGATTTAACAGAAACTCAATTATTCACCCTTGCACCTCAGTCGCGGGAATTAGTGAAAGCGCTGCCACAGCCAGTTAAAATCTGGGTGTTTGATATTAACCAAAATCCCGAAGACCTGCAATTATTAGAAAATTATCGCCGACAAAGCTCAAAGTTTAATTTTGAATATGTCGATCCTCAGCTTAAACCAGGACTGGCAGAAAAAATTGGCGCCAAAGATTATGGCGAAGTTTACTTAGAATATGGGAATAAAAAAGAATTAATACAAACACTCAATCAAAATGAACGCCTTTCAGAAATCAAATTAACTAGTCGGCTACAAAAATTAACAAGTTCAACAACAACCAAAATTTACTTACTCCAAGGTCATGGCGAAAGCCAACTTTCACCAGCTAAAGGTGCAATATCACAAGCAATTGAGGGATTAAAGGATAAAAATTACATAACAGAACCGCTGAGTCTAGTAGAAAACCCGAAAGTTCCTCAAGATGCAGCTGTTGTTATAGTAGCTAGCCCCAAGCGGGGACTATTTGAAGCCGAAGTCAAAGCCTTGCAAGAATATCTAAATCGAGGCGGTAGCTTACTGCTAACCATCGATCCTAATACCGATCCTAAACTTGACAGCTTGCTAAAAGAGTGGGGCGTTCGTTTGGATAATCGTTTAGCAGTGGATGTCTCAAGTGAAAACGTCGTGGGGCTTGGCCCTGCTGCGCCCTTGGTGACAGAATACGGACAACATCCGATTACCAAAGATTTCCGCAACGATATTTCTTTTTATCCCATTGCCCGACCTCTGGAAATTACACCTGTACCCGGTGTCGAAGCTACTCCTCTACTGCTAACCAAACAGTATCCCCTTAGCTGGGCAGAAAGCGACCTAGAAAGCGAAAAATTGGAATTTAATCCAGATAAAGACCTCAAAGGGCCTCTCACCTTAGGTGTTGCCTTAACAAGAAAACAAACACCCAAATCTACTTCCGCTACACCGACACCTACGCCCCTACCATCGCCAACCACCCAAAACAAAACTTCGCCAACACCGGCACTTACGCCCCTACCATCGCCAACCACCCAAAACAAAACTTCGCCGACACCGACACCTACGCCTCTACCATCGCCAACCACCCAAAACAAAACTTCGCCGACACCGACACCTACACCCCTACCATCACCAACCACCCAAAACAAAACTTCCCCCACCCCCTCATCCTCCGCATCTCCCCCCTCTCCCTCATCTCAAACAACTACCGAGTCAAGGCTGGTCGTTTTCGGAAACTCCAATTTTGCCACCGATGGATTGTTTGATAGGCAACTAAATGGAGATGTATTTCTCAACTCAGTTACTTGGTTGAATCAACAAGATAAGCAACCCCTTTCTATTCGCCCCAAAGAACCGAAAAATCGCCGCCTAACTCTAACAAGTAATGAAGGCAATATTTTAACACTGTCATCTTTATTACTTTTACCCCTCAGCGGATTTGCAGCAGCAGTTATTCTCTGGTGGAAACGAAGGTAAAAAAGGAGTGGGGAGTGGAGAGAAGTTATTAGAATTAAAGCTTCCCTACTCCCAATAAATCAATACCGTTCAGTTAAGGAAATTAATCTATTAAGGCAGGCAGGGGAAACAGGGGGAGCAGGGGAGGCAGGGGAGGAAAAAAAGCGTAACACTAAGCGTATTGCCCAATAAATAACAAATTAAAAAAATGAAATTGCCACGAACAACTTTAATTTTAGTACTACTAGCGCTGGGTTTAGGCAGTTTTGTTTATTTCTATGAAATTAAAGGTGCCACTCAGCGACAAGAAATTAAAGAGCAAAAGCAGCAAATTTTCTCTTTTGCCGAAGATGATGTGCAGGCTTTAACAGTAAAGACAAAAAAACTCACTCTGAATTTAGAACGTAGCAATCAATCTAATAATCAAAAATGGCTAATTAAATCTCCAATATCAGAACCAGCAAATGACGCTATTGTTTCTTATTTGATGGATTTGTTGGTCAAGGGTAAGAGCGATCGCACTTTACCAACTCCAGCAAATCAACTTGAACAATTTGCTTTAAATCCACCACAAGCAACTATTAATATTACCCTGAAAAATCAGCAAAAACATCAATTACTTTTAGGAAAACAAAACTTTAACGGGTTTTTTTTATACGCTCAAACTGACACGACTACAAAACCCGATGGTAATGTAAATGTGCTATTGGTACCTATAGATTTTGAAAATGCCGTAAATCGCGAATTATCTGAGTGGAAACAACCCGTAGATAATGTTAAATCAACACCTTTGCCAAGCAATCTGCCTCTACCGACTCCCACAAAAGCCAAATAGGCAATCATAGAGTTCTCCTATCTGTTAATATAACCTTCAATAGGGGCTAACAGCTGTTAGCCCCTACTTCAAATATGGCTATTTTTTCTATTTTTAATCTAAAATCTAAAGTTGTATGACTAATCCAACAGCAACATTGCTAATTTCGTGTCCAGATCGCCGGGGATTAGTGGCGAAATTTGCGAATTTTATCTATTCTAATGGTGGTAATATTATCCATGCCGATCAGCATACAGATTTTGCTGCTGGGTTATTTCTTACCCGCATTGAGTGGCAGTTAGATGGATTTAATTTACCGCGAGAATTTATTGCACCGGCTTTTAATGCGATCGCTCAACCTTTAGGTGCTAAATGGGAACTACATTTTTCTGATACTGTGCCCCGGATTGCTATTTGGGTGAGTCGCCAAGACCATTGTTTATTTGATTTGATTTGGCGACAACGTGCCAAAGAATTTATTGCTGAAATTCCTCTAATTATCAGCAACCATTCTAGTTTAAAGGTTGTAGCAGAGCAATTCGGTATCGACTACAAGCATATTCCCATTACTAAAGAAAACAAACTCGAACAAGAAACCAAACAACTAGAATTACTCCGCCAATACAAAATAGATTTAGTTGTATTAGCAAAATATATGCAGATTGTGAGTGCAGACTTTATTCATCAATTTCCCCAAATTATCAATATTCATCACTCATTTTTACCAGCTTTTATCGGAGCAAATCCGTATCACCGAGCTTTTGAACGGGGTGTCAAAATTATCGGTGCAACTGCTCATTATGCCACTGCTGATTTAGATGCCGGGCCAATTATCGAACAGGATGTAGTGCGAGTTAGCCACCGAGATGAAGTGGAAGATTTGGTGAGAAAGGGCAAAGATTTAGAGCGAGTTGTATTAGCAAGAGCAGTGCGATCGCATTTGCAAAATCGTGTCTTAGTTTATGGTAATCGGACAGTAGTATTTGAGTGATGTTAAAAAATTATTGTAAAAATCCAAGAGTCGGAATGGTTTAAAAATCAATGATTGTATACTGCTTGATTTTATTCAAAATTCTGGATTTTTACAAATCATTAGTTATATAGCAATTCTAAATGATTCATGAAAAAAATCTATTGTTATTGCCTGCCTCCAGCACTAATTTCACAACTCAAATACGATTGCTAGATCTTAACGAGTGATGCGATCGCTGCGATCAATTTTGAAGGCTCGACAGGTTTAGAGATATAGAGTTGAAATCCGGCTGCAAAAACCTGTTTTTGTGTGGTTTCTGCGGCGTAAGCAGTTAGGGCGATCGCTGGAATTTCTCCTCCTAAATTGTTGGGCATTGCTCTTATTTTCCGAATCAAGGTATAACCATCAACTTCTGGCATACCTAAATCGCTCAACAGCAAATCTGGCTTTGATTGCATAATTGCATTCAGAGCTTCATTTGCTGATGCGGCTACCGTAACCATCGCTCCCTGTTGTTCTAGTAGAAAGGCTAAAAACTCACGGGTATCAGCATCGTCATCCACGACTAACAAATGTATTCCTTTTAGCGAACCATAAAGCATAGACAATGGATAAGAATTGTGTGATGCATTCCTATCTTCGCTTATTAATTGCAGACTTGGTTGAAGCGGTGGAAAGCAAACTGTAAATGTCGCACCTTGTCCTTCTCCAAGACTTTCTGCAAAGACTGTACCGCCATGTAATTCGACTAATTGGCGCACAATTGCTAAACCAAGTCCTAATCCACCATAGCTTCGGTTTGTACCACTATCTGCTTGGCGAAAATACTCAAATACGTGTGGCAGAAACTCAGGAGTAATACCTTTACCACTATCGCTAATTCTTAGTTGTACTTGAGAATCAATTTGTTCTAAATAAACTTCGATTTGTCCGCCAATCGGTGTAAATTTAATCGCATTAGAAAGCAGATTCCAAATAATTTGTTGAATGCGACTACTATCACCCTTTATCTGTCCAATTTGTTTATCTAAATGAAGATTAATTTGAATAGATTTTGCTTCTGCTGCCAATTCCACTGTCTCTAAGGCAGCTTCAATAGTAGAAATAAGATTAACAGTTTCTAAATTAAGTGCTAGCTTACCCCGGAGAATGCGAGAGATATCCAACAAGTCTTCAATTAACTGAGCTTGTAATTGAGCATTTCGTTCGATGGTTTCAAGCGCACGAGCAGTTGCAGCTGCGTTTAATGAGCGATTTTTCAGTAACTTTGACCAACCCAAAATCGGACTCAAAGGAGAACGAAGTTCGTGAGAAACAATTGCTAAAAATTCATCTTTAATCCGGTTTGCTGTCTCGGCAACTTCTTTGGCGCGTTGGCGTTCTTCTGCTATCGCTAGAGCTTGGTCTCTGAGGTTTTTATATTCTTGAACTCTGAAGGTTAAATCTGTGAAATCTTCAATGGAAAATAAAGCATAAAATCCATCTCCATTCAATGCAGGCACAGTGGTAACAGTTGTGTGTTGAATGCGATATCTATCTTCTGATAAAGGTACAGGAATAATATATTTATGCAGTTGAGAAGAAAAAATTGCTGGCGGCCCGCCTTCAAAAATTTGGCACAAACGGCTAGTATAACGAGGCTGATTCAAATGAGGAAAATATTCATGAATAGAATTTCCCAAGATCTTACCTCTAGAAATTTTCGTCCATTCCTCTAAACAGCTGTTCCAGAATAAAACAATATAATTTGACTGTAGAACAAAAGCTCCTAAAGGAATTTTATCTAAAAGGCTAAATTTTTCCTGAGCTTGTTCGATGATGTTCATTGTGCGATCGCAAGTTTAAATATTATTATGTATGCAGCAAATTTTTCTGGAATTTTACCAAAAAGAATTCACAATTAAAGAGCGTAAGTTTTGAATATTGGCTTCACACCATATTCTTCACGAATTCTGACTACTTTTTTTCTATCATATTATTTGTAGTTCCTCGTTTATTGCATTAATCAGCACATCGAAAGTACCTACCAAAAAGATTAAAAGAATATCTCCAAGAATTTCTAATTGTTCAATTGCGAATCTAGCTTGTGCCACTAAAATTTTTGAATTGTTTTCATCGGTAGATAACAATAAATTTTCAATTGTATCTTCTAAATATATGGGCAATGTATAGTTTACATGTTGCTTTAGCACATTAGTGAGCGAACCCATTACTCCATTGATGACAATGTTACCAATTTCGCTGAGGGTGCTAATTTTCACTGCGTCTAAATCTGCTGAACCTGGTTCTTCGCCTGTAAGTACTGAAACCAATGTTGAGGCGCTATCAGTTGGAAAAATCAAGCCAGCAGTGCCATAGAAAGAACCTGTAAAGCCTAGTCTTACGGTTGCTAAGCTTTCATCATGAAATCGCGGTGCTAATTCTTGATAGGCGTCTGAAACAGTTAACACTTTCACCAATGGAATTTGTAGTTGAATATGAGAATCTACCATCTCATTCAGTAGACTTGCTGCTCTACCAACTCCAATATTAATTAATTCTTGTAAGGCATCCAGTTCTTCTGCTGTGACGTTCATCAAACTTTATTCCTTAGTATTAACAACTGCTTGGACTGCCTTTCGCAATTCATTTTCTTTCACCGGTTTATTAATAAAATTCGCCGCCCCCAAGTTATAGCTTTGGTTGCGCGATCCTTCTTGGATATCAGCTGAGATAATAATTATGGGAATTTTTGATTCTTGTGCTTGCATAGCTTCCAAAAATTCAAACCCATTCATGTCTGGCATCAGAAGATCTGCTAACACACAATTTGGCTGATGGTTATGAACCATTTCTAATCCCTCCCGCCCGTTGGTTGCTTCTAAGATCTGATAACCATCTACTTGCAAATACTTGCGGATCATTCTGCGAGAAAAGGATGCATCATCAATAATTAAAACTAATGCCATTAATTTGATTATCAAATAACGAATAAATATAATTTTACAATTTTAGTTAACTTTTTCCAATAAATAAACTATAAAACTAAACATCTATCTAAGGAAAGATATTGTTGAAAATAAAAATGAAATCAGTATTAACATAATATATATAGATTTTGAGTTTATTAATGCAATGGAGTCAAATGAGATTGACGATGATGATATAGAAGCATTTCTCGTTGAGAGCTATGAAAATCTAAATCAAATTGAACGAGATATTCTTGAGCTAGAGAAAGCATCTGTCAATGGAGAAGCATTAGTTCGGATTTATCGATCGCTCCACACCCTCAAAGGAAACTGTGGCTTTTTACCGTTTCCTACTTTGGAGTCGCTTGCCCACGCTGGCGAGAATTTGCTTTCGTGTCTGCGCGATCGCCGATTAGCAATAACCCCTAATATCATTAGTACTTTACTACAAACACTTGACAGTATTCGGCAAATTCTTTCTCAAATCGCAGCTACCAAGCATGAAGGCGATCGCGATTATTCACCACTAATCGCGACTCTAACACAATTGCAGGAAACTGAACAAACACCAGAAATCTCTCAATTGCCCGTTAACACGCAGTTGTCACCACAAACAGATACAACAAATGCTGAGTCTGTCGATCTCAATGATGAAACTGAATCAACCATCACAGCATCAGAATCTTCTCATATTCGAGTCAGCGTTAATTTATTAGACCGGGTTATGAACTTGGTAGGCGAACTCGTTTTAACCCGTAACCAAATCCTTAAATTTAGTAACCAGTTTCAAAATCCTAGTTTTACTGCTACCTGCCAGCAACTGAGCGTACTGACAGGGCAATTGCAGGAAGGGGTGATGAAAACTCGGCTGCAAGCAATCAATATTATTTGGCAAAAGTTCCCTCGCGTCATACGCGATTTAGCCATCGCTGACGGTAAAGAAGTTCAGGTGGAAATGCACGGGGGAGATACCGAACTAGACAAAAATATTATTGAAACAATTAAAGACCCCTTAACTCACTTACTACGTAACTGCATCGATCATGGTATTGAGTTACCATCCCAGCGAGTTGCTTGTGGAAAGCCAGCTTGTGGCATGCTATTTCTCAGAGCCTTTCACGAAAACGGCAAAGTAAATATTGAAATCGGCGATGATGGTCGCGGTCTCAATGCCAAACAACTCGAACAGCGAGGGCAACAACTTGGTTTAATTAGTGCTGTGCAGGCTAACTCCATGAGCGAGTTAGAAGCGATAAACTTAATTTTTTTACCCGGCTTCTCCACTGCTCAACAAGTGACTAACCTTTCCGGGCGAGGGATGGGAATGGATATTGTCAAGAGCAATATTGAAAAAATTAATGGAACCATCGAAATTCATAGCCAGCAGGGACAAGGAACAACATTTAAAATCAAAATTCCCTTGACATTGGCAATTATTCCGGCATTGCTTGTTATAAGTGGCGGCAATCGCTATGCTATTGGGCAAGAAAGTTTACAAGAGCTAGTACGCCTAGAAGCAGAAGCGGCACTCAATAAAATTGAGATGTTTTACGATGTGCCTGTGTATCCCTTGCGGGGTCATCTCGTGCCATTGGTCGATCTCAATCGAGTATTGCAGTTGCCCAATACTCCGACCAACTCCCAAATGAGTATTGTAATTATTCAAGTTGATAACTTTGAATTTGGATTGGTCGTAGACACAATTGAAGACATCCAGGATATTGTTGTCAAACCTTTAGGGAAACAGTTAAAGGCGCTATCGGTATTTTCGGGAGCCACGATTTTAGGGGATGGTTCAGTGGCATTAATTATTGATGTTGTTGGTTTAGCAAACCACTCTGGTGTAATTGCCAAAAAGCAATTACTCAGTCAAAACCCCGGAAATAGCCAAGAGCAAGAGAGCGATCGCCAACTCATTTTACTATTTGAAGGGCCCCAAGGCGCACGTATGGGCATTCTTTTAGCAAATGCCTTGCGAATCGAAGAAATTTTAGCTTCTGCTGTCGAGAAAGTGGGTAACCAGTATGTCTTACAATCTTTCGGTCAAATTCTACCACTCATCGACCTCCATCAAGTATTTTTGCATAGCGATCGCCATCTACTTGAGCATCAGACTTTACCCGAAACCCTCCAGATAGTTATCGTCTCCAACAATTCAGAACTTAGTGTTGCGCTAGTGGTTGACCGCATTCTCGACATTGTAGAAGAACCACTACTAATAAAAGGCGTTCCGAGTAGACCTGGTGTACTTTTGTGTGCTGTGATTCAAGGGCAAATTACCGAAATTCTTGACATTGAGACTATAATTCGCATCGCCAATCCTCATTTACTGCAATTAGCTACTCATGGTTGAACAAAAAATTTGCACCTTTTTTATTAAAGAAGTTTACTTTGGTATTGATGTGCAACATGTTCAAGAAGTGATTCGCCCCCAAGCAATCACTCCTGTACCTTTAGCATCACCAGATATCTGTGGGTTAATTAATTTACGCGGACAAATTATTACTGTTATCGATTTGCAGCGTCGATTGGAAATTAGCGAGCCAGAGACACAATCAATTACAAAACTTGTAGATGCAGCCCAAGGATTTAATATCATTGTATGTTCTGACGATGAAATAGTTAGCCTGCTGGTGGATGATGTGGGAGATGTCTTAGAGTTTCCCCAAAACACCTTTCAACCCCCACCCGCAACCTTAAAAGGTAAAATGCGGCGAATGCTAGCAGGGGCTTACCCACTTCCAGAGGGATTTTTGCTAGTTTTAGACGCAAAAAAAATTCTAAATGTTAATTTTACAAGTCAGGTTATTGAATAATTAAGGAGCGTCGGACAATGACTACAAATCGGGCTAGAAAAACAGAAAACTCTAAATCTAACTCTGTGGAAAATACAGAACCGCAAGCGACCGAGAGCGGGATTACAAAAGTACAATTGCAAGCTTTATTAGTAGGATTGAAAGCAGCAAAAAATGGTGATTTTAGCGTTCGTTTACCAGTAGAAAACAATGAACTGGGTGAAATTGCTTCTGTTTTTAATGAATTGGTGAGTTTCAATCAAAACTTTGCTAGCGAAGTTACTCGCATGGCATCAGAGATTGGCATCCAAGGCAAGCTCGGTTCTCAAGCAGTTGTGAAAACAGCAACGGGAAATTGGAAAGAATTGCTAAACAACTTGAATCAAATGTCTGTGAATTTAAAAGAGCAAATAACAGAAATTAATCAGGTAACACTTGCCGTCGCCCAAGGAAATTTGTCCAAGCAAATCGAGGCTAGCAACGCAGGAGAGTTTAAGCAGCTTACCAGTAATGCAAATCAGATGATTGCCAACCTGAAGTCATCCATTAGACAGATGACAGAAGTCGCAACAGCGGTGGCCTCTTCCTCAGAACAACTAACCGCAGTTAGCAAAGAAATGACTCACAACGCCCAACAAACAGCCGAACAGGCGACTTTAGCCTCCGCCTCCGCCGAACAGGTAAGTCAAAATACCAATACAGTTGTGACGGCGGTGGAAGAAATGAATGCCAGCATTCGAGAAATTGCCAAGACTGTTACCGAAGGCGCAAAAGTTACCGTTGAGGCAGTTAAAACAGCCGATCGCACAAATGAGACAATTAACAAACTCGCTCAAAGCAGTACTGAAATTGGTAAAGTTATCAAAGTAATTACCGCGATCGCCGGGCAAACAAACCTACTAGCACTCAACGCTACCATCGAAGCCGCAAGAGCCGGGGATGCAGGCAGAGGATTTGCAGTAGTCGCAAACGAGGTAAAAGAATTAGCCAAACAAACGGCCAATGCCACCGAAGATATTAGCCAGCGAATCGAAGCGATTCAGACAGATACAAAGGATGCCGTTGCAGCCATTACTCAAATTACCAGCATTATCAACCAAATCAACGACTTACAAAACACCATCGCCAGCGCTATTGAGGAGCAAACAGCAACAACAAATGAAATTAGTCGAAATATCGCCGAGGCAGCCAAAGGAACATCAGATATTGCCAAAAGTATTGCAATTGTGGCACTCAATACTCAAACTACCACGGCTGGCACCAGCAATACATTAGAGGCAGCCACAGAACTATCCCGTATGGCAGTAGATTTGCATAAAGTCGTCAACCAGTTTAAATATTAGTTTTTCGGGAGGCAGGGGGCAGGGGGCAGGAGGCAGGGGGCAGGGGAGGCAGGGGAGGTAGGGGAGGCAGGGGAACAAAGGAGATATATTTAGGAAGTAAGAATAAGTCTTTGATACTCATTAATAGACCTCTTGCATAAATCAAAAATAAAGAACCCCACCCCGCATTTGAAGACAGCAAACGCTCCCCTCCCCGCAAGCGGGGAGGGGTTGGGGGTGGGGTGTTAGGGACTCTTGCAAGAGGTCTAATGAACCTCAGAACTCCATTAATGAGTGTTTGATACTCATTAATGAACCTCAAACTTTACTCGCCTACTTCCCCTGCCTCCCCTGCTCCCCCTGCCTCCCCTGCTCCCCCTGCCCCCAATCCCCAATGCCAAAAATCCGCGTACTAATTGTTGATGATGCAGTAGTTGTTAGGAGTCGAGTTAGCAAGATTTTGTCGAGCGATCCGGAACTCGAAGTGGTGGGAGTTGCGGCTAATGGTCGCATTGCTTTGGCTAAGATACCCAGGGTTAATCCTGATGTCGTTATCCTAGATATCGAAATGCCAGAAATGGATGGTTTACAAACTCTGTCTCTTATTCGACAGCTCTATCCGCACTTGCCAGTGATTATGTTCAGCACTTTCACCCGCACTGGAGCGATCGCTACTATTGAAGCTCTTTCTTTAGGTGCTTCAGATTATGCAACAAAACCCAGTAACTTAGGAAGTGTAGAAGCAACTAATAAATATATTCAGGAAGATTTAATTCCTAAAATTAAGGTATTTGGTGGATTTTTCACACCAAGCGCCATTGCCGAGCCTGTTGTTTTTCCCGTTAAGAGCAACATACAGCCGGTGGAAGTTGTGGCAATTGGTGTTTCTACGGGAGGCCCTAATGCTCTAACTGTAGTGTTGGGAAAACTTCCAGCTGATTTATCAGTGCCGATTTTAATAGTCCAACACATGCCGCCAATGTTTACAAAATTACTCGCAGAGCAGTTATCCTACAAGTGTCAAATTCCAGTCCATGAAGCGGTTCCCGGACAGATACTAGAACCTGGACATGCTTGGATTGCACCAGGAGATTATCATCTAGTTGTGAAACGCGACAAAAGTGTGGTTTGCCTTGCTACTCATCAAGCATCCCCAGAAAATTCCTGCCGTCCTTCCGTGGATGTTCTCTTCCGTTCGGTTGCAGAGGTTTATGGTGCAGGGGCGATCGCAGTTATCCTTACGGGTATGGGGCAAGATGGATTACAAGGCTGTCAGTGCATCCGCGAGGCTGGCGGACAGGTACTTGCACAAGACAAAGCTACTAGCGTGGTGTGGGGAATGCCAGGTTTTGTGATTAATGCCGGACTTGCCAATCAAATTTTGCCGCTTAACCAAATTGCCGATGAAATTATGCACAGAATTGGTTACAATCAAGTTTCTATTTCAGGTCTGTAATGAAACAGACTATGCGTGTCAAAACTGCTGATTTTGAGTATCTTCGTCAATTAGTTCGCGAGCATTCTGGGATTGTATTATTGGCCGATAAAACCTATTTGGCTGAGTTACATTTACAGCCGATTGTTGAATCAGCAGGATTCACTTCCATCGCTGAATTAATTAGTTACTTACGGAATCATGCGTTTAATAATCTTCACGTCCAGACAATCGAGGCTTTAGTAACCACCGAAACTTCATTTTTTCGGGATAAACACCCTTTTGAAGCACTCAAACAATACGTGCTACCAGAGTTAATTAAACAACGAGCAATTGAGCGATCGCTTAACATTTGGTGTGCTGCTTGCTCCAACGGACAAGAACCTTATAGCACTGCCATATTAATTCAGGAACATTTTCCCGTGCTTGTCAATTGGTCTTTAAAGCTAATTGCTAGCGATTTTTCTACCAAAGTTTTAGACCGTGCCCGCCAAGGGCATTATAACCAGTTAGAAATTAATCGCGGACTGCCAAAAAATATTCGTGACAGATACTTTCAAAGGCTAGAAAACAACTGGCAAATAAATCAAGAAATCCGTCAAATGGTTGATTTTCGTCAGTTTAATCTCGTGCAAACTTGGCCGGAGCTACCACAATTTGATGTTATCTTTTTACGCAATGTTTTAATCTACTTTGATATTGTCACCAAAAAAGCCTTGCTAAAAAAGGTAAAGCAACAATTAAGATCGGATGGCTACTTGTTTCTTGGTAGTGGTGAAACAACAATTAACCTAGATGCATCATTCAAGGTAGTTAAATTTGACAACCATATATGTTATCAATTGCATAATTCCGAATTATAATAGCCCCTGTGCCTACTTTTGAGGCCTATGTTCCCTGCTTTTCACTTAAGCGGGTCGTGACCCCAATTCTTTAAAGAGTAATACCAGCGTGTGTCTTTCACATTACCCGAAGGTTGCTGTGCGCTATGACGGTGAACGTAACTAATAACTTTCTTCATGTGCGAGAGGTCATCGTCGCTGTAGTCATCTTTTTTCTCTAACAATTCGATAATACGCCGCCCCGATTTATGACCAATTGACTCGTCATCGCCATCTTTTTGTCCTACACTTTGTGACTCATCTGTATCTAGCCAAGCTTCTAGTTCCTTGGGTGTCATATTGACAGCTTGATGAAACTCGTCAACGACTGATTTGGTATCTTTACTCATGGCTAAAAATTAGTCCTCTAACTTTTCAAGAGCATCAGGCTTGTGGGCAGCCTCTTTTCCTGTCTTATCGCTTTCGACTATGTACTGGGGGTTATCTTCGCTAGCTGCAACATGATGTTTTTTAATATCTGTTGGTGAGGTGACTTTCTTCACTACTTCGCCAGTTGTCTGACCTTGTGAAGTTTTCCATTCAACGCGATCGCCCTTTTTAAATTCCTCAGCCATAATCATCTCTTGTTTGATGTTTTACAGTTACTCTCGTTACATTTTGTCTGCTATTTCAAAAGCAGCCATCATTCTAGTGATAGATAAAACATCTGTTATTAATTTATATCTTTTGGCTATGGCAATCCTATTTAATTTGTGAAAATCGAGAGATTTCAGATCCTCGACTTCTTTGAAAAGTCGGGGATCTTGTTGTTCGCGGAGAACTTATTTGTAGGATCAAGCAATAGGCAATAGATAAAGAATAATTGCCTTTTGCCTTCAGGTGTAGGGTATTCAAAAATTTACTCGAATAGCTATAAAAAATTACTAAACAAAAACACCTGCAAAATAGTTAAAGCCTTTGTATGACTATTTTTGCAGATGTTTAATAATAAATGGGATTAAATTACAGTAAAGTTAAGACCAGTCTGTTTTCCTTACTTTTTGCTTTGTTTAAACCCAAACGTATTAGATTAAATTAGATGCCGATGCTATTGGTAACAAGCCTTGGTTTGAGATAGTTATACTTTATTAAACGACTCTTATTATTCAACTCAATTTTTCGTTCTACCTCGTTCAAATCTTGCTGAAATGTAGCTACAATATCCTGAGCTTCTGGGTCTGCAAACTTATCGTCATAGTAGCCTAATCTGTCATAACGGTAAGCTGAGAGAATGAATAAAATTGACAATTGGTCAGCAGTTTGCTTCGGTGGTGGCAGAAATGATAATAGGCTTTTGCGGTCAGGAATAGTGCCTTCTGATGTCATTTGTTTGTAACCAGCAAGGGGCATATTCGGCATGAAGGTCATATATTCATATTGTGGATAATTAACAGCAGCATGTTGCGGCCCGCAAGTGAAAATTACCGCAGTAGCGATATCAATTAATTGTTCTAATTTTTCAATGCGATGAGGAACGCCTTTAACTCGTCCGCCTGATTGAGAAACTAGTTCCTGCGCCCAAGCTTGTAATTCAAAGTCTGCTGTCAAATCTTCGGGAGTTTTGTAGTATAAATTCAAGTATTCAGACACAAACTTTTTAATGGCATTCCACAATAGCATCCCATCATCTCGATAGGGATAGTGAGGTAATTTGCTTGCATCATCTACACCACGATTTTTGATTTCCGTGGGTAAGGCAAACTCATCTAAACTCCATTCTTTATAGGCATTAACAACAATTTCTAGTGATTCTTGCAAAGTTCCAGCTAGCAATTCATCAACAGGGCCGCCCCTATTAACTAAGCGCTTGCGACCCAAATCATTATTAGCCAACATGAAACGGAAGTGGGGTTTTAGTAATAAATTAAGAGGATGATTATCCGCTAATTGACGGGCTGTGACAATGGCGAAAGGTTCCATAACAAAGTGAGTTCGACAAAGATGGCTACTCATTTCATGATGGTTAGCATCAGCGATTTGAACGCATAGTTTGGCATGAAACCAAGCCAAAGGATCGTCAAAAGGTGTGATTAGTTGGCTTTGTTTACCGGCTGCGGGATTGAGTTGAATGGCAATAGGTACAAGTTGACCGCGATCGCTAAAGCCAGAACTACGCCAACAGAAAAAAGCTAAGGGTGTTGGTAAATACTTTCTACCTCTTTCATAAGTGCCTCCTTTAACAAAGGAAAGTGGTCTGTAATCAGTTATATATAAATTTCCATTGGCAAGTTTTTCTGCCAAATTGATAGATTCGCCAAACTTTCGTTGTAATTCTTGAATAGTAAACTCAAAGTCCAAAGGCATCTCTTTAATTTGGCGTAAAGCCATAGGATTTGCCCCACACAGCCGTTGTTCGCAAAACGAGTCATCAGTTTGGTATGTTTTGATGACACTAGGTTTAGGCAAGACTGGAAAATAGTCTTCATAGTCTTGCAATTCATCCAAAGGATCCCATAAAGTATGGGTTTTAACAGCCAACATATTGATAGGAAGCTCTGCCGTTTCTACTGCACGTTCAGCAATATATTTGGTAGAAAAATTTTCGACGGCAGGTACATCTTTAAGCATCGCCATCGGCGGTAAAAAATCGTAATCGAATTCGTATTCTTCTTGCTTACGCTCTAAGAAAAATTTGCGTTTTGTTGGGTCGGGGTCATTTTGAGGAAGGTATGGTTTCATAAGCTTTGATGAAGTTTCAAGTAAGCAAAATAATAATGAAGTTAACTAGCTAAAACCTAGTTAACTAACTCAGCAAGCTTGTTATTGAATTAAGTTTAAAGAGAGTTTTTCATACAAATAAATATGACTCTATAAAATTTATAGTTTGAAACTGCTAATGAGTAATCAGGTTTATTAATTGTTTTTATGCAGAGTATCTATTTTTTGTAAAAATTCTTTACTTAATATTCAAATCCTGGTCTGAAAAATAAAAGGGACTGATGACTGATTTATTATTCGCCCTTCCGCCTCCCCTGCCTCTAGTCCCAAAGCAAAGCTGTAGCCCGTGCTAGACATGGCGCATAATGAAGAAAGATTAAGCACATTCTTAGAAAACCGTCGATGAGCCAGACTAGCCTAAATTTAGTTGCAA
This sequence comes from Nostoc sp. ChiSLP01, assembly GCA_034531195.2. Taxonomy (GTDB): domain Bacteria; phylum Cyanobacteriota; class Cyanobacteriia; order Cyanobacteriales; family Nostocaceae; genus Nostoc. The sequence continues at coordinate 110,755 of JAVRBO020000024.1, forward strand.
TATCTATCTTTCTCATGACACTATCGGCACTGTTGGGGCCATTCTTCAACTTATCGCCAACAGTACCGGCGCTTGCTACCTTCGCTATTTTGGGGATAGCGACTTTTGACAGCTTTAGCTTACAAGGTAGGGGCGGTACTATCTTTTTAGATTGGATTGCTGGTTTTTCGAGCGAACACCGCGATCGCATTATCCACCACGAAGCAGGACATTTCTTAGTTGCTCACTTGTTGGGTATTCCTGTTACTGGCTACACCCTTAGTGCTTGGGAAGCCTGGAAGCAAGGACAAGTTGGACAAGGCGGCGTTACGTTTGATGATAGTGAATTAGCATCTCAACTAGAAGTAGGTAAAATCAGTGCCCAGATGCTAGATCGCTACTGCACTGTTTGGATGGCGGGTATTGCTGCGGAAACCTTAGTTTTTAACAATGCTGAGGGTGGATCTGATGATAAAAATAAGTTGATAAAAGTTTTGACAATTTTAGGTTTTTCTGAATCAGTTTATCAACAAAAAATGCGGTTTCATGCCCTACAAGCAAAAACCCTACTACAAGAAAATTGGTCTAGCTATGAAGCTTTAGTTAATGCCATGCGACAACGCAGTTCGGTAGAAGATTGTCAAGAAAAGTTAGCAGTAGGGAATGGGGCATAGGGCATGGGGCATGGGGCATGAAGCATGGGGACAAGGGGAAAGATTTACAGCAACTTCTCCTCTGCTCCCTGCTCCAGAGCCTCTTCCCATCCCCAATGCCCAATGCCCAATGCCCAATGCCCATTCCCACTTTTATGAAGAAACAGCCTTCAAATGTGGAACATGAGATAAAAACTTGGAGCCAATAACCCGATTACGTCCAGTAGTTTTAGCCTGTAGTAAGCATTGATCGGCACGATTGAGCAGACTTTCTCCTTGCTCGTCATCGTCGGCTTCTAAACAGGCTGTGCCTAAACTAATGGTGATATTAATTGTAAGTTTATTACTGAGTGCAAATGGTTCTTCGCTGACTATACGATTGAGACGACGGGCTACAATTAGTGCTTCGTCACTGTTAGTGTTAGCTAGAAGAATCACAAATTCTTCACCACCATAGCGAAATGCAGTGTCTTGAAAACGCAGATTGTGTCGTAGACGCTGACACAATAGCTGCAAAAGGCGATCGCCAACTAAATGCCCATGAGTATCGTTAACTTTTTTGAAATGATCTACATCCAAAATAATCAAACTTAGGGAAGTTTTCTGACTTCTCGCTTTTTTAATCTGCCTGGGTAAATCCCATTCTAAAGCACGGCGATTATTTAATTCTGTTAATGAATCGGCTAAGGCGATCGCTGATAATAAATCATTAGTCCGAAGCAAATCTCGGTATTTATGCGCCTTCCGCAAACCAACGGTCAATTGAGCAAGTATTAGCCCATGATTGGCGGTCAATTCTGCCAAGTTATGCTCTGCTGTTTCATCAATTAAGTGCCAAATATAAGCATCGGCTCCTTGCTTTAACACCGCAGCAGTCATTTCTAATTCCCTGTGCCAACCATATTTTTTTCTATCAGTTAGCTGTTGGTGACGATCTTCAAACAAAATACAGTAGATCCACGATAGCTTCGTCCGATCTTTCAACCAATTGCACAATTCCATACTGCTATCTAGGCTAGCCTGCACAAGTATGATATCTGGAGGTGTCATTTGAATGTACGACACCGCCTGATTTAGATTATCGATAACTTCTACATTAAAAGCGATGGCATAACGTATCTGATCTGGAAGTGTGTTGCGAAACTTATTATTTCCAAAAACCAAAATGGAAATATTCATTGCTTTTTTACAGGATTTAAAGTTTCAGGAAATTAATTAAAGTAAAACTTGCTTGCTCTTGTTACCTAAGAATAAATTTACCGAATTGGGCGAAAGTAAAAATTCAAAAACAAAAAAAATAAGAAGTAACAATGGTTCCCAGACCATAATTCTATTTCAGGTAATTTTGTTTTTCATTTGAGCTTTTTACTTTTAATAATTATTTCGGCTCACTTATGTTTCTTGATATATAATTTTTTAACTCTAAATTTAAAAATATCTCTCATTTTTAATCTCCTCTTAAGACTTTATAGTTATTAGTACGATTGCTGAAATTTACATTTATAAAGACTAATGTCTTATTTACAGAATATTTTTAAAACAGTATAAATACTGAATATTTTACGACCGTATATAAACCATTGCTGTAGTTTCTTGGATGTTGTTTTTGTGTGGTAATTACCATAAAAAATAACTTTTAATCATCAGTAAGTATGCCAGCAAAATTGCTGAGAAATTTTAAAATAAAAACTTTATAAAGTTTTTATTTTAACCGTAAAAACCGAAGCTTTATAAATATGAAAAATACTAACTTAGGCCAATTGAATATCATCCCTCTGTGTAAACGCGACTCTTCAAAGAAAAGAGGCTTTTACTCGCGCTGAAGCTTCAGTAAGCAGGTTCGGAGGTTACATCTGTTTTGTTTTATATTTGTTCGATTTGACCTATTTACTTTGCCACCATCTGAGTCTTTTCCCTTAGAGACTAGCTTTTAATCGCCTATTAGGAAAAAAGGTAAATCAAATACTACAAAACTACCTCCCGTAGGAAGAAGTTTTGCAGATGCTGATATACCCTAAAATTACAGAGCGGACTCGTAGGGCAATAAATTCAGTATTTAGCTGGTGTTAGTAGCAGAAAAATTTTTCTACTTAGATTTTTCGTGTTGGTTTACTTAATTCACATTTTTTATTTGCGAGAAATACTATCGATGTACAAAAAGACTAAATAAAAAAACCAGATGTGAAAATGTACCCCTAATGTGGGGTAATTAGTTGAATTCCACCCCTGAATAGGAGCGGAAATTAAAGAAAAAGATTTTGTTAGCGTAGCCTAAAATATTAAAACGTCAACTTTTGTAACAAACGAAGATTAAATTTTAGTAACCTTCAATCTTATAACCAGCAGCAACAATTACCTGCTTGATTGATTCTTCAGATGCTGCGGATTCCACGGTAACGGTTTTAGCGTTAACATCGACATCCACCTTGGCATCGGGTTCCATTACATGAATTGATTCAGTAATTGTTTCTGCACATCCTTCACAAGCAATATTTGATACTTTCAGTTTTAGTGCCATTTGTTACCTCAATATGGGATTTTTAAATTATTTCTTAAGGATTAGGATAAACCAGCGCCTAGCGATCGCACATCCTACTAGAGTCAGGAAATCGCCTAAAACCATCACAATCGCTGCATTATCTTGCTGACTGGCACAGATGGCTGGCAGCAATATGGACAAAATGCAAAAATATATAAAGCTGCTTATGGAAATACACTTAGTGGAAAAAGGCAAAAGACAAAAGTCAAAAAGCTTATAGGGCAGGCTTATGATGGATTTTGTAGCCACTTAACGGCTGAAATGTAGAGTATGGTTGCTCTATTTCCGCCATGCTGTAGTAGTGCAGGTAAGCATAAGTCAAAATTTCAAAGAAAGTTAGTTAAAAACTCCCATGTCTTCAAATCCCCAACACCTAAGCGGTAACGAAATTCGCAAAACATTTCTTGACTTCTATGCTGGGCGCGGTCACCAAATTCTGCCAAGTGCCTCCCTCGTGCCAGAAGACCCAACCGTGCTGCTGACGATCGCGGGGATGCTACCATTTAAGCCGATATTCTTGGGACAGCGCACACCAGAATTTAAGCGGGCTACGACTTCCCAAAAGTGTATCCGCACCAACGATATCGAAAACGTCGGCCGCACCAAACGCCATCACACGTTCTTTGAAATGCTGGGTAATTTCAGCTTTGGTGATTATTTTAAAGAACAAGCGATCGCTTGGGGTTGGGAAATTAGTACGCAAGTCTTTGGCTTATCTCCAAAAAATCTCGTCGTCAGCGTTTTTCAAGATGATGATGAAGCCTTTGCTATCTGGCGGGATCGAATCGGTGTGCCAGAAGCGAGAATTAAGCGCTTGGGCGAAGATGATAACTTTTGGGTATCTGGCCCCACTGGCCCTTGCGGCCCTTGTTCTGAGATTTATTACGACTTCCACCCAGAACGCGGCGACGAAAATATAGATTTAGAAGACGATACCCGGTTTATCGAGTTCTATAATCTCGTGTTCATGCAATATAACCGGGATGCTAGCGGTAATTTAACGCCACTGCAAAATAAAAACATCGACACCGGCATGGGTTTGGAAAGAATAGCGCAAATTCTCCAAAACGTGCCGAATAACTACGAAACTGACCTGATTTTCCCAGTTATCGAAACAGCAGCCCGAATTGCTGGCATCGATTACCACAAAAGTGATGAGAAAACCAAAGTTTCCCTAAAAGTTATTGGGGATCACATTCGTTCCGTTGTCCACATGATTGCCGATGAAATCCGCGCTTCCAACGTCGGACGGGGTTACGTGTTGCGGCGATTAATTCGGCGTGTGGTGCGTCATGGGCGATTAATTGGGATTAGTGGTGAATTTACTACCCAAGTTGCCCAAACTGCGATCGCTCTTTCAGAATCAGCTTACCCCAACGTGCGCCAACGAGAAGCAGCAATTAAAGCTGAGTTGCAACGCGAAGAATCTAATTTCCTCAAAACCCTGGATAGAGGGGAAAAACTGCTAGAAGAAATTATCCAAGAAGTAAAACAGCAAGGCAAAACCTCTATTAGTGGTGAAAGTGCCTTTACTTTATATGATACCTACGGTTTTCCCCTAGAACTTACCCAAGAAATTGCCGAAGAAAATCATCTAACGGTGGATGAAGTCGGCTTTGATGCCGAAATGCAAAAGCAGGTGGAACGCGCCAAAGCAGCACACGAAACCATCGATTTAACTGTCCAAGGTTCCCTCGACAAATTAGCAGAACACATCCACGCTACCGAATTTTTAGGCTACAGGCAATCTGCGACGACGGCAAAAGTCGAAGCGATTTTGGTAGAAGGCGTTTCCCAAGAGGAAGCAGAAGCAGGAACAGAAGTACAAATTCTTCTTGACAAAACGCCATTTTATGCTGAGTCTGGGGGACAAATCGGCGATCGCGGTTATATCTCCGGCGATGGCATCGTGATTCGCACAGAAGATGTGAAGAAAGAATCTGATTTCTTCGTTCACTTCGGGCGCATCGAACGCGGTACACTCCGTGTAGGAGATGTTGTAACTGCCCAAATCGATGCAGCTTGTCGGCGTCGCGCCCAAGCTAACCATACCGCAACCCACCTACTACAAGCGGCGTTGAAGAAAATTGTCGATGATGGCATATCTCAAGCAGGTTCCCTCGTTTCCTTTGACAGATTGCGCTTTGACTTCAACTGTCCCCGTGCATTGACGGCAGAGGAAGTCCAACAAATTGAAGAACAGGTGAACACTTGGATTGCTGAAGCCCACACCGCCAAAGTGGAGGTATTACCTTTAGCTGAAGCCAAAGCTAGGGGTGCTGTTGCCATGTTTGGCGAAAAATACGGAGAAGAAGTGCGAGTAATCGACTTCCCTAGCGTATCAATGGAACTGTGCGGTGGTACTCATGTAAGTAATACTGCTGAGATTGGCGTCTTTAAGATTATTTCCGAAACTGGAGTTGCTTCTGGAGTGCGACGCATTGAAGCGGTTTCGGGGCCTGCCGTGTTGGATTATCTCAACGTCCGGGATAAAGTAGTTAAAGATTTGAGCGATCGCTTTAAAGTCAAACCTGAAGAATTACCGGATAGAATTACAAGTCTGCAAACCGAACTGCGAACAGCCGAAAAGCAACTAGAATCATTGAAAGGACAGTTGGCGATCGCTAAATCTGACAGCTTACTACAAACAGCCCAAACTGTCGGCGATTTTAAAGTTATCGTCGCCCAATTAGAAGACGTAGACGCAGAATCGTTGAAAACCGCAGCCGAACGCTTATTGCAAAAAATCAGTAATGGTGCGGTGGTACTGGGTTCTGTTCCCGAAGCTGGGAAAGTCAGTATAGTTGCGGCCTTTAGTCCAGAAGTTAACAAAAAAGGACTGCAAGCTGGTAAATTTGTGGGAGCGATCGCTAAAATCTGCGGTGGCGGCGGCGGTGGCAGACCAAACTTAGCCCAAGCCGGCGGTAGAGATGCGAGTAAGTTGCCAGAAGCTTTGGCACAGGCACAAAGCGAATTAAAATCCGCGTTGAGTTAATTGTAGTTTCTTGTAGCGCAGGTAAGAAAATATAAAGAAATTTTTACGATGGGTTAGGTATTGCCTAATCCATTGTTTATTTTGTTTGAATCCACATCAATAATAATGCTAAATTTTGCTTGGCTGAATCTGATTTGATATTAATCCTGGATATAGAAAAATGAAACTACAAGAAAATTCTCTCAGATGGGCTTTGAACCATGTAGTTAAGTATAGTGATACTGATTTATTTCCTAAACCTGTTGAATTTGACATTCTTCATGAAATTGAAAATGAAGCAATTAATCGCATCAAAGACATAGATTTAGGAAACTATCAACCTCATCCTTCAAGAAGATTTATAGTACCCAAAGATGAAATTTCATACAGAATAGCAACACAACTAGATCCTCTAGATAATATTATTTTGACAGCAATCATTTACGAATTTGGACAATTGATAGAAAACCGAAGAATACTAATATCTGAAAATAAAGTATTTGGCTATAGATTTGCTCCTCAAAGTGATTGGAGCTTATATAATCCCACTATTTCATGGTCAGAATTTTGGCTAAACTGTAAAAATAAAATATCATCTTATAAATATGCAGTATCTTTAGATATTGCTGATTTTTATAATCAAATATATCATCATAACATTGAAAACCAGTTAGAAGACTGTAAATTTCCTAATCAAGTCAAAAAATGGTTGATGAATTTACTAGAAAGTATTACAGCAAAAGTCTCTAGAGGAATTCCTGTTGGCCCTCATGCCACACACTTATTAGGAGAGCTTTCATTAATTCCTGTAGATAACAGCTTATCTTGGAAAGGTTTAGATTTCTGCCGTTTTGTGGACGATATAATTATATTTTGCAACAGTAAGCAAGAAGCAAGTATTATTATTTATCAGATGGCAGAAATTCTTGATAAGCAACAAAGACTAATATTACAGAGACAAAAAACAAAAATATATACAGCAGATGAATTACACCAGCATTGCATATCAATGACTAAAGACCAGCCAATAAATAACCATGAAGAAAATATTATAAATATCATAAAAATGTATTCGTCTAGCAATCCATATACAACTATAAATATTACAAAATTACCAGATCCTCAATTATATTTTTTTTCCAAACATTTTGTTACTCAAATATTATCTGAATATTTGAGTAGCGAGCAACCAAATTATACGCGTATAAGATGGTTTTTAAGACGACTTTCCCAAGTAGGTATTCCTTCAGGAGTAGAATTTTGTATTGATAACATTGATATTTTAACACCAGCAATTAGCGATATATGCCACTACTTAATAGCAGTAAACAATAATTACAACAGTGATTGGAAGTTATTAGGAAGCAAAATACTTAATATTGTAAATAGCGAAATTATAAAATCAAATGAATATTTTCAAATAACACTTATGAGCCTTTTTGCTAGAAATGCATCACTAAATAATGCAAGTCGGCTTATTGCTTTGTATCAAAATTCTCCATCAAGTTTGAGAAGAGAGATTTTATTAAGTGCATATTCTCAAAATATGGGTGACTGGATTCGAGAACTTAAAGAAAGTTATACCAGCATGGATATCTGGTGTAAACGCGCATTTATTATCGCATCAACATCTTTACCTGTAGAAGAGCGAAAATTCTTTTTGAATTATCTAAAAGATAATAATTTATTGAATGAGTTATTGGGAAAGTGGGCAAAGTCAAAATGAAAAAGATTGAATCAAGGAGTGGCTTATAATTGTTAAAGTTTTATAACAAACTAGCTGTTGATATCGCGATCGCTTCACTCAACCTCCTGCAAAGCAGCTTGTTATCAGACATCGCACTAAAATTAAATTAGACAATGTATTATCTCCAAACCACCACGCTGAAATACTCAGATGCAAAAAGTCACAGTTGATGAGATCCAACGAGATCCTTTGAAATACCTGAATCAAGTTGAGGCAGGTGAAAGCTTTGTCATTGTCCAAGCAGATAAATTAATTGCTGAATTAAAACCAATTACAACTACCAACAAACAGCAACGCCCATTTGGTTTGTGTGCAGGAGAATTTACGGTGCCTGATGATTTTGATGCACCTTTGCCTGAAGAGATTCTAAATGCATTTGAGGGCGGATGAAAATTCTCTTAGACACCCATATATTTTTATGGTTTATTAGTGGTGATAATCAGCTATCAACAAATATTCGAGATATTATTCGCGATCCAGATAACGAAATTTATCTTAGCGTTGTCTCAATATGGGAGTGTATTGTTAAATATAAATTAGGTAAACTACCATTACCAGAGTCTCCTGAAATTTATCTTCCCAAACAACGCGATCGCCATCAAATTACTAATCTTAACCTTGATGAAGGGAGTGTTACTCAACTTGCAAATTTACCATTATTGCATAATGACCCTTTTGATAGAATGCTTATCTGTCAAGCTTTGCATCACAGTTTAGCTATTACAACAGTCGATGCAAAAATCCGCGCTTACTCAGTTAGCGTCATTTAAAAGAAGCGATGCTGCCACTTAACCCAATCTACAATTAAGAGCGATCGCGATTATTTATATTAATTTTGTACTATCATCAAACTAGTGTGGATTTATAATCATGAACAGTTTACAAAACGTCCAACAGACAAAGATTTGAAGAATGTTCTCCAGTAAATACTTAAAATTTAACTGAAAAATCACAGCAAAATTCACATTTATAAGCCGTTAATATCGGTGGGCTGTCAATGCTAACTTAGGGAAAGTAAGAGAATTGATTTGCTGGTTTCCTGTGAATATTATTTGGTTATAACGTCCTTTATCCAACAAGCAAACAGTCACCTTTGCTTCAAGAGGATCGACAATCTAGTATTCAGGGATGGAAAAAGCTGCATACTCAAGTGGTTTCTTTTGATAATCTCGTTTTACAGACTCAGTACTAACCACTTCTATAATCAATAATGGTGGTAACTCAAGCACAGCTGATTTGCCCTGAATAGATTGTCGCTGTTCTTCAGTCATCACAATTAAATCAGAGAGACGGGATTTTTTCACAAAGGTACGAACCCCAGTTAACGATTTAGGTGCGCTAGGCTACGCCATAACACACCCTACAAATACTTATATTTTTTCATAAATCAAATCGGACTCTTATAAGATACTAAAAAATCATTTTGATATTTATGAATAAAATTAAAAAATAATTATTTATGTATTTTTTTTAAATCTCTGAATGGAAGATTAATAATAAATTCTGTACCCTCATTTGGAGAGGAAATACATTGTAACTTCCCTTGATGCTTTTGAGTAATTATTTGATAGCTAATAGATAAGCCTAAGCCCGTGCCTTTTCCAACTGGTTTAGTAGTGAAAAAGGGGTCAAACAGTTGCTTTTGAATATTTTCTGGGATACCACAACCATTATCAGCAATAGAAATAATAACTAACTGCTGGTCAGCAATTAAGTTAGTACAAATGCAAATATGGGGTGTGTTAGTTGTTTTTCCATTGGCGATCAATTCTTCTAAAGCATCGATCGCATTTGCCAGAATATTCATAAATACCTGATTTAGTTGTCCGGGATAACATTCTACTAGCGGTAAATTGCCGTACTCTTTGATGATTTTAATTGCTGGATAATTAGTTTTAGCTTTGAGACGATGCTCTAGAAGCATTAACGTACTATCAATACCCTCATGAATGTCTACCGCCTTCATCTGTGCCTCATCCAAACGGGAAAAGTTACGTAACGATAGCACAATTTCTGTAATTCTTTCAGCACCAACTCTCATAGAATTCATTAATTTTGGTAGGTCTTCTATTAAGAAATCAAGATCTATAGCTTTTGCTTGCTTTTGAATTTGGGGTGCTGGGTTGGGGTAATATTGCTGGTATAGTTGCAGTAGTTTAAGTAAATCTTGGGTGTACTCATTAGCAGGGGTTAAATTACCATAGATAAAATTAACGGGGTTATTGATTTCGTGAGCTACACCTGCCACTAACTGCCCTAAAGAAGACATTTTTTCACTCTGCACCAATTGAGAAGCAAGCAGCTTTGCTTCTTGTTGTAATTGTGCTTGTGATTGCCGCAATTTTTCTTGTGCTTGTTTGCGTTTAGTAATGTCGTGGAGAATGACGACATATTCTTGAAAATCTTGATGCGGCCGGTCGGAGATAGAAACTTCCAAAGTGCTGACACCAGCCTTGTGGAATAGGGTGTGTTCGCTTCGCTTTGTCCATTGCTGTGGATATTCAGGTAATTCAGGTATCCATTTGCTGGGGTGATTTCCTAACAACTCAAATGGTTTGATATCAAAGATAGATTCAGTTGCTGGGTTTGCCTGCCTGATAATCCCTTGCTCATCCAAGACCAAAATACCATCCTGGGCAACAGTAAACAAGTGTTCGGCAGCTTCTCGCGCCTCAGTAATGGCCACTACCTGGGGTAAAGTTGTCCAACAGGCTATAGCTACTCCGACAAATGCCACTGTCATTAGCAGCACAACAAATAGATTTTCATCTGTAGCTTTGGAACCCGTGTTCAGGTTGGCCCCAAATAACCAGCCTGTTGCAACTGCACCGCACACGAGAATAATTAAGATGCTTACCTGAAGTATGACTGAATCTTTAATGATTACTGAAGGGCGTGCGCGGTAATGTCGCCTCCACCAACTTAAATGGAAAGGCGTAAAGGTAATGTGGCGGATTAGTGCATCAAATCCTAGAATCCCAATGGGAAATACTAGACCAATCAGGAGATTTATCCAACCCCAGGCAAGCCCTCCTACCAGTAGAACTGCAATCTCTACCACCAAAATGCCCAAAGATATGCGGGGAAACAAAACTTCTGGACGATTGCGCCCGAACCAAAGCCCTAAATGTAATAACATAAAGGCCGCAAACCAACCGATATTTCCCACTGCTACGATTCGTGCTACATCTGCCCAAATCAGATAAAGGGAGCAAAGCAGCAAAGTTAAGCTCAGAGCAGGCACAAACACGCCCCGACGCGACACAGCAGAAAATACTGGTGAAATATGGTTATCTAAGGCAAGCTGATACAAAATTCTTGGGCAATTAGAAACTACTGTTGCAGAACCTAACAAAGAAGCAGACACCAATAAAAACGTGACGTTAATCTCCGCCCATTTTCCCCAAAATGGTCTAGAAGCCGCCACGAGATTCAAGAACGCATTATCATTCAGACCTGGCGCTGTTGCTAACCGCATCATTACCCAAGACCCGCCTATAAAAATAGGTGGCATCATCCAAGCAGCAATATCTAGAAAGCGTAGCGTTTGGCTGGGATGACGACTATCTGCCACAAAGGAAGAAGCCGTTTCACAACTGTAAGTAGCATAAGAAACGTAAAAGAACCACTTTGCCCAATCCACAAAGCTTAAGGATGACCAACTGTTAGGAAAAAACCCAGGACTAGCACTAGAGAAAGCTAACCAGCCCAGACCATGTAGACAAAAGGTAATTAGTAGCCCAAAAGCCGGAATCGCAAAAAACAAATGCAAAATACTCAGCGCACGAGTACCACTAAACGCCACTACAAACGGCAGCAGTGTAAAGCCAACGTCCAACAATAATTTAGGACAGGCAATGCCTAGCGATTCCAAATTCACCTTAATTAAATCGGTGAGTACGAGAGTATTAACTGATAAGTAAGAAACCCAGTTAAGAAGGTATCCAATTGCAGCATAGCGCCCTAGTCCAGGGTAACGTTTGAGCAAATGGCTGACATAGTTAGGCGTTCCTCCTGCCACATCAATAAAATACGTTCCCAAACGCTTCACCTGATAGTTGATCAGCATCCCGACAATGACAGCAGGTATCCAAACAAAAATAGCTTGTGAACCAAGAGCAGCATGAATCGCTGGAACCAATGCTACCCAGGAAATATGAGCTGTCAAACCGAAGCCCCAGCTTTCAACAGCACTCAGGGTTCTAGTTAGGCGAGGGTATGAAGATTGATTTACAGGTATATAGTCTTGTTTGGGCATAAGCGGTAATACTAAAGTTTTTAGTTAACTTTATGAGCTAAAGTTTCCATCCGTAGATTGTTATTAACGTAGACTTTTAGGCAAGAGAAATTATGAGCAATTTAATCAGAAATTTGACTTGCCCTTGAGATTGATTTGAGAAATAATTTTTTAGGTCTAGCCGGTATCAGCTTTTCTAAAATTGAAAGAAAAAGTCAAATTCGCCAACAACATCGTCTGCTACTTATACTCCTGCTAGTGGCGAATTATTTTTACCCTTTGCCTATTTTTGCCAAATTAAGCTGTTCTTTAGCAAGTTCCTCAACAAAATAATCTAGAAATTCAATGTAGTGATTCTGCATAACAACTGCGTGTGCATAATCTCCCTTTGCCGCAAGTTGATACTTTTTCAGAAGATAATGTGAGGGTTTATCAAAAACAACTGTATTTGAATAAGGATTAAGCAACGGATTGAAGTCTCGTAACTTCAGTTGCGCGTACAAATGCTCTGCTTTGGCCACACAATCAGCTACTTCTAATGCAAAGTTAGAATGCCTTTTGCAGATTTCATACCATAGGCAAAGTGAAGTATGCCCGTTACGGCTACCTCCAATAGTCATATCCTGAGCGCCGAGATACTCAATATCAGATGCAAGAGCTTCAACCAAATGTTTCTTAGTAATAACAATGCCACAAGGGAAAGGGCAACCAATAAATTTGTGTCCTGAGATTGACAGCGAACTGATGGGTTGGTGAAAATCAATCCAGTGCGAACGCAAATAGGGAAGAAGCATTCCGCCTAAAGCACCATCAACATGGATATAGAATTGCCTAACCTTTTTCATCTCCAGAACGTTAAGAATCTGCTCAATATCGTCGATTGCGCCTGTAAAAGTAGTACCGAGGTTAAGGCAGATGATGGCAGGCAAATTAGGTACAAGCTTCTTATAGAAATCACTATAGTTCATTTCTTCTGAAGGAGTTTGTATCCCAATCTGGTGATAAGGAATTCTAAAAAAGTTAGCTGCTTTGTTTACAGAGTAATGTGAAGCAGCCGAAGCGTACAAAATACCGTCAGGATAATTTTCTCTTCCCAGGAGTATTCCGTACAAGTTACCTTCAGTGCCACTGGTAGTTACATATCCCCACCAATCTTGAAGTTGGTATAAATTTGCAAAAAATTGTAAAACTTCTTTTTCAAAATTTCGTGAATCAATTCGATAGTGTGATTTGGTGAAGCAATCCCCCCCAAGATTATTAATTGAGTATTTAAGGAAAGGTAATAAGAAGGTATTATCGTGTTTTAAATTGTAGGGATAGCCTAAATGAAACTGGGATGCTTCAGTAAGAAGCAGCTGATACTCAGAAAGAAAATCAATATCCATTTTTTATTCCAATATTATTGGTGAAACTGAATTTTGTTAAGCAGTTTGAAAATACCGTAATAATAGGCAACTATTTTTTATTACTCAGCAAATTCTTGAAAAATCTTTATTAGTTATTTCTGAGATATGTTGATATTCAAAATTAAATTTTCTTCGGAGAATGTACACCCTAGATTTTCAAACATTTCCTTAACAATTTAAGTATTTGTGTTTGAAACTAAACAATTTGCTAATATTCAGATTTTTTTTATTCGTCAACTATCAAAGAGCGAATTAACTCTCGAATTACATCAGTTGCCGGTCTACCTGACATTGAGCAATATTTTTCTAGCTTTTCTGCTTCACCTGATGTCAGGTTGATTGTAAGTCGTTTAACAGCCCATTTTTTATTCACGTGCTAGACAAGCTATGTTTTGAAACTACTATCTTAATATCTATCATCTAAACTGTTACTGCAATGAGATAAATAATGATATTAAATTGAAGCAATGGTGAAGAATCTGCCATCTATTCCTAAGTATAAGTGAAGAGGCAAGTTATTTTTTATAGTATGAAGTTCCGCTACTTGGGCTAGATAAATCGTGAATATAACGTAAAAATTGTATGAAAGTATCTCAATACAAAATAAGTATTTAAATAAAATTTTCCCGCTTTGCTATTTTACTTAATATAATGATTTTTTGAGACAAGGAAGTCAAACAGCAAGCGCACACTATCTCAGTGGATAGTAAAGCCCTAAATCTGGGTATACTCTACAAGATTTAGCTGAAAACTCTGCAAAAGCAAATTAAGAAAATTGTGACTTTACCCCAGATGAACTGGTATACATTCACAAATTGATGTAGCTAAAGATTCGCTAAAGTCTTTGATAAACAAGGGTTTTATTTATTTTTACCAAAAGCTTTCTTAATGCACATTTCAGAAATTATTAGTCGCTAATTCTTATACTCAGTAAATTTTATGTCGTTCATCCCAAAAAGCTAAAATTTATCTGTTCATGATTTTTCACAAATTAAGCGTTGCAAGTTTTACCATTTCATAGTAAGTTTTTTACAAGGAATGATAAACCCGCAAATGTAAGTATAAGCCAATGTACAATACGTTGGCATCGTAGCAAGTAACAGTAAGGACATTATCTTAAATGGACGTAACTGGATTCGAACCAGTGACCTCTACGATGTCAACGTAGCGCTCTAACCAACTGAGCTATACGTCCTTAACCACACGATTATCAATATTAACACATACATTTTCCAAAAAGCAAGATAAATAATCTAGATGATTTCAGTGTCATCCGACCCTAGTGTTACGATTGTTAAGGTTATCCGGTTCTGGTGGGGGTCAACTACCAGTCGTAACTCTTAAAGTTCGGTGTAAATCCGCTACTTGGGAGCAACTGCGAACTGATTTGAGATTAGCTTGCCTGAGCGAACGCTTGCTTCCAAATTAAGTGAGTCAGGATGCCTACTGAATTAGATTTATCAGTTCACATTTAAGCGAGGTACAGATGAGTGCGACTGCAAATATTTCTACAAGTGATTGTTTGGGTGTTCCTGACCACACTTTATTTGTTTGCAAAACCTGTGCCAGCGTTTGGCAAGATGGAAAACGTTTACCTGGAAGTGGCGGCGAACAACTACTAAACCAACTTCAGCACCTAGCACAAGATTGGGACTTGCGAGATCGATTCCCAATTCAAGAGGTTGAATGCATGAGTGCTTGTAATCGTTCTTGTGTGGTTGCCTTTGCTGCCAAAGGCAAATTAACATATTTATTCGGCGATCTAGCCGTTGATGAGAGTGCATCTGCGGTACTAGAGTGTGCTAGTCAATACTATGCCAAACCAGATGGTTTACTGCCTTGGTCAGAGCGTCCAAAAGCACTGAAAAATGGCATTTTGGCTAAAATTCCACCTTTATGATTCGGATTTTAATTCTAGGTGGGACGGGAGATGCAGCAGAACTAGCTGCGAGGCTCGCAACTATCCAAGGGGTAGAAGCAATCACATCTCTAGCCGGCCGCACGCGGGAACCATCAGTTCCTTTGGGCGATTTGCGCGTTGGAGGCTTCGGTGGTGTAGCTGGGTTGGCTAATTATCTAGAAGTCATGCAAATCGACTTGTTAATTGATGCAACCCATCCTTTTGCTTCGCAGATTTCTTGGAATGCTGTAGATGCTGCAACCAAAGTTGGAATACCCCATTTAATGTTAATTCGTCCGCCTTGGCAAAAGGTAAGTGGCGATCGCTGGATTGAAGTAGACAGCGTTGCAGCCGCAGCAACAGCCTTGCAAAACCAAGCACAGCGGGTATTTTTGACAGTTGGTAGGCAAGAACTCGCTGCTTTCGCTCACCTCAAAGATATTTGGTTTTTAATGCGGATGATTGACCCTCCTGCTGCCGATGCTTTAGTACCATTGGGGATGTTATTGCGCGATCGCGGCCCCTTTACCCTCAATAATGAAAGGGAAATCCTGATTCACCACAAAATCGATACCATAGTCAGTAAAAATAGCGGTGGTGATGCAACCTACGCCAAAATCATTGCGGCGCGAGAACTCGATGTGAAAGTTGTAATGGTGAATCGTCCAGCCATACCCCCAGCAAATTACGTTACTAATATTGATGATGCCTTGGCGTGGGTATTTGAAAACGGCTGACAGTTAAGTAGGAGGCAGGAGGTAGGAGGCAGGGGGCAGGGGGAGCAGAGGGAGCAGGGGAGGCAGGGGGAGAGAAAAAAGCTTAACTCAAAGGTATCGTTCGATAAATACCTGTTTTACAAAGTCTAACTCGAACTAAATTTAGTGATTTGACATCTATTTTTAGATTCATTATTTGATGTTTTCAGGTTAGAGAATAAAAGGGGAAAACTAGAGTAAATAATTCAAAATAGTGAATTTTGGCAAAAGTCGATACATAAAAATATCCCCGCCTTTTCAAAGAAGCCGGGGGTCTAAATCAAATCAAATTGCTATAGATAAGTAAGTGGACATAATTATTTAGAAGACGCATTTCGACTCCCTTCTCTACGAGAGGCTGCGCCAACGACTCCGCTCAGGGCAAGTCGCTCAATGCTCGAACCCTGAGAAGACGAGGGTTGAGCGGAGTCGAAACCCGGCAACCTCTTTTTTAGTTTAATTTAGTGTTTCTACTTATTTATCCAACTGTTGCTAATGCTGGTTCTGCTAAAAAATATTTCAGATTTTCTTTGTCAGTGGCAAATTTCAAATATACAGACGCCATTTCTGGGGTGAGAAATTCAATCATTAATCTGTTTTCTACCCAGAACTCAATTACATCAAAGAAAGAATCACGGTTACAGCGCACTACGCGCCAGCCTTCACGGACACCAATTTGTTCGATTTCTTGCTGGCTAATGGGTACAGAAATAGCTGCATGAATATCTGTAAACCTCGAACTAATAGCAGTATGCACAAATGTACATTCCTCGTCACCTTCACCAGGCTCTATTTGAGAACCTAAAGGATAAAGTTCAATAGCTGTACCGTGTTCATCGAAAGGTATAACCATATAACTGCCTGGGTTAGGAGGAAAAGGTACAGCTTGTGCTTTTAAAATTTCTGCAAGAACTTGGGCAACATGGTTAGGATTTCTAACAGCAATGGAAATATGGTGAATCATAATAATAATCTCAGTTCGATATCTTGTAGATTAGGAAACAATCGGGGAAAACTAGGGGAGAAAAATCAGACTAAATTTTGAATTTGAAATTTTGGATTTTGGATTGAAGATTCAATGATATGAGGGTAAAGTCTGCGATCGCCGATGACGGAGCGTAACTCAATACGCTTGAGATCGGCATGTTTTCTCGGCAAGTTGCAAGGGCATGTGTCCATAAAGCCAGAAGCCTACATCGCCGCAAGCGGTCGATGTAGGTAGTTCGCTTAAAATTCCCAGCTAAGTTGTAAACCAACGATATCCACACTACCTTCAAAATTACCTCTGAGGGCACCGGCTGTACTACTTGACTGGTTAATGTCGCTATCGTTTACAAATACGTGAGTGTAACCAATGTCGAAATTCAATGACTTGGAAGGTCGATAGCTAGCACCGAAACCAAGTAAAGTGCGATCGCCACCAGGTAAACGGGGTGTATTAAATTGTTCATCAACAGGGCTAGGGTCGTAAGTTACACCCGTTCGCAGTGTTAATTGCTTGCTCACAGCGTAATTGACCCCAACTCCAAAACGGAACGTATCATTCCAATTTTCCGGTTGTACGGTATCTGCTTGAACTGGATTGTCAAATTTAACTCGCAGTTCTTGAAAGCGGCTCCAGTTTGTCCAGGTGACATCACTGACAATTGCCAAACGAGGGTTAAGTTCGTGATATACAGCAAGGGATAAGGTATCAGGCAAGTTTAAGACTGCGTTGGCTCCTGTGTCTGTGAATTGTCCTCTAGCAGTTAACGCTCTAGCGCTTACAGGTACTGTAAAATCAGCATTTCCTCTAATGTCTTGAGTAATTGGCGATCGATAACTCAAACCAATACGCGTAGTTTTGGATGGTTCATACATCACTCCCAAGTTGTATCCTACACTCCAATCAGAGCCAGTGACTTTGACAAAACCATCCGCCTGTTGGGATTGGGTGGGTAAACCAACACTTCGTCCAATTAAACCAAAGTCGATGGCATTTGAGAGTGTTGCCTGAGCATACTGTATATTCAAACCCGCACCAACAGAAAAGTTATCGCTCAACTTGGCTGCTACCGTGGGATTAATATTAATAGTTGTAAGTTTGGACTCCACTGCTTGGTAACGCCCAACCCAGTTACTTTCGTATTTCGTAGCTAGCCCAAAAGGAACGTTAATACCAATACCTAGTTTCAGGCGATCGGAAACGCTCCAAGCAGCATAGAGGTTTGGCACAATAATATCAACACCTGCTTCTCCACCGTTACCACCTAATAATGGAACCCCTGTTGCCGTGCTAGAACCCTGATTTTGAAAAATGACTTTCGGGAAAATTACATAAGAAGCCCCAAAAATTGAATTATCTGGTAAGCGAGTCAAGCCTGCTGGGTTAAAGAAAATTGTGCTGGCATCATCAGCAGTCGCCGCACTTCCCGCAAAAGCATTTCCCAAACCCTTGACACTCTGTTCGTTTAGGGCAAATCCTCCAGCTAATACAACACTGCCTGTACTGTTTGCTGTGAGTGCTACCAAAATTGGTATTAACAACAATTTCACTCGCAATTGCTTCAATTTATGCATTTGGAATTTTAGATCTTGTGTTTGTTGTAATACTAATTTTGTATGAAAATGTACATCACAAGATTATAACTTACGCACTAAAGCCACAGAAAATTTCCATACAATATAAAGCTTGGGTATTTTAAAAAGAAATAAAAATTAATTTTGTTAGCATTCTATTACCATAATATTTGGTATATTACCCAATAAGTTGGTATTATCTTCAATACATTGCACAGATAAACTAAATCCATTTAGAAAAATGCAAATCTCATAAGAGATTTGCGGCTAATTTTGGCTGCTGAAGCATAAAACTTCAGTTTCAAAAGGAAGTAGACAGCTTGTTTTAAGCCTGAATTCTAACTTTTTAATTCTGCTGTAATTTTTTCAATATTCAACAGTAAACGGAGAAATGTCTTATGCGTTTTAGCCGCAAAATACCCATTGCATCTTTAATACTATCAACGCTGGTTTTATGGCAGCCTACTTTAGCTGACTCAAACAGCAGTCTTCCCAGAGTTCGAGAACAAAAAATAGCATCTATTTGGAATAAAAATAAGTGTCCTGGAGGCATTTCACAAAGTTTTCGGTTGGATGGAGAACTCAATAATCCAACTACCTATCACTTGTACAAGCTGAAAAATTTGCGAAATACTTTAAAAAATCAAAACCCAGGATTAGTTACTGAAATCACTGTCAGCTTTCAAACCGGCTCAGGGCCAAAAACAGAAACATACTATGGAGTTCCTCTATGGGAGTTGATTAATAATCTAAAAGCTGGAGGTGGCCTAAAACCTGGAAATTCTGGAGTGAATCCTAAAAACTCTTTTCTACGGCAATATATTTTAGTTGAAGCCACAGATTGTTATGGTGCAGTAGTGGCTATTGGAGAAATTCAACCCAACTTTGAAGGAAAAACAGTGCTAGTTGCGTTTGCAAAAAAAAGCAGTGATGGTAAAGTCGTATATTTAGCAGATGAAGGATTTGCTCGTTTAGTAGTTCCAGGTGATAAAGCTGGAGGTCGTTACGTTAGTAATGTGAGAAATATTATTGTATTATCTGCTCCTCCTTCTCCTTTGAAACCAAAATAGGCAATATAGGACTCATATTTGATTTGGTGAAATACATGTAGGGTGCCTTACGCCAAAGGCTAACGCACCAGTTAACGATTTAGGTGCGTTAGGCTACGCCATAACACACCCTACAAATACTTAGATTTTTTCATAAATCAAATCGGACTCCTATAGGCAATTAAATTGTGATAATTTATTTTTTGGAAGTTGAAATCATTGGTAAGAAATAAAATCCCTGAGTTATCAAAAAACCCAGGGATCTGTGACTTGAAATTCTTACAAATAGGATTGGTATAGGGCTTACACACAAGATATGCCCATCAATATTTATTGCCACAGATAGATGAGGACAAACAAAATAATCCAGATGACATCGACGAAGTGCCAAAACAATGAAGTTGCATTAACGCCAAAGTGACCCATGTCGTAGTTACCAGGGATAAAAGAGCGCACTAAAATAATCAGCTGCAACAGGATACCAGTTAAAACGTGCAAACCGTGGAAACCTGTAAGCAAATAGAACGTGCCACCAAATACTCCTGAAGTGAAGCCAAAGGCCAGGCTATTCCATTCAATTGCTTGTCCAATTAAAAAGTAAGTTCCCATCGCCATTGTTGCGAAAAGAAACAGACGAAATTTTACTAAGTCATGACGTTGAAGGGCGCGTTCTGCTAAGTAAATTACAAAGCTACTGGCAACAAGAACTACCGTATTGATTGCGGGTTCTTTTACTTCTAGTCCAGAAACACCAGTCGGTAGCCAGTTAGGAGTTGTTGTTTTGTAGATGATGTATCCTGCAAAAAAACTGAGGAAAATTACGCTTTCAGAGAGTAGGAAGACAATGAAGCCAAACATTTTGTTGCCTTCTTCATCGTGACTATGTTCTACCTCTGTGTGGTGTAATTCGTGCGAATTGATATAGCTGTCCATTGGTGGAGTTTGCTTTTTGAGGGGTGAGTTTGAAACGCAAAGGTACGCAGGGGGAAGCGCAGAGAGAAGTCGGAGCGGCGGCCTGAACTTCGGTGGTACGCAAAGGGTTTCTGCGCGTTCCCGATAGGGGTTATTCTGGGAGGTTGGCTGTTAAGGGTTCCGATTTGCCGTAGCCGTAGGGTTCGGAGACGATGATGGGGATTTCTTCAAAGTTTTCGACGGAGGGTGGTGAAGAAACTAACCACTCTAGTCCAATTGCCCGCCAGGGGTTATCGGGTGCTTTCTCGCCTTGCATCCAAGAAATCACCATGTTGAAAATGAAGGGCAAGGTGGATACTCCTAAGAGAAATCCGCCAATGCTGGCGATGAGATTCCAGGATGTATATTCTGGGGCGTAGGAAGCGACGCGGCGTAACATTCCTTGCAATCCTAAGGGATGCATGGGCAAAAAGTTGAGGTTGGTGCCGATGAAAGTTAACCAAAAGTGGATTTTGCCCCAGCCTTCGTGGTACATCCGACCGGTCATTTTGGGGAACCAGTGATAGATGGCAGCATACAAGCCCATTGTCACGGTGCCGTAGAGGACGTAGTGGAAGTGTCCGACTACAAAGTAGGTATTGTTAACGTGGACATCTACTGGCACGGAGGAAAGCATAATCCCTGTGATGCCGGCGAAGACAAACATCACTAGTCCGCCCAAGGCAAACAGCATTGGGGTCTTCAACCGCAATTTACCGCCCCAAATAGTTGCTACCCAAGCAAAGACTTTAATTCCTGTGGGGACTGACACAAACATCGTTGTTAGCATGAAAATCAAGCGCATCCAACCTGGCGTACCGCTAACGTACATATGGTGTACCCAAACAATACCGCTGACTACAGCAATCAAGATGGATGAAACGGCGACTACTTTGTAACCAAATAGAGGTTTACGCGAATAAACTGGGAAAATTTCTGAGAAAATGCCGAAGATGGGCAGAATTATCACGTAAACGGCAGGGTGGGAGTAGAACCAGAAGTAGTGCTGGAACATGACCGGATTTCCGCCTCTGGCAGGGTCGAAAAAGGCGGTGCCTGCGGTGAGGTCGAGTAGCAGCATTACTGCACCTGCTGTGAGTGCAGGTAATCCAAATAGCTGGATGATTTGGGCGCTAAATACTGCCCAGACGAACAAGGGCATTCGGAAGAAGCCCATTCCTGGGGCCCGCATCTTCACAATTGTGGTGACAAAGTTCACTGCCCCCATAATCGAAGATACACCGGATACCGCCACCGCCAGCAGCCAGAGGACTTGACCGTTGATTAAGTTACCTGTGGGATTCTGGAGACTCACCGGAGGGTAAGCCCACCAACCTGCTTGGGCTGGGCCGCCAGGAATGAAGAAACTGCTCATCAAGAGAATTCCGACTACTGGCACCATCCAAAAGGCAACGGCGTTGAGGCGGGGAAATGCCATATCTCGCGCCCCAATCATCAAGGGCACTAGATAGTTAGCAAAACCAACGAGTGAGGGAAATGTCCACAAAAACAGCATCACTGTGCCGTGCATGGTAAACATGCCATTGTAGACTGTGCGATCGACTAAATCTGATTCGGGTGTCATCAGTTCTCCCCGAATCACCATTGCAAAGATACCACCGACGAGAAAGAAGATAAACGAGGTAACGAGATACTGAATACCAATAACTTTATGGTCGGTGCTAAAGCTGAAGTATCGCTTCCAGTCGCCTGGAGATTCATGGTGAGAACTTTCACCAACGATACTAATGCCATCAATAGGAACATTAGTCATGATTTACTTTCCTGTTAATAAATTTAGGGAGGGGAAAGGGGGAAGGGGGAAAGGGGAAGGGGGAGAAGCAAAAGGGGAAGGAAGAGTTTGTTTGGTTTGTAGGGGGCGTTTTCAACCAGGGGAATTGACTAAAGGAGGTGCGGCAGGAGGAACTGTAGCCCAACCAGTTTGGACTGATTGATTAGATGTTTGAGCATACTCAGAAGCTGCTTGGTTTTTGGCTGGGGATGGCTTTTGAGTTGCAGCTTGGGATAGCCATTGATGGTATTCTTCAGGAGATTCGACAACGACATTGGCTTGCATGGTTGCAAAATATGTCCCGCTGTATTGGGAATCGGTCAATCGATATTGGCCGGGACGGACGGGAGTAAATTCAAAGTCGATCGCATGGTTGGGAATAATATCCTGCTTGAGACGAAATGCAGGAATGTAAAAGCCGTGGAGAACATCTTGTGAGTTTAGCGCTAAACGCACGCGGCGATCGCTAGGTAAATGCAATTCACTACTAGTAACATCTCTCTCTGGGTAATGAAAAACCCAAGCCCATTGTTTGGCAAGTACGTCAATTTTCTCAACTGATTCTAAACCTGATGCCAGCAAAGAATTCTCCGCGTCCCCGTGTCCCCGCGTCCCCGCGTCCTCTTTGGGCGCTGCATAAGCCGATTCCATTCCCAAGGGATTATGCAGGTGAACTAGTTGGGAGGGGCCTTGAATTCCCATTTGCTCGTAGACTTGGTAGCTGTAACCTGCAATCCAAAACACCAACAAAATTGGAATTGCTGTCCAGACAACTTCTAAGGTGATATTACCTTCAATGGCGGGGCCGTCGGTAAAGTCATCCTTAACCGCGCGATGGAAGATTACAGAATACATTAAAGTACTCGTTACTCCCAAAAAGATGAAGCTACCAAGGGTTACTAAGAAACTAATCAAATTATCAATTAGTTGGGATTCGGCTGCTGCTTGTGGAGGAAGCCAAGAGTAAGCTTGTTTGCCGATCCACAGACTTGTAGCGGTAACTGCGATCGCGCCTGTAAGCAGCGTCAAAATATTTAAAATCTTCTGGATTTTCATGGTCAATAGTCATTGGTCATTGGTCATTGGTCATTGATCGTTGGTCATTAGTCATTGGTCATTAGTAAAAAACAAAGGACAAATTACTAATGACAAAGGACAACAGACTAATAACTTATTTGAGTGTTTTGTTGAGGTCTTGGCCTAGTTGTAGTAGTCTATCTGCTGTGTTGTGGACGCCAAACTCGGTAGCCAGTTGCGCTCCTAGCGTGCCGTGGAGGAACATCAGGAACATAACACCTAGGCCTGCGAGTAAATAACTCCATTGCACTTGTCTGTCTGTTTGTCTATATTCTTCTTTGCTCCAAACGAAGCGCTGCCATCCTCTCCAGATGGTCATGCCAACAATTACTGCTAATAAGAACACACCACCGACACCATGCCAAATCATGGTTTCCATTGCTTGCAATCCCCAGGCACTTTTCACATTAGCTGGTGGTGTTGCTAACAGCATTTCGTAAAAACCTGCTCCCACCGTAAAAAATGTAATGACGCTGGAAGCGAACATGTTGTACCAGCCAACTTCAAAGAAGTTGTCACGTTCGACGGTAATTCCTAAAAATTTAAAGACCCATTTTTGGAAGGGAAACAAAACACCGACAATATCAAAGGTGATGCCGATGATGAATAAACCCAGTGTCAGATGGACTAAGTTGGGATGAATGGGAATCGTATAAGGTAGTCCGTTTGCGCCTAGTTGTCCGTTCAATTGGTCAATCAGTTCTAAGTTCATGGCAATAAACCATCCTTTATCGCTTCCACAACTGGTACTGTATGGAGTCCATATACCCAAACAAGTCGATCGCCGAGATATACCTGCAAGCCAACTATTAAAGTTAAAACTAGTCCGGCTCCGAGATAATAAATCGGTACTTTTTGCGGGTTACGGGTACGAATTACATAGCGCCAAGCTGTAATTGCAGCGATGATTCCCGAAAGCGACCAACCAATTAATGTATGTAAATTCAGCGCTGATTTAGCTAGGCTGTAGGGTTGTGCTAAACCAGCTTCAAATTGACCAAAAATGATGGCAACAAAAATGGCGATCGTGGCGACAAACATATTCCACCAACTCACTTCAAAAAGGCGAGTTTTACCAGTGAAATAGCCAACTACATCGCAAAAAAAGGAAAACAAGACCATCGCAATTACGAAGTGGACAACGATGGGATGAATCGTATCTGGATACGGCAAATTATGGTCATTCAAAGATGTAAAATACTCAAGCATTGTGTTCTCCTGGACATATTTACCGCAATTGAAGGTAAGAATTCTGAATTCTTACTTTATTATTCCCTTTTACAACCTCGATAACTGTTCGCTGATTTAATATTTGTGCGGTGCAATATGTTTAGTCATGTCTTAACTTTTGGTAGTCAAATCTGGTGAGTTTGCCTACAGACAATATTTTCGCTGGAGATTCTTTCCCTCATGCCGACAATCTACAACAGCAATTGTTAATCTACCTAAACAAAGTCGCTGTCGTTTGTTGATTTGCTTAACCTATCTTTTAGCTTAAGTAAATTTTTATGAATTGTCAAAAAAATAAAAAATAAAAGTTTAAAAGTTATTTAATTAACAATAAAAATGCTTTTTTATGTATCTAATTTAGCATAATTAAAATATTATTAAACATAAATACAATACTTTTATGTAAACTATTTCACATTTACAAAATATTTATTTGTAAAGTAAATGACAAAAATATATAATTTTCAATAGTTGTGGGAAAAGTAGGGAATAGAGAGATGGGGGGCACAGGGAGCAGAGAAAGCAGAGGAAGCACAGGAGAAGTTGCAGTAATTCTTTCCCCTTGTCCCCAATTCTCCTTGTCTTCTTCCCATACCCTATGCTCCATAACCATATTCGGCGGGTATGAGGCCTAAATTAGTGTCATTTAAAATTGTAGTGATTGGTACTTCATTAGGTGGATTATCGGCATTGAAAATCATTCTCCAAAGTTTGCCAGCGGATTTTCCAGTAGCGATCGCGATCGTGCAACACCGCCACAAAGAGTCGAACAACGCACTTCGGGAACTATTACAAGAATCGATTTCCTTGCCGATTCGAGAAGTGGAAGACAAAGACGAAATACTGCCAAGACATATCTACCTAGCTCCAGCAGATTATCACTTGCTTGTTGAACCCGGTCACTTTGCTCTTTCCACTGATGAACCTGTTTCCTACGCCCGACCATCAATCGATGTTTTGTTTGAGTCGGCAGCCGATATTTATGGCGAGCAAGTTATCGGTATAATATTGACAGGAGCCAATCATGATGGTATGGAAGGTTTAAAAAAAGTAAAAGCGCGGGGAGGAATCACTATTGTACAGGAACCCGCCACAGCAGAGAGCAGCATTATGCCAGAGGCAGCAATTTCAGCTGTTGCAGTAGACTGGATTTTGACACTAAGAGACATTGCTGACCAAATGGTCAAGCTTTGTTATTTATCACGGAAATGAACCCATGCAGATGGAACCCAAAGTAAACATCCTCCTGGTAGATGATAAGCTGGAAAATTTACTTGCATTAGAAGCAATCCTAGAAAAACTAGGTGAGAATCTAGTGAGAGCTACTTCTGGGGAAGAAGCTTTAAGGTGTCTGCTGCATCAGGATTTTGCAGTGATTTTGCTGGATGTGCAAATGCCAGGGATGGACGGCTTTGAAACTGCTACTTTGATTCGCAATCGCGGGCGATCGCGTCATACACCAATCATCTTTCTTACCGCCTTCAGCACTAGCGACCAAATGCTGTTTAAAGGCTATGCTTTGGGTGCAGTGGATTATTTACTCAAGCCCATCGATCCGAATATCTTAACTTCAAAAGTCACAGTATTTGCAGAATTATTTAAGAAAACAGAAGCCGTCAAGCTACAAGCAGCGCAACTCGTAGCCGTTAATGCCGAACTCAGGCAAAGTGAAGAGAGATTTCGTTCCTTGAGTACTTGCTCACCAGTTGGTATTTTTGAAATTGATACAGAAGGACGCTGTAGGTATACTAATCCGCGTTATCAAATAATTTGTGGTGTAAAAGCGGCGGAAAGCGTAGAAAAGAGTTGGCTGGAATCCGTTCATCCTGAAGATAGAGAACGAGCAGTTACTAGCTGGTCTAGCTATATTAATCAAGGCCGCGACTACTCCGAAGAATTTCGTTTTCAAACTGCTCATGGCAATGTTCGTTGGGTTCAGGTTCGCTCATCGCCGATGCTTTCCGGTCAAGGGGAATTACTGGGGTATGTAGGTACTCTCGAAGATATTACCGAACGCAAGCAAGCCGAAGAAGTCCGCGCTCAAGTAATTCGAGAACAAACGGCAAGACAGGAAGCTGAAGCGGCAAATCGTATGAAAGATGAATTTCTCGCCGTTCTCTCCCACGAACTCCGCACACCCCTAACTTCCATGCTTGGCTGGTCAAAAATCCTGCGTTCTAAGAAACTTGACGATAAAGCCACTTCCCGCGCCCTAGAGGCGATCGAACGCAACGCCACATCTCAGATGCAACTAATTGAGGATATCTTAGATGTATCAAGAATTATCCGCGGTCAGTTGCGATTAAATGTTTGTGCTGTAAATCTGATCTCGGTGATGGAAGCAGCTTTAGAAGCAGTGCGTCCTTTAGCAGAAGCAAAAGATATTCAATTAAATACTGTGTTGGATACTTCGGTTGGTTCAGTGTATGGCGATCCAGCCCGTTTACAGCAAGTTGTATGGAATCTATTAACCAACGCCATTAAGTTTACACCCAAAGGTGGTAGGGTAGAGGTCAAGTTATCTACCTATTTTGGATATTCAATTAACGATAGCCCTGATTTAGCGAGTAATAGAGCTACTTTGCTATTGGAATCTAAAAATGAAAATTCCAATTTAAACACAGATGAAAGTAGTAATCCAAAATCCAAAATCGTTCGGCCGAGCGAAGCCGGAGTCCAAAATCCAAAATTTCAGTACGCCCAAATTCAAGTAATTGATACAGGCATTGGCATCAGTGCAGAGTTTTTGCCGAAAGTATTCGAGCGTTTCCGGCAAGCAGACAGTACCACAACACGATCGCACAATGGACTAGGACTAGGGCTAGCGATCGTCCGTCACTTAGTGGAATTACACAAGGGCACAATCTCAGCCGAAAGTCCAGGCACAGAACAGGGAGCAACCTTTACTGTCAGACTGCCATTGCTACAAGACAATCGGGGTAACAAAGGCACTAGAGAAGCAGGAGAAATTTCCTCTCCTGGGGCTTCTACTCCCTTGGCGGGATTAAAGGTTTTAGTCGTAGATGATGAAACAGATACCCGTAATTTTCTCAGCTTTATGTTTGAGGACTATGGCGCAGTTGCCACTGCGGTGTCATCAGTGGATGAAGCCTTGGCAGTACTAGAACAAGCCAAACCAGATATTTTGATTAGCGACATCGGTATGTCAGAACAAGACGGTTATACGCTGATTCGCAAACTGCGTTCTTTAGAACCAGAAAAAGGCGGACGCATTCCCGCGATCGCTTTAACTGCATATACGCGAGAGGAAGACCGCTTGCAAGCACTTGCAGCCGGATTTCAACAGCATCTGCCTAAGCCAATTGACCCCACTAAATTAATTGGTGTGGTTGTTAATGTGTTGAAATTACCTGTGGAAGTCCCGGTGAGTTAGTGGGATGTGGGGACAGGGAAGGGGACGCGGGGAGAGGGAGACGCGGTGAGGAAGTTGGAGTCTTGGCGGTTCCCGTCGAGTCCAAACTTCCGAACCCGAAGGGGGACGCGGAGAATGACTAATTAAGAAGAAGTTAGGGCATGTTTTTTAAGATCGTCTAAGGATACTACTTCTAAAGCTCTAGGGTGAGTTGCCGAAAGGATTACTGGGGGAGCAACGCCGGCTTCGAGGGCTTCTTGCCAGCGAGAAGCACACAAACACCAGCGATCGCCAGGTTTGAGTCCAGGAAAATTATATTCAGGAGCAGGTGTACTCAGGTCGTTCCCACGGGATTTGGTAAACTCAAGGAATTCTTGCGTTAGTTCGGCACATATAACGTGCGACCCAAAATCTTGACCACCTGTACGGCACAAGCCATCGCGGTAAAACCCAGTTATGGGGGAAGTGCAGCAAACTTCTAGTTCTCCGCCGATTACGTTTGAATTCATTGCTTCACTTGCAAAAGTATCAGTTTAATTGTACCAAGGTCGGCTTGGTTCTGAGGCAGGAGGCAGGAGGCAGGAGGCAGGAGGTAGGAGGCAGGAGGCAGGAGGTAGGAGGCAGGAGGCAGGAGGCAGGATTCAGAATTGAGTAGTAATTAAATTCCGAGTATTTGATGAATATTGATTTAAACTGTTGTTATTGCTAGAACGATTAGGTATTAAATATTACTATCACTAGGAATGTCTTTTTTTTGCATAAAGTATTGACTAATTGTGAGTTTTAAATTCTGATTTCTGAATTCTGAATTGTGAATTCTGAGTTCTGAATTCGGCTTAAATTGTCTTTTACAATTAACCATTATTTAGTTCCATTAATGAAACTTTTTCGTTGGAATAAAGCCATTTTTCAAAATTGCTTTTACAGCGAGGCCATTCTTTATCTGTCATGGCAAACCAATCGGTATCTCTGTTTTTTCCACGCACAAACATATGTTGTCGGAAACGACCTTCATAAACAAATCCCATTCGTGCAGCGGTAGTCCGGCTTGCATGGTTGAGGGAATCACACTTCCATTCAACTCTACGATAAGAATGGCGATCGAAAAGATGTTGAAGTAATAAAAATTGTGATTCTGTATTGACTTTACTTTTGTGGACTGCTGGAGTAAACCATACATGACCGATTTCAGCACGACCGTGATTGTGAGCGATCGCCAGTAATGCTACAATCCCCACTGGAGTATTTGCTGAGTTTTCAAACACTGTCCAAGTTAGAGGATCGGATTTACTTGCTAGGTTTTTTTCCATCCAGTCTTTCATTGCCAAAGGGCTATCAAATGGGCCGTAAAATAAATAATTCCATACGGCTTCTTTTTCAGGACTTCCGTGTGAAGCTGCATATAAAGCATCTATATCTCTTTCTAGAATTAACGGATTAAGCGTGACAAATTGACCGTTGAGCCGAAAATAATCGGGTGGCTGCCAAGTTCGATTTTGCATGATTTTATAACTTTCCAATTTTGGATTTTACATTTTAAATTAAAAGCCTTTGCTAGAAAGCTGTTCCAATAATTTCAAAAAATACTTCCTATGCCAATTTGCCATTCACCCCTTCATCGAGCAACGCCAAATTGTAGTTTACATTGGCAACTACATAGGTGCAACGAGGGTTTTCATTCCGTAAGGTCTGGAGTGTTAACCGATGCTTCCTACCCTTTTGCCTCATGTTTGGGAGGATTTGGCGGACACCAAAAAAGGTTTTTGCTGGAGACGCCAAGAGATTGCAAAATTAAGAGCATCACCTGTGTGCAGTACATCCAGTGTCCTAAATCGTCATACATGCGATCGGGATTAAACTCTACGTTGTAATGCAGCACATTGGGAAGGTCTAAAAATTCATTACTAGATTGGGGAGAAAGCAACAGCAGGTGAAATGGCTTTCCTTGGCATTGTTTTCGCAGCTTGTTGATTAAATCGATCGCACCACCGCGATCGGCAATGCCTGTACGGACGAAAAGTACTTTATCGCAGTTTTGTATTGTATACCAAAACCTTTCTGAGCGGGCGCTGTAGCGAAGGCGCATCCGTTCGTAAACGGGAGACATATCGTTAACAGGGTCGTCTGTATCCTCAACTTCATGGGCAAAGGATAAACCAGTCCATTTACTGTGGTAGATTCTGCGTTCATCGGGATTGTAATGCAAAAAGGCAGGATTCCACATGTCATAAAAACGGTTTTCGATGATATCGGCGATGTCTGCAATCTTGGTAGTACGGGTTAAATCAAAGGGAAAGGCGGGGCCGTCATACTCCATTTTATATAGCATCATTCTGACGGCACAGCGATCGCCCAGTGGCAGAATCGCAACTCGACTAATATCTGATAATTTACATTTATATTGGAACAGCACCGCTGACTTTGGTGCTGCTTTCACCCGATTTTCCAGCCCCTTGTTGCCAATCATCATGGTACGGAAGGGAATGTCAGGGTGCAGCGGATCTTCATAGACACCAGGCAAAATAGCTCTGAGTGCTAGGCGAATCTCCTGCCACATGGGATGGATGTTATACTCGTTGTCTGATTCGTTAATCACCCAGAGGTGGCGTTCGTCGGCTTGTAAAATCCCCAAATGCCCGTCATAGAATAAAAGTTTTGAGTTATTGGGCGAAAACAGATTGAAGGCGGCACTGTATTCTAAATCTGCACCAGGGGGGATGTCTACTGTGGTGGCGATCGCTCCATCTTCTTGTACGGCAAAGAACGGGAGTGTCTCTGGTTCGGCAGACTTAGCAATATAGATACCGGGGAGCAATCCTGCTTTGTTTTTCAGTGCAATTTGGAGTTCCTGCCAATAGGGAGCTATGGTGTAGGTGTATTGTGATGGATTGACGATCCGCAACCGCTTCTCTTCAATACAGCTAGAGACATAGAAGCCTGCATTGTCAAGGTGAACGATGACTTCATTTGGCTGCTGAAAGCGTTGTTTTTCTTTTGCCAACTCGCTTTTGTTGATGGCAAACAAGTCTAGATTAATTGCCTCATACATCAGCCGATGGCCAACGGTGTTGGGATGAGCCGGATCGAAGGATATGCCATCTTTCCACCGTCCCTGACCATTATCCAATGCTGCCAACCAATCGAGTACAGGAACGCCCCAATTCACCATCCGGTTGTGTGTGTCTTTTAAGAGCCAGTGATGTTCTGAGGAATAATCGTTATTAGGATAGACTCCGCCGAGAATCGGACGTGCACCCATGTCCCGCGTCATTTTCACCAGCTGCTGTAAACCACTTTCAAACCGCCGCTGGATTGCGCGGCGTTCGTGGGGAAGACAGTAGGCTAACCCTTCGTTACCCAAAGACAAAGCAATAATTACGATATCTGGTTTTTCTGGTCTGACGACTGAGGCAAATCGATTGATTGTTCTGGTGACATTCGCCCCGACTTCGGACACGTTCGCCAGTTCATGTCCATATTTTTCCTGCAAAGCCTGTGCTAATAGCCAAGTCCAACCTCTTAGGAGCCAAGCTTTATAGCCTAAGGCAACAGAACTGCCGATGACCGCGATTTTCAGCTTTTGGGACTCTTCGTTTGGGGGCATCGTGACAGCAGGTTCTTCAATCAAATATCCAAAGGGATAAGGCTGCAAATAACCGAACGCGCCATCATCCACAACAATTGTTTGGGACTGATTTTTAGGGTTAATTGGCAGCCAGCGGTTCGAGCCGAAAGCTTCCCAGCGGACGCTGCCGTTTGAGTCTATACGCACATACTTGTATTCAACTGTCTGGTTGCCTGACTCCAAAGACGGCGCAAAGTTGATTTCTGTATCTGTCCACCATAAAGGATAGCGATCGGGACTTGTACGCAGGGGGACACATTTTTTGATATCCCACAGCCCCAACTTTGCAGTAGAACCTACAATACCGATGAATTCACCAGTTTGAGTAGATGCACTGATCTGGAATCGATACATAAGTTTTTCCCTGATTTAAATATTACGATACCAGATCGAAAAGCTGAATCCTAAAAACTACTTTGACAATATCATATAGAAATCTTGAGAGCAATTCTGAATTACAAAATTTAGAAATACTATATTTTATTGGATACATTCAAAATATGCCTACACTTTTAGATATTATTATCTTCATTTGATTGTTGATGATAATTAGAAATAATTTTAGTTTAAATATAAGTAAAGCTATCTTTAATTAAAGGTAAAATTTTGTCTTACATACAGCAGATTTCAAATCGAGTCCCCAATCCCTAATCCTCAGTCTCCAGTCAGTTTTACTTCTAAATTCTGAATTTTGCTGTCTTGAGCTGTTCCACATTTAAATTGCATAAGCTGGGCAGGCAAGATGCCCGCCCCACAAGAGCTATGTTTAATTAGATTATGCAAATTAGATGTTTTTTAGCTTAGTTATGATTTAAAATTAATTTTTTTTAACATTATTTACACAAAAAATGAGGTAGCTAGAGTAAAAAATTAACAGAATTATCTGGTAATAGCTGCAATAAACTATCGAAAAATATCGCAAATTATTTATCAAAAAAAACGAACCTAGATTTCATCAAATTTTCCAAGGTTTGACGGCGTTATTGCTATATTTTGATTTATTTTTATTGTCGATAAACTTCGGACGAATTTATAATCATTTACTAGCGTTCGTCGGTTAAACTTTGTTTTTGAACTATAATTATCCGCCAATTAGTAATAAATTTGAAAGTATTTTGTCATAACAGATTGTTTTCTGGGAGTGCTAATAATTCATTAACAGCTTAGTATTGTGTTTCTTAAAAGGACTTAAATAAAAGTTAAGAGTGAAAAAGAGTATAATTCCATCTCAGCATAGGTTTCACTTGAAAAAAGCTCATGAAAGAAACCACCGTTGATAGGGAAAAAACCGAGAGTTGACAGACAGCAGGATTTTACCGCAAATTATGTGTGATTAATTATACTTAAAATTTTGCCCTCCGCAGGTTGTTTTCTCAAAACCTGAATTTTTATAAAAAGGCTACAACTTAGTTCTGGCAAGAAATTCACGTTTTTATCATCTATGGGAGGTGAGCGAAGTTTTTAGTCTCAACCAGGCTAAATTTATTGACAATAGAGTCACCATCTTCAAATAATTAATGACATTAGATTGCATTAAGCAAAATTTTAGTGTAAGCTTTTTTTAAACTTGTTGAATAAAATTCTCAACAACTTTACATAGGTGTAAAATGACAATTTCTAGAAGTCCGTTGTCGGTGGAGCAAGACCTTACCGACTCGCCTTGGTGGGCTGGTAATGCTAGACTCACTAGTTTATCAGGTAAATTATTAGGCGCTCACGTCGCTCATTCTGGTCTGATAGTTTTCTGGGCAGGAGCTATGACTTTATTTGAGCTGGGCCATTTTAATCCAGCAAAACCGATGTACGAGCAAGGCTTAATTTTGCTACCTCACCTAGCTACTCAAGGTTGGGGTGTTGGTGCAGAGGGTGTGGTTTTGGATACTTATCCCTATTTCGTAATTGGAGCTTTGCATCTGATTTCCTCAGCCTTTTTGGGCTTTGGAGGAATCTTTCATTCCCTACGTGGCCCGGAAAAATTAGAGGGTAAAGTTCCTTTCTTTGGCTACGATTGGGCAGATACAGGCAAAATGACTACAATCCTTGGTATTCACCTGGTTTTACTGGGTTGTGGTGCATTCTTGTTGGTCGCTAAAGCAATGTACTTTGGTGGTTTATACGACCCAAATATTGAAAATGTGCGGGTAATTACGAATCCAACATTAAATCCATCTGTGATTTTTGGTTATTTATTTGGCGCAATTAGTAAATTTTGGATTGCTGGCGTTGACAACCTCGAAGATGTAGTTGGCGGACACATTTGGGTTGGTGCGATGTTGATTATTGGTGGACTTTTCCACATAGCAACTAAGCCCTTCAGTTGGACGCATCCACTATTTACTTGGTCTGGAGAAGCTTACCTTTCCTACAGTCTTGGGGCTTTAGCACTGATGGGCTTTATTGCAACTCTGTTTGTATCAGTAAACACCACCGTTTATCCAGAAGTTTTTTATGGGCCAGCGCTCGTGGTTAGGCAGAACATCGTGCCGTACTTTTCATCACCTGACCCTGACCTTGTAACTGCCCGGACTTGGTTAGCTAATGCTCACTTTTGGCTAGCTTTCTTCTTTCTCCAAGGTCATATCTGGCACGCTTTACGGGCGCGTGGGTTCGATTTCCGCAAAGGTAGGGTGAGTCAGGAAGCGGTAATTCCGCAACCAATTAGCTAAATTCGATTTAATGCAATATATTTTCAATAGCTTTCAAGCATCATCTCAAAATATTGCAACAAATTCTCAAGGAGTAATAGAAATGACAGCAGTAATTGAAGATAGCCCATACAAGCAACAAATACCTGATGTTGGCTGGTGGGCTGGTAACTTTCGTCTGACTAATCTATCGGGCAAATTATTAGGCGCTCATGTTGCCCATTCTGCATTGATTTTGTTATGGGCTGGAGGGATGACACTGTTTGAGTTGTCGCGCTTCGATCCGAATGTGCCAATGTATGAGCAAGGATTAATCCTATTACCTCATCTAGCAACTTTGGGTTTTGGTGTCGGTGCTGGTGGGCAAGTTCTTAACACCTATCCCTACTTTGTAATCAGCGTTTTGCATCTGATACCCTCAGTAATTTTGGCAGCTGGTGGTATTTACCACTCTCTGCTGGGACCAGAAGTTTTACAAGACAGTCCTACTTTGGCTGGCTTTTTTGGCTATGACTGGAAAGACAAAGACAAGATGACCACAATTCTGGGCATTCACTTAGTATTGCTAGGTTTGGGTGCTTGGGCTTTAGTTGCTAAGGCGATATTTTGGGGTGGAGTGTTTGACCCTTGGGCTGCTGGCGGTGGAGATGTCAGGATAATCAATCATCCGACGCTCAACCCATTGCGGATTTTTGGCTATTTGTTTGGGGTTTGGGGATCGGAGGGAATGGCAGCTGTTGATAACTTAGAAGATGTTGTCGGCGGTCACATCTGGGTTGGTTTGATGCTAATTGGCGGTGGTATTTTCCACATCTTGACTAAGCCATTTGCCTGGGCGCGACGAATTTTAATTTACTCTGGGGAAGCGTATCTGTCTTACAGCATTGGTGCTGTAGCATATATGGGCTTTTTGGCAGCTTACTTCGCGTCAGTCAATAACACCGTCTATCCCGAAGTTTTCTATGGTCCGGTTAAAGTTATAGAAACTTCTACTGGGATAGTTTCTGCCCGTGGTTGGTTGGTATCTTTCCATTTTGTCCTGGCGTTGATATTTCTGTTAGGTCACATTTGGCACGCTCTCCGCGCCCGTGCTATTGAAGCTGGATTTGATTTTAAAAATGGTGACATGGTTCAACCGCCAAGAGTAGAGCGCCAAACCAGTAATCAAGCAACCGTAGTCAACTCTTCTGATTTAACGTTGAAGTTTCTTAAATATTTGCCAATTTATCGCCCTGGTATATCTCCTCTGGCACGGGGATTAGAAATTGGCATGGCTCATGGTTATTGGCTAGTTGGCCCCTTTGCGACATTAGGTTCATTAGGTTTATTAAGCAATTCTAATGCGGGTAATTTGTTTGGTTTACTAGCCGCAGGCAGTTTGATTCTTGTGCTAACAATTGCTTTTTCAATTTATGGCACTACCAGCTACCAAAGACAGCAAGAATTCTATCCCCATTCGACAGCGGTTGCAACAGTTCCCCGCGTGCCACAGACTCTCAATTCTACTGAAAGATGGAGTCAGTTTAATGACGGCTTTCTGATTGGTGGGATTGGTGGAGTAATTTTTGCTTATCTGTTGTTGAATAGCGTTAGTATATTTGCGGCGATCGCTACGAATTCGATTTAGTCAGCTAACCTTCTAGATTGAGTTATCTGTGTGTCTTTGTGGTTAATCAATTAGTTTTTCTCACCACAGAGGCACAAAGATACTAAGTACAGCTTTGCGTAAAATCGTGGCGAATTGAGGGTTGAAATTTAAACGCATAGGCGCTTCTCTACGAGACGCTACGCGAACGCCTTCCCGTAGGGTAGGAGTGCAGAGGTAAGTGCAAAGGCACGCAGAGAATTCGCTACGAATTAATGAAATGTTGTATTAAGTAAAATAAAATGTCAATCGCAAGTTGACAGGGCTACACTCAGCATTCTTCACTACTAAATTACTTGCAGGATAAATTAATGTCTCAGCTGCCAGATGTTATTTGGTTGAATACAAGCTCTAGTTTGTTATGCTTGGCTCAACCGCTTTTGTGTGAACTGTCGCATCATACAACTATTGCTCAGTGGGAATATATTCAAAGTCAGGATGAAGCAAGTTCTTTAGATGTTGCGATATTGCTGTTAGATAATTATCTTCAATCAAGCAATCAACCTGTGCATTTGATTGGTCATAGCACGGGAGGATTATTAGGGCTACTATACACGCGTCGATATCCAGAAAAAGTTAAATCTCTAACTTTGTTAGCTGTGGGTGCTGATGCAGCCCTTGACTGGCAAGCTCATTACTATACCCATCG
Organism: Nostoc sp. ChiSLP01; assembly: GCA_034531195.2. Lineage (GTDB taxonomy): Bacteria > Cyanobacteriota > Cyanobacteriia > Cyanobacteriales > Nostocaceae > Nostoc. Next base: position 147,540 of record JAVRBO020000024.1, read on the forward strand.
TCCGTTTTTGAGTCGGCAAAAGATTCTCACTGCGATGGTGTACAACCTTTTTGGTTATCAAAAACAAGACACTGTTAAGTGTCTAGAAAGTATTTTAGAACGAGATTTAGATTGCTCGCTCTCACCTCACTCTCTATTTAAACAGCTGAGTGTGCCGACTTGTCCAGTCCCTGTACCTTTAATGGTTTGTGGGAGCATTGACGACACGATCGTAGAACCTGATGCTTTGCAAGAATGGCGACCTTATTTGATGTCAGGCGATCGCTATTGGGAATGTCAAGAGGGACGGCATTTTTTTCACTTCTTCCAGCCGACTGTGGTAGCAGAACAAATTCTCGACTTTTGGCGATCTCTGCGTAACTCTGCGCTTGACTCTGCGCCTCTGTACGTTTAAGAACAATTCTTGATACAAATCACTTTTCTTATTTTGATGCTTTCCGGAAATTAAGAGGTAATGTCAGAAAAACTAAATAAAACGACTCACTGAGTAACCAGGTCATGATCCACCACATAATTGGTAAATTATTACAAGGGCGTTACCAAATTGTCCAAAGCCTGGGTGCAGGGGTGTTTGGACAAACATACATTGCCCTAGATGTAGATTACCCAGACAATGCCAAATGCGTAGTTAAGCAGATCAAAGTTAACAGTTTTGAATCTAACTACTTGGACACGCTGAGGCTGTTGTTTTTAACTGAAACTGAAACTCTCAAACTTTTAGGAAGCCATCAGCAAATTCCTGAATTCATCGCCTGCTTTGAAGAAAACAAGCGATTTTATTTGGTGCAAGAGTATATTGAAGGACATGCGCTGACTGCGGAATTGCCCATTAATCAAGAGTGGGGGTCTGTGTGGAGTGAAAGGGAAGTTGTAGAATTTTTATTAGATGTCTTAGGTATTCTAGAATTTGTTCATTCCCAAAGTGTTATTCATTGCGATATCAAACCAGAAAATTTAATTAGACGTGCTGCCGATGGTAAGTTAGTTTTAATTGATTTTGGTTCAATCCAATCGATTGATTTTGGTATAGGTGCGGAATTGCCTATTCATAGAATTCCCGTTACTTCGTTGGGGTACATACCACCAGAACAATTTATTGGCGAAACACAGCCTAACAGCGATATTTATGCTTTGGGAATGATTGCTATTCAAGCTTTAACGGGGCTAGAACCACTACAATTAAAAGCCGATCCTTATACTAATGAGATTATTTGGCGTTCTCCAAATACGCCAGTTAATGATTATTTAGCTGCTGTTCTCAGCCAAATGATCCGCTACGATTACCAAAAACGTTTTCAGTCTGCGGGTGAAGTTCTGCGGGTTCTCAAACAAATGATTTGGGAACCTCAACCAACACAAATATTAACACCAGATATTGAAAATGATAAATCTCAGAATCCTGTTTCTGGAAAATTATCGCCATTATTTACAGGAATGAAAGTCGGGCTAGCGGCTAATTCTTTGTTGATGGGAGTTGGTGTATATTCTTTAGTTAATACTTCGCCTGCGTATTCAGAAACAGAAACTTTATCTCAAGCAACAAAAGAATATCAAGCAGGAGATTTGCAGGAAGCGATCGCACTAGTTAAATCAATTCCCTCTCACAGCAATATTTATCCAGAAGCTCAAGCCACAATCGAAGAATGGCAAGATCAATGGCAAGTAGCTGCACAACAATATCAATTAGCTTTAGCAGCTTCTTATGAAAGTCGATGGTCTGATGTTATTGATGCAGCTCGTCAAGTTCCAGATATTTTATATTGGCGAAATAAAACAAATAAATTAGTTCAACAAGCATACATAAATATTCAAACACAAACCGAAGATTTATTAGCTAAAGCTTACGAAAGTGCCAGTATAAAAGATTTTTCTATGGCATTACAATATTTGCGTCAAATTCCTAAAGAAAGTTCTGCTGGTGCTATAGTTCAAGACAAATTAGCTGAATACAATCGCAAGCGGCAAATTAGAGCAGCTTACTTTTTGAATAAAGCCTATTATCAAGCATCTATTGGTAATTTTAATAGTGCTGTCAAGTTACTGAAAAATATTCCTAGTGATACTTTAGTTTATGCTGAAGCTCAAGTTAAATTAAATGAGTATACTCGAAAACAACGCGTGTTAGCTCAATATCAAAAGGCAGCTTCTGTAAAAAGAGCAAATGAATTTGTTCTGAAAAACTCAGATACTAGAATTCAATATGTTCAGGGAGTAAATTAATTGCAAGAGGCTAATATTCGGTAGTTATACCAATTTGCAATTCATAAATTTAGATTGTATCTAGGTTTCAAGGTTTGAATATGTTACTGAATTTTAGAGAATAGCTATGTCTTTCCGATTTTTTGATTGGTTGACCCTAAACCGTGACATGTTTACCTTTTATAAAGCCAGTTTAGGTTACTTTGGGCTTTAATTTTTGTCTTAAACCAAAATTAAGCTTATCAGTAAACAGGAAGAACTTATGGACTGTTATAGCATTTCACCTTAAGATTGATACTGATGGCAAGCAGGGGAACCAGGGGGAGCAAGAAAAATTATTTGTATCAATAATTTCGTGAAATGGTATTAGTGAGTGATTTATTGGCTTTCATTCCGCAGATTCAATAATAATCACTTCTTCTCTAGGGATATATCTACTGTTGTAGGCAAAACGTACTTTTCCATCTTGGTCAATATCATCGATTTCTTCTCCCTCCGGATTCCACCAATCAGGCGCACCAATCCAGGTGCATCTATCACCTATTTTTAGTATCTGTACTCGACTTGCTGTTTCCTGGCTAAAATCTTTTATAGGGTTGAGTATGTCGTAAGGAATTATTTCTTTGCGAATTACCTGTATCCAAGGAATATTCTCTTCTTCTTTTTCTAATTCATTTTTTTTACATGAGCTTGTCGTGGATATAAAATCTGCTTCTGAAATAAAAATATTTTCAAAGTTTATCCACTCATAATGCTCTACATTTTGCCCTAATAAGACAATTTTTGCTCTACGGGCATTAATATCAAACTCTATTGCAGCTCCTATATATCCCTGGTGGGTTTGACACAGTAGCTTGAGGTTACGAAGTAAGTCTAAATCCAATTCTGCTAAAGGTGTTTCATATCTTTTTGTATTATCATCGTCATCAAATTTTTCCGCTGTATTTTTGGTATATGAAATAGAAGGCTTAGCACTAAAGCCCATGTCAAATATTAGAGGGTTTTTGAGTAGTTTTTCATGTTCAAGTATTGCTTGATATATAATTTCAGCTGTTATGTCTGTAGTTACATTACTGATTTCATTATGTCCGCCTATAAGCTTGTGCTGATTAAATTGAATGTCTCCATATATATCTTTTCGATCTATATAGATGAATCCGGTTCTAGTATCTTTAAAATGTGTGATTTCATGATAAGTCGCAACTTTTTGAATATCCTGAGCTATTCCATAAGCTGCTAGACATGAATCTAACAGTACTGCCTGAGTTGTACCCAGGCCACCAACACCTTTACCCCATTCATCAGCAGATCCTTTCCTGGTGATTTCCCCTATTGCATAAATTGTTGAGCCTACATAGTTGCTTTTATCTTTCTCTACCCTTGTTGTAATAGAACTAAAACTTGTAGGAGAAGTCTGTATTTCGTAATTTAGAAAACCTGCTCCCTTTTTATTAACAAGTGCAATATCAGTTCTTCTGCCAGGGTATTGGTATTCCTGTATTGATTTAAATTTGTCTTGTTTAAAGTAGGTTTCAGTAGTTGCATTAAGTATATTTATTGCTTTATTTTTAGCATATTTGTGAACTGCACTTTCACTTCTGGTACTAACAAATTTGTTGCTGATACAATCTATTTCTGTTTCTTCTGCTTCTTCTGCGTTGGTGTTATGAGAGAAATGTCCACAAACCCAGAACGATGTTTCTTTGCGTGTTTTATGGTGTGCTTTTTTATAGAAAAGTGGTTGAGCACAGAATATACATGTGAAAAGATCATCCTGATTGTGGAGACTAAATTGAGCATCAACAAGAATACTGTTCTTATTTAATGCGTATCGAACCATATATAGCAATCCTATTTGATTTGCTCTCCATCGAGAGGCTCAGCTCCCCGACTTCTTCAAGAATCGGGGAGCTTTTTGTTCGTAACTCATTTCATTTAAGACTGTTATATCCTAAATTCCTTAGGTAGGTAAAAATTTATGAGAATCTGAATATTTTATAAAGCGATACTTTCATCTTTGCGTCTTGGAAGGAAACAAAATTCATACTATTCTTCTGAAATTTCTAATAGTAGCCGCCTCTCTGTAAACAGAAAGGCGGTTGGCGCTGAGTTACTATCAATAAGCATCCATTGGCAGACAAGAACAAACGAAATTCCTGTCGCCAAAGGCTGCATCAATACGGCTGACAACAGGCCAGAATTTATGTTCGCGCGTCCAAGGTGCAGGATAGGCAGCTTGTTCGCGGGAATAAGGATGATCCCATTCTCCACTGAGCAAACTTTCAGCAGTATGAGGTGCGTTCTTCAAAAGATTATCTTGGATATCTGCCTTGCCTGATTCGATTTCGGCAATTTCTTGGCGAATAGCAATCAAGGCATCACAGAAACGATCTAACTCTTGTTTTGATTCGCTTTCTGTTGGTTCCACCATGATTGTACCTCCCACAGGCCAGGAAACAGTGGGCGCGTGGAAACCGTAATCCATCAAACGCTTGGCAACATCATCGATTTCGATCGCCGCAGATTTTTTGAGCGATCGCAAATCTAAAATACATTCATGGGCAACTAAACCATTTTTCCCTTGATATAAAACGGGATAGTAAGATTCAAGTCGCTTGGCGATGTAGTTAGCATTGAGAATTGCCACTTTCGTTGCTTGGGTTAAACCAGCCGTACCCATCATGGCAATGTACATCCAAGAAATCACCAAAATACTCGCACTACCCCAAGGCGCAGCCGCTACAGCACCAAGATGGGAGTCCCCAGTTGTGGAAGACGCGGAGAGTGGGAGACGCGGGGACGCGGTGAAAGAACTCTCCGCGTCTCCGTGTCCCCGCGTCCGCGTGTCCTCTTCCCTATTCCCCACTCCCCATTCCCTACTCCCTATTTCTACAACGGGATGTCCGGGTAGGAACGGTACGAGATGAGACGCGACACCAATAGGCCCCATACCAGGGCCGCCGCCACCGTGAGGAATACAGAATGTTTTGTGCAAGTTTAAGTGACAGACATCCGCGCCAATATCACCAGGACGGCAAATTCCGACTTGGGCGTTCATATTTGCCCCATCCATGTAAACTTGTCCGCCGTGGGTATGAACAATTGCACAGATTTCCTTAATTGACTCCTCAAAAACACCGTGAGTTGAGGGATATGTCACCATTAAGGCGGCGAGTTCTGACTTGTGTTTTTCAGCTTTAGCTTTCAGGTCATCAACGTCAATGTTACCTTGAAAGTCACAAGCAACTGCTACTACCTTCATGCCGCACATTACCGCACTGGCTGGGTTTGTCCCGTGTGCTGAGGTGGGAATCAAACAGACGTTGCGGTGTCCTTCTCCCCGGCTTTCATGATATTGGCGAATTACTAAAAGCCCGGCGTATTCACCTTGAGAACCTGCATTTGGTTGCAAAGAAATTCCGGCAAAACCAGTAATTTCCGCTAACCATGCTTCAAGCTGCTGAAACAGGATTTGATAACCTTGGGTTTGGGATGGTGGGGCAAAAGGATGAATCTTGCCAAATTCTTCCCAAGTTACCGGAATCATTTCAGCCGTTGCATTCAACTTCATTGTGCAGGAACCCAAAGGAATCATCGATGTTGTTAGCGACAAGTCCTTGCTTTCTAGCCTGTGGAGATAGCGCAATAACTCTGTTTCTGAGTGATAGCGGTTAAATACTGGATGAGTTAGGTAACTGGTTTGACGAGGGAGGGAGATATGGGCAGATGAGGAAGATGAGGGAGAAAACCATTCTTCCCAGGTGAAAGGTAGTTCTTTTTCTTCTGCGAAAATTGCCAAGATGTCAAGCACATCATCTACTGTGGTAGTTTCATTCAGCGAGATACCAACAGCAGTTGCATCAAGAATTCGCAAGTTAATTTGAAGTTGTTCGGAAACTGCAAGAATATCTTCTAAATTGTGGCTTCCAAGTTCTACTCGCAGCGTATCAAAGAAATGTTCGGAACTAATTTTATAACCCAAACGCTTGAGTCCTTCTGCCAGCAACACCGTTAATGAATGGATATTTTCGGCAATTTGCTTGAGTCCACTAGGGCCGTGATAGACGGCGTACATACTAGCCATCACCGCCAGTAGCACCTGTGCTGTGCAGATATTACTAGTAGCTTTTTCACGGCGGATATGTTGTTCGCGGGTTTGTAAGGCGAGACGCAGTGCAGGTTTACCAAGAGCATCTTTTGATACTCCCACAATTCGCCCTGGAACCGATCGCTTATACTCTTCTTTAGTAGCAAAATACGCTGCATGAGGGCCGCCAAAGCCCAAGGGTATACCAAAACGTTGGGTGCTACCGACAGCAATATCAGCGCCAAATTCACCCGGAGGGGTAAGCAAAGTTAAACTTAAGGGATCTGCTGCTACCGTCACCAATGCACCCTGAGCATGGGCTTTTTCAATAAAAGCGCGGTAATCGTAAATTGTGCCATCGCTTGCTGGGTATTGCAGAACGGCACCAAAAATCGGTTCTTCAAAATCAAATGTTTGATGGTCGCCGACAATAATCTTAATCCCCAATGGTTGAGCGCGAGTCTGCAACACATCAATAGTTTGGGGATGGCAATCACGAGAAACAAAATAGCTATTTGCCTTATTTTTGGAAACACCATAGCTGAGGCTCATTGCTTCCGCGGCGGCTGTGGCTTCATCGAGTAATGAAGCATTAGCAATTTCCAAACCTGTGAGGTCGATAATCAGAGTTTGAAAATTTAACAGTGCTTCCAATCTTCCTTGGGCAATTTCTGGCTGATAAGGAGTATAAGCAGTATACCAACCGGGATTTTCTAGGATATTACGTACAATCACTGGAGGGGTAATACTGTCGTAATATCCCATACCAATATAAGAACGAAAAACTTGGTTTTTGCTAGCAACTTTTTTTAACAATGCCAGTGCTGCATATTCACTTTCTGCCTCTGGTAACTTCAGCGGTTGCTTGAGCCGAATTGCCTGGGGTACTGCTTGGTCGATGAGGTCATCTAAACTAGAAAACCCCAAGACTTCGAGCATTTGCTGGATGTCATCGGAGTTCGGGCCAATGTGTCTGGGGGCAAAATTACTTAACTTTTGACTCGTTTCGTTTAGCAGATAGCGATCGCTAGACTTGAAAATAGGGAGATTTGATACCACAAATTACTCTCCAGATAATAGTATATTAATATTTTGCAACAAATACTGATAACAAGTGAGTGTAATTTATCAATTTATCTAAATTTGATAACTTAATTTTACTAGAGTGGGGCATTAGGCAAGCAGGAGGTGTGGGAGGTGTGGGAGGTGTGGGAGGTGTAGGAAGTGTGGGAGGTGTGGGAGGTGTGGGAGGTGTGGGAGGATGGTGAAAAAATCTTTCCCCCCTCTCTCCCCACACTCCCCCATCCCCCCTCTCCCCCCACACTCCCCACACTCCCCACACTCCCTCATCTCCCCCTGCCCCCCTGCCCCCTGCCCGCCTACTCCCCTTCTACTTGAGCGCGGTATTCATCAGCAGTCAAAGCATCATTCACTTCATCGGGGTCATTGACACGCACTTTTAAAAACCATCCTTCACCGTAGGGGTCATCTGATACTTGTTCCGGATCTTCAATCAAAGGATCGTTGCGCTCTACGACTGTGCCAGTCACGGGTGAATTTAATTCTTCAACGGCTTTCACTGATTCAATAGTGCCAAATGTATCTCCTTTTGTCACTAAATCGCCAATTTCTGGCAATTCCAAAAATACGATATCGCCCAATTCATTGACGGCAAACTCGGTAATACCAATGGTGGCAATATCGCCATCTAGCCGCACGTATTCATGAGAATCTAAGTATCTAAAATCTTGAGGATAATCAAAAGACATATCACTTCCTCTCCCTTGTCGAACAATTTATTGCCTTAATAGTCATACTCGCCATATTCGATAATGAACCTTGCTGTAGATTGAGTAACTCACACAAGCGGTGCCAAGTAAAGAAGTGAAAATCACATTTTTTCACTTCTTTACTTGGTACTCGGAACTGGGCACCACTGAAAACACATTATTCCTCAAAAACCTCAGCACTTATCAGTTAGCAACACGATTTTTTGAGCGATAGAAGGGACGTTTCACCACAACTGCTGGATAAGCTTTGCCGCGAATCTCAACTTCTAATTGCTGACCAACAGTTGCTAGCTTGGTGGGAACGTAGCCTAAAGCAATGGGATAACCAAGTGTGGGCGACAAAGTACCACTGGTGACTTCTCCCACAACTTTACCTGCTGATAGAATTTGGTAGCCATGACGAGCAATGTTGCGTCCTTGGGTTTGCAAACCTACCAAGCGCCGCTGCACTCCCGCAGCTTTTTGCTGTTCTAAAACTGCCCTACCAATAAAATCGCCTTTGGTGTCTAGGTGAACTAGCCAACCCAAACCTGCTTCTAAAGGTGTGGTAGTGTCGTCGATGTCTTGGCCGTAAAGTGCCAAAGCTGCTTCTAGCCGCAGGGTATCTCTCGCACCGAGTCCACAGGGAATGACGCCATTATTATGGAGACTTTGCCACAATTCTAATGCCACATCAGGGTCTACCATCACTTCAAAGCCATCTTCTCCTGTGTAGCCTGTGCGGGCTATGAAGGCTGGTTTACCCAATACCGTCGCTTCCAGGTGACCAAATGCTTTGATTGGTTGTAAGTCTTGCTGCACTAAGGATTGGAGATATTTAATAGCTTTTGGCCCTTGCACGGCAATTAAGGCTTTTTCTGGTGAAAGGTCTTGGAATTGCACCTCATTTGGTTCGAGGTGTTGCAATAGCCATGCTTTGTCTTTGCCAGTGGTTGCCGCATTGACTATAATAAACGCCCTTTGTGTACCAGTGGTGTCTTCACCTTGATAATAGACAATGATGTCGTCAATAATTCCCCCTTGGGGATTTAACAAGACAGTGTATTGTGCTTGACCGGGTTGCAACCGACTCAAATCTGAAGGTACTAAAGATTGGAGTTGGGATATGAGGTTTTTACCTTGGAGAGTAAATTTGCCCATGTGGGAAATATCGAACATACCGACTATATTTCTTACAGCTTCATGTTCGCGGCTAATTCCACTAAATTGTACGGGCATTTCCCAACCACCAAAGCTGGTAAAGCGTGCTTTGAGTTCTACACCCAATTGATATAAAACAGTCCGCGCCAACAATTGGGCGTTATCTTCTTGATTAGCCACAGGTATTTTATGCGATCGCACCTCAACATCTCTCTATCCTACGAGATGCTTTCCTGTTTGAGAGAATAGTTTGAGGTAACAAACAAAAGCTTCCGCAATCAGAACACACAATTCGGAATTCAACACTCTCTACTAAGGTTTAATAGTTAATGGTGGAAATGTTGAGATTTGTTAATTTAACATTATGAAGTATCGGCAAATACTCGCTAGCTTTATCTTAGCCATAGCTCTTTTTGTTTTTCCCCTCTCGGCGCAAGCTGCAAGTTCTTCCAGCATTACCCGTTCTGCTGGAGAGAACTTTCAAAGCAAAGATTACTCTGGCCAAAGTTTAATTGGCACTGAGTTTACCAATATCGATTTAGAAAATGCTAACTTCAGCAATGCTGACTTACGCGGTGTCGTGTTTAACGGTACTGTCTTAGAGGGAGTGAATCTGCATGGTGTAGATTTTAGTAATGGCATAGCCTATCTAGCAAGATTTAAGAATGCTGATTTAGGTGATGCAGTCTTGAGTGATGCAATGATGCTGCGTTCTACATTTGACAATGTTGATATTACTGGCGCTGATTTCACGAATGCAGTTTTAGATGGAACGCAAGTGAAAAAACTCTGTACGAAGGCAAGTGGTGTCAATTCTAAAACTGGTGTGGATACCCGTGAATCTTTAGGATGTAGGTAGAAGTTAACAACCCCTTCTTCTTCCTTGGTGGAGAGGGGGTTGTTTAATACTGTTTAGTTAAGGCAATAGACGCGAGAAATCGCCGTCTCTACAATATCTTCGGGCTAATTGCCTCAGCTATCATGTTTTTTGTTTAATGTCAATATAAAAATAGCTTTATTTGAGCTTCTGAAGGTCAACTTTGAGGTTTGGAACTCGAAACAAGAAATAGGATTTACGCACTCAGATTGCCCAAGCAATACTGCTCGGTTAAGAATATTCGTTTCCATCTCTCTCATACCCAATGCCCCATATCCTAATTCCAATCCTGTTCTTCTTTCTTGCCGCGACTTTTATAAATACCGCCCAAGTCATGTAGTTGACGAGTTTTTTCAAAAAGCTGGGCTTCCGTCAAACCCCACTGCTGCAAGACTTTATCTAAATCTTTTTGAATGTCTCTCGCCCCTGGAAAGCCTTGATAACGAATTCGCAATCTAGCTAATTCTGCTAAATTATAGTCTGTCGCTTGTTGAGCGAGTAAAATATCAATAAGGGGGCGATCGCGGTTATAAAGAGGGTGCTGTTGATCTTTACCGCCCGTTGCTTCACTCATCGTAATTCCTGAGTATTGAGTGCTAAATCCTAAATTTTTAGTTTATCTGAACGTTGGGCATCGGGAACTGACGACTGGTGACTGGGAACTGGGAGTGCTGTTAGCTTTCTTCGGGGCGTTTAGCCCGTGTTGAGTTAGGAGTTATTCTTTCCCTGCCTCCCCTTTGCCCCTCTCGGTAGTCCCCAGACGGCAACTACACCTGAGGTCTTACGGCTCTCACCACTGCCAGTCAAATTTAAATAAAGTTACATTAGTCCATAAGAAAATACAAAAATCTTTAGATGAGGGTGAATTTTATATCACCCAAAATCGAAGCAGCAAGGGAGCAATAACCCGCTATGTTTGAACACTTCACTTCCGAAGCCATTAGAGTAATTATGCTAGCTCAGGAGGAGGCCCGTCGCCTGGGACACAACTTCGTAGGAACTGAACAAATTCTCCTGGGTTTGATGGGAGAAGGAACTGGGGTTGCTGCTAAAGTGTTGGCCGAATTAGGCGTTACTCTAAAAGACGCACGCCGCGAGGTAGAAAAAATTATTGGTAGGGGTTCTGGCTTTGTACCGCCAGAAATTCCTTTTACTCCTAAGGTGAAAAGCCTCTTTGAGCAATCGTTTAAAGAAGCTCATAGTTTGGGACAGAATTACATTAATACTGAACACTTACTCTTAGGATTAACTGAGGCGGGCGAAGGTGTCGCTGCCAAAGTACTGCAAAATCTAGGAGTTGATTTCAAGACTGTTCGCAGTGCGATTATTCGCCGTTTGGGTGAAAATTCACCGGCTTTCGCTGGTGGTGGTAATCAAAAACGCACCCAAACGCTAACTATGGAAGAGTTTGGCAGAAATCTAACTAAACTAGCACAAGCAGGTCAACTCGACCCTGTAGTCGGTCGCGAGAAGGAAATTGAGCGTGCTGTCCAAATTCTCGGTCGCCGCACGAAAAATAATCCCGTGTTGATTGGGGAACCAGGAGTTGGTAAAACTGCGATCGCTGAAGGTCTAGCTCAACGTATTGTTAATCAAGATATCCCCGAATCGTTACAAGATAAGCAAGTCATCAGCCTGGATATGGGTTTATTAGTGGCTGGAACTCGCTTCCGTGGCGATTTTGAAGAACGGATCAAAAAAGTAGTAGAAGAAGTCCGTTCTGTAGGCAATATCATCTTGGTGATTGACGAAATTCACACCTTAGTCGGCGCTGGTGGTACAGAAGGCGGCTTGGATGCAGCTAACATCCTCAAACCCGCTTTAGCACGGGGCGAACTCCAGTGCATCGGCGCAACTACCCTCGATGAATATCGTAAGCATATCGAACGCGATGCCGCCCTAGAGCGTCGTTTCCAACCGATTATGGTCGGCGAACCATCAGTTGAAGAAACCGTACAAATTCTTTACGGCTTGCGCGGTGCCTACGAACAGCACCACAAAGTCACAATTTCTGACGCGGCAGTGGTAGCAGCAGCCAAGTTGTCAGACCGCTATATTAGCGATCGCTTTTTGCCAGATAAAGCAATAGACTTAATTGATGAAGCTGGCTCTCGCGTTCGTCTGCGGAACTCTCAAAATTCCACCAATAGAGAACTCAAGCGCGAACTCGCTGGGGTGACCAAAGCTAAAGAAGCAGCAGTCAGAGTCCAAGATTTTGACAAAGCCGGACAACTACGCGACCAAGAATTAGAACTCACAGCGAAACTGCAAAGTGAAATAGCAGAAAGTGAGAAAAATCTCAATACTGCTGTAGTTGATGAAGAAGACATCGCTCAAATTGTGGCTTCTTGGACTGGCGTACCAGTTAACAAGCTGACTGAATCTGAGTCAGAGTTGCTCCTGCACCTAGAAGACACTCTGCACCAGCGGCTTATCGGCCAAGAGCAAGCAGTCACATCTGTGTCTCGTGCCATCCGTCGCGCCCGCGTCGGTCTAAAAAATCCCAATCGTCCCATCGCTAGCTTTATCTTTTCTGGCCCCACTGGCGTTGGTAAAACAGAATTAGCTAAAGCCTTGGCTGCTTATTTCTTTGGTTCGGAAGAAGCGATGGTTCGCTTAGATATGTCCGAATACATGGAAAGCCACACCGTCTCCAAATTAATTGGTTCGCCTCCTGGTTATGTAGGATACGACGAAGGCGGACAGCTAACTGAAATGGTGCGGCGCAAACCATACACAGTGCTGCTTTTCGACGAAATCGAAAAAGCACACCCCGATGTATTCAATATGCTGCTGCAAATCTTGGATGACGGTCAACTGACTGATGCCAAAGGTCGGAAAGTCGATTTCAAGAACACGCTGATTATTTTGACTTCTAACATCGGTTCCAAGGTGATTGAAAAAGGCGGTAGTGGTTTAGGCTTTGATTTTGACACCCAAGCCGACGCTAGTTACAACCGCATTCGCAACTTGGTAAATGAAGAACTGAAAAATTACTTCCGTCCAGAGTTCCTCAACCGTCTCGATGAGATTATCGTCTTCACTCAGCTTTCTAAGGATGAAGTCAAGCAAATTGCTGAGATTATGCTCCGTGATGTTGCTAGCCGCTTAACAGAAAAAGGAATCACTTTAGAAGTTAGCGATCGTTTCAAAGAACGCGTGGTACAAGAAGGGTATAATCCCAGCTATGGCGCTAGACCATTACGCCGAGCAATCATGCGCCTTTTAGAAGATTCTCTCGCCGAAGCACTGTTGTCTGGTGAAATTGTAGACGGAGACACAGCGATAGTGGATGTTGATGATGACTCTCAAGTAAAAGTCCAAAAATCAGCAAAAAGAGAGTTGCTATTGGCAAATGTTGGCTAATATTTATACCTAATCACTTTTTGCGGTAATATTTTAGGAACACTCTAGCCTCTTATTTAGGCAGAGGCACTACAGGGGCATCTCAGACAAACATCAAGTGAAATGGTATTATATCTTTCACCTCTGGTAGAAATACCAGGGGCTTTTTTTTAGGATAATTTTCTTATCGGCACTTCTAGGACTTACGTACTTGATGCAACAAAATCAAAAAATTAATCAGTTCATATAGTGAATAATGGGTAGTTACAATCTGATTCTTTGTAATTTGCCAGACAATTTTGTCTTGATTCCGTATCACCTCCAGCGAGATTTCTGATAGATTAGCGTCTATGATAGGAGAATAACTTACTTTTTGAGTAACGAGAAACCCCACTCTTTCTAAAGCACGAATAGTCCATATTCCTGCAATTCCCTCACTGATGACATTAATCTCTCCTCTCTGCGGTGTGTGGAGATTAAATTCTCCAGAAAAAATATCAAATTCTACACCTTCACTGCGGAAAGTATTAGCAAAAGCACCACTCAAAACTAAATCTTCTGGCGCACCAACATGTAAAATGCCATTAGTTGATAATAACCAAACTTTATCTGCAAGGCGCAAAGCTAAATTTAAATCGTGGGTAGAAAGGAGAATCGCTTGATTTGTTTCTCGTGCTAACTGGCGTAATAATTGCATAATTTCCACCCTTCGCGGTAAATCGAGAAATGCTGTTGGCTCATCAAGTAACATAACAATAGGCGACTGAGCCAAAGCACGCGCAATCATAATTTTTTGTCGTTCACCATCACTTAATTCGCTAACTTGACGTGGTGCTAAATGTGCTGCGCCTACAGATTTGATAGCCCAATTTACTATTGCGTCATCTTCAGGTGTTAACTTTCCCCACCAATTAGTATAAGGGTATCGTCCTAGAGTCACCAAGGTGTAAGCTGATAGCATTCCCACATCAACTTTCTCCGTGAGTACCAGACTTAAGCGTTTAGCTAAATCTTGCGGTTGTAAATCATAGATATTTTCGCCTAAGAGTCGGACTTCGCCTGCTATGGGTGCTTGCATTCCGGCGAGCGATCGCAGTAATGTAGATTTACCCGCACCATTAGGGCCAAGTAAACAAACAAGTTCCCCAGCTTGCAGAGATACAGAAATATCCAACGCAATCGTCCGGAGGGTTTTTCGGGATGTCTTATAACCAATAGTCAAATTATCAGTTGTGAGAATTGCATCACTCATGAGGGAAAAGATTTTTGAGAATTACGCCGCAGAATTACCCAAGTCACAACAGGAGTTCCTATCAAAGCGGTAATAGCATTTAAAGGTAAAATCATTTCACTTACCCAAAGTTGAGAAAACAAATCTGCAATCAAAGCTAAAATTGCTCCCAAAATCATTACCCCAGGAATTAATATCCGATGGTCAGCAGTATTTAAAAGACTACGGCAAAGATGGGGAATTGCAACACCTAAAAACGCTATCGGCCCACAAAAAGCTGTAATTCCTCCTGCTAACACAGATGCACTGCTAATAATATAAAATCTGGTTTGTTTCACTGTTAACCCTAGACTACGTGCATAAGATTCACCAAGTAAAAAAGCATTTAAAGGTTTTGATAACAGCAGTGCTACTAATAATCCCAAACAGATAACGGGAGTTAAAATCACTAACTGTTTCCAAGTAACACCAGCAAAGCTACCAAAAGTCCACATTATATAACTTTGAATCCGTTCTTTAGAACTAAATTGCAAGAAAATACTCACCATTGCACTCGTAGCATAGCCAAATAATAAACCTAAAATTAGTAATGTCATTGTGTCTTGCACTCGGCGAGAAACAACTAACATTATTCCTAACACCGATGCTGCACCAAGACTTGCTGCTATTACTAAACCAAAATCGCCAATTATCCCCAAATTTGCTAATAATGTAGGTGTCGTAGCATTTGCTAGCAATACAACTAATGCTACTCCTAAACTTGCACCAGAACTAATTCCCAACACAAATGGCCCTGCTAGGGGATTTCTAAATAAAGTTTGCATTTGTAAACCACTCACACCTAAAGCTGCACCTGCTAAAGTTGCAGTTAAAGCTTTAGGTAAACGAAATTTGATAATAATAGTAGTCCATATCGCTTTTTCTGGTTGTTGTCCAAATAAAATAGCAATTACTTCATCGATGGGTATATTGACTGACCCCAAAGCTAAGTCTAATAAAAATGCCAATATTAAGGCTGTAAGTAAAACTGAGAAAAGTATAAAATTTCGATTGGCACTTTTGTGCAGTATTAAGTATTTTTTCAATTTATTTTTTTTGCTGAACATTATTCAATGAGTTGACGATAGTAAAATAACTTATAATTAGGTAATATCTCTGGGTGTAGTATTTCAATTAAATCAGATAGAACTATATCTGGATTACTAATTCCACCTTCCCAATAGTCATTGCCACCATTGGCGTTAATACGAGCATTGTTATTGTAAAGATTCTTTTGTTTCAGAGCGTTAAAATCAGCATAGCGATTATCTTCAGCGATTAAATCTTCGATCTTCCTCCAATTTTGACGAAAATTCAACCAGTAATCAGCATTATTAGCACGTTCCAAAACAACTTCAAAAGATAGAGGCAGACTACCTGATGATTTATCATCACTCCATAGATAATTTGCTCCTGCATCAGCTAGATATTTGGCTACATAACTTTTACCACCAGGCATATACCAAGTACCTTTAAAGTTAAATCCAACAAAAACACTTGGACGATTTTTTAGAGATTTCGCTTTTTCAGCTATTGTTTCATATTTTTTCGTAATTTCGCCAAATATCTGTTCTGCTTGTTGCTCTTTATTAAAAAACAAAGCAGTAAATTTCAACCATTCACTTCTCCCCAATGGTGTGTCTTCCATATATTCAGCATTTATGGCTACTTTTAACCCTGCTTCTGTTAATTTTTGGTAACTGTCCGTTTGGGAATCTCCAGTACCATAGCTTGTTACTAAATCTGGGTTTAATTCTAATAATTTTTCAATATTAATATTTGAATTATTCCCTATTTCTGAAACTTTACCCGCTTGAATTTTGTTGACAATATCAGGCGTATTCACTTGCTTAATGTCACTAATTCCAATAAGTTTATCAACTATTTTTAACTTGGCTAAGTGTGGTAAATGAGTAGTTGAAAGAGAGACGATGGAATTAACTGGTACTGGAATTATCTGTGCTTGATTAAATCCGCTTGGTGTAGGAGTTCCGCATTGGACTAAAACATATTGAAAACCTGTTTTAGCATTCTGCCAAGGATTTTTTATGGTAATGATTTTGTAGTGTTTGTGATATTCTACTGTCAAGCCTGTTGCATGAGCGATCTTAATTTTATTAGGAAAGTAATCAGTATTGGGGTCATAGTTTTGAATACAGGCGTTATTATTGTTATCTCTCGATGTGTTGATTGCTGTGCTATGGCAAGCAATGATTAAGGTTGCTATTAAGAAGAATTGACACAAAAAAATAATGGTTTTTGAGTGAGGAAGTTTTACCAATTTCATGGGTTTTAGAGAAATATGATTTTTCTCATGCAGAGGCGCAGAGAAGAGTATGAGGAGAAATCGCTCAAAAATGGCTTTATATATTTATTTGCGTGAGATTTTAACAAAGATAAATTACACAGACTCTGGTGGATAGCAATGTTCAATAAGTTTGTTACCTTTGAGCAAATGTTCATTGACAATAGTTTCAGCCACATTTGGGTTAACGCGAGTGTACCAAGTTCTATCATCGGAATAAAATACTACTGGGCCTAGTTGGCAAACTTCTAAACAGCCAGATGTTCTAACTTCTACATCTACACCTGCTTTTTCAACTGCTGATTTTAAAGCTTCAAATGTAGGTTGCCATTTCCGTGAAGGAAGACAACGAGTAGAAGTACAAACTGAGATATAAGAATTTTTTAAAGGATTTTTGGTAAATGGTATGGGTTTATTTCCTAAAACATAAATATCTCGTAGTTCCTGATAAAGAGTTAACTTTGATAAGTTAGGCTTACCCTCCGGTAATAAATTTTCACCTTCTACGTATGGATTTGGTAGGAAAATAGTCATGAGGTTTTCATCTGCACCATTCCAAAAATCGATTCCCCAACTTCTAGGGATACCTTCTGCATTAAACCGTCGATAAAATGCAGCACGACTTACTTGACGTTGTTGCCTTAGTTCTAAAGGAGTCTGACAATGAGGGCCGCCTAAATTAGCCTCAATACATAGATGCAAATGCCAGCCTTCTGCTACTACTGTGAGATATCCATCATAGAGAATACAAATTTTAGGTGGAGCATTAAATTCTAATTCTAATACACCACCTTGCACTATATGTCCTACCCCTACCTCCTGCCAATTTTCCTGAAATAAGGTGTAGAGTAATGGCGATAAAACATCGGTACTAGAATCAAAATATTCATATTCAATTTTTCCACCTCCTGGTAAAGGGTTAGTGACAACTTGATTTAATCGGTTTACCCAGGAATTAAATTCAGTCATGGCTTTTAACTCTATAGTATTCAGCTTTATTTACGCTAACAGTTTGAGAAATTAAACTGCCAAAATTTATCCTATCCTTTAACCAATCTAAAATTTCCAGTTCAACCCAACTTGAAAAACTCTACCTGCATCAGGAAACCCTGCAAATAATTGATATCTTTGATTAAAGATATTATCTACACTACCATTCACAGCTAAATTAGCGCTCAAAGGTACTCGTAACTTTACATCAAATGTCGTATATCCTGTTAAAAATTCGGTGTTAATGTTATTCGTTGGATATTTACCAAGTGAATGCATGAGTAATCCCATATATAAACCTTCCGGGTTTTCATAATTAATTCCAAGATTGATACTATCTGCACCAACAAACCGCAATTTTTTGTTAATTTCTGCGGGGTTAGAGCTTTTTAAAATCCGAGGATCGTTCGCTGTATAATTGACGAAGGCATAGACATTTTTTGCCAGTTGTAAATTTAATGCCGCTTCGACTCCGGTGGTTTCAACTAAGCCGATATTTTCCCAAGTTCCTGTATTTCCGTTTACAGGTGGTATCAGTGATTTAAAAGCAATCACATCAGAGACTCGATTGTAAAAAAATGTTAAACGTAATAAACCGATATCGCCGAGTTTTTGGTCAATTCCCACATCAAAACTATCACCTCTTTCAGGTTTAAGTTCTGGATTACCAATATTGCTAGGATTATTATTGAATAAATTGGCAATGGTTGGAACTCGGAAATTTTTGATATAGTTTGCTCTCAGAGTTGTAGAGTCAGAAATGGCAAATTTTGTACCTACAGAGGGAGATGTCGCTGAGCCATTTATCAAGCTGCTAAAGTCTTGACGTAAGCCTAAATTGACAGTCCAGCTAGGAGTAAAGTTTACTTCATATCTGGCAAATAACGCTCCTTGACTAATACTAGTATCGTAGTTTATTCTCTCTATATTTGTAGAATAACTAAAAGAGGTATTGCGTACATTCACATTGCGATAGTCAAAGCCATAAACTAAATTTTGATTGTTCGCAAAACTCCAACTGTGTGTAGTTTGAATACCGTAAGAAATTTGGTTAGAATCAAATCGATTTTGAGACGAAAGTGCGCCACTACGATTGTCAAAACGAGTGTTGCTAAAATCGCCATAAACTCTTGCGGTTAAAAGCGAATCATCTCTACTACCTAGTTTTGAGTTCCAAGTTAAATCGCTGAGAATTTGGTCTGTGTATTTGCGATTATTTTCGGTGAGAGAGTTAAAAAAACCTTGACCAAATTCTGGTATGGGAATGGAGACTCCTCCTGCTACTCCTTGTTCTTTACCTAAATATAGAGTTGAAAAGCTTAGGGTGTTGCGCTTTCCTAAATTTGCCTCTAATTTCACATTTAAATTATTGTAGAGAGTATCATTGTTTTGCCTAGTTCCTTGAAAATTGGCTTCAGGAATTGTAAAAGGATAGTTATATTCAGCTTGGGTTCTGTTGTATCCAATTACCCAACCAATATTTTCTGTTTTTCCACTGTTTTGAATAGTCTGTTGGTTCAGTCCATAAGCACCTACATTAACTTTGGCTTCTGTTGCGATTTTCTCTGTGGGACGGCGAGTGATAATATTAATCACCCCACCTATTGCATCGGAACCATAAAGAGTTGAACCACCACCCGGTAATACTTCAACTCGCTCAATATTACTTGTGGTAAACTCTGAAAGGTCAAAACTACCACCACCAAGATTATTAATCGGTCTACCATCAAGTAATATTAATACTTGACCGCCACTAGAACCCCGAATAAATTGACCGCTTAAGGCGTTTATTTCTGTTCCAACTGTACCATCAGGTAAAATACCAGGAAGAAATTTTAGTGCTTCTCTGACAGTTCTAGCACCTTGCGCTTCCATTTCTTCACCCGTAATCACATAAATTGGACGAGTAGAATCTTTCACTGTCCCTTCACGACGAAAAGGTGAAAACACAGGTTCATTTAATAGCTTGTAGATGATTGTTAGTTCTATGTCGGGTTCTTCTTCTGCTGTGGAGGCTGGTCTATTTTGAGATATAACTTCCCCAACTGGTTGTAAGTCTTTGGCTGAACCTACAAAGTTGGATAATTCTGATATTTGTGGAAGTTCCGTGGCTTTGGTGCTGTGATTTTCTAATAGTATTCTCAAGGCGATAATTAAACTTGACACAACAATTTGAATTCCCCATCTGACAACGAAATTACTATGCATTTGTAATTTAAGCAACCTGTATAACTAAGAAATTTGATGTTGGTAGAACAAAAAGCTGATTTTGATTCAGCAAAAGACGACAAGCATAGTGAAACCAGCCACCGCTTGTGTAGAGGTAGAATAAAGTTGACGACAGTAGAAGAAAGTCGTAGTGTGTCTATGTAAAAATGATAATCATTATTACATAGCTCGGTAAATTATCAAATCTTCGGTAACAAGATACTTTTGACACTACTTAGTGAGTAATTAACAACAATTTACGTTGAATTTTATCCATTTACTCAGTGGTGGAATACTTGCCAAAATACCTCTTTTTAAAGGTTCGGGACGTTCTGACCAAGGCAGTGAACCATTGGGTTTAGCATAATATTGAGTAGCGCATTGCAAAATAGCAGATGTACTACTATCAACTGGTAAATCGCCGAAGAGATAGGTTAATTTATCTTCTGCAACAAAGGCAATGACACAAGAATGGTTGCAAGCACTCATGCATTCAACTCCTTTAATGAGGAATTTATTTTGCAATTCCCAATCTTGTGCAAGTTGCTGAAGTTGTAGTAGTAGTTGTTCACCTTTGCTTTCGCCAACTCGTTTAGCGTCTTGCCAAGTGCTGCCACAAGTCGTGCAAACAAATAAAGTATGTTGTTTATCGATCATTGATTTTGAAGTGTGTAAAAAGAAGCCTGAGTCGCAGATATGATATCTTGTTGCAATCGTACAACTGCAACATAGCTATTGAGTGAATTTGGCAGAAATGATGTTGCAAAAGCTTTTACGCTAGCGAAACACTAGCGTAAATTACAGCTGCACTAAAGCGTAATTGCAATAATCAATAAACTGCCTATAATTTCATAGCCATGAGTAGTCCGTGGCGTGTCTCTGGCACGATGAAAACGTGAAACTGATATGTTGTTGTTGAAATATTTATGGAAATATTCATCTGTACCTCGCAGATGGGTATGAGTTTGTGTGTTAGTTTCGGCGGGCATTCTGACTTTGAAGCATCAGCTTCATTACAGCTGCGGGACAGCGCCGGATTTACACCGGACTTTCCCCGTTACCTCTGATGGCTGACCCCCACCAGAACCGAGTTGCTATTGGGCTAATAATATCATGATTATGACGATCGCAAATAATTTGTCAGATATTGGCGATCGCTCTCCTACCCCTTGAAAAGGTCAATCACCCAACTCCTACCAAAGGCTGGGATATTTCAAGTTTCTGGTGTGGCGATCGCCCTGTCAACAGTTCCACTACATCCATCCCGTTACCAATTACACCCGGTACGCTGGGATAGCCAGCACTCGCGCCTACCAAAAACAGGTTCGGTAATTCCGTCACGTATCCCAGACGATTTAAACCAACTTGTTTGGGGACTAATTTTGCACCGTAAATATTACCTTGGGGTTGTCCGAGATAAAATTCGCTGGTGGTGGGTGTACCGTAAACTTTCATTCGCGCGTAGTTGTCCACATCTGGAATCAAATCTCGCACGCTTGTCATCATCTGCTGATAAACTTCCCGTTTTCTGGCTTTATAGGCTTTTGGGTCGGTTTTATGCAGATATTCAAATGGTTCATAAGAACAGACAGTAGCAATTTCTAAAATATGATGTCCTTCTGGCGCCATCCCTGGTTCGCTGGATTTCATCGTCGGACACGAGAGGAAAATCCACGGATGGCTGAGGTCTCCTTGCAATTGTTGTTGATATTCTTTGTTAAGGTTGCCTGTGGGATAATACCAAATGTTCCAGTTACCGATGCCGTAGCGTTGAGGATCGAAGCGGTTATCTAAACCCAAGTAAATATTAAAAGCACTAGCTGAGTATTCGTAACGGGTGAGGCGTTGACGTTCTTTGTAACTCAAAGCTTCAGAATCGTGCATCAACTCTACTGTTAATTTCGGGTCGAGGTCGCTGATATAAGCTTTGCTGGCGCGATAAGTAATTCCATCGGCAAGTACGCTATGAACAGTACCGTTACTAACTTGAATATGGTTAACCGGGGTTGAATACTTGATTACACCTCCACCTGCGGTAATTACATCTGCAATGGTGTTAACAAAATGTTTAAAGTGATGTTTTGGATAATAAGCACCTTCTGAGTAGTCGCAAACTAGGGAAGTGTGGGTGAGTAGGGCAATTTCTTCGGGTGGTAGTGCATAGTCGCCACTTTGCCCCGCCAACACTGCTTGCAGTTTGGGCGATAATCTCGCATCATTATATAAATCTTGTAGTGTCCACTTCCGCTTGCAAAATAAATTAAAATATTTTGGTAACTTCAACCAATCAGATAATTTGCGATCGAACCAGCGTACTTCCTGTACCAAGTTGCGAATTTCTTGGTGGAGTTGTTGAATTTCATTGCAGTAATGGTTAATTGCTTTAGCTTCTTCTGGAAATGCGGAAAGTAAACGCGATCGCAAATTTTCCCAACCCAAAGGAATTTTAAAATCTACCTCTGGTGTAATGACGCGATCGATACAGTCAGGATCGAGGCTATTAAAGGGTATATCTCGTCCAATATAGTCGAGAAATTGACCTATGGTCTGACCAGAACCACATTGAGAAATATAATGAACATCAGCACAAAAACTGTATTCTCCATAATCAAAAGTATGGCAACATCCACCAGGTAAATAATGTTGTTCTAAAACTGCTACTCGGTAGCCTTGTCGTGTTAAACAAGCTGCGGCGGAAAGTCCACCCAGTCCGGCTCCTAGAATTACGTAATCGAAGATTTCCATCTCAGCCTCCTTTGACAATATTGATTTATCTTGATTTCGGCGTTATAGTTTTTGTTCGCTGTTTTTTACTTGTAGAAATGGCAAAATAGGCAGTATTTTTTCATCTAGCTTTGTAGTTTTCGCTAAATGAAAATCAGGTATAGCAGGCAATAAGCAACAGACTTAAAATTCTGTTGTTGTCGATGTTTGAAGATCGGTTTATGTCCTAACCTAACTAGCAGCTGCTATTAAATAACCATTGAGTAGAAGGTGTAAGGATTTTTATCGATGATAATGGTATTGCATCATTACCAAATGTTTTGAGCTTTAGTTGGGGCAGTTTTGACGCAACAACCTAATTCACATTTAGATGCCCTTAAGGGTGTTTAAATTAGCCGCCTAACTATCTGCAAATATTTTTAGAAAATTTGCAGATAGTTAGGCGGCGATAATTTAATAATCTAAGCTTTTTTGTTCATCGTCTATGTATTCAGATTATCTAAGCTGGCAAGAATTGTTTGACAATGTTTGCTTTTCTTTATAAAAACTATCTCTAGTGGAAATTAGCTAAAATTATAGTTAATAAAATAAGTATAGTAACTAATTAAAAAGCTATTTATATTAAATCGTAAAAAATTACCATTAAATTTGAAATAATTGTCTGAATAATTCCAAGAAACTATATAATACGTAATTTGTTGTTGTGCAGATTACAATTGACTAATGACTAATGACTAATGACTGATGACCAATGACCATTAAGCCATTTGCACCACTTGTAGGGCAACAGCAAGCCATAGAATTGCTCACTCAAGCTGTTAGGCAAAAACGAGTTGCTCCAGCTTATTTATTTGTCGGCCCAGATGGTGTAGGCAGGAGTCTAGTAGCTAGGTGCTTTGTGGAATTGCTATTTTCTAGTGACATGGAAATCACTAGTGCTTTACAAAACCGTTTGCGTCAAGGTAACCACCCGGCTTTGTTGTGGGTGCAACCAACTTATCAATACCAAGGACAGCGATTTACAGCAGCACAAGCGGCTGAAAAAGGACTCAAGCGTAAAGCACCCCCTGTAATTCGACTAGAGCAAATTCGGGAAATCGCTGAGTTTCTGAGTCGTCCACCTTTAGACGCACCAAGGAATGTAGTGGTGCTGGAGGAAGCCCAAACAATGGCAGAAGCAGCAGCAAACGCTTTACTTAAAACTTTAGAAGAACCAGGACAAGCAACGTTAATTTTAATTGCACCTACAGTTGAGTCTGTGCTGCCAACTTTGGTGTCACGCTGTCAGCGCATTCCTTTTTATCGTTTAGATGCACAATCTTTAGCTGTTGTACTCACACAAACAGGTCATCAGGAAATTTTGCAACATCAGGCAGTATTGAATATAGCAGCTGGCAGTGCGGGAAGTGCGATCGCATCTTACGAGCAATTACAAGCTATTCCCCAAGAATTACTGGAAGATTTGAAAAAAGCTCCCAAATCCTACCGCAATGCTTTGGAGCTAGCCAAAAAAATTGATAAAGATTTAGATACAGAAGCGCAACTATGGTTAGTTGATTATCTTCAGCAATTTTACTGGCAGCAGTGGCATCAAGCCAAGGCGATCGAGGAGCTAGAACAAACTCGTAAATACTTGCTTGCTTACGCTCAACCACGGCTAGTTTGGGAATGTTTGCTTTTATCTATATTTCAAAAATCAACACTTTATTTATGATTTATGGTAGCGATCGCCCAACATATTCACACTTATCTAAATTTTAATTCGCGATCGCTACCATAACAATCCTAATTGTATGATTATTCACACGCTAAAATAGTTGTGGCAGCATTTTGTATCCCTCAGACACTTATTCTGATGTTTAAGTGTCAAAATACATCTTCTCAAAACACTGAAAATTTACTCAATTGTCAAAAATTTTGGAGAACAAAAGTCTTGGTAGGGATGACTAATACAAGCTGCCCAATTATTGTCTTTGAAGATTCCATCCCTGGCTCATCATGAACTTAGCACGGAAAATTCCAGCTCTTCTTTTAGGGGCTAGCTTGGTTGCACTTTCCCCGCAACTTTGCACTGCTTCCACCGTTCAAAAGATACCTAACCTTGCCCAAGCATCAACTAATTTACCACTGGTTAAATCAGCGGGACTCTCGCCAGATATGAATGTACCTTGGTCAAAACCCGTGAGAATTCTTGACCCTTTTGAAGGCGAGTTTCTTGGAGTTTTTGACCGCAATTATTTAGGTGGCTATTTATACCGCAATGGTTCAAAACAAGTTATTACTTTGTGGACTCCTTCAAGCGTTAGACTACTCGTAACAGTAAATTACGGTCAAGCTAAGTCTTCTTTCTACACCGCAGGTTATCTGTATCCCAGACCAGATTATCTGAAGTTTGTGACTACCCAAAAAGTAGATAAACTTTTGGTCAAGGTCAGGGAAAAAGTTTTTCAATTAGACGGTTCAACAGGCACGTTTGTTGTTAATCAAGAACTAGCCACTGCTTTGAAAAATGCTCCAGATGAGAACTTAGACATCAGGTTAGTATTGGAAGGAGGTCAAACCGTTGATAGCGAAATTGGTAAGGGGACAGTGAAAGCTTGGCGAAGTATTTACTAAACAAAAAATTTCTACTCTCCAACAGGAAGTTATAAATTACACAAAACCCCTCATCTTGGTTAATTAAAGGCTAACATTCTTTCTTGCCTGCTTCCTCTGCCTCCTGTGCCCCATTGCCCTGACCCTTTTATTAATCATTTTTATTTATTGAATTAAAAAAAAAATATAATTGTTTTTATCCTTGAAAGTATTTAAAGTAGAGTTAGCCGGTCAGCAATGGGTTGATTGTCAAGTTTTTCTTAGCAATAGCTTAGGGAAATAGATTCAGTGAATTTGTATATTTAGGTGTGGGTTTAAAATATTACGCCTGTGGTAATCTCTAACAAATCAGAATACGCACTTCTAGCCCTGTTAGAGTTGGCAACTTGCTACCCTAACGGTGACGCCCTGCAAATCCGAGAGATAGCAGCATTACAAGATATACCGAACCGCTACTTAGAACAACTCCTGGCAACATTAAGGCGTGGAGGTTTAATTAAGAGCATACGCGGAGCCAAAGGTGGCTATGTTTTGGCGCGAGATCCCAGGACAATCACAGTGCTGGATGCTTTTACCTGTATGGAAGGTTCGGATGCTGTTGCCTCTACTTGCGAACCGCCTCCCAGCACAGTAGAAGGTGAGCTAATTCTAGAAGTTTGGCAGGAAGCACGTCAAGCCGCTAACTCAGTATTGGAAAAATATACACTTCAAGACCTTTGCGAACGGAGAACAATCCGACAACAGAAGGAACTGATGTATTACATTTAGCAATATTCAAGTACCGAAAAACCAAAACTATCACTCTGTTATAGCGGGAAGTGGGTAGAAATGCGATTAATCGCGTCTCTACCCACTCTCCTTTTTAAGCTAGAGTTTTGAAAAATTTGTTATCTCAAATATCTAACTAGACATTTTTTATGATGTAATCCTTAGTAAAAGTAATTAATGATATAGCCTGTGAGGCTGTTATATGTCTCAAATAAATTCTCAACAGCCCGTTAATAATGCTCCTACTCTTGTGGAGAGGTATGCAGCAGGAAAACGAGATTTTAACAAAGCAGAATTGGGTAATGCTGATTTACAAGGTATTAATTTGAGAGGATCTGACCTCAGCTATGCTGACTTGAGTGAAGCTAATTTGAGCAGTGCTAATTTAAGGGGAACTGATTTAAGCTTTGCGGATCTGAGTGAAGCTAATTTGAGAGATGCCGATCTCAGGGGAGCATTGTTAATGTCTGCTAATCTTCATCAAGCCGATCTTGAAGGAGCGAACCTAGAAAAAGCTGATTACGATCGCAATACCCATTTTCCTGAAAATTTCGACCCAGCCAAAGCAGGTATGCAAATTAAAATTGAAGATTGACTAATTTTAATTTGAGCGATCGCACTTGCCTCAAGATAGAAGATATGGTAACCAAAACAATTCTATTTTGGTAAAAAGCTTATCTATGAGGTTGAAGATGGAGGCGAAGAGTACAACCCTTAAGCAAAGGACACCCTTGATTATTGCAGGAATTGTTCTTGGTTTGGGTCTTGGAGGGTTTGTTGATGGAATTCTACTGCATCAGCTACTTCAGTGGCATCACATGTTGAGCAACATTCGACCTCTGACAAATGTTGCTAATGAAGATTTGAATATGATATGGGACGGCTTATTCCATGCTTTCGATTGGGTGTTAACCGTAGCAGGAATAATCTTATTGTGGCGTGCCGGAGGGCGTGATGATGTTCCTTGGTCATCACAAACCTTTATTGGTTCAATACTTATTGGTGCTGGGTTATTCGACGTAGTTGAAGGACTGATTGACCATCAAATTCTCGGTATCCATCATGTTAAACCAGGCCCAAATCAATTAGCTTGGGATCTAGGATTTCTTGTATTTGGTGGGCTACTTGCCATTATCGGCTGGATAATGATAAAAAAAGACTCAATCGGCGTTCGGGAATAGGGCGTTGGGCAAGCAGGAAGGTGTGGGAGGTGTGGGAGGTGTGGGAGGTGTGGGAGGTGTGGGAGGTGTAGGAAGTGTGGGAGGTGTGGGAGGTGTGGGAGGTGTGGGAGGATGGTGAAAAAATCTTTCCCCCCTCTCCCCCCACACTCCCCACACTCCCCCATCCCCCCTCTCTCCCCACACTCCCCACACTCCCCCATCCCCCCTCTCTCCCCCACCCCTCACTCCTCACCTATGACAGATACTTTTGAAAAAACTAACTGGAATTGGCAGCTTTCTCAATTTCAACAACAAGTAGGAGAATGGTGGGAATACCAGTTTTACCGCTTGGAAAGGTCTTTGCCAGAATTACCCGATGGATGGTCAATTAGCCCTTGGGTAGGTGAGTTACTGAAATTCCTGTTTTGGGTAATACTAGGCTTATTTGTAGCTTGGATAGTTTGGCGGTTATGGCGAGAATTCAGTCCTTATTTATATTCTTGGCTGAGTAGGGGAGGAAATTTTACTGATTTTGGTGTAGAGAATAGCTTTAGTGAGTCATCCATTGGTGTTTTGTTAGAGCGATCGCAAAAATTTTATCGTCAAGGTAACTACCGTGAAGCTTGCCGTTGTCTTTATTTAGCGATGTTACAGCATTTGCATCAGCAGGCGATCGCACCTCACAAAAAAAGCCGTACAGATGGAGAATATCTACAATTATTGCGATCGTCTGTAACGCCCATACAGCCTTATGAAACTTTAATTACCACTCACGAGCAATTATGTTTTGGTAATGCTGAGATTTTACCAGACAACTACGAGCAGTGTCGGCAAGCTTATCGGGAAATTTCGCCAGAATGAAATAGTCTAATAGCAATTCCCAATCCAAAATCGAGTATCAGCAGAGGCAAAAAGAGGGAGGAGGGAGAAAAAAAGCACCGATAGCAAAAGAAATTTGAGACGGCTTATGTAGGAAAAATGCAGGCGATGTATGGAATCAACCCGCCGTCTAACCCTCCAATACTGCGGACATTAGGGACTACCAAATAAAAAAATATACAACTTTTCTTATGGGTGGAGAGAAGTCTGAGCGTCGGCTTCGGCGATCGCATCTGTACCAACTTGAGATAAATCAACTTGTTTTAATAGCTCGCTCCAAGCCGATGCAATATTTGGATCTTTGTCTTTGGTATTTTGTAGACTTTCTCCTAAACTGGTTAAAGCATCATACCAAACACCATGTTGTGCAAAAAAACTTGCTTTTTCTAATGGTGTTTTAGCCGCTGTAAGTTCTTGTTGCCATGATGGATTAAGAGCAACTTGTGTCATTGAACCTTGGACGTAAACAGCAGAAGATGGCTTATTAGGATCGCAATAAATTGAAAAAGTCCAACGATATGATTTACCAGCTACTAAGGGTTTTGTCGGTTGTACGGGTATGCGAAAAATTCCCGATCGCGTTTCTGGGGGATTAAATTTTGTATGATAAACGTAATTATCTGCTTCGTCTTGAATTACAAACTCGACAGGAATTTGAGGAGTTAATTTATCGGGTACAAAAAACCAAAATGTTGGGGTTTGAGATGCTGATTGTCCCCATACTAAATCTTTATTTCCTATCTTATTTATGGGTACTAAAGCTGTCAGCTTTTCATACTGCTTACAGGAACCACGACTACCTCCACCTCTACGCCTTCCTGTCGGTTCTCCTGGCTTTTCCTGTGCTGTTGGTGCAACATAGGTGATTTTGCTTGCAGGTGTTACGGTTTGAGCCTGTACATGCAAATTTCCAGATGGGTTAAAAATACTCAAGGTAAGCGCGGATATCAAGGTGGTAGCGTGAAACCAAAGTACCTTTTTCATAGTAGAAATTATTTAGCGATCGCAAGAAATAATTCAGAATTCAGAATTTTTATAGTTAATTTACTACTACACTTGCGATCGCTATCATTTCTGGAATTTTTTGCTAATAAAGATGAATATAGTACTACTAAGTAGCAAAGAAATCATCGGTGGTACTAAAGGTATCCAGCCACCTTGAGTCAATAAGATTAAGCAAAGTCCAAACAGAATAACCGATGCTGCGGTTATGGCAATACTGAGATAAGCTATTTTGCGAAGATACCAAGCCAGCAAACCACCTGTGAAAGACCAAACCCAAATCCAGCAAATATCAGCCCATTGGCTCCAAACCCATAACAAGGGTCTTTGGTCTAAAGCAGCACTGAGTATTTGGCTCACCATCTGTGCCTGAATAATTACGCCTGGGATAATTTCTGAAGGGTTTTTTCCATCTGGTGTATACCAGTAATCGCTGCTACTGTTACTGGTGACGCCAATCAGAATAATCCGGTTTTTTAGGGCATTTGGATTAACTTGTCCGTTTAAGACTTGGCTGAGGGTAACTTGAGGTGCGATCGCTTGCACGGAAGGCGAAAAACGATAATTTAGTAAAATCTGGCTACCTTGGTCATCTATGGACTGATAACCGCCAGTTGGATTTTGTAATTTTGGAAAAGTTTTATTTCCCAGTTGCAAATCCCAATTTTGGGTAAATTTGGCTGTAATTCCCTGTTGTTTTAAATAAACAAATGCTAGCTGGACGCTAAAAGCAGAAGCCGCAGTACAACTTGAGGAAATCGGGTTGGGAGTCATCGCCAACAAATGGCGGCGGAGTACGCCATCGTTGTCTTCCACAAAATCGCTAAAACCCAGTCGTGTTTCTGGTATTTCCGGCGGCGGTGAAATACCTGTGGGGTCGTATTTGGGGTCAGCACGTTTACAAATTGCAATTAAGCGATCGCTTTTTTGCATCCGCTTGGCTAGTTCTGGTTGATTAGTATTTACTGGAAAATCTCGGTATATATCTAGACCAATAGCCACTGGCTGATATTGTTCCAGTTTCGCTAATAGGAGATTCAAATACTTGTCAGATAAAGAACCTTGGCGGGGTTCCTGTCCCTGCGCTTGAATATCTTGGTCGGTAATAGTTATTACTAAAAGCCGGGAGTCTGGCTGTTCTTTGGGTCGCAGTTGCATTAACCGGTCAAAGGCTTCTAGTTCTAGGGTTTGCAGCCCACCGAATAACCGTATTAATACGATAATTAAAGTAACGCTGAAGCTATTTAAAAAAACTGCTGGTAACTGCCTGATATTGGGACGCGGCAGATATAAACCCAACCGACCACCGCAGAGATCCTGCCAGGTGGGGGAAATTTCTGCTGGATTTTGACAAATCACAGGTAGCCAAGTGGCGCAGGGAAAATCATCTTCTAGAGATTGTAATCTTTCTCTAGCCTCCCTGACGGCAGCATATAAAGTTTTGCCTCGTGAAAAAAGTGCCAAAAAGTGCTTCAAAAATTCCTGCGCTACCCTGTCTGGTACGGGTTCGCGCATGACAATCACCTGGGGTAAATGCAAATCGGCTAAATCTTGGGCTAATCCCAAACCATCGCAAGAGTTAAAAATTGCCAGTTGCAAACCTTGAGCGATCGCCTTTTGTAAACCATACTTTAATTGGTCAATGGTTAAACTTTCGCCAGAATTGAGCAGCATTCGCCCTTTCCCTTGGCTGGAACTATGTCCTGCAAAAAAAAGAATGTCCCAACCTGACTGCCATAACTGTTCTGTGAGTTGGGAACGGTTGGGTTCAACTAAAAACTTGAGTTCGGCATTAGGTAATTGTCGCAGTAAATTTTGGTCTTTTTCGAGATCGATGCCGTGGCGATCGCCTAAAATTGCTAAAATCCTAACTTTACCTTTACTCTTTTGAGGATTTGTCTTCACACGAGCATACTCTGGCGGACTCAGGGCAATTTCAGCCTGTGGATAATCGCTAAAAAAATGCCACAAACACCAAGGAAGCTTTAAAACCTGCGGCGATTGGGCAGTAATTATGCAACGAATTTCTTCTTTTGGTGAAAGTTGAGTACGTAGTTTTCGGTCAATATTGAGAAACAGCGAACTATTTAGCCATGAATTTAGACTCTCTTGTAATTCTTGAGAGAGGTTGTCAAACTCTGTTTGGGAAATATGGGTAACATCTTCTTCATCAATTTCAAAGTCTGCAATGTTGCCACTACGCCAACCCAAACTAGCATACAAACCTGTATACATTTGTTGCCAACGTTGATAAAGATGCTCCAATTGTGGTGCAGCAGGTAATCCACCTGTAAACTGCATAGGAGTAGGAGTGTCCGTTTGCCAAAGTTGAGCAATGACTGTGGGAAAGCCTTGGTTTAAATCTCCTTTTCCTAAGTTGAGGACGATGAGTTTGTTCATAATTTATATCGCGCAGAGACGCAAAGGCGCAGAGAGTAAGAGTTGAAAAGAGTATTCTACTTGAGCAACACCAAACTCCTTTTCCTCTCTGCGTCTCTGCGCCTCTGCGTGAGACAATACCCAACTATTAACTTTCAAATTCTTCCATAAAATTGAAATCATCTAAAACAACCTGAAGACTAAAGCGCGTATTTTGCGGACATTTAAACCGTTTGAGTTGAATTGAGTTATCTGCTTCCCTTGCTTGCACTGATTGGACAATTTCTCCCGCAGCAGAAATCAACGCCAAACTAATATTTCTAGGTAAAGATAAATTGCGCTCTTTAGGATATAGTTGGGCGCGGATTCCCACTCTACCATCTATTTCTGCTGTCAACGTCAACATTAAGACTACAGCTTGATTATTTGGTAATTCAATTTCCTTAACTCGTTGGAGCGATCGCTCTGCTGTATCCTTAACCTGACGAAAGCTAAAGGCAAAATCTGGCTGCGTACCCAAGTAGGTTTCTATTGTTTGCCAGCTATCTGCAACTATATTTTGAAACCACTGACGCAAGTTAACAAGTGCTGGCTTCTCTGTAAATCTTTGCGGCCAGTCTTTGTTGTTTAACAAGGCTCCCCAGATGTCAAAGGGTAATTCCAGGCGAGGATTAGTAATTGTTGTTAATCTTTGCCAGAGATTTTCTACTTGAGTAGCTGATAAAACAGGCAAAGAAGCGATGGCTGTTTGTGTTTGTTCTTCAGGATATAGTTGACGTACCACCCAAAGTACATTTAAATCCTCAATCATTTGAGTAGCATCTAAAGAATAAGTCCGTTCTTGGGAATCGTAGTTACCTTGATTTTTTAATTGCTCGTGGGTAGTATAACCCCAAATTCTCATCCACTCCCCATCGGGATTAACTTGTACAGCTAAATAATAATCTCCGGCCCATTGAGGAATATCTATCCATTCTTGTGGTACAGAAAATTCTCTAGTTTCTAAGCTTTTATCTGGAATTAAAATCAAGCGTTTTGTATCAAGATTTATAGCAGTGCCATTGACTAGTTCCCAAGTTATTGGCAATGTATCAATAGTAGCTTCTGGTACGTATTCTGCTTGCAACCAAGGCAAAAAAGTACTAACGCATACTTGATTGAGAAAAACATGCCAACGGCTACGGGGATTAACGCTAGATTGGCTTTGCTGCCAAGATTGATTTTGAACTTCAGGAGATACCTCTAACCACAGCTGAGTTGGCGGAACACAAAATGATGACATAGCTACTCCTCCTTTGAGGATTTAGGTTCTAAATTACAAGAAAGGCAGGAGTTAGGAGGCAGGAAGCAAGAGGTTAAGAGTATCAATTAAAACAAGGTTGTTGGGTTTAAAGCTCAGTCAAAAGCGATAATTATACCGAGACTGCTTCCAGCAAGGTATGAAGCGCAAAGTCGAGCTAGCACGAACTGAACTTTGTAAGAGAACGTCCTTGTTCCAATCCTACCTTTTTAAGGGTGGGTTCCTCCTGCCTCCTGCCTTCTGCCTTCTGCCTCCTGACTGAAATAATTTTGTAACCATTCCTCTAATACTGCACTAATATGTTTAACCACGTTGGAAGTCGGAGAAATATGCATTGTTTCTTGACTCCATTTGGCGATCGCTAGTAATAAAGATTCTCTCGTTTTCGCTAATTGCCGCGATACTTGATATTGCTGGATTTGCTGTTGTTTGGCAATTTGTTGTTGAGTCAGCCCTTGCTGATAGTATAGCTGTAGCAATTCTTGTGATTGGAGAGGCAGTTTTGCCAACGTAGTAATTAATAAATTTTGGATTTCTTGTTGTTGATTTTTTTGAGTTTCGGCTTCTTCTGTGGCGATTAAATTTGCTAATAAAGATTCATTTTGAGTAGTGTCTGGTAAATCGTCTTGTAATTCGCTATCTACTTGACCTGTTTTCGGCGTATTGAGTGAAGAAACCACAGGATATAAATAAGAACGTGCGTGTTTTGCAGATAACAGCAGCCATTTTTCGAGAGTTTGGGCGTTGGATTCTGTGCCTGGGGGGTTAAGTTGCGTTAAGCGATCGCGGTTGTAGAGTTGAGCAATTGCTTCCCAAGTATCTTCGTCAGGTCTTTGCAACTTCCGCACTCCTGGCGATTTGCCCAGAATGTAACCATCTGTAAAAGATTTCCAAGCTAACAAGTAACAAGCAATAGTTTCATCTGTTAGCCCAGCATTTTGTAAAGATTCCTGTAGTCGCTTGCGGCTTAACTTTAGTAGCAATGCCCAATCGTTACAAAAATCGATTTCTTGTTTTTGCCGCAAAGCATCGCGAATTACATTGCCAAAAGCCACATTGCTGTAGCTTTTCAAAGTAGCTTTTTGGTCGGGATCGCAAGCTTTGAGGATTTTTGGTACTTCTGCGATCGCTATTTGAAAACAGTCAAACAAGGTACACTGCACGCTACGAATCTGGGGAATCGTCCTTTGTGCTGACCAATAACAGGTTTCTTGCAGATAAGCCGATAGATGTGCTTCAGCTAAAGAGTTGGGCTGATTTTGCCAGTTCTTATGCCAGTAAATTGCCCAAAAATTTTCTGAGCTTTTGTTTTCTATCTGTAACAAGCAATTTTGGATACTGCGCCGTAGTTTGGCATCATATATCCAACAGTTGAAGCGATCGGCTTCAAATTGGATGAAAGTCGAAAATATTTCTGAAATGTTCTGGCGAGGACGCATGGATTCAAAACGATGAACCTTCAAAAATAAGTATAGTTGTTACTTTTTAAGAAAAAGCCAACTCATGGATGGCAAGGTGTAATTTAGCATGATATCAAAATCCTGTAGAGACGTTGCATTGCAACGTCTCTACATCTGGATTTATAGCGCAATTCAGTAACGCCATTTTTTGTTTTGTTCGCCTGATGCTTAAAAGACTTAGCCTCCAAACAACAGCTTAATGAAACTTGAATCTCTACTGAAACTCAATCGTACTATTCGTGTTATTGGCTTCGATGATGCCCCTTTTATTCGGGGTGCTGGTGGCAATGTATCTATAGCTGGGATAGTGTGTGCAGGGACTCGATTTGAAGGTATGGTGTGGGGCCAAGTACAACAAGATGGTTTCGATGCCACGGAAGTTATCTGCAAGTTATTGATAGGAAGGAAATTTTTACCACAACTACATATATTGCTTTTAGATGGAATTGCATTTGGTGGGTTTAACCTCGTCAATCTTCCAGAATTAGCCAATCGCCTGCAATTACCCTGCGTTACCGTGATGCGCCGCCAACCTGATTTAGCTGCTGTTGAAGAAGCGATGAGTCGTCTGCCAGACTTCCAACAGCGACACAAACTTTTACAGCAAGCTGGCCCGATTTATGATTATTCACCCTTTTACTTCCAAGTTGTCGGAGAAGAACCTGCTGTAGTAGCCAAGGTACTTCACCGCTTAACTGACTGTGGCAAAGTGCCAGAAGCTTTACGTTTGGCACACTTAATTACATCTGCTGTTATAACTGGAGAAAGCGGCAGCTCTGCATAGAACAAAAAAGAAAAACGGCGTTGCTGATTCAGAATATGAATTTAACTCACGCAGAGGCGCAGAGTCGCAGAGAGTAAGAGTTGAGAAGAGTTGATTTTTAAATTTCATATTCAAATTCAGCAAGGCCCTCTGCCTCCTTCAATCAAAGCCAAGTCCTCCCATCCAACTACCAATTTCATCGCGGTTAGTATGTGCAATTGGCTTGAGAGGAGAAACTTGTCCTTTATAGATTGCACCAATGCGATCGCACAATGCAAACAATTCATCTAAATCTTCAGAAATTATTAGCACTGCTGCACCTGTATCTCGCATTTCAATCAATGCTTCATGAATTCTAGCTGTGGCTTGCACATCTACGCCCCAACTTGGATGCGCTGCAATCAATACTGCTGGATTTTGAGATATCTCCCGCCCCATAATAAACTTTTGCAAGTTTCCCCCCGACAAAGTAGCAGCAACAGAATTTACTCCTGCTCGATCGACATTGAAAGCATCACAAATTCGTTGAGTCCAGGTTTTTAACTTGCCAAAGCGAATTATTCCTCGGCGTAACAACCCCTGCCCGTGGGCTGTGAGCAAAGCATTTTCGACTAAACTTAAACTTGGCACTACACTTTTTTCTAAACGTTCTTCTGGAACGTATCCCAATCCCAAGCGGCGACGTTGAGTAACATTAGTTTTGCCTATGGGCATTTCACCTAGCATAATCATTTCTGCCTGAGGAGAGATGATTTCACCACTCAAAGCTGATAACAATTCTGTCTGCCCGTTCCCTGCCACTCCGGCAATACCAACGATTTCGCCAGTGTGAATTTCCATATTAATGTTGTGCAAGATTGTACCGTAAGGATTTTGGGGTTTAAGATGTAAATCCTTAACCAGCAAGCAAACCGGCCCTGGTAGTTGTTGTGAGGGAGACAAGGGAGAAAGATTGCTACCTTGTTCCCCTTGTCCCCCTTGTCCCCCTCTCATGCCCCATTCCCCAGTCCCTTGTAAATCAACACCAATCATCATCCTGACTAGATTCGCTGGTGTTTCTGCTTTGGGGTTACAATTGGCAACGACTTGACCTTGACGCAGGACTGTAGCATGGCTGCACAGAGATTGCATTTCTAATAACTTGTGACTACTGAATAAAATACTGCAACCATCAGAGGCGATTTGTCTTAAAGTGGCGAAGAGTGTTTCTGTTTCTTGAGGAGTGAGAACTGCCGTTGGTTCATCCAAAATCAGCAATTTTGCACGGTGGTATAAACACCGGAGAATTTCTAGCCGCTGTTTTTCACCAACAGAGAGAGTATGAACGGGGCGATCGCAGTCTATATTTAGTTCGTATGCTGCTGATAAAGTAATAATTTTTTTAGCAACTCGTGATAAATCCCATTTTTCACTACGAGGTAGCGTCAGGGCGATATTTTCCGTAACAGTCAGCGTTTCAAATAAATTAAAGTGCTGAAATACCATTCCAATTAACAGAGATATGGCCGACTCTGGACTGTTAATATTAACCTGTTGTCCTTCCCAAAAAATTTCACCAGCATCCGGACGCACCAAGCCATAGATAATTTTCATTAAAGTACTCTTACCTGCCCCATTTTCCCCTAAAAGTCCATGAATTTCTCCCGGCTGAATTGCTAAGTTTACTTGATGATTTGCCACAAAACCAGAATACGATTTACTAATATTTCTAACCTCTAACCGAGAAACCGACTTATTCATTTATGGCTTTCTCCTACTTTTTGTACCTTTCTTACTCACTGTACAAATTAGAGCGTTTTTCAGGTAAATGAAGTACGCAGGTAGGGGGTTTACAGATGTGCATACGTGTCAGCTTAAGCTCAAACGCTGATTCCATAAGCGTTTTACCCCTCCCCTTGCTAAGGGGAGGGGCGGTTTTGGCTTTAGACAAAACCGGGGTGGGGTAACGCGGATCTTGATGCTAAGTCAGAGTACTGAATATCACATCTTTACAAGGGTTTGACGTTAAGTTGACATGTATGCACAGCTGTAAAGCCCCTACTGCGATCGCACACAAGTCTCTTGACCTGCACCTTTGTTGCATCGGCTTGCACCTTTGTTGCATCGACCTGCACCTTTGTTGCATCGACCTGCGCCTTTGTTGCATCGGCTTGCACCTTTGTTGCATCGACTTGCACCTTTGTTGCATCGACTTGCACCTTTGTTGCATCAAAGAGCAAAAATTAACCTTCTCCGTTGGGGCTGGTAAGAGAATCAGCGATTTTCTTTGTTAGTATTTGAGCGAATGGCTTTATCGAGATCCCGCAACAAATCTTCTTCTGCATCGCGTTCTTGCTTGAGTTCTCGAATCATTTCCTGGCTTGAACCAATCAGCAAGCCAGCAACTGCACCAACAATGGCGTATTTTCGATCCAAATCTTTATACATTTCGCTTGTGTACGGACAAGGAAGTAAATGAGCAACGGCAAAACCTATTCCTGCACCTAAAAATGCGGTGACGATGCCAGAAAAAGTGATTAGTTTGGCGTTCATTTGCTTTGCTCCGATGCTTAATATTCCCGTTAGATTCATGCGAGTATATCTTGATTATCTTTGTAACTTACAAACTCGCGCCTTAATTTTTACCTCTTGTAATATCAAAGTCTCATTCATTGGTGTCAACTTAAGGTAGAAGCTACCAGGGCTAGCTTCTACAGACTTTTTTTCTCTGCGTTGTGTCAAAGATCGAGTGATAACGAACCGCAAAGTACGCTAAGGACACAAAGGAAGAAAAGAAAGAAATAATATAAGTTAATAAGAGCAAGGGTTTCACGTTAAGTTGATACGTATGCACATCTGTAAAGATCCTACGGTAGATATATGTATCGGGATTTTCGTGAAATGGTATAAGTCCTGAATTTATCAAAATCGAATTCAAAAACCAGAATTTGGTTAAAGGGAAGGAAAACCTTTAACTTTTTCCCAAAACCAAATTCTGAGTTCAAAATTATTAACCGAGCAATCTATTGTGAATTTTGCATTCTTTTTCAATGCTTTGAATCATTAGATGGGTTATCGTCGTTATTTTGCGTTATGGTCACAGGTGACTTAGCTTGTGCATTCGCCGTAGATATCGCTGTTGCTCGTCCATCTGGAGAAGTAGACTCAGAGCGAGTAGAAAGTTTGCGCTTTAAGAAGCGTTCTTCTAAGTTTTTGATGATTACGTACAGCACTGGAACGATGAGCAAACTCAAGATTGTGGATACGAGTAGTCCCCCAAACAACGCCGTTCCCAACGACCAGCGCGAGGCAGAACCGGCTCCTGAGGCGATGACAAGGGGGAAAAATCCCAGCAATGAGGCACTTGATGTCATGACAATCGGTCGAAATCGCTCTTGGGCGGCGGTTAAAGCTGCCTTTTGAATTGTCATGCCTTGTTCGAGGGCTTGGTTAGCAAATTCGACAATTAAAATCGCGTTTTTGGAGGCAAGCCCGATTAACATTACTAATGCGACGTTTGCGTAGACATCGTTCACTAAACCGCGCAAAGACAAGGCACTCAACGCACCTAACAACGCTAACGGTACGGTTAACAAAATAATCGCAGGGTCAACATAACTTTCATACTGAGCGGAAAGGGTGAGAAATACCATCACGATTCCGAAGCCAAAAATTAGAATGCCCAAGTTACCTGCGGCTAATTCTTCGCGGGCAGTTCCTATCCAGTCACTACCAACGCCTGGTATTGTTGCTGCACTCACCGCTTGCTGCATTGTTTGAATTGCTTGTCCGCTACTGTAACCTTGGGCTTCTCTACCTTGGATGCTGATAGCTCGGAAGCCGTTGTAGTGAGAGATGACGGCTGGCCCTGTAATGGGCGTAAGTGTTGCCACCTCGCTCAATCGCACCATTTCGTTGTTTGCCGATCGCACATACAATTGACGAATATCATTTGGCGATTGCCGATAGTCGCCTTCTGCCTGGACATAAACGCGATAGCTCTGCTGTCCGAGGGTAAAATCATTCACATACTGGGAGCCAATGGCAGCTGAGAGTGTGTTCACAGCTTGCTGAAAATCGACGTTGAGCGCTTGTAGGCGATTGCGATCGAAGTCGATTTGAAACTGGGGTGTGCTAGCTGTAAACTGGGTAAACACGCCGCCGCTCAGGGCTGGTTGTTGGTTCGCTTGGGCGATTACGGCTTGGGCAGTTGCAAAAAAATCATCGATTGTCAATCGCCCGTTGGTGCGGTCTTCTAGTTGCAACTCAAATCCACCTAAGGTACTAAAGCCTTGAATTGGTGGGGGACTGACTGCGGTGATAATGGCTTCTGGAATCGTTGCAAATGCACCATTGATTCGCCCTAAGATTGCCGTCGCGCTTTGGTTTGGTTGAGTACGTTCTTCCCAAGGTTTGAGCTTGGCAAAAAACACGCCGCGATTCGATCCGCTACCTGCAAAGCCAAATCCTGAAGTTGCGAAAACGTTATCAATTTCTGGTTCTTTTGCCAGAATTTGTTCGAGTTTTGTAATTACTCCATCGGTATAACCAAGGGAAACCCCGTCGGGAGCTTGAATAATGCCCAACACAATACCCTGGTCTTCACTGGGGACAAATCCTGTGGGCACCTGGGTAAACATGAAGTAAGTTGCTGCTAAACCCACCACAAACAATGCCACGACGGCGTAACGCAGGCGAATCAGAAATTTGACGATCGCAATAAACCGTTGAATAATCCATTGCTGTATCTGATTAAATTTATTGAAAAACCAGCCCAAGGGGCCGCGTTTGGGTTTTGGCGGGCGCAGTAAAATCGCAGCCATACTCGGACTGAAGGAAAGCGCGTTAAATGTCGAGATGGCGATGGAAAATGCAATCACTAAGGCGAATTGCTGATACATTTTTCCAGTGGAACCTGGAAAAAATGCCACTGGAAGAAACACCGCCATCAACACCAGCGACGTTGCAACTACGGCTCCAGTCAGTTCCTCCATTGCTTCAAAGGAGGCTTGCAGAGGTCTAACTCCCTGTTCAATTTTAGCGGCGATCGCTTCGACAACGATAATCGCGTCATCAACCACTAATCCGGTGGCTAAGATTAATCCAAATAAAGTTAAATTATTGAGTGAAAATCCAAATACGTAAGCAAAAGCTAATGCACCGATGAGCGAAACCGGAATCGCAACGATGGGAATAATTGTGGCTCGCCAGTCTTGGAGAAACAGAAAAATCACCAACACAACCAAAGCGATGGCTTCGACTAAAGTTTTCACCACTTCTTCGAGGGATGCTTGCACAAACCCAACGGTATCGTAAACAATCTGGGTTTTTAATCCCGGCGGAAACTCTTTGATCAGGTCGTTCATCTGCGCTTCAATGTTTCTCGCCACATCGAGGGCATTACTTCCTGGTGACTGATAAATTGCCAGCCCGATGGCAGGCTTACCATTATTTCTTGCATTACTAGCGTAAGTCTCCGATCCGAGTTCGGCACGACCGACATCCTGAAGTTTGATTAAATCCCCATTGCTTCCGGCTTTAATAACGAGATTCCCAAACTCGGAAGCATCTTTGAACTGGCCGTTGACTCGCAGCGGAATTTCATAGCTTTGACCGGGGGGTATCGGTGCTTGACCCAAGGTTCCTGCCCCTGCCAAAATGTTCTGCGATCGCAATGCCGTCGCTACATCTGCTACAGTTAATTGCCGACTCGCCAAGGCATTGGGATCGAGCCACAGCCGCATGGCATAGCGTTTTTCACCAAAAATCGTTAAATCCCCCACTCCCGGCGTTCGCAGGAGTTGATCGCGCAAATTCAGGTCAATATAGTTACTGATAAACAGCGGGTCGTATTCATTATTTTCTGCATAAAACGTATACACCAACAAAATACTGGTGGAAGCAGTTTGCGCGGTCACACCAAGTTGTTGCACGCTCGTAGGTAAGCGGGGTGTGGCACGGGCAATCCGATTTTGCACGTTTACTTGGTCGATATTTTTATCAGTTTCTGACCCGAAATATACTGAGATTTGGCTGCTACCTGCGGAACTGTTTGAGGTCATGTACTGCATACCCTCGACACCGTTAATCTGTCGCTCAAGGGTTGTTGTAACTGCACTTTCCACCGTTGAAACATCCGCGCCAGTATAGTTTGCTGAGATTTGAACCCGGATCGGTGCAATATCTGGCAAATAATTGAGTGGGAGTAGCGGAATACACACACCCCCTAAAAGCAGAATCACCAAAGAACAAACGGTAGTTAAAACCGGGCGTTTGATAAAGTTGTTCGCGATCGACATGAGCGAGTATCCTGGATTTAGGATTGCGGTTGAATGGGTGTGCCTTCTCTAAGTTTGAGAATGCCAGAGGTGACTATGGTTTCGCCGGGTTTGAGTCCGTCGAGGACTTGATAATTTGCTCCTTGAATCTCACCCAGGCGCACTAAACGCTGATGTACAATTTGCTGCGGTTTGCCGTTAACAGTTGTGTTTTCTGTGACGAAGACAAAACTTTGTCCGCCAATGCGAGAAATGGCAACGGTAGGAATTAATACACCCGGTTGTCGATTCCAAATTATTCGAGCTTGAACGTATTGCCCATCCCGCAATCGCCCTTGGGAATTGCTAAAGCGTGCTTTACTTAAAATCGATTGCTGGTTAGAACTTACCGTTGG
Source organism: Nostoc sp. ChiSLP01 (assembly GCA_034531195.2). GTDB lineage: Bacteria > Cyanobacteriota > Cyanobacteriia > Cyanobacteriales > Nostocaceae > Nostoc. The sequence continues at coordinate 189,433 of JAVRBO020000024.1, forward strand.
AGAAATATAGTTAATCGCACCAGTGCCGATTACTTGTTGGCTAGTGGGATTGAGCAGCTGCACCGGCAATCCAACTCTCAGTTGCTGCAATCGATTTGAGGGTACAGAAAGATTTAAATCCAGTGCATCGTTTTGGGTAATTGTGGTAATTGTTTGTCCGGTGTTGACGTAATCTCCAAGTTTTACAGGAAATTCACCGACTATGCCAGCGATCGGTGATACTACTCGTTTGAGGTTAACATTGACTTGGGCGGCAGCCGTACCTGCTTGGGCTTCGCGTATATTGGCCTGTGCTTGCCGCACTGCTGCATTACCCGCGGCAACTTCTTTTTCTGCGGCTTGTAGATCGGCGATCGCAGCTTGTAAATTATTTCTACCAATATCTAATTGCTGTCTGGCTTGCGCTCCTTCGCTAACTAATTGTTGGGTGCGATTGAATTCAGTTTGCTGAAGTTGGACGTTTGCTGCTTCCTTAGTACGCTCCGCTTGGGCTTGTTGCAGTTGTGCTTGAGCCGTTTTTAACCCCGCTTGCGCTGCATTGACGGTGGCGATGGAACTAGCCACATTTGCCTGAGTTTGATCTAAACTCAAAGATGCGATCGGTGTTCCCTTCTGGACTCGCTGACCGCTAGACACGAGAATCGCTTCAATTCGCCCTTGAGTTTGCGGCTGTAGCGTGACTTTTTGCTGCGCTTCTAAGGCTCCGACAAAATCTGAACTTTGTTCGGTGGTGGTAGTACCAATTTGCTGAACTTTCACCGGCAATGCCGAGTTTTTACCATTTGCTGCGGGAGCATTTTGAGTGGGGGTAGCCGATTGCTGAGTTCCAAAACGCGAAAACACAGCCATCCCGCCAATAGCTAAAACCAGACCCAACCCCAAACCTACCAACAACCCTTGTTTTCCTGAAAGCTTTCCCAGAACAGAATTATTAATTTTAGAATCCAAAGACTTACCCTCCAACTGCCTAAGCACAACAACTAGAATTAGTCAGCGATCGGCCTAGTAGTCACAAAATTATCAGGCTGAAAGCGAGGTAATAGTAATTCAAAATTCAAAATACTGATATACTCGTAAATTTTCCATTTAGTCTGGGACTTAAACCCACTTCTTCATCTGCAAATCTGACTCAAATTCATACTTAATTTTGGGCCATTAGTCCTGATACCAATTTAATGTGAAGCTGCACTAAATGAGTAACTCTCTATTCTTGGCGCTCTTGGCGTACTTGGCGGTTCGTTTAATATTCTGTGCATCTTCATATAGAATTGGTATGAATTATATTGATATATATAAAGTAATCTTTATGAAAGATAAAATATATCTTTAGCCGCTACTTCTATCAAAAGTACAATAACAAATAAAAATAGAGTTACTTCTAAAGTATTAAAAATATTTATTCTAACTGGTTCTCTAGAAAGATGTTTTATTCTTTGGGCTTTGGTGTCCTAGTTCTTGTGTGCGTGCAATTTTAATTGTCCAGTTTGAAAATGCTAACTTGTTTTGTAAGATTTTCATATATGAAATAATAAATAATATGACTTACTCAAAAAGTCTCTGAAATTATTTCTCCGTGCCCTCTCGGTAGCCTCTGGCAAGCAGCTTTGCGTCTACGTTATTTCATTAATTGTGCATAAACCATGAATAAAATAAATTTAAAATCAGAAACTTAATTATACAAATTCTCTAAAATTCAGCAACACATCCCAACTCCAAAACCCTTCTGGCTATGGCTTTGCTGATTTTGAATTGGTATTACAAGATAGCTGATTTTTAATAGAAGTTTTGCAAACAATATAGTTGGATTTTGCCCTATGAATTACCTGATTGCGGTTTTACCAGATAAGTCACAAGCAGAAGCAGCTTATTCTGCTTTAACAAAGGAAGGTTTATCTCCAAACCAAGTAGATATTTTGGGAAGTGGCTATAAAAGTGCTGATGATTATAACCTCATCGATCCGAATCAACAAGCTCGCAAAGGAGCAAAGCGATTATTATATTGGCTAATACCTTTTGGATTCATTGCCGGTTATGCGTTTAATTATCTAACTGGGATTAAAATTTTAGCGATCGCTGATATCGGCAATCATATTATTGGTGGACTTTTAGGAGCAGCTTCTGGTGTTTTAGGTGCTTATTTCGTTGGTGGTGCAGTTGGTTTAACCGTAGGTAGTGGCGATGCTTTGACATATCGCAATCGTTTAGATGCAGGCAAGTATTTAATAGTGGTTAGAGGAACAGAGCAGTTAACCCGCCAAGCTACGCGTATCCTACGCTCTTTTGAGCCAGAAAACATTCAAGGTTATATAGAGCCAACTAGCGCTTAAAATAATCTCCGCCTCTAGTGGTTTGTCAAGACAACTTTGCATGGTAAGACAAATTTTTATTTCTTTTTTCCCTTCTTCCTTTGCGTTCTTCTCTAACGAGACGCTGCGCGAATGCCTCCTTCGCGGTTTGTTGCTTTACCATTCAAACTTCGCCTGATAGACTACTAGTAGGATTAGTTGTACTCGATACATGAAAACTTTCATCTGTTGTGTTGCTTTGCTTGGATTTGGTGCTAGTTTATTAGCTAACAGCCCCAGTAGTGCTAATGAATTTTTTATTAATAGGAAAGTTGCACAAACTATTAAAAGTGAAGAATTCATCGCTAGGGGTACAGAACCGTTTTGGAGTGTTCTTGTCAGTAAGAAGGGAATTGTCTATTCTTCACCAGATGTGCAAAAGCAAACTTTCTCTTATATTGCACCCTTAAAAGCAGAGGCGCGTCCCGCAGATTTGGTACGAGTCTACCGACTTCAGGGCAAAGGCAACAATATCTTAATCATCAAAAAAGTTGATGCCTGTAGCGACGGTATGTCAGATAAAGAGTATCCTTACTCGGCAATTTTTATCCTCGGAAATAAGGTTTTAGAAGGTTGCGCCGAGAAAAAATAAGGTATTGGCGAGCAATACTTTGCAGCAATTCACGAGGCGATCGCGTCAAATTCAAAGCTTCGTTCAAAAAGGTATAGCAGCGCATACATATCCTCTTAACAAGTGTGCTATTACTTTCAGTTTCTCCACCTGACATTACTCACACTTTTGAGAATTTATATCTTTCTAGAGGTCGATAGGAAACCATAGCAATATCGATACTATAGTCGCTAAGTGCATATGTCATATAGCCAGAAATAAACTCAATTATCTTTATAGATATATTTATTAACAAGTTTAATTTTGGTGAAAGGATTCCTACTCTAATGCAGAAATATTTATCGATTTTTTGTAGTAGCTAAACTTGCCAGCTACCAGTTTTATTGTGAGATATAAACCAACAAATTAGGAGTATTGACAATGAAAGCAGTAGTTTTTCATGGGATTGGAGACATTCGACTAGATAACGTACCAGAACCAAAAATTAAAGAGCCAACGGATGCCATTATTAGACTAACTTCTAGTGCAATTTGTGGCACAGATTTACACATGATCCGGGGAACATTTACAGGTATGAAACCCGGTACAATTTTAGGACATGAAGGTGTTGGTATTGTTGAAGAAATTGGTTCTAATGTGCGGAATCTGAAAGTAGGCGATCGCGTTGTCGTTCCTTCGACAATTGCTTGCGGCTATTGTTCTTACTGCCGAACAGGATATCACGCTCAATGCGATAACGCTAATCCTCAGGGGCATACCGCCGGGACAGCTTTTTTTGGCGGCCCGGAAGCATCTGGCCCCTTCGACGGATTGCAAGCTGAATACGCTCGGATTCCTTATGCAAATGCGGGGTTAGTCAAACTACCAAAAGAAGTCACAGACGACCAAGCAATTCTTTTATCTGATATCTTCCCAACGGCATATTTTGGAGCCGATATTGCAGAGATTACACCAGGAGATACAGTCGCCATATTTGGTTGCGGCCCTGTTGGACAGTTTGCTATTGTCAGCGCTAGATTGTTCGGTGCAGGACGCATTATTGCCGTGGATACGATTCCCTCGCGCTTAGAAATGGCACGCGATTTAGGTGCAGAAGTCATTGATTACAATGCCGAAGATCCAATTGAAGCTATCCGCGAACTGACTGGAGGAATTGGTGTAGATAGGGTAATTGAAGCTGTTGGCGTAGATGCTAATGCTCCTGATAGCGGCCCGGCTGCCGAAAAAGCTCAACAAGAAGCACAACAATTTCAACAGCAGTTACAACAAATTGCCCCTAAAACTAATCCGCAAAACGGCAACTGGCATCCAGGAAATGCTCCTTCTCAAGCATTAGAGTGGGCAGTTCAAGCATTAGCAAAAGCTGGTACACTCTCAATTATTGGAGTTTATCCTCCAACCCATAATTTCTTTCCCATCGGCACGGCGATGAACAAGAATTTAACAATTAACATGGGTAATTGTAACCACCGCAAATATATTCCAACGTTGGTGGATTTGGTTCGCAATGGTACAGTAGACCCGACAAAAGTCTTAACCCAAGTTGAACCGCTAATGTCAGTTATTGATGCATATAAGGCCTTCGACCGAAGACAACCAGGTTGGGTGAAGGTGGAGTTAGTGCCAGGAGCAACTTTCGCTAATGTCTAGAGCCTTGCTCAAGACTATGTTATGAACTGAACTTTTACATCAGCAAGTTACCTAACTTGCTGATACTTTTTGCGTTTGGTTGTAAGAGTTTGTATAGCATAATTTAAGTTTTTGATTCCAAATCATTCATAATTTAAGGATGTTAACCTTTATTAAATTTTATTATCAACTAATTTTATTTAAAAAATATACGTAGGGTGCGTTAGCCTTTGGCATAACGCACCAAATCCTTAAAAAGGGTGCGTTATGCTTCGCAATAACGCACCCTACACATACTTAAATTTTTTCAGTAATCAAATTGGATTCCTATAATTTTATTTAAGTGATAACTTATGACTCATTTTCTAAATAAACAAACTGTCTGGCGAAAAATAGCTTTGAGAATTTTTAGTATAGGATTACTGCCTACACTAACAGCTTATCCTGCTTTAGGTGCAGAACGACTCAAATTTAACTACGGTCTTTTAGAAGAGTCTATTCCAATTAGTTCTCTCGAAACCTATGTTAAAACTGGCAAAGTAGACAGCGATTTAGCTGCGTATAGAAACTATGTAGGACAAAAGCAACTAACTCAACTGCGGAAAGCTTTAACAACTCCAATTCCTTTAAATCAAGTACAAGTTTCGCAGTTTCTTTATACACCAATTGGTGAAAGATTATTAGACAATTTAGGAAAAGTTATTCAGACAGAATCTAATATTTCCGGTTTTTATGCAATTCGCGCTTCATTAATTTTATCAGGTGCAAATCAAAAAGATTTTACACTTTTAAATATATTACGCAAGTTTCCCGCCAGGTCAATTTCAATTAACTTAAACCGGAGTTTTGCAATAGCAGAAGCATTACAAAATTTAGTTAATCACACTCAAAATGCAGTAGCACTGATTAACCAAGAATCCCGACAAAAGATTGCGAATGCTTTTATAGAGAATACTGTTCCATTGATGGACTTAGGAAAAACTGGAAGTTTTCGTTTTTCAAAGCAAACTATTATTCTTAATGACTTATCGCGTATTAGACAATTTCCGGCTGATATTTACTTACCAATTGCCCAAACTCCTCGTCCGATAATTGTCATTTCCCACGGACTTGGTTCTGACAGGACAAGCTTTGCCTATCTAGCTGAACATCTTGCTTCTTATGGTTTTGTGGTTGCTGTTCCAGAACATCCTGGCAGCGATTCTAAACAACTGCAAGCCTTATTTGCAGGTACAGCAGATAGAGTGACTAATCCAAGAGAATTAATTGATAGACCTTTAGATGTTAAATTTTTACTCGACGAACTCACTAATTTATCAAAGTCTAATCCAACATTTCAGGGACGTTTAAATTTAGAACAAGTTGGTGTAATTGGGCAATCATTTGGTGGATATACAGCATTAGCATTAGCAGGGGCACCAATTAATTTTGAGCAACTTCAAACTGACTGTCCAGCTTTGGAAAATACGTTAAATATTTCGCTTTTACTTCAGTGTTTAGGAGTGAATTTACCAAATGCTAAATATAATTTATCAGATGCTAGGATAAAAGCTGCGATCGCCATTAACCCAATTGACAGCAGTATTTTTGGAAAAGCTAGTCTCAGCCAAATAAAAATTCCGATAATGATTGTATCTAGTAGTGCTGATACAGTTGCTCCGGCTTTACTAGAACAAATTCAGCCTTTTACTTGGTTAACAACTCCAAACAAGTATTTAGCACTTATCAATGGCGGCACGCACTTTTCAACTATTGTAGAACCATTAAATCCAACCGTACCTATACCTACCCAAGTAATTGGTTCTGGTCAAGCCGTTGCACGTCGTTATGTTAATGTTTTGAGTGTTTCCTTTTTTGAAACTTATATTGCCGAACAACCAAGTTACGTATCATATTTGAGTACAAATTACGCTAATACAATTAGTCAGCAACCACTACCTTTAAGCTTAATTAAATCTCTAACTTCCGAACAACTAGAACAAGCATTTCAATAAGAAACCATAACGCTAAGATTTTTGTTTAGGAATTGACCCTTCAATTCCTTCAACATACCAATCCATTGCCAATTGTTGCTTATCATCTAATACTTTACCTTTTGGCACTCGTACTACACCTTTTTGGTCTTTCACTGGGCCATCAAAAGGATGTGCTGTACCTTGAATAAACTCATTACGTTTGGTATTTATTAATTGTTGCACATCAGCCGGAATCGCTTGATTCATCGGAGAAATATCCACCATTTCTTGACCAATACCATCCCAAACTTCTTGAGATTTCCAAGTATTAGCCATTACAGCCAAAGCTTTATCTGTATAGAATTTGCCCCATTTATTAATAGCTGATGTCAGGTGAGCTTTTTGACCAAACTTGCTCATATCGGTGTTATAGCCAAAAGCATAAATCCCTTTTTCCTGGGCAAATTGTACAACAGCACCAGAATCGGTATGCTGAGCCAGCACATCCGCACCTAAATTAAACAATGCTTGAGCTGCTTCTCTCTCTTTAGCTGGATCGTACCAAGTTTGTGCCCAAAGCACCTTAACTTTTGCCTGGGGATTTGTTAACCGCATTCCTTGAGTAAATGCACTGATTCCCCGAATTACTTCCGGAATCGGGTATGCTCCAATAAAACCAATTACATTTGATTTTGTCATTTTGCCAGCAATCATACCGGTTAAATATCGCGGTTCTTCAAAACGTCCCAAATAAGTGCCAACATTAGCAGCACGTTTGTAACCGGTACAGTGTTCAAAGAAAATATTAGGAAACTCTTTGGCAACTTTAATTGTTGGGTTCATGTAGCCAAAGGAAGTTGTGAAAATTAATTTGTTACCATCTAATGCTAATTGGCGAATTACTCTTTCAGCATCAGCACCTTCATTCACATTTTCCACAAAGGTAGTTTTTACCTTATCTTGAAGATTGGCTTCCATGTGTCTGCGACCTAAATCATGAGCATAAGTCCAGCCAAAATCACCCACAGGGCCGATATAAACAAATCCTACTTTTAGCGGTTCATTTACTGCCACAGGTGATGCTAAAGGAGATACTTCACCTGATGAATTGGAATTTTTGCCTTGAATGCAACTAGTTAAGGCAAAGCTAGATCCTGCTAAAGTAACATAGTTGAGAAATTTCCGACGATCCATATTTATCGATATTGCTTGAAGTCCTGAAAAAGTTTTTTCTGATTTATTAGTAGCGATAGACACAACATTTAGTTAATTTTACCTTGAGGAGTGGGGAGATGAGGAGGCAGGAGGCAGGAGGCAGAGGAGGCAGGGGGAGAAATAACTAATGCCCAATGCCCAATGCCTAATGCCCAATGTCTAATTCCCAATACTTTTTAGAGGTTTTGAAATGAATTTATTTGAGCTTTTAGCAGGGGAAGACAATCATTTAGCCTTGGTTTCGCCTGAGGGGCGATCGCTAACTTATAAGCAATTGCGCGAAAATGTTACTGGGCTGGTATCTCAACTCCACAGCTTTGGACTCAAAACCGGAGAACGCATTGCCATTGCCATGAATAATGGTTCGCCAATGGCAATTACTTTTCTGGCTGCTGCTTTATCTGGTACCGCCGCACCTTTAAATCCCAAATATAAGCAAGATGAATTTGCCTTCTACTATGCAGATACCCAGGCAAAAGCACTGATTACCCTGTCTGAGGAACCAGAAGCGGCCATTAGTGCCCTCACACCCGACATGATGTTGATTAATGCTAAGGTCAATAATGACGGGACTTTGAGTTTTGAACTAGGCATTGGGCATAGGCTATTCTCCGCGTCCCCGCGTCCCCGCGTCCCCGCGTCCCCCTCATCTGACGATGTAGCGATGATTCTCCACACCAGCGGCACCACAAGTCGTCCCAAGCGGGTGCCAATTCGTCATCGCAATCTCATTGCTTCTGCCAACAACATTATTGGTGCTTATTCGCTCACCGCAGCGGACACTACACTTTGCTTAATGCCGTTATTCCACGTTCATGGCTTAGTGGGCTGTTTGTTAGCAACTCTGGGATCTGGCGGTACGCTAGTTTGCCCCAATGGTTTTAATGCCCTAGAGTTTTGGAAACTGGTAGAAACTTACAAACCTACCTGGTACTCCGCAGCGCCAACGATGCACCAAACAATTTTGGCACGCGCTAGCCGCAATACAGAAATTGTTAAAGCAAATCCCTTCCGTTTTATTCGCTCTAGTAGTGCTTCTTTGCCTCCAATTATCATCGAACAACTAGAAACAACTCTCAATGCGCCTGTGGTGGAATCTTACAGCATGACTGAAGCATCCCACTTAATGACTACCAACCCCTTACCGCCAAAAATCCGCAAACCGGGTACTGTCGGTTATGGCTTCGGCGTAGAAGTCGGCATTATGGACTCTGAAGGTAACTTGCTACCCCAAGGAAGTTTGGGCGAGGTGGTGGTAAAAGCACCAAATGTCATTGACGGCTACGAAAATAACCCAGAAGCCAACGCCACTGCTTTTGTAAATGGTTGGTTTCGCACAGGGGATCGAGGCAAAATCGATGAAGATGGCTATCTTTGCCTGACTGGACGGATAAAAGAATTAATTAACCGGGGTGGAGAAAAAATTTCTCCTTTAGAAGTAGATGATATTTTGCTACGTCATCCCGCCGTCGCTGAAGCCTTAGCTTTTGCCGTCCCCCACAAATCCTTAGGAGAAGATATTCACGCGGCTGTTGTTCTGAAAGCAGAAGCTAGCGAAAAAGAACTTTTAGCTCACTGTTCAACTATGCTGGCAAATTTCAAAGTGCCTAAGCAAATTCACATTTTAGAGCAACTACCCCGTGGTGCGACTGGGAAATTACAAAGGTTGGCGATGGCAAAGTTGCTTGGTATTGGGGAGTAGGGAGTGATTTATCGTTGTAGAGACGTTGCAGTGCAACGTCTCTACAGGGCGTACTACTTTTCTTGTGGGGTGGAGAGAAGTCTGAGCGCCGGCTTCCGGCGATCAGAACTTCGGAGCGTCTCGCCCGCCCGTAGAAAGGGGCGGACAAGATGTCCACCCCACAAGACTGCAATACTGCTCGGTTAACGATTTTTAACTCGGCATTGGGTTTGGGGAAAAGGTTAAAGGGTAAAGGTTAAAGGTTTTTTCTTTCCCCTTTCCCCTTCCCCTTTTCCCCTTAACCGACAAGTATTGCACAAGACTGGATAATTTATTTGTTGGTAATCCCTTAGAACACAGCACTTCTGTTTAAGTGAAAATAGCTGTAACGCAAGTTTGTTTTTGAGAGCATGAAGACGGAAAGTCTTACAGGCTGCGCGTTATACTGAAACGTCAAGGCGGAAAGT
>JAVRBO020000025.1:0-73921 GCA_034531195.2 Nostoc sp. ChiSLP01
ACCTTTGTTGCATCGCCTTGCACCTTTGTTGCATCGCCTTGCACCTTTGTTGCATTGCCTTGCACCTTTGTTGCATTGCCTTGCACCTTTGTTGCATCGGCTTGCACCTTTGTTGCATCGGCTTGCACCTTTGTTGCATCCAAGAGCAAAAATTAAACTTCTGTGTCTTACACAACAACTTTAAAAGACTTGTGTATACGCGATAGCTCCTAAGAAGAGAGGGAGTAGTAACGAAATATTAAGCTTTTTGCTCTCCTCTCCTTAAAGGAGTGAGGTCAAAATCCTATACATCGAATTCAGCTCGCGTTAAGTTGACACGTATGAGCAATGCTGTGCCCCTACGACAGAGGCGGTTTTTAGATTATTCATGTTTGGTCTTTGCTGTCAATGCGTAAGTCTTATAAATATCTAACTAGTGTTAATTTGTAACGTTTTGAAATCGCCCAGTCACTCATCAAGTTTGTTGATTGCTGAGAGTTAACTGTCAACCGTTAACAGTTAATAAAAAACATGTGCTACATCATACTATTTGACGAAATACCTGATACAAATGACTAGTCTCTAATTGTTTTTTCCGCGATCCCTATTTGTATCAATTTTAAAGTTAAACATTATTTAGATGTTCTCGGCAGTCGATCGCAGTTTTGACTTGTCCTCTCACTCTAGTTTTCAGTGGTATGCACGACTTTGTAGTTAATTTGTTTAGCACAGGCTCATTTATTCCTCATGGTCACTGCTACCTGTGGAAGCCAGGGTTAGTTTGGCTGCATATAATTTCTGATGCCATTATTGCCCTTGCTTACTATTCGATTCCGCTGACGTTGTTCTACTTCGTTCGCAAACGAGAAGATTTACCTTTCTCTTGGATATTTTTGTTATTTGCTGCTTTTATTGTCTTTTGTGGTACGACACACATTGCCGAGATCTGGACATTGTGGCATCCTACCTATTGGCTATCAGGTATCCTCAAAGCTGCAACTGCGATGGTTTCATTGTTTACAGCGATCGAACTCGTACCGCTAGTTCCTCAAGCATTAGCTTTGCCGAGCCCTCTGGAATTAAGGCTAGCAAACAAGGCATTATCCGCACAAATTGAGGAACGCTTGGCAGTTGAAAACCAACTAAGACGGCTGCAAGAAGAATTAGAACAGCGCGTACACACTAGAACTGCTGAACTGGTGCAAGTTAACCAGCAATTACAACAGGAAATCGACGAGCGACACAGAGTGGAAGCTGCCCTGCGGGCCAGTCGCGAGCGGTTAGTTTTGGCACAACAAGTCGGCAAAATAGGCACTTGTGAATGGAAGTTCCAAACCGGAGAATTGATTTGGACAGAAGAAATGGAAGCTCTATTTGGGCTGCCACCTGGAAGTTTTGAGGGTAGCTATGAGCATTGGTTAAAACGATTACACCCAGACGATCGCTCTGAGGCCCATCTTGCCGCCCAACGAACTGTTACACAAGGATCTGACTTCGATACCCAATGGCGAATTATACTTCCTGATGGCAGAATTCGCTGGATAGCTGCCAAGGCAAAAATTTTTAGTGACGGAGGTCAGGCAGATCGTTTAATTGGGGTGAATATGGACATCACTGAATATAAGGAAGTCCAACAAGAACTCCAACAAACGCTACAAACCTTGAGTACGCTGATTGAAGCTTCGCCATTGGCGATTGTTGTCGTTGAGACAGACAGCACCGTCAAGTTATGGAATGCAGCAGCAGAGCAATTATTTGGCTGGAGTGAAGCAGAACTTTTAGGTCGCCAGTTGCCCATTGTCCCAGAAGAAAAGCTCCAAGAATGCGACCAGCTACGAGAGGCTGTCACTAAAGGCGAAGTCTTCTTTGGTGTGGAAACCTATCGCTGCAAGCGTGACGGCTCAAATGTATTTCTTAACATTTCAGCGGCTCCCCTTTACGACGAGTGCGGTAACGTCAATGCAATTTTGCTGATTCTTCAGGACATTACTCAACGCAAGCAAGCACAAGCGGCGTTGCAAGATAGTGAAGAACGCCTCCGTTTAGCTTTAGTAGCGGGAAATCAGGGACTTTATGACCTAAATCTGCAAACTGGCGATGCAATTGTGAATCCAGAGTATGCCCAGATGCTAGGCTACGAACCGGATGAATTTCAGGAAACTAATGCTAAGTGGCGCTATCGCCTCCACCCCGATGATGCAGCAGGGGTTTCTCAGGCTTATGATGATTACATTGCAGGGAAACTTAATGAGTACCGAGTAGAGTTTAGACAGCGAACTAAAGCCGGAGATTGGAAATGGATTCTCTCGGTGGGCAAGATTGTATCCTGGGACAGCGAAGGAAAACCCCTGCGGATGTTAGGAACTCATACTGACATTAGCGATCGCAAAAGGGCAGAAGCCGAAGGAGAACAACTTCTTTTACGAGAACAAGCGGCACGGGAGCAAGCAGAAGCAGCAAACCGCATCAAAGATGAGTTTCTGGCGGTATTGTCCCATGAATTGCGTACACCCCTCAACCCCATTTTGGGTTGGGCAAAACTGCTCCGCAACTCCAAGTTAGACGAACAAAAAACAGCTTACGCCTTAGAAACCATCGAACGCAATGCTCAATTGCAAACCCAGCTGATTGGAGATTTGTTGGATGTATCCCGTATTCTCCAAGGCAAACTGAGTTTCCATGTTGCCCCAGTTGATTTAAAAACTACAATTCTAGCAGCAATAGACACAGTACGCTTAGCTGCTCAAGCCAAGTCCATCCATTTACAATTTTCGATTATCGATTTTGGATTGGAAAATCCTGATATTAGTTCAAATAGCAAGCAATTTAGTCATCTCAAATCGGAAATCCAAAACCTCAAATTTCAAGTAGCAGGCGATACAGCACGCCTTCAGCAAATTGTCTGGAATTTGTTATCCAATGCAGTAAAGTTCACTGACGTAGGAGGAAGCGTTGAGGTGCGTTTGGAACGTATTGGTACTCAAGCTCAGATCGTCGTTAGCGATACAGGTAGAGGTATCAATCCTGACTTCTTGCCATACATATTTGACTATTTTCGTCAAGCAGATGCCGCCACAACTAGAAAATTTGGCGGATTAGGACTAGGTTTGGCAATTGTTCGCCATCTCACAGAATTACACGGTGGTATGGTGACGGCACATAGTTTAGGCGAAGGGCATGGAGCCACTTTTACGGTGAGGATACCACTAATCAAGACTGCCCTAGCAGACAATCAACTCAATTCAGATTCTTCATTAGATGTGTCTGGGGTTTTATCGCTGGCGGATATGCAAATTCTCATGGTAGATGATGACGCAGATACCCGCGACTATATCAGCTTCTTGTTAGAGCAAGCTGGCGCAAAGGTAACTTTAGCTGCATCCGCCCATGAAGCATTGCAACTATTAAAACAATCAACTCCAGACATCTTAGTTAGCGATGTGGGAATGCCTGATATGGATGGCTATATGTTAATGCGGCAGGTAAGAAATCTGCCACCAGAACGGGGAGGAAATATAAAAGCGATCGCTCTGACAGCCTATGCTGGAGAAATTAATCAAAAACTTGCCATAGCCGCCGGATTTGCCAAGCATATTGCCAAACCTGTGGAACCACAGGAGCTAATAACAGCGATTGTAGAATTGGTGAAAAGATAAATGTCTGTGTTCAAAGCAGGAGGCAGGAAGGAGGCAGAAGGAAGGAGGCAGGAGGCAGAAGGAAGGCGGGAGGCAGAAGGTAAAACTCTTTACAGTAAGGTGAATTCTATTAATGAATTTACGCCAGCCGTTGGTTTCGACTCCCTTCTCTACGAGAGGCTGCGCCAACGACTCTGCTCAGGGCAAGTCGCTCAACCAACTTCATAGTCGAGAGTTGAGCGGAGTCGAAACTCGTCAGCGTTGGTATTTTCTTCGCTAGAAATCACCTAAAAGGTTTCGCTGGTTTGGATTTAATTATGTCCGCTTACTTACAACTCAATTGCGAGGCGATGCAACTCAATTGCAGGTCGATGCATTTAACTAGGACTTACGCACTGTACAAATTAATCATGGTATGCATTTACCATGCATAAGTCGTTTTAGACTTTTATTAATCATTTTTTGATGGTAGATAGCCCTCTTGTGTCACTGATCGCTTTTTTTGTAACTGCGATCGCGATTCAGGTTACATTATGGTTAATTAAAATCGTTACTGAAACAATCGTCTCTGCAAACCAATTATTACTGACTCGCATCATCTCTGCAACCCAAAACAAACGCTCGTGGATGGCTAAACAGCTAAAATCTTTGGCTGAGTTTGGTGTTGGACAACTGCGATCGGTAGAGTTTCTGCGATCGCTAGTCAATGAGATAGTAATAGTATCCTGGGTATTAATTGCGATATTTTGGTTGGCTCGTTGGCAAGGCATCGCAGATGCACGACGAGACGCCAGTCAAAACTCCACTTTGCCTGTTATAGCTTTAGTTACACCTGAAGAAAAATTTGCAGTCGGGCGCAAACTAGATGATATATTTGGTGACCCTGATTTGAAAGGATACCGCATAATTGGCGACAGAGGTCTATTCGAGGACTTGCGAGGCACAGAAGATAACGATATCAGCAATCCAAACCAGCCGAGAGTGTGGCGTTTACTCTTAGAACGTGGCGGCTGGATTTATTTGTTTCAAGCATTGCCTCCAAATGCCAAACCAAACGAGATACCATCGGTATTAGCTATTCAAGAAAATGATAAAGGACATATTATAATTCGCAGCCCAGAAGTTTCTAAAACTAGTTCTCCTTAATTTGTAATAAAAAGTGCCAAGTTATAGAAACATTTTGCTGCACTTGTGAGAATTAGCGGTGTTTAGATCCCCGATTTCTTTGAGAAATCGGGGATCTTGTTTCTCACGAATGATTTAGGATTGCTACAGCAACTTATCTTTCCGGTGGTAAATCTACTTTGTAAACAGTTTGTCCTACTAAGTTACGCAGTGTAACTGTCATCACTTTTGTATTTGCATTAATTTTAACTCCTCCAAAAAATTGCAAACCTTCACTTGGCGGACGATTAGCTTTTGTACCTGGAGGAAGGCTTTGAAATTTCAATTCTGGCCCAAAAGTATTTTCCAATTCGTTAGGGCCAAATGTACCAGAGTTCAAAGGCCCGGCGACGAATTCCCAAAAAGGTTTAAAGTCAGTGAACTGCGCTTTTGCAGGGTTGTAATAATGGGCTGCTGCATAATGTACATCAGCAGTTAACCAAACAACATTCTGGATATTTTTGTTTTTGATAAATCGTAGTAAATCCGCAAGTTCTAATTCTCTTCCTAAAGCTGGTCCGTTTCCATTAGCCCAAGCTTCAAAATCTGTGCTACCATCTCTAACTATCAATCCCAAAGGCATATCACTAGCAATTACTTTCCATGTAGCTTTTGATGATAGTAATTGTCTTTTTAACCACTGTATTTGAGGTTTGCTTAAAAATTGCGTTTCTTTGCTTGGTATCGATTGATTATTAGGAGTATTTGGCCCGCGGTAAGTGCGTTCATCGAGCATGAAAATGTCTAATAATGGGCCATAGTTGAAAGAGCGATAAATTCTCGCTTTATCTGGATTGTTTGTTTCATAGCCAATAGGCAGATATTCTAAAAATGCTTGCCTTCCCCTTTGGGCTAGCAAGTTAACATCTTTAACTTTATAGCGATTATCACTTAAAAGAACTTCTCCAGGATACCAGTTATTTGTGACTTCGTGGTCATCCCACTGTGCCAAAATGGGAACTTCAGCGTTGAAACGTTTAATATTATCATCAAGCAAATTGTAGATATAATTGCCACGAAATTCTGTCAATGTTTCTGCAACTTTGGATTTTTCTGGTGTAGTAAGATTTTTCCAAGTTGTGCCGTCGTCTAATATAACTTGTGCTTGAATTGGCCCATCAGCATAAATATTATCCCCAGAATGGATAAAAAAGTCAGGTTTAAGCTGGCGCATGGTTTCGTAAATTTTCATTCCGCCAAAATCAGGATTAATTCCCCATCCTTGACCGGCGGTGTCACCACCCCAAACAAAGAATATATCTCGCCCATATTTAGAGGGAGTTCTGAAACTACCTTTCACAGCTGCGCTAGAGGTATTTTTATAATTTAAATCTTGAAAACTTACGCGATAAAATATTTGTTGGTCTGGTGGTAAATTCTTCAAAAAAAGTCGTGCTGTAAAATCACTATCTTTTAAAGCATTTGGCCCCACAACTCGCTGGACATTTTTAAAAGAATCGCTGGTAGAATATTCTACAATCATTTTGGCAGGGCGATCGCTCTTGCTCCAAATTACAATTCCATCGTTGGATACATCTCCGCTAGCTACACCATAAGGTATATCAGGACGCATTTTATCAGAGGTAATAATTGCAGGCGCTTGTGCAAAAACTGGGGATTTTGATACAACATTTGTGGTGATAATTCCACCCGCTGTAACAGCCGAACGTAGTAAAAACTGGCGACGGTTTAGCATATTAAATAATATCAAGCTTAAGAACTATTACACGATAAGTGTCTACCATATCTTCGTGTGGCAGCAAGTAAAGATTAAGTTATCGATTGGTTAATAATAAATTTTGATTTTTTGCAATCAAATTTAATATATATTAAAATCAAATATTATTTTTACCAAAAATTAAACTTTACTTAAACCGAACGCTTAAAAATAATAATTTAATTCCAAATATTTGCCAAGTTATATTCTTTGATTAGAACGTAGTAATAAATAATTATCACTGTTCTAATTGCTGAAATAACCTTTGCAAATAACTTAGAAAACTAAGTAATCAGAGTTAGTTTATTTTTAAACTTTATAGTCTCGATTACTTGGAGAAGTTTATGTGAAGTAAAAAAGATGAAATTGAAATTGGTTCCACAAATAGTGCTTGCTGCTAGTCTTGCTGTGGGTTTAACTACCATAGATGTCAAATCTACATCTGCGGCAATTATTAATTACGCTTTTACAGTTGATAGCCCGACAAAGAAAGGGCAAGGCTTTTTTAGCTTCGATGACTCAACTTTTAGTAATGATAGCATTCCAGAGGCGATCGCTAAGTCAGTCTCTCTTAAATTTGATGGTGAATCAACAATTTACACCGAACAAAATGATTTAAACTATCCAGATTTTCCCATTGTCTATTCAATAGAGCAAACATCTTTTGTCGGATTAGAATATACATTCAACGATATCAATCCTCAAAACTTCATTACTTACGAAATCGTTGGTGAGGATTTTACCACTCTTTCTAGCACTTCTCCAAATACTGAACTTTTTTCTGGTAAAGTTTCTTATAAAAAAGTACCTGAGCCTACAACTTTAGGTGGTGTTCTCTTAGCTTGTGGTCTTGTTGAGATATTAAAGACAAAAGGAACCTTTATCAAAAAGATTAAAGCTGGCGTTGCTGAATCATAGGATGAAATTTGATGTATTAGAATCTAAAACTCCTTATACTCTCTGCGTCTGGAACGCCCACCGTTCGCGTAGCGTCTCCCTTAGGAGAAGTTTTGATGCCTGCGGCAACGCCAAAGGCGAACGGCGGAAGCCGCCGCTCAAACTTCTCTCTGCGTGAGATAAATCATCCCACAATTATGCAACAATATAATATTGAGAGTATGATGACTACAAGTGGCATAAAAAACGCTAACTATAAGTCCCTGCCGTCTCATTTGCGATTTTTGTAGACTTTAAATCAATATCATCATCATCTATTTTATTAAACTCGCCAGCACGCCAACTATCTGCGGTATCTTTGATGAAACTGGCAACCGGAATTGCAATTAACAAACCCAGCACGCCTCCTAATTTAGCTCCCAGTAATAAAGAAATTACTACCCAGACAGGATTTAAGCCAGTTAAATTGCCGAGAATTCGGGGTGCAATAAAATTAGAATTAACTTGATCGATCGCAACAGCAACACCTAAAACTTCCACTCCTAACCAAAAGTTTTGCAAGGCTACCAAAAGGCTGACTATAGCGATACCTATTCCTGTACCAAAAGGGAACAAAGAAAACAAGCCAATACCAATACCAAAAAGTAGCGCCAAGGGAACTTGCAAAATCCAAAATGCCAGTGTAACTGTCGCTCCCAGCACAGCACCCAACGTAGCCTGACCGATAAAGTAATTATGGAAATCCTCTCGCAGTAACTGTCGAACTTTTGAGCCAATATTAGGAGGGAACCATTGATAAATTCCATCCCAAAGACGCTCCCCGTTCAATATGAGATAAATAGTCAGCACCACTGCCAGCAGTACGTTGACCACAGTACCAATAGTATCAACAGCAAAACCGAGAATTCTCCCCGTGAAAGACTGGAGTTGATTAGATAATCTTTCTAAAATTTCGCTAGCTAAAGCACTTAAATTAATAGGTAGATGCTGTTGACTTAATGCCCAATCTTGGAAAGCTTGTAACTGCTCAGTACCAGAATCAATCCAACTAGGCAAAATATTAGCTAATTCATTGAGTTGTTGTATAATTAACGGCACCAAAGTGATGCCTAAACCCACTATAACCACCACAGTTAAAAGTAACACTCCCACGATCGCCAAGTTCCGTTTCACCCCTTGCTGCTGAAGAAACTGAATTGGATAGTCCAAAACGAAAGCTAGTAGCATGGCTGCGGCAATAACGCTCACCAGAGGTTGAAAATACTGCACAACCTGGAGCAACAGCCAGCCGTTGAGAATAATAATAGGGAATGCCAATCCTATACTTAACCATCGTGGCAGTTTGTTTGCTGATTGCATTGGTGATGATTACTCCACAAGAGTTTTAACTTTATTTTGGCTGCTGTTGACTGGGAATTGGGGGAGGTGGCTTCGCCAAGGGGAAAGGTAAAAGGGAAAAGGGGAAAGGTAAAAGCAGGGATCTTTCTTTTCCCCAATGCCCCATGCCCAATGCCCCATACCCAATGCCCCATTCCCCACTCGCTCTATTGATTCTTCTCGATAAAATCCAACATAATTCGCTGATGCATTTCCCCTAATGGTCGCACTTCATTAGCATTTTTTGAATAACACTTACCTTGGCGAATATCTTCTGGAGTCAATAATCCCATATCCCAGCCTTCATTCAAAACCAATTCATTCATCTCCACTAAGAGTGGTGCATGGAAAACATGACGGACAACTGTTTCATCAAGATAACAGCCAAATTCAGCAAAAGGCGGCAGAGTATAGCCTATTTCTTCTAAAACTTCTCGTTTGACTGCCACATCCGGCGTTTCACCAGGTTCGATATGACCGCCGAATAGCGCCCAGTAGCCAGGATAACGAATATTGGGGATGTTATCCCTTAGTTGCATGAGAAATTTGTTGTTTTGATAGAGAATAGCGATCGCTACATGTACTATTTCATTGCTCATATGTTCATTTTTAATTTTTAATTGCTTGATTACTCTTCTTCTAAATAAATTTCTCCCACTTCTTTACCAGCTAAAGGAATGCTTCGGTAGCGAACTTTACCCTTAAACACTACTTCCGAACCCTTTGGCAAACTTTTTTGGTTAGTGACAACCCAAATTTTGCCGGTTGTGTCATCTATTTGATAAGCCCACTGCTTCATCAGCGGAGCTTGCTTTTCTACCTTACCTTGGATGTAAACTGTAGCCTGATTCTTTTGTTGTGCTTTAATTTCTCGAATTGGGGTAACATTAGCGCCAAATTTTAAGCCAGTTCCATTCAAGCCAGAAGAAGCTAAATTACCACAACTAGAAAGTCCTGCTATCAGGAAAAAAGCTAACCCTACACGGTAGAGAACAATACTGTGTCCATACAAGAAGCCAAGGGACGAATTTCTAGTTTTTTCCATGAAAGCCACCGATTGAGCAAATTTTTGCTTCACTGCTTGTTTTGTCGCCACTTCCATCGAGTCAGTTCCCATCTATAGTACTTTGTTCTGAATTGGGCATAGGGCAGGGGGCAGGAGGTAGGAGGCAGGAGGCAGGGGGTAGGGGGCAGGAGGCAGGGGGCGGGAGGCAGGAGGCAGGGGGCAAAAAGAATGGAGTTTTTATGCTTGTTCACGAGTATCAAATACTCGTTAATGGAGTTCAAATACTCGTTAATGGAGTTCAAATACTCATTAATGGAGTTCAAATACTCGTTAATGGAGTTCAATCAAATACTCATTAATGGAGTTCAAATACTCATTAATGGAGTTCAAATACTCATTAATGAAGTTCAAATACTCATTAATGAAGTTCAAACACTCATTAATGAAGTTCAAATACTCATTCACGAATCTTAATTTATACCAAATTACGCATTATGTGGATTAGACGCTAAAACCCTTGATTTCTCGTTGTAGAGACGTTGCATTGCAACGTCTCTACAGGGCGCACAATCATTGATATTTCGTTGATTTGGATAATTCACATCAGACGTAAATTATAGTTATAAATCATTCCCTCCTGCCTCCTACCCCCTGCCTCCTGCCTCCTGCCTCCTGCCTCCTACCCCCTGCCTCCTGCCTCCTACCCCCTGCCTCCTGCCTCCTGCCTCCTGCCTCCTACCCCCTGCCTCCTGCCTCCTGCCCCCTACCTCCTGCCCCCTGCCCCTACCCCAATCCTTTTTCAACCAAACTTGCGACAAAAGACGAACATAGCTGGAAATTCTTATGAAAACACAAACTGCCAAACTCCTTGACGGTAAAGCTTTAGCTGCAAAAATTCAGCAAGAACTTTCTGTTGCCATTACCGAATTACAACCAAAAGTTGGAAGACCCCCTGGCTTAGCGGTGCTGATGGTTGGCGATAACCCAGCTTCAGCTGCCTATGTACGCAATAAAGAAAAAGCCTGCGCTAAAGTTGGTATAGCCTCTTTTGGCAAGCATTTTCCCAGCCAAACTACCCAAGGGGAATTGGAAGAGGTTATTACTGCACTCAATCACGATGAACGGGTGGATGGCATTCTCGTACAGCTACCCTTACCTAACCATTTGGATGCTGTTAGCTTGTTACATCAAATCGATCCCGATAAAGATGCTGATGGGCTGCACCCAGTTAATTTGGGGCGACTAGTACGGGGAGAAACAGGTTTACGTAGCTGTACCCCTGCTGGCGTGATGCGGCTTTTAGAAGAATATGAAATTCCTTTGCAGGGAAAGCAGGCAGTAGTAGTGGGACGTAGTATTTTAGTGGGTAAGCCAATGGCGTTAATGCTATTAGAAGCTGATGCTACAGTGACCATTGCTCATTCGCGATCGCACGATCTCAAAGCGATCGCTCAAAATGCTGATATTTTGATTGCAGCAGTAGGCCGTCCCGGATTAATCTCTGCTGATATGGTAAAACCGGGCGCTGTTGTGGTAGATGTGGGAATGAATCGAGTCACTGATGCCAGTGGCAACAGTCGTCTAGTTGGCGATGTTGATTTGGAATCAACTGCTGCTATAGCAGGATTTATCACCCCAGTTCCTGGGGGTGTTGGGCCAATGACCGTCGCCTTATTGTTGCAAAATACATTTGCTAGCTATTCTAGGGCAGTAAAAAAGTGAGTAGTGATGAGTTCAGAGTGATGAGTTTTATTCTCAACTCCCAACTCCTAATTCTTAACTCTTAACTCTTAACTCTCAACTCCCCATTTTTTGAGTCCCACAGCAACTTAAAATTGTGACGTATAAGACGAAAATCACAAAATGTCAGGAATTGAAGAATGGTAGCAACCGATAACTTTCAAAAGACACCACCAGAGGAAGCTAACTTTAACCTAGCAGCCTATCTCAAAGAACGGCAAAAGCTTTGTGATACCGCTTTAGATCGGGCTATTCCCATCGTTTATCCAGAAACAATTTATGAGTCGATGCGCTACTCATTATTAGCTGGAGGTAAGCGTGTACGCCCGATCCTCTGCCTTGCTACCTGTGAAATGATCGGTGGCACCATCGAAATGGCTATGCCAACAGCTTGTGCGGTGGAGATGATCCACACAATGTCTTTGATTCATGATGACCTTCCGTCAATGGATAATGACGATTACCGTCGCGGAAAGCTGACGAATCATAAGGTTTATGGCGAAGATGTGGCAATTTTAGCTGGAGATGGTTTGTTGGCTCTGGCTTTTGAATATGTTGCCCTTCAAACTCCTGAAAATGTTCCCAGAGACCGAGTTTTGCAAGTAGTTGTCCGTCTTGGCCGTGCTCTGGGGGCAGCTGGTTTAGTTGGCGGTCAAGTTGTGGATTTACAATGTGAAGGTAAATCAGATATTTCTTTAGAAACGCTGAATTTCATTCACGAACACAAAACAGCTGCCCTTTTGGAAGCTTGTGTAGTTTGTGGCGGGATCGTGGCTGGGGCGTCAACTGAAGATGTGCAACGACTAAGCCGTTATGCTCAAAATATTGGGCTAGCATTTCAAATCGTAGATGATATTCTGGATATCACTGCTACCCAGGAGCAATTAGGCAAAACCGCTGGCAAAGACGAAAAAGCTAAGAAAGTTACTTATCCGAGCCTTTGGGGAATTGAGCAATCCCGCTTAAAAGCCCAAGAGTTAATTAAAGCAGCTTGCGCGGAATTAGAACCATTTGGAGAAAGAGCTAAGCCACTCCAAGCGATCGCTCATTTTATCATCAGTCGCAATAACTAGTACAAAAAGGCAAAAGCCAAGAGGCAACTTTTTGTCTATTTTTAACCGTCGGGTTATTTCCACCTGATGTACTAGGTTAATTTGAGATTTTGGGTTGAATCTAAATGTTTCCTCAACCAACAACTGCTGCTCTTATCACCAACCTAATCACAATACCATGCAGGATATAGGCAACATTTTAGACAACCGGGTGCTGCTGGTTGCTCTGGTAGCTTGTTTTATCGCTCAAGCATTAAAACTCATAATCGAGATTGTCAAAAATCGCAAGCTGAATGTGCGTGTTTTAGTCACAACCGGAGGTATGCCCAGTGCCCACTCAGCTTTAGTTACGGCTCTAGCTGCTGGTGTAGGGCAAACTCTTGGTTGGGCGTCTCCTGATTTTGCGGTGGCAATGGTTTTTGCCATCATCGTTATGTACGATGCAGCCGGAGTTCGCCAGGCGGCTGGCAAGCAAGCTCGCATTCTCAATCAAATGATTGATGAATTATTTCATGAAAAACCAGACTTTAGCCAAGACCGCCTTAAGGAATTACTTGGACATACACCAGTTCAGGTAATAGCTGGTTCAGCTTTAGGTATAACCGTTTATTGGTTAGCTAGGTCTGCTTATTAAAGAAGAATGCAGAATTGAGAATACAGAATTCAGCAATTTTTTAGTGGGTGATTTAGACCCGCTACTTTGTTGTTGCCATTAAATTGTACTCTTAGGTCGAAGCAAGCTAGCAAGAGCATCTGGCAGAGAAGATTTAGTGAGGAGTTCAAAGAGCTAACTTCACCGCCACTTGTACAGAATTCAGTATGAATTCACCAATCCTGACTCCTGAATTCTTTGTTTTTACAATCCCACGGTTGACCGTAACAAAATTACCTTACGGCTATTTACGATACTGGCAACAAAACCGCGATCGTTTAGCTTTTGTAATGTGTTGTATGCTTCAGTTTGGTTAGTAGTATAAACTGCCAGCAAGTATGGGCGTTGCCCATAAGAAGCAAAACCGACGTTACCTCCCACCACTTGCTGTACGCTATTTGCTATTTCTGGGCGATTGTAATAATCTACCAACACCGCATAACCCTCTCCTAACGATTGAGGATTATAGGTGACTCTCTGCTGCTGAAGTGGCTGTGCTTGTACAACATCTGGTGCTGTTGGCCGAGTAGTAATGATGGCAGACAAACCAACAATATTACTGACATACCTTGCCCAGCGATTGGCATCATCAATTTGATTAAAGCCCCCGATGCGCGTCACAGTTTCGTTGAGATATTGGCAGGTGATAGTCTTGAGTTCAGGCGGTAGGGCACTACGCAACTGCTTTTGATTTTCTGACGTAGGACTGACTACTAATAAAAGATATTCCCCTGCATTCGGTGGTTGACAATTGGGAATGGCTTGTTGGGCAGAGACAGAACTCATGCTACCAATCAACCCAGCGTAAGCGAAGCTCGTCGTAGACATCGCTAATCCTAAAACACTTGGTATCTGAAATCTCAGCACAAAAGTTATATAGATAAATTATGGTGTCATAAAAGATTTTATAAAGAAAAATGGGAAATGGGCATAGGGCATGGGGTATGGGGAGATGAGGGGGATGGGGGAGTGTGGGGAGTGTGGGGAGTGTGGGGCGTGTTGGGAGAGAGGGGGATGGGGGAGTGTGGGGAGTGTGGGGAGAGAGGGGGGAAAAATTTCTTCACCATCCTCCCACACCTCCCTCTCCTCCCACACCTCCCACCCTTCCTGCTTGCCCCATGCCCAATTCCTAAGACACAGTAGCCAAAGATGCTAGAGCATCAGGTATTGCCTCAGAAGGAGCTTGGAATTCTCCTGTGATAACGTACTCTAAACGCAATTTTAACCAAGTAATAAATTGGGGATTAGTGGAAATAATTGCCACTGCTGGCTGGGGGCACTTTGCTTTTACTTGTGCAAACTGGGGCGCTTCTAAGAAAGCGGGTTGCTCGACGAGCCAAAAATCAATTTCTTTTTCTTGTTCGTGGTAATGACGGGTACGTTCTTTGAGAACTTCCTCTATCGGTTCTTCTTCGAGGATAAAACGTTGACTGGCTAAAACGTAATGATATGTTTGCATTTTCATCCTTTGCTTGTTATGGAAAGAATTTCAGGGCACAGTACTACACACTGTACCCCTGAAAATTAACTTTTTTGGAACTTTTTGAACCAAGAACTGAAGGGACAAGCACTTCCTTGGTTGTCTGCATTTGCCTTGCCACCAGATGTTAGCTTAGTCAAGAACAGACTATTGTCAAAGTAGTGTTCTAAGGAAATAATCTTTAAGTCATCGGTAACTTTTGCAATGCTCATACCGATAATTTCCACCGTCTCTCCAGTAGGTGCATAGTCTTTGTATTGTCCGTTAAAATGTCCCCAATGTCGCCATTTAAATGTTACATGCGGTGGCCCTGAGAAAACTTCCAGCACTTCCCAAGGAAATCCTTTAGGAAATGTTGTGTGGAAGAGTTTTGCCGATGATTCAAAGCTTTCTTCTGAAGCTTTGTAGTGTTCTGAATCAGGCATAAATAAATTGTAAGTACCTTGGGCTGATAAATCTGCCGCTGTATAGTCCACTCCGCCATTAGTACTGACGCGAAACTTATCATTCACAATAGATAACCACTGTTTTGGGTTAGCTTTAAAAGATACTTCCATCTCAAAGGTTCGCACCAAGTTTTGCACGATCGTTTCTAGTGTACCTTCTAAGTGATTGCGCGTACTTTCTTGAGCCAGATTTTCTTTGGAGCGAGAATAATCTGGTGGTGTCTGATAGCGCCACTCAGTATCAATACTTTCTGCGATCGCTCGATCCCGATCCTGTACCCAAAGCGGCAGGTTGTTAGACTGTGTTGCGCTCATAGAATTTTTTTACTGATGATTGATTTCTAGATTTCGCAGTTACAACCCCTCTTGGGGAGGCAGGAGGCAGGAGGCAGGAGGCAGGAGAGCAGAGGGGGAGAAGTTAGAGTAAGTCTTTCCTCTTATCCCCTTGTCCCCTTGTCCTCTTCCCATCCCCTATGCCCCATGCCCGCTTATCGCTTCTTTCATCTCGCGCACTGCTCGTTCTATACCTACTAAGGCTGCCCGACTGATGATGGTATGACCGATGTTCAGTTCTTCCATGCCATCAAGCGCAGCCACGGGGTAGACGTTCCAGTAGGTGAGTCCGTGTCCGGCGTTGACTCGCAGTCCGGCTTGAATCGCTTGTTCGCACCCTTTCGCTAATACGGCTAATTCTCGATGGCGATTTGTTTCGTCCTTAGCCTCAGCGTATTGTCCGGTGTGCAATTCAATAAATTTAGCCTGTACCTTGACAGATGCTTCGATTTGTGCGGGCTCGGCGTCGATAAATAAACTAACTGGAATGCCAGCGCCTTGCAATTTATCAACGATCTCACCTATTCTAGCAATTTGCCCAACGATATCTAGTCCGCCTTCTGTTGTGACTTCTTCGCGTTTTTCGGGGACTAAAGTTACATAATCTGGTTTAATATCGAGAGCGATCGCTAACATTTCATCTGTAGCGGCCATCTCTAAATTTAAGTGAGTTCTCACTGTTTGTCTTAAGATTCGCACATCCCGGTCTTGGATATGCCGTCTATCTTCCCGCAGATGCACTGTAATTCCATCTGCACCTCCTAATTCTGCCAGCACTGCCGCCGCTACGGGGTCTGGTTCCACCGTCCGCCGTGCTTGCCGGATGGTGGCAATGTGGTCAATGTTAACGCCAAGTGTGGACACCCCAAAATTCTCCCAAATTACAGTCCTCAGAAATTGATTTTACCGGAAATAACAGGAGTTTAGCTTGGAAGCTACATTATACTAGGCGTATGAAAAAGAGGGGGAAAGGGAAAAGGAACCAGCAATTTAAAAACAGGGGTTTCAAGGCATGGAGTCGGCAATTTTTATCGCACTATGTATCTCCTCAATCTTCTTTTTTGTTCTCCATATTTAAAAACACTTGCTCTATACCTTGTGGGCAAAAGTTTTTTCTTCTTCCCTTACCCCTTACCCTTTCCCCTTTTCCCCTTCTTGGTAAAATGCCATATCTTCGATG
This sequence comes from Nostoc sp. ChiSLP01, assembly GCA_034531195.2. Taxonomy (GTDB): domain Bacteria; phylum Cyanobacteriota; class Cyanobacteriia; order Cyanobacteriales; family Nostocaceae; genus Nostoc. The sequence goes on from JAVRBO020000025.1 coordinate 16,659, forward strand.
GGCTACGCCTACGCTCAAAATCAAACTGAGTTAGCTAAACCTCATATTTGGGCAAACTAGTTGAAATAAATAGCTGATTTCAAGAGACTCGATCAAGTATGAATACAGCAGTTAAACATATATCTCAGCTTCTAAACTATCAAATTACCGAGCAACTTTATACGAGCTTTAGAACGTTGGTTTACCGGGGAATTCGAGAAGACGATGGACTTCCGGTAATTATTAAACTGCTTCATCAGGAGTATCCTACCTTCAGCGAACTCCTCCAGTTTCGCAATCAGTATACTATTGCCAAAAATATCGACCTCCCAAGTATTGTTCGTCCCTACAGCTTAGAACCCTACGGCAACAGCTATGCTTTGGTAATGGAGGATTTCGGCGGTATTTCTCTGAGGGAATGGATGAAAACAGCAATGGAGAGTAATCCAAATTACTTGGAAGAGTTTTTAGATATTGCGATCGCTTTGAGTGAAATTCTCGACGGACTTTATCGACATCGAACGATCCACAAAGACATCAAGCCTGCCAACATTCTCATTAACCCAGAAACTAAGCAAGTCAAGTTAATAGATTTTAGCATTGCCTCACTTTTGCCCAGAGAAACCCAGGAAATTCAGAATCCCAATGTCTTAGAAGGTACTCTTGTCTACCTTTCCCCCGAACAAACTGGACGGATGAATCGCTCAATTGACTACCGCAGCGATTACTACTCGCTGGGAATTACATTTTATGAATTACTGACTGGACAGCTACCTTTTGAGTCTAACGATGCGATGGAGTTAATTCACTGTCACATCGCCAAGCAGCCAGACCAATTCAAAATTCAAGTTGCGCTTCTAGCGCACCAAAGGTGCGACTCAAAATTCAAAAATCAAGAACCTGTTCCACAAGTTCTGTGTGATATTGTGATGAAATTGATGGCGAAGAATGCTGAAGAACGCTATCAGAGTGCATTAGGGCTGAAATACGATTTAGAAGTTTGTCGGCGTCAACTGCAAGAAACTGGAAAGATTGAAAGATTTGAATTAGGTAAGCGGGACATTTGCGATCGCTTTATCATCCCTGAAAAACTCTACGGTCGGCAACCTGAAGTAGAAGTTTTATTGGATGCATTTGAGAGAGTCAGTTGGGGAAGCACTGAGATTATGTTAGTAGCAGGCTTCTCTGGAATTGGCAAAACTGCTGTGGTTAACGAAGTCCACAAGCCAATTGTCCGACAACGGGGTTATTTTATTAAAGGTAAATTTGACCAATTCCAGCGCAATATCCCTTTCTCTGCATTTGTGCAAGCTTTTCGAGATTTGATGACACAACTGCTCAGTGAAAGTGACACTCAACTCGAACAGTGGAAGTCTAAGCTTCTCAAAGCCTTGGGTGAAAACGGACAAGTGATGATTGAGGTGATTCCAGAGTTGGAGAGTCTGATTGGTAAACAGCCTCCTGCGCCAGAACTCTCACCAAGTGCAGCACAAAATCGCTTCAATTTGCTGTTCTTGAAGTTCACTCAAGTGTTCACTGCACCAGAACATCCCTTGGTAATCTTCATTGATGATTTGCAGTGGGCGGATTCGGCTTCATTAAAATTAATGCACTTGTTGATGAGTGAAGCTGACATCAGCTATCTACTATTAATCGGTGCCTACCGCGATAACGAAGTCAACCCTGTACATGCGCTGGTACTGACTTTAGATGAGATCCAAAAGTTAGGCGCTACAGTCAATACGATTACTTTAGATCCCCTCAACGAAACATCCATCAATCATTTGGTTGCAGACACGTTGAGTTGTTCTTTGGAGTTAGCAGTACCGTTAACAAACTTGGTATTAAGTAAAACCAAAGGCAATCCCTTCTTCTGCACCCAGTTTCTCAAAGCACTACATCAAGATCGACTAATTACATTTAATTTTGAGGGTGGCTATTGGGAATGCGATCTTGCTCAGGTGCGATCGCTCTCTCTGACTGATGATGTAGTAGAATTCATGGCAATTCAACTCCAAAAGTTGCCAAGACAGACTCAAGAAGTTTTAAAGTTAGCCGCTTGTATAGGTAACCAATTTGATTTGGTGACTCTGGCAATAGTCCATGAAAAATCGCAGGTGGAAACAGCCGCAGACTTTTGGAAAGCTGTGCAGGAAGGTTTAATTATTCCCATCAATGAAGTCTACAAATTTTATCAAGAGGAGTCGGAATTCCGAATTCCAAATTCTGAATTTCAGCATGACAATTATCATAATTGCTCATACAAATTTTTGCACGATCGCGTTCAGCAAGCGGCTTATTCGCTGATTCCTGAATCTCAAAAGCAAGCTACTCATTTGAAAATTGGGCAATTGTTATTGAAATCTACATCGGTAGAGGCTATTGAAGCAAACATTTTTGATATTGTTAATCAGTTCAATGAGGGAATTAACATAATTGATGAACAATCCGAAAAATATGAACTCGCTCAATTAAATTTTATTGCTGGTAAGAAAGCAAAAGCTTCCACTGCTTATAAAGCAGCTGTGAAGTATTTCACTTTCGCTACAGGCTTACTCAGGGAAGATAGTTGGGAAACTCACTACAAATTCACTTTTAATTTATATAAAGAATGTGGAGAGTGTGAATACTTAATTGGTAATTTTCATCAAACAGAAAAGCTGTTTGAAATTGCTTTAAATCATAGCCATGACAAATTTGAACAGGCAGATATTTATGCCATTCAGATGTATCTGAAAATGACCCAGGGCGAAAATATCGAAGCTAGTATTCAAGCTGGACTGAAAGCTTTAAGCATCATAGGAATGCATTTGCCTGTCACTTGTGAAGAACAGCAAGCTGCTATCGAAACTGAAGAAGCAGAATTAAAAGCTAAACTGGCAACGATTCGCCCAGCAGATTTATTTGATTTGCCTGAGATGACAGATCCAGTTCACAAGGTTTCTATGAGTCTTTTAGCTGACGTTTGGGCAGCTGCTTATATGGGAGGAGATCGAGATCTGATTTCTCTGATCCCTCTATTAATGATTAATCTATCCTTTAGTTATGGCAATGCCGAAAGCTCTGGTTTTGCTTATTGTCTGTATGGAATGGGTCTAGCAAATCAAGGAAAATATCGAATTGCCTATGAGTTTGGAGAGTTAGCATTAAAACTCGATCGCCACTTCAATAGCACCCAATTTATTTTCAAAACAAATAACATTTTTGCACACACGATTAACCCGTATAATCAGCATTTAAAAATGAATTTGCCGCTTTCGCAAGAATCTTTTCAAGTGTGCCAAGAAACTGGAAATTTGGTGTTTGGTGTTTGGGCTGTTTCGTTTTACATTTGGGCGATGTTAATTAAAGGCGATCGCTTATCAGATATCTATGCCGAAACTGAGAAATATCTGGGCTACGTACAACAAGTTAATGATGCCAATATGCTGTATGCGTTTACTTTACAGCGGCAGTTTCTCTTGAACTTACAAGGTATCTCGAACAATTCTGATTTTTGGGATAATAACAAAGACCAAGATATTCCTTACATAGAAGTTTGGAGACAAAAGCAAAATTTTGAGCATGGGATTAACTGGTACTGTTTTCTCAAAATTCAATTATCCTACCTCTATGGCCGCTATATAGATGCAATTCAAGCAGCAGAAGAAGCTAAGAAAACCTTACCTACTAACTCTGGTTTCTTTCCAATTATTCAATATCATTTCTATTATCCGCTGACTCTGGCAGCAGTTTATCCCTATGCGACATCAGATGAGAAAAAGCAGTATTGGGAAATTATGCAAGAGCATCAACAAATCCAGAAAAACTGGGCGAATAATTGCCCGAAAAATTTTCTGCATAGATATCTATTACTATCTGCGGAAATGGCAAGAATTTCTGGCAAGTATATGAACGCCATCGAATTATACGATCGCGCCATTGCCAAAGCTAAGAATAACGAATACCTTAACGAAGAAGCGCTTGCCAATGAACTCGCAGCCAAGTTTTATTTAGAATGGGGCAAAGAACGCATTGCCCAAGAATATTTGATTGATGCATACTATTGTTACGCTCGTTGGGATGCCAAAACTAAAATCGATGACTTAGAACAGCGCTATCCCCAACTTCTAGCTCCGATTTTACAACAAACGCGATCGCCACTCACCCCCAATGACACCATCGCAAACAATGATAAGTTTACTACATTGCATCCCAGCTTCAGCAAATCAGTAACTTCTAGTAGCAATGTCTCATTGATGCTAGATTTAACAACAGTTATCAAAGCTTCTCAGACACTCTCCAGTGAAATAGAACTAGAAAAATTACTTACTAAATTGCTTTCTGTAGTAATTGAAAATGCAGGCGCAGATAAATGTGTATTGTTATTGCTCAAAGAAGATAGATTAGTCATTGAGGCAACTGCTGAAGTTGGGCAGCAATCAACCATCCTCCAATCAGTTCCTATTGATGATAGCCCAGAGGTTCCCCGTAGCCTAATTTACGCCGTTAAACGCAATCTCCAACCTAGCGTCATTATTGATACAGCAATGTATTCGACGCTACTTGCCGATCCCTATATCATGCGTCAGCAGCCCAAAAGCCTGCTGTGTATGCCGATTCTCCACCAAGGCAAACTATTGGGGATTTTGTATCTAGAGAATAATCTGACTACTGGGGCATTTACAAGCGATCGCGTGGAAATCCTCAATTTATTATGTACTCAAGTTGCAATCTCCCTGGAAAATGCCAGATTGTATCAACAGGCACAAGAAGCATTCAAAAACCTTGAGCAAACCGAACAATTTTTGCGGTTAATTATTGATAATATTCCCCAGTCTGTTTTCTGGAAAGATCGCAATAGCGTTTATTTAGGCTGTAACCACAAATTTGCTGAGACTACAGGTTTAGGAGTACCAGAAAATATTATCGGTAAAACCGACTATGAGCTTCCCAAGCTGGATGAAGGTTCGGATTGGTATGTAGAATGCGATCGCCGCATTATGGAGTCCGGACAAGCTGAACTCAACATTATTGGAACATCGTTGCAAGCAGACGGAAAACAAATTTGGTCGAATACAAACAAAATTCCGCTACGAGATAAAGAGGGAAATGTTTTTGGCATCCTTGGCACAAGTGAAGATATCACCGAACGCCAGCAAGCAGAACAATTGCTGCAACAGCAAAAGCAACAATTAGAACAAGCATTGCAAGAACTCCAAACAATGCAATTGCAATTAGTTCAGAATGAAAAAATGTCTGCTCTGGGGAATTTAGTAGCGGGTGTTGCTCATGAAATCAACAATCCTATTAGCTTTATTGCCGGTAACATTGAACCAGCTAAAGATTATGTTAAAGAATTGTTTGGGCTAATTAACCTTTACCAAGAAAAATTTCCCCGCCCCGGTTCAGAAATTGAAGACGAAATTGATGCGATGGATTTAAATTATTTACGGGAAGATTTGCCGAAATTACTCGACTCGATGAAATTAGGTGTTAACCGTATCCGCAGTATCAGCAATAGTTTGCGAACCTTCTCTAGAGCCGATCGCGATTATAAAGTTCCCTTTGATGTTCACGAAGGTATTGATAGCACTATTTTAATTCTCAGACACCGTTTAAAAGCTAATGAAAATCATCCGGGAATTGAAATAGTCAAAGATTATGGTCAATTACCTTTAGTGGAGTGTTTTGCTGGGCAACTCAATCAAGTGTTTATGAATTTGTTAGCAAATGCCATTGATGCACTTGAAGAATATAATACAGGGCGGACTTTAGAAGAGATTCTAGCTAATCCCAATTGCATTACTATTCAAACACGTGTAGCAGATTCAGGGAATCACATTGCGATCAAGATTGCTGACAATGGTGTGGGGATGTCACCAGAAGTTAAACAAAAAGTATTTGACCATCTTTTTACTACTAAACCTGTAGGCAAAGGTACGGGATTGGGATTAGCGATCGCTCGGCAAATTATAGTAGAAGGACATGGCGGTTCCCTCTCCTGCACTTCCGAACTTGGACGAGGGACAGAGTTTGTCATTCAAATTTCTACTCAACAAAGTTAAAAAGTCAGGAGATAGGACAATACGGTTCGGTTAACGTGTTTATTCCTCGAAGATCCCCCCAACCCCCCTTAAAAAGGGGGGCTTACAACCTTCTTTTACCCCCTTAAAAAGGGGGTCGCCGTAGGCGGGGGGATCTTAACCAAACCGTATTGGGAGGCAGGAGGCAGGAGTAATACTTCTTTCCTCCTGCCCTCTGCCTCCTGCCTTCTTTATCAAAAATCATCTTTGTTTTACATTTTTACTTTGGCATTTTATTTTGAACTTGGAGACAAGCAAGGATGATACTCAAATTATTCAAAGCCTGGTTTAAAATCAACCCCCAAAAGTTTGGTAAAAATCAAAAAAACTACTTCTCATTGAAATGGCGATCGCGAAATCTACTGTTATTATCACTTGTGATAATGCTGTCCATTAGTATTAGCGCCACCGCCATCACTAGTTACAACTTTGTTAAAGGATTATTGCTCGACAGTCTCAAGCAGCAAGTACTGTTAAAAGCACAACAAGGTAAGGATGATATTGATAACTGGTTAGCCATTCGCAAGACAGAAATCAAGACCTTGGCAAATTCCGGTGTGGTGCGATCGCTAGATTGGCAATTGATGGAACCTTACTTGCAATCTGAGTTAAAGCGGTTGCAAACATTTTTGCTCATGGCCTTCGTTACACCAGATGGTCTATTAATGAATACTCCAGGAGATCGTCTTGATGTTCGAGACCGAGAATTTTTTCAGCGGAGTATAGTAGGTGAGACAATAGCAGCCGATCCAATTATTGGACGCACAACCAAACAGTTACAGGTTCAAATTAGTTCGCCAGTTCCTAGCAAAACAGGCACAAAGCCAGCAGGTGTGTTAATGGGAGGAATTCCGATTAACCGAGTAATTGAGGTAGTCAATAATTTACATCAAGGCAAGGGTAGCTATGCCTTTGCGCTCAATTCTCAAGGAGTTCCCATCGTCCATCCCGACACGCGACTAATTGGCACGCCCGAAAGAGCCGCCCAGAGTTTCCTCAACTCTCCCAATCCTCGGTTAGTTGAAATTGCCCAAAAAATGGTAGCTAAACGCACAAATATTGAATTAGCTCGACTAAATGGCAAATGGAACTATGTTGCTTACATCCCACTGAGAGAGGCAAATTGGTCGATCGCTTTGATTGTGCCACAAGAAAATATTGAATCGCCATTGCAAGCGTTGAATATCTTGGCTACCGTTTTGGGAGGGTTGCTGGTGGTTGGGTTGATTAGTGCATGGCGACAATTGCAACTATATGAAGAGATTCGCGAACGTGCCTTGATTTCCAGTCAGCAGGCGCAGCAACTGGGCAAAACCCTCAGAGAATTGCAAAATACCCAAGCTCAACTCATCCACACCGAAAAAATGTCTAGCTTGGGACAATTGGTGGCTGGGGTGGCACACGAAATCAATAATCCGGCGAATTTTATTCATGCTAACCTCAACCATGCCAGCGAATACACCGAAAGCATCTTGGATTTGCTCAAACTTTATCAACAAACCTATCCAAATCCAACACCAGAAATTAGCGAACTCGCACAAGACCTCGATATTGAGTTTTTGGCAGAAGATTTACCCAAGCTCATGACATCTATGCAAGTGGGAACCAAACGCATTCGTCAAATTGTGCTATCTCTGCGTAACTTCTCTCGCCTCGATGAAGCAGACATGAAAATGGTAGATATTCATGAAGGATTAGACAACACTCTGATGGTTCTCAATCATCGCCTGACAGCCACATCCGAACGCCCAGAAATTCAAATTATTAAGAAATACGGCGATTTACCCGAAGTAGAATGTTATGCAGGGCAACTCAATCAGGTGTTTATGAATGTTTTGGTAAATGCCATCGATGCACTAGAAGCAGCCAGCGAAGAACGCAATTTTGAGGCTCTTAAAACCAACCCGAATCATATTAGAATTCAAACCCAACTTGACAAGTTAGCTCAGAACGCGATCGTTCAGATTTATGATAATGGTATCGGCATGTGCGAAGAGGTCAAGCAACGAGTATTTGACCACATGTTTACTACTAAACCTGTAGGTAAAGGAATTGGATTAGGAATGGCGATCGCCTATCAAATTGTCGTAGAAAAACATGCAGGAAGTATTGAAGTTGATTCGATTTTAGGACGTGAGACAGAGTTTACCATCCGTATTCCTTTAACAAGTAAGAAGTAATTGTTAAAAATAAGAATTCAGAATCCAGAAATTAGCGATCGCTGAGAGATAGGGGTGTCAAGCTTGGCATCCCTACAAATTTTTGTACGTCATGTAATTAGCAAGGGTTATATACTTAAAGAAAGTTGATTCATAATTTAAATTTACTGTAGGAATTTCCAAATAAAAAACATTCAACTTTTCTTGTGGGGTGGGCGTCTCGGCCGCCCGTCAGCAAGAGCGGACAAGATGTCCACCCTGAAAGATTGTAAAATTTATTTCTTGGTAATTCCCTACACAACAACTAAGACATCAACTCTCTGAGGTGATATGCTTTTAAAATTGCAACAAATTGTTGTTAAACCCGGTCAACAAATGTTACTCCAAGACATAAGTTGGCAGCAGTTAGAAAATATTTTAGAAGAAATGGGAGAAAGACGTGCGGCACGCATTTCTTATAGTGATGGTTGGTTAGAAATTATGGTTCCTCTACCAGAACACGAAAAAGATAAAGAATATATTGGTGATTTAGTCAAAATCTTATTAGACAAACTCGAAATTGATTTTGAACCATTTGGTTCTACAACACTTAAAAATGAGCGAATGCGCCAAGCTGTAGAACCAGATACTAGTTTTTATATTCAAAATCAAGCTGCTGTAATTGGCAAAAACCGCATAGATTTAAATATCGACCCGCCCCCAGATTTAGCAATTGAAATTGACATTACTTCCCGCAGCCGATTTGATAATTATGCAATTTTAGGGGTTCCGGAACTGTGGCGACATACACGAAAAGGTTTAGAAATTTGTTTGCTAAAAGAAGGAAAATATATTAAATCAGAATCTAGTCCTAATTTTCCTGATATCCCAATTATTGAATTAGTCAATGAATATGTTCAGCAGTGTTTAACAATTGGCAGAAGTCAAGCTATGCGTAATTTTAGAAGTTGGGTTAAAGATAATTTATAGGCATTCTGAATTATTATTCAACACTTTTTGAGAAAGGCGATCGCCCATGACCACCGAAAACAACTCAACAACCATTGTGGACTGGGAACATCCTACACCACCCACAAATTTAATTTTTGATGACGGAGAACCCTTGGAATCAAATCGACACCGTATTGCGATGAATGTCCTGATTCGGTCGTTGCAACAAGCTTGGACTGACCGCAATGATTTCTTTGCTGGTGGTAATATGTTTATTTATTACAGCAGCGCCCAAGTACGTAACCAGGATTTCCGCGGCCCCGATTTTTTTGTTGTCCTGAATGTGGACGGGACTAATTCTCGTCAAGGTTGGGTAGTGTGGGAAGAAAACGGCCGTTATCCTGATGTGATTGTAGAATTAATGTCACCATCCACAGCCAAAATAGATAAAACTGTTAAGAAAGACCTTTACGAACAAACTTTTCATACCTCAGATTATTTTGTCTACGATCCCTTTGACCCAACTTCTTTGCAAGGATGGCATTTAGATGGTAATCAGCAATATCAATCTTTGACACCAAATGAACGTGGTTGGTTGTGGTGTCAAAAGTTGGGTTTATGGTTAGGAACTTGGGAAGGAACAATAGACAGAGAAACAGCGATATGGTTGCGGTTTTATGATGTCGCTGGAAATTTGGTTTTGTTACCAGATGAAGCCGCACTTGCACAAGCGGAAATTGCTGTTGCACAGGCGGAAGCTGCTGCTGCAAAAGCGGCTCGTTTAGCAGCTAGATTGAGAGAGTTGGGTGAAAATCCAGATATTTTGTGAGGGATTTTAGCAAAGAAGCTATTTCGCAATGCCCAGATCCCCGACTTATTTGAGAAGTCGGGGATCTAAATTTTCACAAATGATTTAAGAATAGTAGATTTTTTGAAGTGTAAATTAAAAACTAGATGCTTTCAATAGATGTTTTGTAATAATATTTCAGTAAAGTATTAGCACTTATTTATTTTCGCCAAAACTTCCAGTTTCTTGAACGCTTTTTATCAACTCTTTACCTTGTTTTGTCAAAAGTAGATTAGCATAGGCTTCACCAGCTTGCTGTTCTCTTTGACGATTTTGCTTAACTACTACATACAAAGTAGCAGGTAATGGATATTCACCACTATAAATCGCTTTGATATTAACTCGATTACGCTTGCCAGGGCGACATTGAGTAGGTGGTACAAACTTTTTTTCTTGGTATGGATAGAAAGTTTTAGCCTCCCTGTTAATAATAGGTAAAGTCTTAATTCCACAATGTGGTACTACATCGGAGATTGGGCCTACGAAGATTCCTCCAGATTCTCTACGGATTTTTTGCAGTCCTTCAGTAGTGTTCTTAACAAAGTTAATATTTTTACCAAAATCGATAATTTCTAAACTTTTTCTAAACTCGTTATTACTTTGTGAATTATCACGACGCACATATAACTTAACTGGAATATCGATGTGAGCGTCAGTCTCTCTCCAGTTGTCAATCTTACCACTGAAGATTTGACTCAATTGTTCTTTGGTCAGAACGTTGATCGGTAATTGAGGATTAACAGCTATTGCTAAACCGCTTTTAGCAATTGGAATTGCTTTAAGACTAAAAGATTTTCTGTTAGCTTTGTCTTCCTCTTCAGGGGAAACATCACGAGATGATAGAGCAAAATCCAGTCCATCCTGCCCACCTTCTATTAATTTTTCGATACCTGTTCCAGAACCTAATACAAGGTCTTCTCTTATTTTAATGTCAAACTTAGGATAAACATTTTTAATTTCTGATTCTAGCTTTGGATACATAAAAGCCCAAGAAGTACTACCGCCATATTTAAATGTTCCTTCAGGTATTATATTGCGCACTTCTGCAAATTGATTATTAATAACTTCTTTTTGGGGGGGATCTGAGATAATTTGAGAAGATTTATCCGTCTTAATAAACCATGCTGCTGCAATGCCAATAATAATTCCTATAGTTAACACTCCTATAGATTCAGGAGCTAGCTTGAGTTTTCTTTTTTGAAAAGCTTCAATTAATGCTATATCTCGATCTGTAAGTCCTAAATTTTTCTGAAAACGTTTCAAATCAGCACGAGTATTTTCATTAATAGGAAATTTACTTTTAGTTGCTTGCAAAAATACCTTTTGATATTCCTGTAAATTTTCTTTGTAATCTTGATAAGGTTTTAAAACCTCAGCTTCTATAGCAGCAACTTCTTCAAGTGTTAGTCCTAACTGCTTTTGTAGGTTATTTAAAGCAATGCGACCAATATTAGAAATCTCACGGTTCCTTACCCAATATCCAACTTCTCGACGATATTTGAGCTTAGGATGATCGATAGGTGCTTTTGCAATGTTGATTCTATAGCCTTCTCTGATGGCATATATTTCCGGTTTCATTGCAGGAGTAGCTTCTTGTACTGCCTTAGCAGCATATTCATGCAATTCATCAACAGAAATCCAACCATCTTCATCTCGATCTGCTGCACCAGTCTCTAACCCTTCAACTATGTAGTGGGTGTAGGTTGAAGTATCCGAGCCTTGCTGTTCAAAAGAATATTGGGTGGAAGTTGAAGATGTGAGAACAGCTCGCCCTTCTCCACCTAATTGATTCTTCACATCTATAAAACCATCATTTTTAGCTGACAAACCTTCAGCAAACGCGCCACTAAAGCAACAATCAAGAATAACTACTTGGTGCTTAGAGCGACTCCCGCTTATGAACCTATGTACAGAGCTAGCTGCTACTGTGGTTGCCTCAACAAGTCTCCCTTGTGAATTCTTGCGGGTATTGCGACCTGCAAAGTAAAGCTGACCGCTTTCATCTTTAATGCCATGACCAGAGAAAAACAGTAGCAAAAGGTCATCTTTTTGGCGATCTGCAAATAACGTTTCAATGGCTTCCTCCATTACTTGTCGTTGAGGATTTATCAGCAGTGTTACATCATCAAAACCGCCAATGTCTGGGTTCAGCAAAATTTGCTGCATCGCCTCGACATCTTTTGTCGCTGCTGGTAATGGAGTAAGACCAGGCTCATACTCACTGACTCCTATTAGCAGTGCTACTTTCGCCATCTCGCTATTCTTCCTTGGTGCTGGGATTTCTTAGTTACCTGCGATGAACTTTTGCGCTTGTTCAATGGCGGCGGTTAATTCTTCCCGACTGCTAGCTTTGACCTTCAGTTTTTTGCCGTTGGCTTCAACTTCCAATTCAATGGTTTTGTTGCCCAAGCGATCGCCCAAAAATCCCAACAATTTCTTAAAATTAGCTAGGCTTACCTCAGCTTGCAATACACCCCACAAAAAGCCTACGAGAGGTTTACCTCTTTCAGGTATGTCTGTAACTTTCACGAGTTCTGCACTTTCCACATCTAACTCTTTGATTTCTCGCAGCAGATTCCGCGCTTCCTTGTCTTTCTCCTCTGCATCTAAATCTGGATTAGTAAAAGCGATCGCCAGCTTGATGTTAGATTCAGAACTCATTTGACTCTCAGCTATATTGCAGTGATTTATCTATATGACATCATATCGCCTATGTAAATTTCCGGAAATTTCTTCAATATTTTTACAAAAACTAGTAATATTTCAGTAATAATCAGTAGACACAGGAGCGATCGCTCTACTCTAACTCGAAGCACTGGTATAAAACCGCAGCGCAAACCGCCAAAACAAAGTAGAAACTAAAAATAATACCAGTGCCAATCCTCCTGCACCTATCAACCAGGTAATTTCACCTCGCCCTAACATCGCTTGGGCTGGTATAGTTGTTAAAAAAGTTACTGGCACTACAAAGGTGAAGAAAAAGCGGTAAACGGTTGGAAAAGCTGTAATTGGATATCTTCCTGCTTCTAATAAACTACGCAAAACTTCAGTAACATTGTATATTTTAACGAACCAAATAGTCATAGACCCAAGTATAAACCACAAGCTGTAGAGAATTACCAAGCCAAACAACAAGGGCACTACACTGAGTAAATACTTATCTATTGTTACGCCCAGGCGTTGACCTGCGTAGCCAATGATGATGCAGCCAAAGATTAAATCTGGTACTCCCCAAGGTGAAATGGTGTGGGTGGAAAGCCAAAACTGACTGCGAATCGGTTTCAATAATATAAAGTCAAGAGTGCCTTCTTGCACGTGGCGGACAATGCGATTTAAGTTCGGCGCGAGAAAAGTGGCGGAAAACCCTTGCAATAAAGTAAAAATTCCTAGAACTACTAAAGCTGCTTCCCATGACCAGCCAGCAAAAGTGTAGCCGGTGCGGTAAAACAAGAATAGTCCAAACAAGCTACCGATAAGATTCCCCAAGCTGCTGAGGGTAGCTATAACAAAGTTGATGCGATACTCTAACTCAGATGCGATCGCTGCACCCCAAAATAATCTTAATACTTTCAGATATCTTTGCATCCTGCACCCTTGAGCCGATATTGATTTGAAAAATAACAAAACAACTTTACATAAATTTAATATTACTTTTTATTCAAGAAAATTGCACAACGTTAAGATGTTCTGGATATATCTATTCAAAGCTGAGAAATTTTATGCATTTGGATTTACCACAACTGATTAAATCACTTGGCTACTTTGGCGTGTGGGCAATTGTCTTTGCTGAATCTGGTTTATTAATTGGTTTTTTTCTGCCTGGGGATAGTTTGTTATTCACTGCTGGATTTATTGCATCTCAAAATTTACTCAACATTTGGGTTCTGATTTTTGGTGCGTTTGTTTGTGCAGTCTTGGGTGACAATGTTGGCTATTTTACCGGGCATAAATTTGGCAGAAGACTATTTCAGAAGGAAGATTCGTGGTTATTTCATAAAAAACACATTGTTAAAACCCAAAATTTTTACGAACAACACGGCAAGAAAACGATTGTTTTAGCACGTTTTTTACCAATTGTACGGACTTTTGCGCCAATTGTAGCGGGTATTGGTGCTATGCATTACCGCACATTTATGTCTTATAACTTAATTGGCGGGTTTATTTGGACTTTTGGCATCACTTTGTTAGGATTTTTCTTAGGAAAATCTTTACCGCCCGAACAGGTAGACAAGTACTTGTTACCAATTATTGGATTAATTATTGTTATTTCTTTAGTGCCATCAGTCATCCATGTCATACAAGAAAATAGAGCAAATAAAGGTTGAAAATATTATTTAATAATTCAGATTCAGGAGTCAGAATTAAAGAATAAAGCGGCTTGAGTTTTTAAACTACTGGCAAAATTTTATGACTTCCTTAAACATCAACATCTACCTATTTATAGAAAACTTTATTTTTTTCGTCATTGCCACACTTTTTATTGTGGTTGTCAACTGTGGCTGGAAAAACACCAAAACCTACACTTTGCCTTTACCGTTTCCCAGTTGGTATAAAATTTGGTTTGGTTCAGTGCAAGTATTCGGAATACTACTGCCATTAGTAGTGATGTTACTGTGGGGTGTATGGTGGAGCGATGGCACTGTTTTAACTGTACTTGGTTGGTATTTTATCGTATTAGGGTTGCAAATCATTTCCGAGAGAGTTGCCCTCAGAGAGTTGCAAAATGTAGTATGGGTTATGGTTCCTTACATATACTTACCGTACCGTTTCTGGCAGTTATATGAGGGTATAACTATTTTAGGTTCTGAAACCAAGTTGCTATGGGTGCGATATTGCTTAATTTTTCAACTGGTGCTGTGGATTATCAATTACGCCATAGATGTATCACAATTGCCACGGCTATTTCGCTGGGAAGTCGAACAAAAATAGATAAAGGCATTGAGGAGTGTGGGGAGCAGAGGAGACAAGGAAGTGTGGGGAGCGTGGGGAGAGAGAGGCAGGGGAGACAAGGAAGTGTGGGGAGTGTGGGGAGTGTGGGGGGAAAGAGAATTTATGCCCCCCTCTCTTCCCACACCTCCCACACCTCCCACACCTCCCACACCTCCCACACCTCCCTCTCCTCCCACACCTCCCACACCTCCTGTTTGGCCAAAGCCCTATTCTTCTGGACGTTAGAGTTTGAAAAAGCGTTATAACTATTGGCTACTGCTACCTTATATCCGACCCCAGTGGCGAACCATCACTAAGGGATTTCTTGGCATTTTCGGATATGTTTTGGCAACATTAGTGTTAATCAATCTTGCCGGGAAATTGGCAATTCCCTTCGGACAAGGTAATGTAGTAGCGATCGTCCAAGTAACAGGGATTTATGCCTTAATCTTTCTTGTAAGAGCCTTGTTCCAGGCTATACAAGAGATGTACATGGCGAAAGCTGCTTTAAAAGTTGCTTTTAATCTCCGTCAGGAATTATACTCGCATCTCCAAAAGCTAAATCTCAGCTATTTTGAAACGACAAAAGCAGTTGATTTATCTTACCGCCTCATTGAAGATGTCGATCGAGTTGGTGAAGCGGTAAATAAAATATTTCACGAGTTTATTCCTTGTATTTTGCAGCTGGTGGCAATTCCGATTTACATGATTTATTTGAATTGGCAATTGACACTAGTAGCCGTGATAGTTGCACCACTAATTGCTATTTTAATCAGCTGGTTTGGCAAACAGTTAGGCAAGCATTCTTTAAAAAGTCAAAATCGGGCGTCGGGTTTATCTGCTATTTTCTCGGAAATTTTTAACGGTATCCGTTTGGTACAAGCTTTTGCGGCGGAAAATTACGAAATTGCCCGTTCTGGTTCTGAAGCAGAACGGAGTCTAAGAGCAAAATATTCAGCGCAACGCTTAAAAGCAATGAAAATTCCCATCGTGGGATTTTTAGAAACCTCAATTGTCTTATCTTTATTGATAGCCGGGGCGTGGCAAATTTCCCAAGACAATTTAACAATAGCTAATTTTTTTAGTTATATAGCGGCGGGGGCGCTGTTAATCGATCCCATCAGTCACATTACTAAAAACTACAATCAATTTCAGCAGGGCGAAGCATCTATAGGTCGTGTTTTTGAGTTGATGGCAATTAAACCAACAGTCATCGAAAAGCCAAATGCGATCGCTTTACCTCCAATCGAAGGGCAAGTAGAATATCGTCATGTTTCTTTTGGCTATCAACCAGGCGAACGTGTATTAAAGGATATCAGTTTTTTGGTATCACCGGGTGAAGCGATCGCTATTGTAGGAACTTCTGCTGCTAGTAAAACCACATTTGTAAATCTCTTACCTCGTTTCTACGATCCCAAAGTTGGTCGAATCTTAATTGACGGTATTGATATTCGGGATGTCAAGTTAAATAGTCTGCGGCGACAAATTGGCATTGTTCCTCAACAAACCATCATGTTTTCTGGAACAATTGCCCAGAATATCGCTTTTGGGCAAGGCTTTTTTGATATGCAAGAAGTAACAGCAGCAGCAAAAATTGCTAACGCCCATGAATTTATTAGCGAATTACCAGAAGGTTATCGTACTTGGGTAGGCGAAGGTGGGGTAAACTTATCACTAGGGCAAAGACAAAGAATTGCGATCGCTCGTGTTGTTCACCTCAACCCACAAATTTTGATTCTCAATGAAGCCACATCTGCATTAGATTCCGAGTCAGAAGCTTTGATGCAGGAAGCCTTAGAAAGATTGATAGAAAACCGGACAGTGTTTATTATTGCCCATCGTTTATCAACAGTTAAAAGGTGCGATCGTATTTTAGTCCTCGAACAAGGACAAATTATCGAATCAGGAACCCATGAAGAATTATTAGCCAGAAAGGGTCGCTATGCTCAATTTTATGGAGATGCAAAGAGGGATGAGGGAGATGAGAAAGATGAGGGAGATAAGGAGAATAATTCTTAACTCCTAATTCTTGGAAAGACTTGGGTTAATCGCGTGTCTGCTCCTAACTCAACATTCATCAGTCAACACTTCCCGCGCCCATTTATAATTATTGCCGAGATTGAATTTGTTTAACTAAATCATAAAAAGGTTGCCAGTTCTCTTCTTGAAAAATTGCTTCCCAAATAGATTCAATTACAGGTCTTAACAATGCTGTTTTGGGATTATAAAAAGCTAGAGTTTGGGCAATTGTATCTAGGCGATCGCCATCTAAATCATTCAATATTTTATGGTACAATATACACCAATCATCGAAAATTGGTGATGCTCCCGGTACTGGGACAATATCAGAAGTATTCATTACAAAGCCTGGTTCATCTCGCCATTTAGCTGAAAAGGTTCGAGCTATCTCATAAAAAAACTCGTGATAACCAACTTTGCTATTGGCCAAAAATTCAATCGTTAAATTCAAAAGTTCTTTTGCCTGTGGATGTCGCAACTCTACAAAACCCAACTTTTTCAGCATCAAAGAAGTGTATTCTGCTTGATAATATTCATTAAACTTCGCTAATCCAAAATTCAAATCGTCTTTCTCAATAATCGCCTTTAAAGGTTCCTGGAGCATTTCTAGGTTCAACTGGCAAACGGTTGGTTGATTAATGTAACAATAGCGTCCATAATAATCAAAATATGCAGCTATAAAGTAGGGATTATAGTCAGGAATAAATGCATAAGGGCCATAATCAAAACTCTCTCCCGTAATCGACATATTGTCAGTATTGAGAACTGCATGACAAAAACCAGCAGCCATCCACTGGGCTGCTAATTCTGCAAATCTTTTAACTAATTCGGCGTAAAACAAGGCATATTTATTTTCTTGGGCGTCCAAGTCTTGATAATATTCCTTAATTACGTGGTCTAATAGCTTCTGAGTTAAATCTGGACGCTGCAAGTAGTGTAGGCGCTCAAAAGTCCCAAAGCGAATATGAGAATTGCTCATCCTCACCATAACAGACGAACGAGTCGGTGAAGGTTCATCCCCCCGCCACAGCGATAAACCTGTTTCAATCATACTGAGACACCGCGAAGTACGTACACCTAAGTGGTGTAGTGCTTCCGCAGCCAGAACTTCCCGCACTCCACCCTTAAGCGTCAGTAAACCGTCGCCACCACGGGAGTAAGGCGTTCTTCCAGAACCTTTGGTGCCAAAATCGTATAATTGCCCATCAGTACCGCGTACTTGTCCGTAAAGAAAGCCTCTGCCATCTCCCAATAATCGGTTATATTCACCAAATTGATAGCCGTGGTAACGCATTGCCAAAAAGGGTTTGCGCCCCTCGAATTTGCCAAAAGCTGTGATGAAATCTTCATCTTGAACTACTTGGGGATCGAGGCCTAAACGCGGTAACAGTGCATCATTACGCCAACGCAAGATGTGTTGGGGAAATTCTTCGGCTGCAACCTCATCATAGTAGTCATCGCCTAAAGATTCAAAGGCGCTTTCGTAGTTAAGCGAGAGAAAAGGATTGCTAGAATTTTTGTTGTTTGGGGTTTGGGCCAGAGTCATTACAAAGAAAACTTAATTCATTCTTTCTTTTAATACTACCTCTGGCTTCAGCATTAGCATCGATATATTCTCAATTACGAATTATTTTAAGATTTGGGTACTTGCCAATTAGGATTGGTCAAACTTGTTAAAATATGATCTTCCCACTGTCCATTGATTAATAAATAGTCTCTAGCATATCCTTCAATGACAAAACCGAGCCTTTTGAGAACATTCCCACTGCGTCGGTTGTGAGGCATATAATTAGCCATGATGCGGTGAAGATTTAACTCTTGAAAGACATATTGAGTCGCTACTTGTAGTCCTTCTGTCATATATCCTTTGCCTTGCTTTGTTTCGGCAAGACTATATCCCACGTAACAAAAATGAGCGACTCCTCGAACAAAATTGCTAAAATTGATAGTCCCAATAATTACAGTTGGATTTTTTTTAGTAAAAATAAATAGCTTTAAGGACTGATCGTTGACAAATTCCAAAAAATTGTTCTCTATTTGATAATGCCAATATTCTTCAGTGAAAAAACCATCACCCCAAAGAGGGTAGAATGGAGTCAAATAGGTTTTGTTCTCAGTAAAGTATTTAATAATTTGGGGTATATCCTCTTGAATAGGCGATCGCAATAACAGGCGATCGCTTCTAATTAATGGCAGTTCTAATTTCATACGCTACTTAAATCTACGGCTATTTTCCGATAAAATTCTCTAGATTGTTGTAAATTTTCTCATATCTGCGACTCAACAGTAGTTAGATTGGCAAACTTAGTCATTAATCAATAATCATTAATTGGGCATCGTTTATCAATTATTCTCCTCTACCTCCCCTACCTCCCCTGCTCCCCCTGCCCCCCCTGCCCCCCCTGCCCCCCTGCCCCCCTGCCCCCTGCCCCCTGCCCCCTGCCTCCTGCCTCCTCTCCCCATCTCCCTTCAAAAAATAGACTAAGTATTTATGCTCTGAATCTGCCATTCAAGCAAAATCTTGGTAAGCTGATGTCTAAATATCTAGAGCCGAAGGATTGAGAGCTAATGGGTAATTAAGAACTTCAAAAAAATTCCTTTGCCCAAAGGCTGTACCAGAGGAAATTCAATTCATAGACAGCTCTCGATCAACTTAGTCTACAAGAAGGATAGTGATGTCGGGAATACGCTACGATTGGCAGGAATTAGAGATTCGGGCGATATACAATACGCCTTTGCTAGAGCTGATTTATCAAGCTGCTAGCGTGCATCGCCAATATCATGACCCAACAAAAATCCAAGTTTGTAAGCTCATATCTATTAAAACCGGAGGTTGCCCAGAAGATTGTAGCTACTGTGCCCAATCTTCGCGCTATCAAACAGAGGTAAAGCCGCAAGCACTCCTAGAAAAGGAAACCGTAGTTAGTATTGCCCAAAAAGCGAAAGAAACTGGTGTTAGTCGCATCTGCATGGGTGCTGCTTGGCGTCAGGTACGGGATAACTCACAATTTGAGGAAGTCCTGGAAATGGTCAAGGATGTGACGGCAATGGGTTTGGAAGTATGCTGCACTCTGGGAATGTTGACACCAAATCAAGCCAAGCGATTAGAAGAAGCGGGACTTTACGCCTATAACCATAATTTGGATACTTCCGAAGAATATTACAGCACAATTATTACCACAAGAACATATAGCGATCGCCTCAACACAATTGAGAATGTCCGGCAAACAAATGTTACTGTATGTTCCGGCGGTATTCTTGGTTTAGGCGAAACTGCCGATGACCGCATTGGTATGTTGCAAACTCTAGCAAACTTACAACCGCATCCAGAGTCCGTACCAATTAATATTCTCTCTCAAGTACCAGGCACACCCTTAGAAAATCAGCCTGATGTCCCCATTTGGGATGTTGTGCGGATGATTGCCACAGCCAGAATTGTCATGCCAACTTCCGATGTGCGTCTCAGTGCTGGTAGGGCTAGACTTTCTCAAGTCGAACAAGCTTTGTGCTTTATGGCTGGAGCCAATTCCATCTTTTCCAGCGATGATAACAAAATGCTGACCGTGACAACTCCCTGTCCAGATTATGATAGCGATCGCCAAATGCTGAATTTACTCGGTTTACAAATGCGTCCGCCTTCCCAAAGACAGGAGAAAGTTACAAGTGCAGCATTTGTGGGATAAATCTCTTGTAGGATGCGCGTCTCGCCCGTCCTGAAACCAAGGGCAGGCAAGATGCCTGCCCCACAATAATCTTGGTTAAATTATCTTAGCAGTCCGCAGGCCGAAAAACAGACCGAGAGCTATACCAAAGAATAAACCCAAGAACCCAATGTAAGCTACAATTGCAAACATTTACTTTTCTCCACAATACTTCCTAAATCTATTGAATCATTAGATGTTGGATATTGGGCATTGGGCATTGGGGTGTTGACCAAGAAGGGGAAAGGGTAAAGGGGAAAGGGGAAAGGGATACATTCTCCCCCTGCCCCCTGCCTCCTGCCCCCTGCCCTATGCAATACTGCTCGGTTAACGATTTTTAACTCGGCATTGGGTTTGGGGAAAAGGTTAAAGGGTAAAGGTTAAAGGTTTTTTCTTTCCCCTTTCCCCTTCCCCTTTTCCCCTTAACCGACAAGTATTGCTGCCCTATGCCCTTTCCCCAGATTGCGATAGAATACACCCCACGGGCGCTTGTTTGGGGTTGGGCAATGACTTCTGTAATTAATGTGAATTTACCAGGGCAGTCTTATGAGATTGCGATCGCACCTTCAAACCTAGATCGACTCGGCCAAGATATGGCCAATCTAAAGCTAGGCAAGAAGGTACTGCTGGTTTCTAATCCAACGATTTTTAAGCATTTTGGCGAAAGAGCCATTGCATCGCTGATATCTGCTGGGTTTGATGTTGCTAGCTGCACCCTACCACCTGGGGAACGCTATAAAACCCTCAACTCTATCCAAAAACTCTACGATGTCGCCTTGGAAAATCGCCTAGAACGTTCTTCGACTATGGTGGCTTTGGGGGGAGGCGTGATTGGTGATATGACTGGTTTTGCTGCTGCAACATGGCTGCGGGGCATTAATGTCGTGCAAGTGCCTACTTCTCTATTGGCAATGGTAGATTCGGCAATTGGTGGCAAAACTGGCGTCAATCATCCCCACGGGAAAAACTTAATTGGGGCATTTCATCAACCACGCTTGGTTTTGATTGACCCAGAAGTTTTGAAAACTCTGCCGATGCGGGAGTTTCGGGCAGGGATGGCAGAAGTTATTAAGTACGGTGTGATTTGGGATACCGAATTATTTGCCGAGTTGGAAGCCAGTAAACGCCTCGACCAACTCCGCTATGTTAAACCTGAATTGGTAAACAGCATATTAGTCCGTTCTTGTCAAGCTAAAGCTGATGTTGTTAGCAAAGATGAAAAAGAAGGTGGATTAAGGGCGATTCTCAACTATGGACATACCATCGGTCATGCAGTGGAAAGTTTGACTGGTTATCGGCTAGTGAATCACGGTGAAGCAGTGGCAATTGGTATGGTAGCGGCTGGAAAAATTGCTGTGGAACTAGGAATGTGGCAAAAGGAAGACAGCGAACGTCAAAATGCTTTAATTCAAAAAGCAGGTTTACCGACTCAGTTACCAGCTGGAGTGGATATTGAAGCAATTATTGAAGCCTTGCAGTTAGATAAAAAAGTCAAAGACGGGAAAGTCCGATTTATTTTGCCAACACAAATTGGTGTAGTGACAATTACTGATGAAGTGCCATCAGATGTTATTCGCCAAGTGCTGCGGGGTATTTGACCAAAATCGGTAATTACTGAAATAAATGAATAAAAAAGTATAAGACAAAGCACAATGGTGAGGGGGAACCATTACTCATAGGATCAAAAATACGAATGCGATCGCGTTTAAACGCATTTCAACAAAATTGTATTTTTTTAAGTATCATGTTAATAGCATGACCTATATTAAGGTATACCTGGATAGGGAGTTGAGATAGACAGCAGACGAAATGCTTGAGATATTCTCATATTGCCCAAGGTACAGACACCTACCGTCTGTGAACCAACAGACTAGGCTACAAAGGAAGAAATAAGTTAAGAATTGTTCACCGCAAGTTTACACAAAATTGCTATAGCAGTCCTAAATCATTCGCGAACAACAAGATCCCCTACTTCTTTGAGAAGTCGGCGATCTGAAGCCCCTCGATTTTCACAAATCAAATAGGATTGCTATATATACAACTTCATTACCAAATCTTAAATATCATCCTATATTCTAAGTTTTGTTGTCCATCTTAGAGTGGCTCAAATGATATTTAGAAGAATTTTTCTGGTTGCTATTGGGCTAATTTTAGCAATAGTAGTAAGCAGTTTGACCCAGTTCAAAACAATTGCTCAATCTCTCACAGATTTAGATTTAGCTGCGTATTATGCTCCAATTCATTATCAAGATACAGACAGCACTAAGTATAGTGGAGACTATATCACGCGTTTTGATTACGATAATGATTGGCGCGGAACAAATAACTGGGATAATCTTTTTCAATTTGCTTTGAATGCTCATGGTTACTATTCTGTAGTTGAAACTTGCACTCATTGGTTCATCACCTATTCTTTTTTCCATCCTCAAGATTGGACTGATACTCCCTTCGACCAAGAACATGAAAATGATTTAGAGGGCTTGCTAACAATTGTTCGTAAGGATGGTTCAACTTATGGCAAACTCGAAGGGATTGTAACTGTATTTCATCGAGACTTTTACTCCTATACGCCAGTTGGTAGCCCTTTAACAAATGGTACAGAAAGTATTGATGGAACGCTAACTACGAGCAGCTATGGCGGTTCGCAACATCCGTTAACCTCTCAAGAAGCTAAAGGTCATGGCTTAAAAGCCTGGCCTAATGCTGGAAATTTTCAAGGAGCTAGTAATGAAGATGGAATTATTTACTATCCTTCCAAAACTACCAGTGAAGTTCCTGCTTCTGGAAACGATCGCAGCGTGCAATACTTACTGTTAAATGTATTTGCCTCTAATGGAATGTGGCAACATCAATTAAATGAAGCTGCATTGCCAAGTTCTTCATCTTTAACTTTTGCTAGTTGGGGAACTTTTAAGGGAGATTCTAGTGGTGGGTGTGGTGCTGGGACACCAACTTGTAGTGAGAATTCAGCTAATGCGCCTTGGGGTTGGGATGATTCCAATGATGGTGGAGTATACAAAGGTGAAATGGCTTTAGATCCTGCTCACTTGACAGATGTTTATTTTAATGGTTTGGGTAACTTTGATACAACCTACATCCGTAACCAATTTATCCAAGATTTGAGAGATAGGGGATATAACTCAGCAAATCTTCCCCAAGGCTGGCCTAGTCAAATCAATCTGAATTCTCTCATTAGTAAACTCAAAAACCTATGTTTCTAAGTATAGGCAATAGGCAATAACTTTTGTTTAAGGATGATTGACGATCGCGATGCAGTAATTTCATCTCAGCTTGAGAATTAAGTCAGAATAATAATAGGCAATCATAGAGGATGATACTATGCTTCCTTTAACTCAAATTATTCGCAACTTCTTCCTCCGTTTGGAAGGTTTTTTATCTGTTGTTTTCAAACCTTTGGTGAATTTTGTCAAAAATTTCTTTGGCTTTTTTACCAAGGCATTCGGATTGACTAGCTCTAATTATTTCTTAGAATCCGAGCAGGCGCGAGATATAAACAAAGAGCCGATTCAAACGGTTCAGAATACCACTCCTGAACCTCCCGCTACCACCCGCCGTCGTCGCAATATCAAAAAAATTGATGATTACTATATCAATATGGCGCGTGACGTAAAAAACAACTAATCAGCTATAGGGGCGTGCAGCTGTACGCCTCTATATATTTTGTAAAATCATCTCAGTTAACGTGAATTCGATGTACAGGATTTTGACCTCACCCCCAGCCCCTCTCCTTGAAGGAGAGGGGAGTAAAAAGCCTAATTTTTCGTTACTCCTCCCTCTCCTGGCAGGAGAGGGAGGCTGGGTGGGTGAGGTCTGTCGAATTCACGTTCAGTTACAAACTACTGTAATGATTTATCGAATTTCTAAATAAAAAACATTCAAATTTTCTTGTGGGGTGGGCGTTTCGCCCGCCCGTAAGCAACGGCGGACTTAGGCTTTACCCCACAAGAAATAGTAATTTATTTGTTAGTAATTCCTAGATCGAATTGCTATATCCTTTCATTAAATCAACTCTAAATCAGTAAAAAAACGTGAATCTCCCATTAATTACTCGCGCTCAAGAACACAACGAGAAAATAGCGATTGCTACAACCCAAGGAGTATTTACTTATCGAGATTTGCTCTACACCTCCAGTCAAATCGCTACCAATCTTCTTGAGAATGCAGATGATTTACACGAGGAGCGAGTTGCTTTTCTCATCCCGCCTGGATTTGAGTATGTAGCAACTCAATGGGGGATTTGGCGTGCAGGTGGAATAGCGGTACCTTTGTGTGTTTCCCATCCGCGACCAGAATTGGAATATGTAATTACAAATTCCGGAGCATCGATTATTATCGCCCATCCTGATTTTGAGGATACATTGCAAGCGATCGCCAAATCGCAAAATTTGCGATTTATTCTCACCTCACAAACCCTCCCATCTAATATTGGTAACCTCCCAAAGGTAGATATCAAAAGACGCGCCTTAATTCTCTACACCAGCGGTACGACTGGGAAACCCAAAGGTGTGGTTACAACCCATGAAAATATTCAAGCTCAAGTTACTAGCTTGGTTACCGCTTGGGAATGGACATCAAGCGATCGCATTTTACATGTACTGCCATTACACCATATTCATGGAATTATCAATATACTAAGTTGTGCTTTATGGGCTGGGGCAGAGTGTCACATGTTGAGCAAGTTTGATGCCGAAGTTGTGTGGAATCGAATTTGCGAGGGTGACTTAACTTTATTTATGGCAGTACCGACAATATATGTAAAGCTGATTGCTGCTTGGGAAAATGCAAAAAGCGAACGCCAGAAAAGCATGTCAGCAGGCTGTAAGAAAATGCGCCTGATGGTTTCTGGTTCAGCAGCTTTACCAGTTCAAGTTTTGCAAAAGTGGCAAACCATTAGCGGACATTTTTTGCTAGAGCGTTATGGGATGACGGAAATTGGCATGGCGCTATCGAATTCTTTACACGGCGAACGCTTGCCAGGATATGTGGGAAAGCCTCTGCCTCAAGTAGATGTGAGATTAGTGGATGAGAATGGATTAGTTTCACCAGGAACGCCAGGAGAAATCCAAGTCAAAGGCCCGACAGTGTTTTTGGAATATTGGGAAAATCCCCAAGCAACCGCCAAAGCCTTCCAAGATGGCTGGTTTTGTACTGGAGATCTAGCGGTAGTTGAGAATGGTAACTACCGGATTTTGGGACGGATGAGTGTAGATATCATCAAAACCGGGGGATATAAAGTTTCAGCTTTGGAAATTGAAGAGGTGTTAAGAACCCATCCAGATATTCAAGAATGTGCAGTGGTTGGAGTTGCAGACATAGAGTGGGGTGAGCGAGTTTGTGCGGCATTAGTATTGCGAGACTCACAAACTTTGACATTAGAATCCCTCAGAAGTTGGGCAAAAGAGCAATTGGCTGTCTATAAAGTGCCAACTCAAATTTTGATAGTCGAAGAATTACCGCGCAATGCAATGGGGAAAGTGACTAAGCCGAGGGTGGTGGAGCTATTTCGAGCGTAGTGTTAACGAAGGCAGGAGGCAGGAGGCAGGAGGCCGTTTTTGTAACCAGGATTTATGCCTCGCTCCAAAAACTTTTCGCCTTAAAAGGCGAACGCGAGTGCGTCTCGCAGAGAGGTTTTAGACCCGATTATTTCGATAAACGTTTATCAGGTTTCGTAAATTGGCGTATATTATTGGCAATTGCTCGCCTTGGGCGTTGCATAATGCGCTTATCATGCTATCAGAAAATAAGCTACATATTTTAAGCGATCGCTTTACACCCACAAATTACCATCGCCTTGGGTTAACCTTTAAAACGTTCTTGTGCTGCCTTAAAAGCTTCTTGCATCACCGACTGAATTCTCTGGGGATCTGGTTTTTTACCTCCCATTAAATCGCCAAAGTAAACGCAGGCTGCTTCCCCTAATGCCCAGGTGTAGGCGGCTGCCCAAGATGCGGCGATCGCACTACCAAAAAGTGGTATAAATTTAACTAATTCCCGTCCGATTGCTTGTGCGAGGAAACCACCGGCGATGGCACTCACAACGCCCCCGGCTTGGGATGGCGTAAGTGTTTGCCCATATAATTTTCCTAACAAGCCTACCATCGAAACTTGTAGTGCGGTTAGCACCGGCATTGTGGTAAATGGCAATGGCACAGCAGCTAGGGTTGCAGACATAATCGCAAAAGGCAAAATGTAACGGCGTGCTGTATCGCGGTAAAGGTTGCCAATTTGGTTACCAGCTTCTTCCCGATTTAATAGCTGATAAATTGCTTGGGCTTCTGCTTGTGGGAGTAGTTCTGAGAGCGTATCTCTCAGGGCTTCCAACCCATAAAATACAGGGTTGTAGCCATCTTCTTCTAAAGTAAAGTCAATAAGTACACAGCGATCGCTTAGTCCGGCAAAAGCTTCTTGTATTCCAGCCAACGCCCGATTAACTTCCTCAAAATCTGGCGGATAAGCAGGATGATCGACAGTATCGGCGGGATAAACTTCGTGTAAGCACGTAACCGCTAACAAACATGGAATATCTGGATATTGCTGGCGCAGCTTTTGAGCAATTTGTCGTAGAGTATCAGTTGCAAAATCATTGATTTTGACAGTCAAAACTAAGATTCTGGCTGAACGAGTCTCCTGTTGTAAATCGCCAGCTAGTTCTTCAATGATTGCTTGAGTATCCTGGCGAACATCACCCAATCCTACAGTATCAGTAAAAATCAGTAACGGCAGGTCATTGGAAGGATAAGCGTAGCGCTGGGTGTGTTGGGTGTGGGGGCGAAATCCTTGACCGACAATTTCGGCAGAAACTCCCGTCAGTCCCCGGACAATTGAGCTTTTTCCGGCTTGGGGTTTACCAATTAACAGGGCTTCTGTAGTTGGTAGTTCGGCTCGAACTTTCTCTAAAATCTCTGCTACTTGAGTTTCACTGACACTAAACCATTCAATAACCGTTTGTGCCGCTTGTTCTACGGGTAAGAATTGCGTCAAACTTGTTGTTGCTTTGTTCCAGACACCAGCAACGCGATTTTTCCAGGAATTACCGACCGATTTGTTGGTTGCACTATCGGTGAGTTCACTGAATTGCTGAGAGTCAGAATCGTGTTGCTCAGTCATTCCCATGAGAACGGTAGATAGAATTTAAATCCTGTTTATATTTATCCTAACGTTAAACTGGGTTCAGCTTAGGAATAATATAGGAGTCCGATTTAATTTTTGAAAAATCTAAGTATTTGTAGGGTGTGTTATGGCGTAGCCTAACGCACCTAAATCGTTAACTAATGTATTAGCGTTTGGCGTAACGCAACGCCAGTACTCTACGAGAAGCCGCCTGGAGGGCGTCTACGTTCAAGTCGGGAAACCCGCCCACACGACTGGCTCCCTACGTGTATTTCATAAATCAAATATAGCATTTCCCGTTCTAGTGAGGTACAAGGTAGGGGCGCAAAGCTTTGCGCCCCTAAAAATTTCTGTACCTCATTTGATTGGGAACCGCTATATAAATCCTATATATAGCAATCCTATTTGATTTGTGAAAATCGAAGGGCTTCAGATCGCCGACTTTTCAAAGAAGTCGGGGTTCTTGTTGTTGGCGAATGATTTAGGACTGCTATAAAAGTTCTATATATTAATGTAGAACTTTGGTTTTTTCGATTAAATTGACTTGAGTTTTCGGATAGTATGTTTGTTTTAAAATTGGCATTTCTAGCCAGCATGTCCGACAAAAATAATAAATTTCATGACGCCGGATATGGCGCAAAAGCTGATGAGAACAGCAAGGACAATTATTCATTGTTGTTTAAATTTATCAAAAGGTTTTTAAAAAAATATGTTAGATAATTAATAAATTACTTATCTAACTATTTAAATAATTATGGTTTTACTAAATAATATCTTCTGTAAAAACACTTAAAATCTACAGAGGATTTTTCCCAAGCCTAAATCTCAAGTAAATTTACTTAAGTAAATATTACGTAAGTAAAATTTCTTATCAAATATATAGTACTGAGATCGAAGAGAAATTGAAGCTATCAGTTATCGACAGTGTTTCAGGAAGTTACTTAGTACCAACTTGGTTCATCAAACCAACGATCGCCTCGACTAATTCATCTGGATCTATAGGTTTGGGAATATGTAGTTGAAATCCTGCTTCTAGTGCTTGCTGCTGATTGATTTCCCCAGCATAAGCGGTGAGAGCGATGGCTGGTACGCGTCCACCTTCTTGAGGCGATCGATTTCTCACTTCACGTATCAGCATATAACCATCTGTCTTTGGCATTCCAATATCACTGATCAAAACATCCGGTATCGACTCAGACAGTGCTTGTAATGCTTCTTGTGCTGATGCAACTGCGGTTACTTCTACACCGTAATCTTGCAGAATAAAGGTTACTAAATCGCGAATGTCTGGTTCGTCATCTACAATCAAAACTTGAGTGTCACTGGGAAATGGGGTATCAGGCTCAGAAATAAAAGACTCATCTTCCTCATACCCAAGCTGTTCGCTTGTGACTAAAAGCGGTAAGTTGGCACTGAAAGTTGGATTGGATTCTTCTCCAACGGCTTGAACTTTTTCGGTGTAAATTAAATTAACATTTAGCATCTAACGTACCGTTTATAACTAAACAATACCGACTCGAACAGTAGGCATCCGCTAGTGTGATGAGTATCGATTTTTCAGCTAAAAAATACAATCTATCAAAAGGTACAGAAACAATTTAAAATTAAAAATTATGAAATCTTGTTAAGCTATTGATTCTTGTTACTGCTTATATGCTTTGTTTGGCGAGGGTAACTGAGGAATTTCAGCCAAAAGACATATAGCAATTTTATTTAATTTGTGGAATAGCCAAGCCTCGGATTCGGAATTTAAGATTTACGCATTATGTGGATTAGACGCTAAAACCATTGATTTATCGTTGTAGAGACGTTGCAGTGCAACGTCTCTACTCCAACAAATAAATTATTCAATTGCTGAATCTAAAATCCAAAATCGAGTCACCTGATAAACGTCCGAAATCGCATGAAACCTGCACCAAAGAGCAATCCTACAACCTGACCCCAGTAAATAACACCGGATTGATTTACACCAACGGGGGGAATATTTAAACTACCTATACCATAAAATAGCTGTTGAACAAACCACCATAGTATATATAAAAATGCTGGGAGTTCAAGGGGTATATACAAAATTATTAACGGCAGAACTGAGTAGATTTTGGCTTGAGAAAACTCGATCGTATAGGCTCCTAAAATAGCTGCGATCGCCCCATTCGCACCAATCAATGGAACTCTCAAACTCGGTTCGGCTAAAATTTGTGCTACCCCCGTCACAACGCCAGCCGCTAAGTAAAATCCTAGATAGCGCCTATGTCCGAGAATATTTTCTACAGTCTTACCAAAAACCCATAAAAATAAGAGATTTCCCAATATTTGACTAAAACTTCCATGCAAAAATATACTAAAAATTAGCGACAATACACCCCAAACCACAACTATCCAAGCAGCAAAGTTCAAAGAAATAGCATTTGCGATCGCTCCACTAAGCTGGACAGGAACCAATCCCCAACTATTGACAAAATAGCCCAATTCATCGCTAAATTCTAGTTTCAGTTCCCATAAAAACACGGCAATATTAATGCCAATTAGCCAATAATTAATTATCGGCTTATTCCAACAACGAACATTATCACTAATAGGAATCATGGATTTGTCATTTGTTATTGGTCATTTGTTATTGGTCATTTGTCATTGGTCATTTGTCATTGGTCATTTGTTTTTCTGTGCGTTCCCGCGTCTCCCTCATCCCTCTCATCTCTCCACACTTCCCCTTAACCTGTGGCAAAATCAAAATCAGCAGATCGCACTTATACTGGGCAAACGAGATGTTGGGAAACACACTTGTTGGAAGATACCAAATTATTAGTAACTTGGGAGGTGGGGGTTTTGGTGAAACTTTTGTTGCTTATGATACTCAATTACCTGGTTCGCCTCAATGTGTGGTCAAGAAACTCAAGCCCCAAGCCAATGACCCGGTAACTTTGGAAACGGCGAGGCGTTTATTTGATACAGAAGCTCAAGTTCTGTACAAATTAGGCACTTACGATCGCATTCCCCAACTTTTAGCTTATTTTGAAGAAAATGCCGAGTTTTATCTCGTACAGGAATTGATTGAAGGTCATGACTTGAGTGAAGAATTAATTCCAGGGAAAACCTGGAGTCAAGACCAAGTGATTTCACTTCTACAAGAAATTTTGACAATCTTAGAATTTGTCCATCAACAGAATGTAATTCACCGTGATGTGAATCCCCGAAATATCAAGAGACGAGATGCTGATGGCAAGTTAATCTTAATTGATTTTGGTGCAGTTAAACAAATTGCTACCCAAATTATTACTCCCCAAGCTTCAACTCAATGTACCGTTGCCATCGGGACGCCTGGATATATTCCTAGCGAACAAGCTCATGGTACGCCAAAATTAAGCAGTGATATCTATGCGACAGGGATAATTGCTATTCAAGCACTGACTGGATTATCTTCTGAAGAAATAGTCAAAGATACCGATACTAATGAAATTGTCTGGCAAGATAAAACCACGGTAACTCCAGAATTTGCCCAATTTTTAGATAGAATGGTGCGCTATGATTTTCGACAACGCTACTCTTCGGCAACGGTGGCATTAAAAGCGCTGCAAGAATTGACACAACCCCCGGCTGAAACAATAGCCTTAACTCCTATTTCGCCACCAAATAAGATAAAAAAAACTCAACCGAAAAAAGGTTTATTGGGTAAGTTGCTATTAGCAATATTTTTGTTTGGCGTGACTGGAATAGCATCCATATTGATTTTGAATCACGTTAATTCTAAGAATGCCATAGAATTATCTAAACAAGGAAATACACTTTTTGATTTACAACGTTATCAAGAAGCGTTAGCAGTATATGAAAAAGCAGTTAATATTAGACCAGATTACGCTCAAGCATGGAATGGTCAAGGCAAAACCCTTTCACAATTGAAAAAATATAAAGATGCTTTAGCGGCTTATGACAAAGCAATTGAAATCAAGCCAGATTATTTAGAAGCTTGGATTGGACGAGGTTTGGCATTTGGCAATTTACAACGATATCAAGAAGCGATCGCTTCTTTTAACAAAGCCTTAGAATTAAATAATCAAAATCCCCAAGTTTGGAATGCCAAAGGAGACGCTTTAGGTAATTTAAGACAATACGACCAAGCAATTGAATCTTATACAAAAGCGATTGAATTTAAATCTGATGATTTTGAAGCTTGGTACAAAAAGGGATTAGCCTTACAAAATCTCAACCGATATACTGAAGCGATCGCTGCTTATGAAAAGGTCGTTGAATTCAAACCAGATTACGTCTCAGCTTGGTACAATTGGGGGAATGCTTTAGTAAATTTACAACGCTACAGAGATGCTTTTACAGCTTATGATAAAGCAGTACAATACAAGCCGAATTTTTATCAAGCTTGGTTGTCTAGAGGTAATGTACTCATGAATTTACAACGTTACCCGGAAGCAATTGAATCTTTTAACCAAGTAATTAAATATAACCCCAGTAACTATCAAGCATGGTATAATATAGGCTGGTCAATGCATCAAACCCAACGTTATGAAGCTGCAATAGAATCTTATAATAAAGCAGCGAATTTTAAGAAAAACGATTATCAACTTTGGTATAACTTGGGAAATTCACAATATATTTTGCAAAAATACGAAGACGCCATCGTATCTTACGATCGAGCAGTTCGTTATAAACCAGATCATTACCAAAGCTGGTATAGCAAAGGCAATGCTCTATTAAATTTGCAACGCTATCAAGATGCGATCGCTTCTTACAATCGAGCAATAAAATACAAGCCTGATTACCACCAAGCAATAAACGCCCGCGACCAAGCCCAAATTCAATTGCAAAGCCAAAAATCAAAGCCTGTAATTGTACCAATTCTTCCAACTCCTAATTCCAGCAATCCACCACAGACGACACCCTAATAACGAAGGCAGGAGGCAGAAGGCAGGAGGCCGTTTTTGTAACGAGGATTTATACCTCGCTCCAAAAACTTTTCGCCTTAAAAGGCGAACGCGAGTGCGTCTCGCAGAGAGGTTTTAGACGCGATTGTTTCGATAAAAATTAAAAATTAAAAATTAAAAAATAATTGTAGTGGCACAACATGTTGTGCCACTATCCGTGTACTTCATTTATCTGAAATATGTTGTATTAATTATTCTATTAAAAACTGTAAACATTGATAATATCTTGGGCAATCTAAAGATAACTAGAATTTGTGCTTACCGAATTATGTGATTCAGGAGCTAGCCCTTGATACAAGAAAAATCCAGGCTATCAGCATTTGATAGAGGAAATCATCACTCACGAAATTTATTGATTCGATTTATTCTGGGCGGCACTACTGTTGTAGTTAGCTTCTCTGCTTATTTTAGCTATCAAGCTGCTAGAAATCTGATGCTCAAAGATTTGAGACAGAGTGCTTTTTTAGAAGTACACAGAGGGGTTGCTGAAATTGAGGAGTGGTTACACGTTCGTCAAGTGGAGGTACAAACCCTAGCGAATACTTCAACTGTACGCTCCTTAAATTGGTCTGTAACAGAACCATATTTAAAGGCAGAAGTAAAGCGGATCGATGAATTTTTCTTTTTCCAAATAGCTACCCCAGATGGTTCATATTCCAATACAAAAGTTGGTCGAGCAAATAAAAATGTTCGGGATCGAGACTATTTTCAAAAAGCAATTGCAGGAAAGAGCAACATTTCCGATCCCTTTATTAGCCGTTCTACAGGAGTTCCTTTAATTGCGATCGCCGCGCCGATTTGGTCTAATTCTGCTAGCAATAGTTCGCCAATTGGGGCCTTCCAGGGCAATGTAAAAGTCGATCGCATTGCAGAGGTTGTCAATTCACTGCAATACGGCGCGAATAGCTATGCTTTTGCCCTCAATTCCCAAGGAGAGGCCATCGTTCATCCTGACTCGGCATTAATGTCAACGGTAGAAAAACCTGCACCCAGCCTGCTAAAAATTGGCGATCGCAATTTAAATGCCATCGCCCAGCAAATGGTAAACAAAAAACAGGCAATTAAGTTGATGGATATTGACGGCACTCAAAAGTATGTAGCTTATCTGCCGTTAACACAAGCTAATTGGTCTGTGGCTTTGGTAATTCCCCGCCAAAACATCGAATCTCGATTGCAATTCCTGGATTTGATTGCCTTAATTGTCGGTGGACTGACAGTTACTATGATTACTGTCTTGTGGCAGGTACAAGCATTTGAACAAGCTCAACTAAAAAAGTCCAAAGCAGCAGCTGATACAGCCAACCATGCTAAAAGCGAATTTTTAGCCAACATGAGTCATGAACTGCGAACGCCTTTGAATGGCATTCTCGGTTGCGCCCAAATTTTGCTGCGTTCCCCAGCTTTAGCTGAGCAAGAGCAATATCACGTCAGTATTATCGAACAATGCGGCTCTCATCTGCTGACTTTAATTAATGACATATTGGATCTCTCCAAAATTGAAGCAAAAAAGCTAGAATTGCAGCCGCAAGATGTGTATTTTCCCTCTTTTCTTCAAGGAATTGTCGAAATCTGCCACATTCGGGCAAAACAAAACAACATTTTGTTTGTCTATAAACCTGCGATTAATTTGCCTACAGCGGTTCGCGTCGATGTCAAAAGATTACGCCAGATACTATTGAATCTATTAGGAAATGCGATCAAATTTACAGATGAGGGTGAGGTTACTTTCAATGTTGAAGTCGTCGATCCACCTCCTAATGATGAACAGACAGCGAAACATCGCCTTCGGTTTACTGTCGAAGACACAGGAATTGGTATAAGTCCCGCACAATTGAGCCAAATTTTCTTGCCATTTGAGCAAGTAGGTGAGAAAAAGCGCCAAGCTGAAGGTACAGGTTTAGGTTTAGCTATTACTCGACAGTTAGTGCAAATGATGGGTAGCGATATCCACGTTGACAGTCAGATTGGTCAGGGGAGTAGCTTCTGGTTTGAATTGGAGATTCCTAAAGCCGATGACTGGGTAAAATCTGCGATCGCTGCATCAGATAAACAAATCATTGGCTTTGAGGGTGGTTCCTACACCATCCTGATGGTTGACGATCGCTGGGAAAATCGCACAGTAATTACAAACTTACTGCAACCACTGGGTTTTAATGTAATTGAAGCTAGTAACGGTCAAGAAGGTTTAGAAAAAGCGATCGCTCTCAAGCCAGACTTAATTATCACAGATTTGCTGATGCCACAAATGAATGGGTTTGAATTGATTCAACGCCTGCGTTACACTCCAGAAATTCAAGATGTGAAAATTATCGTCTCTTCTGCGAGTGTTTTTGAAGCCGACCAACATCGCAGCCTGCAAGCTGGGGGTAACAAGTTCCTCAGCAAACCTGTACAGGCAGATGAATTATTGCAGCAATTACAAAGCCTCTTAAATTTGGTATGGATTTACAAGCAGTCTCAGCCTGAAGAACTAAAAACCAAACAAGCAACCACAGCAAATAGCCAATCTACTCAATTAACTCCTCCTTCCCCCGAAGTGTTGCAAGAACTAGTCACCTTAGCCAGTAAAGGTAACTTCAATGCCATTCTCAAGTGGGCCGATCGACTGGAGGAAACAGACACAACCTTCACGCTATTTGCTCGCGAACTACGGCAACTAGCAAGGCAATTTGATGAAGATTTAATCCTCAATTTCTTGACTCAATATCCGGTGGAAACAGTATGACAACGACTATTGGAGACCAAAAAAATTCGATCGATTACTCTGCTTCTAGGGGAATTGTTTTAGTCGTTGACGATAACCCTGCCAATTTACAAGTTTTATCCAGCTTTCTGGATCGGTCTAGCTTTGAAGTTTGGGCAGCACGCAGCGGAGAGAAAGCCCTTAGGCGATTAGAAAATGGCGATCTACCCGATTTAATTTTGCTGGATGTGATGATGCCCGACTTAGATGGTTTTGAAACCTGCAAACAGCTAAAAAGTAATCCTCGTCTCCAAGATATTCCGGTTATTTTTATGACAGCCCTCTCAGAAACTGCTGATAAAATCAAAGGTTTGCAATTGGGAGCTGTAGACTACATAACCAAACCTTTTCAGCATGAAGAAGTCTTGGTGCGGATCGAAAATCACCTCAAGCTGAGAAATTTGACGAAAACCTTAATCGCTAAAAATGCGGAATTACAACAGGCTCAGACTCAACTGATTCAGGCAGAAAAAGTAGCAGCATTAGGTCAACTGACAGCTGGAATTGCTCATGAAGTTAATAATCCCATCAATTTTATAGCTGGCAACTTAAATTTTGTGGAAAAATATGTACAAGAGATAGTTAATTTACTGCATCTCTATCAAAAATATTTGCCGGAACCACCAGAAGAAATTAAAACTGCGATTAACAAAAGTGAAATTAACTTTTTGTTAGATGATTTATTTAAAGTTATTCAATCCATGCAAGTCGGGACGAGTCGCGTTACAGAAATTGTTTCATCTTTGAACAATTTTTCCCGACACAGAGAAGCTGGTAAAAAACTAGCTAACTTGCATGAAGGAATAGAAAGTACGCTACTGATTCTCGGACATCGGTTTAAAGCAAATACTCATCGTCCAGCTATCCAAATAATCAAAGAATATGGAAAATTACCTCCAATTGAATGTTTTCCTGGCGAAATTAATCAGGTTATTATGAATTTGATTTGTAATGCGATCGATGCAATTGAAGAAACTCATAAAAATAAAAGTTTTAAAGAAATTTCTCTAAATCCTGGCATAATTAAAATCAAAACAGAGGTAATTGGAGAGCAAGCTATTTTAAGAATTGCCGACAATGGCCCAGGTATAAACAAAGCAAACCAAGGAAAAATATTCGATGCCTTTTACACAACAAAACCTGTTGGTAAAGGAACAGGGCTTGGTCTATCTATTGCTTACCAGATTGTGGTAAATAATCATCATGGCAAGCTCACATATCATTCCAACCCAGGTGAAGGTATAGAGTTTATCATTGAACTACCCATCTAAACAAAAAGATCCCCGACTTCTTCAAGAAATCGGGGATCTGAGCCTCTCGATGGAGAGCAAATCAAATAGGATTGCTATATAGCATTGTTAATTCTTCTTTAATAGATAAAGGCTGATATCCCAACGCAAATGCTTTAGAACTATCTAAAGAAACATCTACTGGTCTAGGTGCTGCCATTTTCACATCTTGTTGCCGACAGGCTTTTATTCCACTAGCTGATAGCTCAAATACTTCTGCTAATAGCAGACCAAAATCATAGCGGGACAGTCGCTCTTTTCCACCCAAATGAACAATGCCGTTGACTTTTTCCAATGCTAATAAAAGTCCTTTAGCCGCAGTTTTCCCACTTATCGGCGTCCGAAATTCATCAATAAATAAATTTAGCTCTTTACCGTCTTTTAAAGTTTGAATAAATGGCTGAATAAAGCTTTTTGCTGTGGGTGTTTGGGCACCAAACATTAAGGGCATTCGACACACTGCGGTCATGGGATATCGCTCTAGCATACCTGCTTCAGCGATGGCTTTTTGTTCGCCGTAAATGTTTACGGGACAGACAGAATCTGTTTCGCGATAAGGAGC
The DNA here is from genome assembly GCA_034531195.2 of Nostoc sp. ChiSLP01. Classification (GTDB taxonomy): domain Bacteria; phylum Cyanobacteriota; class Cyanobacteriia; order Cyanobacteriales; family Nostocaceae; genus Nostoc. Next base: position 53,947 of record JAVRBO020000025.1, read on the forward strand.
ATTTAAACCATCAAAGACCAAATCTGTTGAAGTAAAAGCGCAAGGAATAGAATTATCAGCACAAAGTCCAGCAATATTGCATGATGCTGTGACATTAATTGCGTGTGATTCATCAGGGTGAGTTTGACAAAAGTTCGGTTGTGAATGAGCAGCTGTATGAATCACCGCTGCTGGTTTGATAGTATTAAATATCTGCTGTAATTCTTGAAAATCTGTTAAATTAACTTTTAATATTTTAATACCAGGAATTTCTACAGAATGGGATAAATAAGTACCATAAATTTCCCATTCTTGTTTTGCAAGCTGGCAAAGATGCCATCCTAAAAAACCACTGGCTCCAGTGATTAATAATCTTTTCATATTTAATTGAATGAGGTAATATAGCAATTGCCTCGGCTGATTGTAGACCCTAACAAAACAGACTTTTAACCCTATTGCCTACTACCTTTCTTAGGGAAACCACAAGCCTCTTCCACCACTCTGGAACTGAAAGCGCCCAAAGCCAAGGAATTGTCCGTGGGATTTTTCACCCACTGGAAATGCTGTGACACCTAGTAAGTAAACACCAGAAAAACTGGGATTACTATAGGGACGGAGGCCAATTGTAATTGTTTGTCCTGGAGTTACAGGTGGGTCAAAGTTGACAGTAATTGTGCGTGTTTTGCGTTCTTTGGTGACTGAACCTAGCGTTAATGGTGTCCCTTTGCGATCGCGTGTTCCGACAAATGCACGTGTATCATCAAGATGGTATTGGATATTCTCTCCTCCTTCTCGTTGAGCGATCGTTACCTTCTGTAAAGATTCTCCAGCATTTTCCGGCACATTGATAGTGAAGTAGTAAGTCCCGCCCGGAAAATTTACATCTTTGTAAATAGTTACTGCCTCAACCAGTTTCGGTGGTTGGACAAAATAGACTGTACCATCTCCAAGTTGCACTGCTTGAGCCACTGGAGCAGTAACTTCCGCAATACCAATTGCTAACGAAAGTGTTATGCCAAACAAACTTGCAACGCGCATAGCTGGATAAGAATAATAGAATCTAAATAGACAAAAGTATTAATTCAGTAAAAAAGCACCCTCATTTCAATTCTAATTCTTTGGGAATTAATGACTTGGGAATAATAGAAACTTGTTTTTCCAAATCAGAAGATTGAGTGTACCACCAAGCCCAAGCAATTAAAACCGCTTGAAAAGGAAGCCTGAATACGTGTACCCAAGGCGAATTTGGTATATATTCGAGCTTAATATGATTAACTGCCATATTGATATTGGCAGGGAAAACCGCAATAAAAAGAGCAATAAGTCCCCAAGCAGCAGCTTGACTTACAGGCGGGACTAACAACCCAATACCACCCAAAATTTCATAAAAGCCACTCAGATAAACTAATTCCAAAGGATAAGGAAGTTGCGGTGGCATAATTTTGACATAAGGTTCTGGAATCAGAAAATGTGTGATTCCAACAAAAATAATTGCTATAGAAAGGATGACACGTAAACGTTCCTTATGCTTATCCATCGCTTTTGCCTCATTATATACTTACCGCCATAACCTCAGTGTGACCGACAAATGCCGAATCTGCCTTGAGTCCATAGGATGAAAATGTTATTAGTCATTAGTCATTGGTCACTTGTACTGAGCGGAGCCGAAGTATTAGTCATTAGTCATTAGTTGTAAGTCATTGATTATTTCTTGGTTATTTTTACTTCATTTCCCTATTCCCTACCCCCTATAAAAAATATGACCAATGCCTTTAACCGACTCGCACCTTTCATCCAAGAATACATTTACCATCACCAATGGACTGAATTACGACCAGTCCAAATTGCCGCTTGCCAAGTCATATTTGACACCGATGCTCACTTACTAGTTGCTGCTGCAACCGCCGCCGGTAAAACAGAAGCAGCCTTTCTCCCAGTTTTGACTTTATTACACACCCACCCTGCTAATACTATAGGTGCGTTATATATTAGTCCCATCAAAGCATTAATTAACGACCAATTTGAGCGCCTCAACGACTTACTCAAAGAAGCGGATATTCCAGTTTGGCACTGGCACGGCGATGTTTCTCAAAGTCGAAAAAATAAACTTTTAAAAAATCCTCAAGGCATATTACAAATTACACCAGAATCTCTAGAAAGTTTATTAATTAATAAAAATAACCACCTACTTCGCTTATTTGGCGATTTAAGGTTTGTAATTATCGATGAAATCCACGCCTTTATGGGTTCAGAACGCGGTTGTCAAATTATTTGCCAATTACAACGTTTAGCAAAAGCCACACAAAAACAACCGCGCCGTATTGGTTTATCAGCAACTCTCGGCGATTATTCCTTAGCTGAAGATTGGTTGCGTTCTGGAACTGATAAGCCAGTAATTACTCCCAAAATAGATGGAATCAAACGTCAAATAAAATTAGCTGTAGAACATTTTTATATTAATGATGAAGTTGATGAATCAGAGGCAACGGCTTACGAACAATATATTTTTAACCTCAGCAATTCTCGGAAATGTCTAATATTTGCAAATAATCGCACGCGCACCGAATCTATAATTGCATCTTTGCGAAAAATTGCCACAGAACAAAAATTACCAGATATCTATCACGTGCATCACGGAAGTATATCTGCTAGTTTGCGGCAAGCAGCTGAAAATGCCATGCGCGAACCCAACAGTCCTGCTGTGACTGCTGCAACTCTCACTCTGGAATTAGGCATAGATATCGGTCATTTAGAGCGAGTCATTCAGTTAGATTCACCCATGTCTGTAGCTAGTTTTTTACAGCGTTTGGGACGCAGTGGTAGAAGAGGTGAAGCTGCTGATATGCGTTTTATTTGTACTGAGGAACAGTCATTATCAGAAGCTTCTTTCCCAGAGCAAATTCCCTGGCAACTTTTACAATGTATCGCTATTATTCAACTTTATGTAGAGGAAAAGTGGATTGAGCCAATTCAACCAATTAAATATCCTTTGAGTTTGCTTTATCACCAAACAATGAGTATTTTAACAGCAACGGGGGAAATTTCACCTAATGCTTTAGCTAAACAAATTTTTAGTTTGCCGCCTTTTGCTGCGATTTCCCAAGAAGATTTTCGGTTATTGCTGCGTTATTTAATTGATATAGGTCATATTCAACATACCGAACAAGGTAAATTAATCCTGGGTTTGGCAGGAGAAAAGGTGGTGAGAAGATTTCAGTTTTATGCTGTGTTTGCTGAACAACAAGAATATATTGTGAAGTACGGTACGACGGAAATTGGTAGTATTGCTGCGCCGGTTCCTGTTGGTAATCAATTTGGTTTAGCTGGGAGAACTTGGGAAGTTGTAGAAGTTGACTTTAAAAAAAGAGCTATTGTTGTGAAACAAGCTGAGGGTAAAGCTAGTATTTATTGGCGTGGTAGTGGTGGGACTATTCATACAAGAGTTTTACAACGAATGCAGCAAGTTTTATTTGAGGATGTTGAGTATAGCTATTTGCAAAAGAATGCTTTGCAAAGATTACAGGCGGTTCGTCAATTGGTGCGGCGGGTGGGATTAGAGAAGCAGAATATTTTGGAATTGGAAAAAGGTAAATGTTGTATTTTTCCTTGGATGGGTACTGTTGGTTATCGGACTTTGGAAAGATTGCTTAACTCTTTTTGTCGGGAATCGTTGGAAATTAAAAGTATTGGCGGGGTAAGTCCTTATTATTTGACAGTTAAATTATGCAAGGGTAAATTTGAATATCTTGCTGGTGAAATTGCTTCGTTATGCGAACAAAGAATTAGTGCAGAAGATTTAGTTAGTAATTCAGAAGCGCCGGAAATTCAAAAGTATGATGAATTTATTCCTCATCCACTTTTACGGAAGGCTTTTATTAGTGATTATTTAGATATGGAAGAATTGCAGCAAGAAGTGGCAAAGTGGTAAAAGTGTGAGAATTCAGAATTCAGGAGTCAGAACTCATATCGTTTCTTTATGAGGCTGCGCTAAATATTAGATTTTTTCAACGCAAAGGTACGCTGAGGTTAGCGCAAAGGGGCGCTGAGGTTAATTCGCTACATTCCAAAATAATTAGGCGCATCTTCATAGAGAATTGGTATCAGTTGAGAAGTTCTCACGGATGGGGTGGTGTAAAGCTAGTTGGGTTCACAGGTGTGACTTCAGAAGCATAGCGGTTAAAGTCCCTAACGTTGAAAGTTAAGATATGGGTTAGCCTGTTGACTAACATTGAGGCTACAAGCCTAGCATCGTGGACATTTACCCCCACTACCCCATACTGTAAAATTAATCGCTTCCACTCTGGATAAATCTCAGGTACATCTGGCAATACCAGGAAGAAACCTTCTAAACGCTCCAGTTCCGTCCTAGCTTCAGCTATCGTTAAGCCTAAGCCGTTTCTTTGAGCAGGTCGTGTTGCACTTCGCCAAAACTCTATGAGGTTTTGCGAGGTAATAAAAAGTTCTGACTCTGCGACTCGTAAAGTTGAGATTGCATTCAGTATATCTGCATACATTGGATGGTGTGGCTGTACGCTTAGTAGCAATAAGTTGGTATCGACAAGATAAGTCACTTAAATATCTTCGGACTCCTCATCATCGTATATTCCCGCCCGACTTAAAGCATACTCTGATAATAAGGGTGTATCTCGCCTATGGCTCTCTGCCCATTCCCGAAAAGCTGTTATCCACTCAATAGCCGTCGCAGTTTTGTAAAATGGTTGCTCCTGTTTTGATTTCATCAACTGCTCAAGCAATGCATCCAAATGTGGCTTAACCACTTCAACAGGGAGCTTAGTTACGTTTGCTAACACCTGCACAACGCCTTCTAACTCTTCTGTGTTAGCGTCTGGGGGTAATGGTAGTATTTGATTGTTATTGTTAATCGCGTTATTAGTTTCCACAAATAATACTCAAACTACTTCCTAGTTTAATTATCATGGTTTTAAGCATCACAGGCAAAACCAGAGAAACGGAATTATTGGGGTAGTTGGTTGCTGGCAGGAATGATGATTAAAGGGAAGCCGAAAAAGTCTTCACCTAGGCAAATGAGTTTACCTTGGGACAAGCAGAGAGTGTCTGAACTTACGGAAGTGCATGAAGTAGCAGAAAAATTTATTCAGGCGAATTGCTATCCGCCCTCAGTGCCAGGTATCGGCTCTCTGAAATGTTGATTACTTCGTGAAAAAATAAGTTGTAATTAATATTTACAAATTTCTGAAAGCGTTAAATGTTGCACTTTACAAGTCTCGATGCGAGAGAAGAGAATTCCCAACACTTCAATTCATTGTTTAAACAACCTAACTTCTTATAAATGGGGAGGTGTCCCATCAAGAACCAGGTATCAAAAGTAACTTCCTTGTATGAAATCCAGTTACTATTTATTCTCCATCCAACGCGATCGCTAAACTTTTGCCAAGCTTCTTTGTTATATTTACCATCAGGCTTACCACCAACGCTGAGGTAAATCTCCTTCTGAACGCTGAAGCCAAAACGCCGATTGCTATATTTTATCCACAAGCGGTCAATTGTGCAGAGGTCTTTGCAAGGGAAGTTCAACAGTTCTTCGTCTCTAATACAATCACCTTCTTGACGACCTACAGCTTGAAGCATCACTAAATAAGTTTCATGGTCAGCGTCTTTCCAATTTCCTGCTGCTAGGTAGTCGCGTAGTTTTGTGTAATCTACCCCTACTTCTGAACTCAAATCATCAGATGTATTTTGGTTAACTAATAGATTTAACCATGCTTGCATAGATTTTGGGCGTTCATTTGCTTCTAACTTCATTCCCTCAATAATCACCAGATTTAATTGCTTGCTAATACTTGGTTTGTGTTGCTCTGGTTCAATTAAATCAGCTTGATGATATTTGCGATCCCAAGAACTTGTAGGATATTCACCTGTTACTATGTAGTAAAGTGTTGCAGCTAAACCGTAAATATCTACTGTTATATCTTTACTGCCCATCATCTGCTCATAAGGAGCAAAGTTTTTATTACCAAAACTTCTAGAAAAAGAAGTTGCGGGAGCAATATCTCCAGCTAAACCAAAATCTATTAAAATAGGTTGATTACCATTTCGCAACATGATATTGCCGGGATGAATATCACGATGTACTATTGAATTTTGATGGATGGCTGCTAGTGCATCACCAATTTGGCAAATGTATTTTATAGCTTCTATTCCTGGTAGTGGCGTTGTTGGTTTGCCTTCAATTAAATCAAACAAGTTTTTTCCAGCAATAAACTCCATTACTAAGCAGGGTGTGTTGTTGTCGCCTTCTTCAAAATAATCAATTACTCGCACAATATTTGGATGAGGTTCTTGGCAAAGTTGACCTAATAATTCAGCTTCTTGGATAAATTTATCTACATAGCGGGGATATTGTCTATCCCTTTTGAGGCGCATATTAGGAGTTTTAATAACAACTGGTAGGTTAATTCGGCTGTGTATAGCTTTATAGGTAATACCGAAAGCGCCTTGTCCTAATTCGTCTTCAATGATGTATTTACCATTGTGTAGTTGATGACCTTTATTCCAGTACATATTTTTATTAGTTAGAAGTTTTTTATCTCACGCAGAGGCGCAGAGAGAAGAAAGAGATAGGAGTTAATTTGGCGGTTTTGTTGGGGGTGGTGTTGGTGTTGATTTTTCTGTGGGTGAAGGCGATGGTTTGATGAAGATTTCTCGAATATCTCCTTGGAAAATTCCTGTGAATATTGCTATGATTGCGAGAACTAAACCTATTATTCCAATCCATAAACCTAATGCATCGTAATTAATTTGTCTTGGTTGTGGCTGGACAGCAGGTGTAGGTTTTAATCCGAGTGAATCTAGCCAAGCTTGAATCGATTGGGGGCGTTTTTTGGGGTCTAAATCCATTGCCCAAAGAAGATCGCGATTGATGTTATCGCTAATTTGAGGATTTGAGTCTTTTGGTTCTGGTAATGGAGTATGATTTTGCAGGCGTTCTTTGGCGCTGGTGGGTACTTGTCCTGTCAATAAGTTGTAAAGTGTGGCTGCAAGTGAATAAACGTCAGTATACGCCCCTAGTTCAATTGTGTGTGAATACAGTTCGGGGGGTGTAAAACCTGCTTCGGCTTCTGTTTCTAGATTGCTGACACTCAGTTTTTTACTATCAATTCCCCGTGCTAGCCCAAAATCAATTAACACGGCTTCTTTTGAACCAGCCCTAATCATAATGTTGGCTGGCTTGACATCTCTATGCACTAAGTTATTTTGATGTACTACCGTTAATGCTTCGCCGATTTGTTGGATATATTGCAGGGCGTCTGCTTCTGGCAAAATATTCTGTGGGCGATGGGCTAAATCGATGCCGGCGATGTACTCCATTGCTATGCACCACAAATCGTCCTCTTGAAAGGGAGCTTCTAAGAGGCGCACAATGTGGGGATGTTTGCATTTAGCTAATTTGAAGGCTTCTTGGACAAATCTTTCTTGCAACCTTTTGAAGTCTGGTTGGTTCAATAATTGATTGTCCAGGGTTTTGACGACAATGCGATCGCCTTTTTCATCCTTGGCGAGATAAGTAATGCCAAAACGTCCCCGCCCTAATACACTTTCGAGGGTATATTTACCCCCTTGCAACTGCTTTGGAACTGCCCAAACCATCAGCTATGACTGTGAGACACTTGTGTTAATTTTGGCATAAATAGCTCTCACGCCTGTAAAACAAGGTAGCAGCCAAAATAAAGAACATTTACAGCAAATTCAAACTTGCTGAAGTGACTAAAGCTGTTTTATTCCTGAATTCTGACTCGTGAATTCTAAATTTATGGCAAAAACCGATCTAAGGCTGCTTTTAATTGTTCGATTTCAACTTCCATATTGCCTTCTTTTGCTGCTCTGGCAATACATTCGCTTAAATGTTCGTCTAAAACAATTCGCGCTACTCGATCTAATGCACCCCGGACTGCGGCAATTTGTAACAAAACATCAGGGCAAGGGCTATTTTGTTGCACCATTGTTTTAATACCACGAATATGTCCTTCTATCCGCGACAACCGATTGACTATTCGCCGCAATGACTCTTCGCTATGGACGTGAGGATGGCTTAACTCTCCATGCTCGTGAGTATGGTTTCCATGTTCGTGGTCTGTATCGCGATCGTGAGAGTGTTCTGCTTGCTGGGATGTTGGTAAGGATTCTTTACCTAATCGATTCGATCCATTCATGGTTTATCAAAGGACTTGTAGTACTAAGATCCTAGCCTAGTAATTGGCCGAAAATTGGGGAGATGGGGAGGTGGGGAGATGAGGGAATGGGGAGATAGGGAGGTGGGGAGATGAGGGAGTATTTTAACTTGGTTAACGAGTCTTTGATACTCGTGAATGAGCCTTTGAACTCCATTAACGAGTCTTTAATACTCGTGAATGAGCCTTTGAACTCCATTAACGAGTCTTTGATACTCGTGAATGAGTATTTTAACTCCATTAATGAGTCTTTGATACTCGTGAATGAGCCTTTGAACTCCATTAATGAGCCTGTGATACTTGTGATATCATGTCCGGCAAATTACCCTTAATATGTCATTGCGAGTGCAACGAAGTGGAACGTTCGCGGAGCGTCTCGTAGAGAAGCAATCACAAAGACTCTGCGATTGCTTCACTTCGTTCGCAATGACGGGTATTTGAACGGACATGATATGAATCAGTATTTGAACTAGATGAACACAATTCTAAAACTCTTGCTCATCTCCCCATCTCCCCATCTCCCTACTTCCCAATAAGCTGTTAAGCACCTAATTTGCACATTTAGACAGCTCTTGAGCAGAGGGGCTTCAGGGGCAGGGGAGAAGGATTGACGCTTTTTCTCCAAAATCAACAATATTAGGACTTACGCACACTCTACGAATCCTTGGCGTTCTTCTCTACGAGACGCTGCGCGAAGGCGCCTTGGCGGTTCGATAAATTAAGCTTTTTGGTAATTTTTGCGTAAGTCCCGAATATGCAAATTAAATGCGTATTAGCTTATCTACTGCCGATTCGCTCTCTCTTGAGGAATAATCTCTGTTATCACTCTATTGCCAGAATTACCACCTTTGACAACAATATTTTCTGTTTGCAAATTGCCAACAGCTGTTTCCCCGGTGAAATTTAATGGTGGGTCAATTTGTCGATAATTTACATTTCCTTGAGCTTCAACTAATTTATTGTCTAAATACCAAGTTAATGTATTAGACCTCAATGACTGGCTACGCTGACCAACGGCGTTGACGTTACCTGTTAAATAAACCGTTTTTTGCGGTATTTTCATTTCCCCTTGATTGGCTGTAACGGTAACTTTTTCCACACGCTGGAACATGCGGGTAGGTGAGTTTGTGGTGACGGTTTCTGTATTCATGTTCCAGGTCATAGAGTTACTAGCTATTTGCAATGGTGGGTCTAGTAAATCTAGTTGGGCGTTTTTTTGGACGATCGCTATTTTAGTCTTTAGGTTGACTTCGGCTGCATTACCCTTGCCGCGATCGGTAATTTTATTATCTTTATAACGGTCGATTTCAATGGGGCGATCGGCAATTAATTTTTCTTCTTTAATACTCCAGTTCAAATGCTCGGTTCGCATTTGTAATTGGGGATCGACAGAAGTTGCTACCACTCCTCCAGAAAATTCTATGCGCTGTTCGCGGGTTTTAACTCGCGCTTCTTTGGCAACGGCTTGTAGTTTTTTATGACTGCCGTTAATCTGGTTGCGGACAATCAACAAACCTTCTTGGGGACGCCATTCTAACTCATTACCTTGCAACACAATTCCATTGCTAGGGTCTGTAGCAAATATTTTTCCCTTGAGAAATAGTTGTTTTCCATCTTGTTCGATGTCTGCTACATCTGCTTTAACTTGGTAAACTATTTTGCCATCTTGGTACAGTTCCCCATAAGGATTTTCCGCCTGACCAATTTGTTTTTCTTTGGTATATTTTGCTCGTTTGGCTTGGACTTTCCAAATCGGCCGCCCCACTTCATCTGCTTGTTCTAAGGTGACATCAAAGAATGTCAATTTACTCTCTTGTGGAGATGAATCAGTATTATTTTGCTGAGAAGCTGTGGGAGATTTTCCCCCACAGCTAACTAATCCAATTATTAAAAAAAAGTTCAAAAGTAAAATAAAGAAAGAGGAAAGTTGGAAAGTGGGTGACGAAGAAAATTTCTCTCCTTTGCTCCCTGCTTGCTGCCCTTCAACCTCTCTCGCTTTATGATTAAACTGATACTTCATTCTTGGATTTCCAGATGTCCGTCGCTAGTTCTTGGGTCTTCCAAAAATCCCATACTCGATAATGGTCGGTATGGATAGCTTTGGCGAGGGGTTTTTTGAATATCCTCTTTGATGGCTTCTAAATCAATGTAGCGATCGCTTACATTAATTAAGCTGTCACTAGTCATGGAACGCAAACTCACCACCTCTACCCTTACACCACGATAGCTCACGGAATTGACTGCATAAGCCAAATCGCCATCACCGCTGACTAAAACTGCGGTATCATAGGAATCGACTAACGCCATCATATCGACTGCTATTTCTACATCCAGGTTGGCTTTTTTTGAGCCATCTGGCAGCTGCACCAAGTCCTTAGCAATTACTCGATAGCCATTGCGACGCATCCACAGCAAAAATCCCTGTTGTTTCTCGTTTGTCCGGTCTACACCAGTGTAGAAAAAAGCTCGCAGTAACCGAGAACCTCCTGTTAATCTACACAACAGCTTTGTGTAATCGATTTCAATTCCTAATTGTAATGCAGCGTAAAATAGATTTGAACCATCAATAAATATGGCGACCCTACCCCGATTCTCCAAAACCTGTTCTGGTGTAAATATCGAGTCATTTTCTAAATTATTCAACATTGTTGTCATACCTCAGTCTTATCCCTGTTATTTTTGATACAAATTAACCAGTTTTACATTCTAGTCACAGCGGTTTATGATAATGTTCCGGAGCTAATTAGGCTCAGCCCCGATAAATTTTTACCAGAAAATTAGAAATCGAACAAAATTAGAGTTTGATATGGACTAATCGTTTTTTGGTGGTTCTATGCGCTTAAAAATTGGTTGGGCTATACCCAACGGTTGTTTACTCGATAGCACTCCCCACGTTGCATGAGTAGCAAAAGGAGCATCAAGCGAACTTTGTATTCCATCGTTAAAATTTATTCCAAAACCTAACTGCCGATAAATCTCGGTACTGATGTTTGGAATAATTGGAGATAGCAGGTAAGCTGCTAGTCTAACCGATTCTAGAACTGCATACAGAACTTTTTCGACTTCCTGCTGCTGTCCCTGTTTATATAACGACCAAGGAGCTTGCTCATCAATAAACTTATTGCTGGCTTGCACCAGTAAAAGGGTCGCTTCGCAGGCTTGGTTGAAAGCTAACTGTTCGTATGCTTGATTGACCTGTTCCCCCAGACGTAAACCAATTGTTTTTAAAGGATTTTCCTCAGAGATTGTTTCGTTGCCGATGGCTGGTACCTGATTCTGGGCACAGTATTTTTTCACCATGTTCAGGGTGCGATTGAGCAAGTTACCTAAGTCATTTGCTAAATCTGCATTCAGAACATTAATGAACCTAATTTCATTAAAGTCGCCATCTTTGCCAAATTCGATTTCCTTAAGGAAGTAATAACGAACGGCATCACTACCATAGCGTTTAACTAGCTCTACAGGATCGAGGGTGTTACCCAGGCTTTTACCCATTTTTTGACCATCTTTGGTTAAAAAGCCGTGTCCAAATACCCGATCTGGCAGAGGTAAACCAGCCGATAAAAGCATTGCCGGCCAGTAAACTGCATGGAAGCGCAGAATATCTTTACCAATTAAATGCAAATTAATTGGCCACCATGTCTCTAGAGCATTTTCTAAAGTTGGTTCGGCTTCTGGTTCGAGTAATGCAGTTACATAACCCAGTAGTGCATCAAACCAAACATAAAGTGTGTGCTGGGGATCGGTTGGTACTGGAAAGCCCCAATCTAAATTTACTCGTGAAATTGAAAAGTCTTGCAGACCTTGATTGACAAAGCTTAGGACTTCGTTGCGCCGACTTTCTGGTTGAATAAAATCGGGTTTTAATTGATAAAAATCTGTGAGTTTATTTTGATATTTAGATAGGTGGAAAAAATAGTTTTTTTCGTCTCGCCACTCGACTTCTTTATTGATATGAATTGGGCAACGATGCCCTTCTAAAAGTTCTCGTTCTTCTTTAAATTCTTCACAAGATACGCAGTACCAACCTTGTTGTTGTCCTTGATAGATATCACCAGATTCCCATACTCGCTCAAAGAATTCTTTAACGATCGCTCCATGACGAGGTGCTGTAGTCCGACTAAAGCGATCGTATTGAATATCAAGCAATTGCCATAAACTCACGAAGCTAGGCACAATTTCATCACAAAAATCTTGTGGCGCTTTGCCTAAACTTTCTGCCGATCGCTGAATTTTTTGCCCATGCTCATCTGTACCCGTAATTAATAGTACGTTGTGCCCTTGCAATCTTTGAAATCGCGCCACTACATCAGCAGCGATCGTTGTATAAGCACTGCCTATATGAGGTATATCGTTTACATAATATAGGGGTGTTGTCAGTGCAAATGTCTTTTGTCTTTTATTCACTAGATTCATGCAAAATAAAATCAACTTATTAAAACGTTTTACATCTTAGTTTTGTGAGCAAAACCACGCAATTATATAACATTACTACCATTTTTTCCAATAACACCTTAATATTAGCAAATTTATCCGGTCAGTAATTGTTTTATAATATGCATTAATTCAAGTGATTTTTCCCTAAAATACAGAAATTTACTATTAAACAAATTTCCCGAATACTTTTTATTACACAATATTATTGTGTTTAGGAATACATAATACTCAGAGAAAATATATCTCACTTTGTAGATTCAGACATTTCTATCTTAAGACGGTCATGGTAGTGGTAAAGAAATGTAAAACTTAAATTAAGATAAACTGCCATATTTACCGGAATATATATTGATTAGGTATGAGTCTAAATAGTCCGACTCTGATTTCGCAAGCTTTGTTAGCGGGGCTTTCAACACAAGTGTTTCGCTACTACGAAGATCGCATTCCGCGAGATGGTAGCGTTTTGGTGGTTAGCAATCACCGCAGCTTTATGGATGCACCGATTTTAATGGCGGCGTTATCGAATCCAATCCGCTTTGCTTGTCATCACTACATGGGACAAGTGCCGATAATGCGGGAGATTGTTACCGGACAATTGGGGTGTTTTCCTTTAGAGGAACCCCAAAACCGCCAACAAAGCTTTTTTGTGCAATCACAGACGCTATTGCAATCTCGGCAAATGGTAGGAGTATTTCCCGAAGGAGCACAACCAATGGTAAAATTTACTGTGCCGAACACAGTTGGTGAATTTCAACGGGGATTTGCTCATTTGGCATTGCGGGCTGATGTGGAGGATTTAGCAATTTTGCCAGTTGCGATCGCTTCAATTGAAGAAGTCAACACTTCTGGTTTTCCCCTCAAGCTGTTAAGTTTATTCGACCCTTCAGAACCTTTATTTAAACAATCAGGTTGGCATCCTTTAGTAGTGTATCGCCGGGTTGCTGTGTTAATTGGCCGCCCTTATTGGATTACGCCTCAACATCAAAAAAGATATCATGGCAAACAAGCCAGAACTGTTGTGGCTGAACTAACCGAATATTGCCACAACGAAATTAGCGACTTATTGCGTCAAGGCTAGTGCATTTTGGATTTTAGATTTGGCGAAAAGTTTGAGCGGAGGTTCCCTCCGATCGAAGCTTTTCAAGACGGATTTTGGATTACCAACAGATAAATTATCTCATTTTGTGGGGTGGGCGTCTCGCCCGCCTAGTTCAGAAGGCAGATAAGATGTCCACCCTACAAGGAAAGTTTGATGTTTTTTGATTGGGAAGTTTTTGAGCGTTAAGGCTTTGAGTTGCTTGCTGAGAGGGAGTTTTTGCGTCTGGTCACAAGCAGCGAACAATCAACAATCCAAAAGTTTTATACCATTAACTAGTGACCAATGACTAATTACTTCGACTCCGCTCAGTACAAGTGACCAATGACTACCCCAGAAGTTGAACTCAAGCCTTGTTTCCTTACACCGAAACGACTACGACCAGAGTATCCGCTGTTTGTGTATTTACCAGGAATGGATGGAACAGGTCAATTATTGCGATCGCAAACCGCTGGATTAGAAGTTGGCTTTGATGTCCGCTGTTTTGCCATTCCCCGAAAAGACCTCACCAGCTGGGATGTGCTAACGAACAGTGTATTAGATTTAATCCACGCCGAATTAGAAAAAAGTTCCCACAGACCAGTTTACTTGTGTGGTGAATCCTTTGGCGGTTGCTTGGCGATGAAAGTTGCAATCAAAGCACCGCAGCTATTTAAACGAATTATTTTAATTAATCCAGCTTCAGCCTTTCACCTTCGTCCTTTGTTGAATTGGGCATCGCAAATTACATACTTAGTCCCATCCGGATTATATGATGTTGGCGCACTGGGGTTATTGCCCTTTTTAGCATCTTTGCCACGGATTTCTCGCAGCGATCGCCATGAATTGTTAAGAACTATGCGTTCTGTGCCGCCAGAAACCGTTCATTGGCGATTGTCTTTATTGCGGGAGTTTGAGATTGATGAGGAGCAATTGCGCCGCTTAAAGCAACCAGTTTTGTTAATTGCTGGTGGTAGCGATCGCCTTTTGCCTTCTGTAACTGAAGTCAAGCGCATAGCGAATATCATACCAAACACCGAGATTGTGGTGCTGCCTCACTGCGGACACGCTTGCTTGCTAGAGCAAAATATTAATCTCTATGAAATTCTTAAGGCTAACGACTTTATAGAAAGTCAAGTTGATATCGGTAAACAGCAAGAGGTGAAAGGATAAAGAGAGGGGCGATCGCATTTTATTCAAAATTAAAAAGCTGCATCCTCTAACCTTAGAGGATGCAGCTTTTTAGAAAAATTATCAACTATCACTTTACCTTCCTAAAATAACTTAATATTACTGGGCAAAAGAGCAAGAGTAAAATCACAATTCTGCTAAGAGTTCATTTGCTATTTAAGATAATCTTCAGACATATTTTCTATATATTCTTTAACTTCAGAATTAGGCAGTGCAAGTTTGCCACTAGTATTATTAATTATTCTATGATTTTGGTTATGAGGTTCTTGAGTAAACAGCACTCTATAGTCCTCAGCGATAATCTCCTTGTCACATTTGTGCCAACCTTGGGAGTAATCACAAGCATGATCTTGATTGTTCAGGCCTCGAAGCTGATAGTACTCTATCGGCATCCGTTCATTCCATATATCAATAATACGTTGAGTCACAATCAGGTAAGATAGAGTCCAATGATGTCCGTACTCATGGGCTAATACTTCTTTTAATACGTCAAGTCTTTCTGATGGAGCCAACGTCTTCACATAATAATAATTCAAAACAATTACGGCCACAATCCCATTAATTTGATTGGGATTGTGAGCATCAAAACTTAATTTATATTTCCAATATCCTCTGTAACCACTGCGAACATCTTCACGAATTGTAATGACCCCAAGCCACTCAACATCTACCTCAGTAGAAAGTAGATCGTTGCGAACAAAAGCTTCTAAATTTTGTAGTTCCGCCTGACTCAATATTCCAGTGCGATCATTTATATACAATGGATATTCTCCATTTACTAGCAATAAAATAGCCTAGCAAAATAAAATGTGAATTTGCTAGGCACGTTACATTTTTTGATTTTCTTCAAATTATTTTATGGTTCTGGAGGTAAAGAACCTTTTACAGGCTTGAAGTTGATTCCCTCGAAATCATCATCATCCTCTGACAAAAATGGAACAGTTGATACGCAGATAACTTTCGTACCGTCACTTTCAGTTTTTTCATAACTGAAAGTTGCATTTGTATTACTCAACAACTTTCCAGACTCTATCTCTGATAAGTGTTCTTGAAGCTCTTGTATTTCAGAAGGGTTAGCATCAGCCTCCTTAGCTCTTTGAATCAATCTTTCCATGTCTTCAGGTGTCACAATCATGATTCTGTAAGGGCTTATGGATTAGGACAGAACCAAACAGCTTCTCATTCCTTTACAAAGATTTAAATTGCTGTGCTGGCATACAACTAACTGTATAGGCAACTAAATGCCTTGACTTGATCTTCCATCAAAGGTGTCGAACTTGATGTCGAACTTATGTCGAATTTAATTCATAGGAGTGCTAAAATTAGAACAAAGCATACAAGAGCAGCTATGCCGCGATCGCTCCGAGTCGCCCCGAAATACATTAGCAAAGTTAGATCGGCTTTACAGCATAGAGGTTTCCCTCGCCAACAGGATTTGGCAGAGCAAGTAACGTTGTCAAGAGATACTGTTAGTAAATTTCTCAATGGAAAAACAGTTGATTATCTTAATTTTGTAGAAATTTGCCAACAACTAGATCTGGACTGGCAAGACATCATCGATCTAGATGAGAGTAGAACCCAATCACCAGACCAGGGGGTATCTTTTTTCTCCTATGATTCTTCACATTGGGTAGGTAGAGAACAGCTGGTTGAAGAGTTAAGTAAGAAGATTGAAGGGTGGTGTCGTCTCTTGTTGATTCTAGGATTTACAGGAATCGGAAAGACCGCTTTGGCTGAAAGGTTGGTAGTTGAGTTGCAAGACAGGTCTTGTGGAGACTGGACAAATAACCTTCTCAGGCTAAATTTTGATAACAAAATGGAGTCCACAGACTTTGCTTCTGTTGCAACTAAATGCCTAGAAGGATGGAGAGAGGAAATTTCCTTTGACAGTAGCAAGCCGGAGCTATTATTACAGAGACTAGTCAAATATTTACAGAATAATCAGGTGTTAGTACTGATTGATTCTCTTGAGCGACTGCTAGAAGGAAATGAAGAAGACGGATGGAATGATTTCATAGATGAATGGTGGGAAAAATTTTTTCTTAGTATATTATCAGCCGAATCTTGTCAAAGCCGATTCATAGTTACTTCGCAGGATTTTACTGTTCAGCTACAATATTATCGCTATAAAAATTTTTGGCATCGTGAAACCTTAAATGGATTGAACGAGTTAGAACAACGCAACTTGTTCAAAAAAATTGGGTTTGATTCGCTGCAAGATAAAAAATTATTACAAATAGGTAAAGCTTGCAGAGGTCATCCTCTAGCTTTGCGCGTGATTACTACAGAGCTTATTGACTCTTTTGATGGAAATTTGCAAGCATTTTGGAATAGATATGGTGATGAGATAAAAAAGATAGAAGAAGCTTCAGAGGCTATTGAAGATGATCGGTCAATTATCAATTTCCACATAAATATCATTAATTATGTTCTTTTTTGGAAGAAAAGATTGACAGCTTTCTTAAATAAATTATTGAACAAAAAACTAGTGAATAAAGAAGTATTGCAGGAGAATTTTATGGCACATCAAAAAATCGGTCAACTTTATAAGCGTGATGTATTTATGCTCATAGATCAATCATTTTCTATGTCAAAAAAAGATGTGGTTGGCAGCGATCTCACACGTTGGGATAGCCTCAGAGAGTTGGTTATGAGCGATGCAAATCGGATTCTAAAACAAAATATTTCTGATTCTATTTCGCTGTATTTGTTTAGCAGAAATGAGTTGAAAAAAGAGATTTTTCAGATTGAAGATCCTCAACGAATAGAAAATATTTTTTCTGAAAATGAACCAGACCGCTCAACCTTCGTTGTACCCACTTTGAAATATTGCATTGACAAATGGCGCGATAATAGATCTCAAACAAAAACTCAAGGTGCCTTCTTCATCATTTATACTGATGGAGTATTTGATGATAAGAACGCTTTTGAAAAACTAATTCGAGAGACCTGTAGAGAAATTGATAATCAACAAATTATCAAGATTTTTATTATTGGAGTTGGCAGCGAAATTAAGACTGAGAGTAATAGAAATGATTTTGAAGCTCTGAATAAAAATGCAAAAAATAATATAGATAAAAATGGTAAATTATGTGACATTGTTGGTTTCGCGCTGGCTGATGAAATGGAAGATATTATTCAAGTTTTGAAAGATGAACTTCAACAGGATGTAAACACTTAGAAAGTAATTATTGAATCCCTAAGGAAAGCCACCCTTCAGGCGTGTACATGGCTCAAATACCACTTAATAAAGATCTATTGTATTCCTCAACTTCGATTGCTATTCAGTTTCTTTGAGCCACTCCTCATAACCGCAAACAAGTAAACGCTGTTTCACCTTGTCAATAGCTTCAGCCTTTGGCACATCAGTTGTTACTACACGATACACATCATTGAGAACAAGGTTATAATGCCTTCCTGTGCAGTGAGATACGATTTCTGCTAAATTTCGATCTGACATTTCATCATAAAGTAATGCCAACAATGGTAAATAGTCTTGTGCTTCTATTCCATTGGGAAAAGCACACTGAATGAGTTTATAAGTACTTAAAAGATAAGCTGCAATAGTAATTTGCATGGTTAGTCTCCCAGGTGAGCCTTCAGAAATAAATGCAAACACAGTGCCTGTGTCTAGATTGACCATTTAAACGCCATACTCAACGGGATTATTTTATGGGAATGAGGTAACTTTCGGTAAAAGCATCGCAGGAATTGTTAATCCATAACTTGTACTTGTCGAGGGATGTCAAGATATTGTACTTCGCTGCAAACTAAAGTGAGAGGCTTTAGAGAATGGTGTATAGCAATGACAGAGAAATCCCCAGAAATAGAGGTGAAAAAATTAGTTAATTCACCTACACAAACTTCAGAAGTAAAAATTCAAGTTCATCCATCGGTAGAAAATCAACCCTCTACATTAGAATCTTTTGCTCAAAATATTGCTGAGACAGGTAAAGCACTTTTAGACACAGTAATCGGCTTGGGAGAAGCTGCAACGAAACAAACACACAAATTCATTGAAGAAACAACTCAAACCAGCGGTCAATTTGTCAATAGCCTGAGTGAAAATTGGCTGATTAGAAAACTATCTGGAGTATTAAATCTCAATTGGCTATTTGGTGCCACTGATGCTGTTGATTTAGAAAAAGCAGAAGTAGCGGTAAAGAAACTCAAAGAACAATATCCCCAAGAATCACCGAGCCAAATTGCTCACCGCATCATGATGGACAAAGCAGCTAGAGCCGGCGGGATTGGTTTGGCAACGAGTATTTTACCGGGATTTGCACTGACATTTTTGGCAATTGATTTAGCAGCAACAACAAAATTGCAGTCAGAAATGGTTTATGAAATTGCATCTGTCTATGGGCTAGATTTAAAAGATCCTGCCCGCAGAGGTGAAGTTTTAGCAATTTTTGGTTTGGCTTTGGGTGGAGGGCGTCTCCTGAAAGCTGCGGGATTAGGCTTGTTGCGAAATGTGCCTTTTGCCGGTGCAGCGATCGCCGCTAGCTCAAATGCAACAATGATCTATTCATTGGGATATGCTGCTTGTCGATTTTATGAAGCCAAATTAGATGAATCAACTGCTCTTAATTCTCCACAGACAATAGCAGCATTAAAACAAGAGAGTGAAGAGTATTTGCAAAGTGCGATCGCTCAACAAGCCATCATGGATCAAATTTTAGTTCATATAATCCTAGCAACTCATCCCGAAAAAACCTGGGAAGAAATTTTGCCACAATTGCAAGCTGCAAATTTAAGTCCTGCTTCCTTAAAAGCAGTTGCCGAAAATATCAAATCACCCAAGCCCTTAGATACACTGCTCAATCAACTGAATCGTGATTTTGCCATACCATTATTAGCTCAGTGTAAAAAAATTGCCAAGTTTGGCAATCAGACTACACCAGTAGAGCAAGAAATAATTAATGCGATCGCTAATAAATTTCACATTGATGTAAATGAGATTGGGGCATAGAGCATGGGGTAAGGAGGGAGATGGGGGATAAAGGAGTGTTTTAACTTGGTTAACGGGTCTTTGATACTCGTGAATGAGCCTTTGAACTCCATTAATGAGTCTTTGATACTC
>JAVRBO020000026.1:0-32081 GCA_034531195.2 Nostoc sp. ChiSLP01
GGGTGGGGTAAAACGCATGTGGGATAAACGTTTGAGCTTAAGTTGACACGTATGAGCAGTGCTGTGCCCCTACGACAAATGTGGTTTTTTAATCATCCATATTTAGTATTTATTAGCAATGCGTAAGTCCTACATATTTAAATTGAAAAATATTTATTTTTAAAAGTAATAAATTTTTATTTTCCTAATATTAAATATATAATTTAGTTTTTGAATTGCCTAAAGTCAACACTTAAAAAGTGAGAAAAGTAGGAAAGGTAAGAAAGGTAGGGAAATTTGAATTTCCGAAAAACTAATAAAAATTAGTGTTAATATTTGACCAAAGCTTAGAAGATGTTTAGAAAGTCGTAAAGGACATTGAAAGCCCTCTTAAAATCTCTCTCTTTAAAGGAGAGAGGCTTTAACTATCATTACGTTGTAGTGAGTTAGTGGGTTAAATTTCCAATGCTTTGATGTTAATAGCAATACTTTCCAAACATCCTTTTAGCAGAGTGTAGCTAAGTCGAAGAAAGCATCTATCTAAAGTATGATTTTCAAGATATTATGCCATCCCTTCACTTTTTTACACTCAGAATCAACGGTAAAGTCAAAACAAAATTAGTGAGTGGGAATAATCAAAATGGACAGAGATAACAGAAAGTACAATAATCAAATTGAAATTCATGATTTGATTGATGAAGCTGTAAATAATGCGCTAGCACGTAGAAATCAAGTTCAAGATACAAGTGAAGGTTTATCAAGTTTATCTGATGAAGAAGCGGCAAATATTGTAGGAGGTAAAACTCAACTTGCGATCGCAGGTTTTAAACCTGCTTATTCTCCTAAACCTGTTCCTACTAAACCTGTTTGTCCTCCAATAATCGTGGGACTGATTGCACCAAATCCTAAAAGTTTAGATTCAATAGCTTAGATATTGATAGGACTTACGCAAAAACTCTCTCTTGCTCTTATTTCTTTGCGTCTACGTTTTTTCATGATTTTGCGTAAGTCCTGATTGGGTAAAAAATCATCTTCGCTAAAGCTTTAAATCATGGAAACTCCTGCTGATAAGACTACACTGTGTCCTAGCGCTAGACCAGAACTGGCAGACAGCGTGGTCTTTGGTTTAGTTGGCGGAAAAGTCACACAGCCGCGTGTAACTTATCTCAAGCAGCCACTACCTGTTACAGATGAACTGTTAGCAAAAGCTAGCCCAGTTACACCTACTGAAATTTTTCGTACTGCTGCCCCTTGTGCATCAAAAGGTTGTCAACATTTTGACGGTAAAGATTGTCGTCTAGCAACGAGAGTTGCAGAAAAACTACCTGCTGTAGTAGAAGAACTTCCCCCCTGTTCTATACGAAGAGATTGCCGTTGGTGGCAGCAACAAGGCAAAGCAGCTTGTCTGCGTTGTCCCCAAGTCATAACTGACAATTACAATCCATCTGAGTTAATGCATGAAGTTGCTTTACCTGAAGTAGTTACTTGAGGAGAAAATTATGTCTAGTGAAAATGTCAGAGCTTTCTATGAAAAGCTAGTCAATGATGAAGCTTTTCGCGCTCAAATGCAACAGGTCAAAAGCAAGGATGAATGTAGCAGACTAGTCAAAGCAGCCGGCTACGATTTTACTCAAGAAGAGTTTGAAGAATATACAGCTCAATTATTAGAATCAAATCCTGATAATGGCGAACTCAGAGATTTAAATGAGCAAGAACTAGAAGCTGTTTTTGGTGGGATTTCTTCATTTACTGGTCGTAAACCGATATTTCAACCATTGTATGGAGTTATTTATCCGCCAATTCGGAAATGGCCACCTATCAATCCTCAACCTTTATATGGAATTGTAGTTAGCCCAGACTGATAGGCAGTTTAAAACCAGTACTGAAAATTTTTTGGGACGGATAATAGAAAACCGTCCCTTTTGAAATTAATACAATAGAGGATATTTTGATGAGCGATCGCCGAATTAGTTATGCAGTTTGGGAAATTACTTTAAAATGCAATCTTGCTTGTCAGCACTGCGGTTCTCGTGCAGGCCATACAAGAACAAAAGAACTTTCCACAGCCGAAGCCCTCGATTTAGTCAAACAAATGGCCGATGTTGGTATTACCGAAGTGACTTTAATTGGTGGTGAAGCTTTTCTGCGTCCAGATTGGTTGGAAATTGCCCAAGCTATTACTCAAGCAGGAATGCTTTGTGGAATGACTACTGGTGGTTACGGCATCACAAAAGAAACAGCACAGCGGATGAAACAAGCCGGCATTAAAGTAGTTTCTGTTTCCGTTGATGGACTAGAAGCCACCCACGACCGCCTCCGGGGTAGAAAAGGTTCGTGGCAGTGGGCATTTAAAACCATGAGCCATCTTAAAGAAGCAGGCATCATATTTGGTTGCAATACTCAAATCAATCGCCTTTCTGCACCAGAATTTCCTAGTATCTACGAACATCTGCGCGATGCTGGAATCTTTGCTTGGCAGATTCAATTAACTGTACCAATGGGAAATGCCGCAGATAACAGCGAAATTCTGCTGCAACCTTATGAATTACTAGATGTCTATCCAATGATTGCTCGTGTTGCCCAACGCGCCCAACAAGAAGGGATTAAGCTTCAACCAGGTAATAATATTGGCTACTTCGGCCCTTACGAGCGATTTTTGCGTGGTGGAAGTGCTTGGTCGTTTTGGCAAGGATGCAATGCCGGACTCTCCACATTAGGAATTGAGGCTGATGGTGCAATTAAAGGTTGTCCTTCGCTACCAACTTCCGCCTACACCGGTGGCAACATTCGGGATTACTCTTTGCGAACCATCATCGAACAAACAGAAGAACTGCGCTTTAATTTAGGGGCTGGCACACCCAAAGGCACAGAACATTTGTGGGGTTTTTGCAAAACTTGTGAATTTGCAGAACTATGCCGAGGTGGTTGCAGTTGGACTGCCCACGTATTTTTTGACAAACGAGGTAACAATCCTTATTGTCATTATCGCGCCCTCACACAAGCCAAACGCGGCATTCGAGAACGAGTATTTCTCAAGAATCGAGCTGAGGGCAAACCTTTTGATAATGGTGAATTTGGTTTGATTGAAGAACCAATTGATACTCCTTGGCCAGAAAACGATCCGCTACACTTTACTGCTGATAGTATTCAATGGTCACAAAACTGGCAGACGAAACAGGAACCATATCAATTAGTAATTAGTAATTCGTAATTAAAAAAGTCAGATGGATAATAATTCTATTTCTAATCCCACAGATGGCAATCTAAAGTTATCGTCAGAGGAATCTCAAAACCAAGTAAATTCTGCAAACTTGCTCTTACCCCGTTCGGCGTGGAGTAGTCAAGTAGCCTATCTAAAAGTGCTTTTTAGAGCTAAAAAAGCTTTAGATCGCATAGAACAAGAAGCAAAATATGAGTATAGCAATCCTAAATGACCAAGACTAAACCAAGGCAAACAGAATTCAGAATTCTGACTTATTACTCATTCTCTGTTTCAGTATCTTGAGTTTTAGGAGATAGCCGCCAAGCGGTGGTTTTGTCAATCTCTACAGATAATTGTTCTAGATTTTGCCCTAAATCTTTTTGGAGTTTTTGAGTTAGTGTAATAGGAAAATCTAAATCAAGATTTTGGTTTTGTGCTAGATTTGCCAATTGTGTAAACGTAGTTTTGATTGTGGTACGCTCATAACTAGTCAGTTTGTAATCAGTAATTTCAGATATATTCTGAACTTGCATAGCTTTTTTGATACGTTCTTGTAAATGCTCATATTCTGAATTCAACAGCTTGTATTGCTGCTCAATTTCTGAGTATCTAGCATTGAGTATTCTTAAATCTTCGGCTGCGGGATCGGGGTTAGCTTGGGCTTGCAATTTTAACAAATTCGAGTGAATTTGAGCTAGATAAATACAATCTAGATAAGCATACTCTATTTGTTCTTCAGTCAAAGGACGTTTTCCCCAATCGCTTTGTTGTTCTTGTTTGTCGATATTATTAAAACTACAAAGTGCAGTAGCTATAGTTTGGAGTTGATAATTTGGCAATGGCAACAGATAATAAGGAATTTTCTTTGCCATTTCCAAAGTACAAGTAATATTTTTTGCTTTTTTATTACCGAGAAGCTTTAAATCATAGCTGGCATTATGAAAAATTTTTTCAATAGTAGGATTTAACATGATTTTTTCAATAAATTCAGCTATAATATCATCCTGCTCTAGGACATCGAAAAGGTAAACGCGATCGCCACTCATATCATTAGGATCGTCCAATACCTGAATCAGCGACAGCTTGGGATTGCGGCTTTTATAGTCAGCCACTTCTGTATCTATCCACAGCGTTTTAGCATCAGTATATTCAGCGACAATGGCGCGAATTTCGTGGGCATAAGTAAGGTAGGGCATTGACTAATCTTTCCTGGTATTTTGGGCATTTTAAGCAAGCCATAGTTTTTTAAAGTAACATTTTGTTGGTAATTTTGCTGGCAGAGAATTGCAAAAACGCTGAAATTTTGAGTTGCAAAAGTCAGGTTGTTGTAAACATCGCCAAACTTCTTCAAATCTGATAACATCAAATCACTGCTCTAGGGTTGCATAGTCTCATTCCAAGAAAGCTGTTTAGCATCTACCTGAAATTGACAAACAGCTAGAGATTAATGTTGAACTATGCTAGTCAGCAGTCCTAAAGAAATTGGTGCATTCTCCAAAATTTTAGCCATTGTATAGACGCGATTCATCGCGTCTGTCCATAGACGTGATTTTTCACGTCTGTACAACAGTCATTAGTCGTTAGTCGTTAGCAAAGTACAAATGACAGATGACAAATGACGAACACAAAATAATAAATTTTTAACATTTGCTCCTCACCATTACACACACCTTAACTAGTCGCTTCAACTACTGAATTCGGAGATAAATAATGAAAAAGCTAATTCTATTTTTAGTTAGTGGTATTCTCGTAATTGGTGCTGTTGGTTGCCAAGAAGCTACTAAAACTGGTTCCGAAACTCCTAGCACCACTAATGAAGCACCACAAGCACCAGCAAAACCAGCTTCCGAAACCAATCCAACTATCGATAAAACTGTTAATGTTCCAGCACAACCAACTTTGGTTCCAATACCTACTACACAGACTAAACTTAAAATCGATTCTCCAAAAAGTGCAGTCACAAAAGCCGAAAGCGATTTAAAAACTGAAGTTAGTCAAAAGTTGAATAAAGATTTACCAGGAAATAAGTTACAAGTTGAAAACAAAGAGGGTGAAATTATCCTCAAAGGTACAGCTAGTTCTGTTGATGAACTCAAAAAAGCTGAAACCTTGGCTAAGGAAGTTCAAGGTGTGAAAACGGTGAAGGTAGAAGCAAAAGTAGAAGCTGTGAAAAAGCCATAATATAGCTTGAGTGTTGATTGTTGGCTGTGAACCGTCAACGGTCAACAGTCTTTTTTGGAATATCTTTTTACTTGGAAGTCTCTTAAGATGGTGTGTTGCGCTGTGGGACAACGCACCCTACTCAGGAAGTTTGAAATGTTCATCGACACCACTCGCCGAATGCCCAAAACCCTATATTTTTTGTTAACTGGTGTCAATGCTTTGCAGCGCAAAGATTTGAGCTATGTATTTTACTTAATTTTCCACCAGGTATATAATTTTTTTTAGAGTAGTGTCAATTTAGTGGCTAAAACTCTTACTGGGCAAAGCTTCCTGAACGAACTCTTTACCGATCGCTTGAAATCGGAATTAATGGAAACGCTAATTTTTTTTCTTTTTGTACCAAAAACAAATCCCCGATTTTTTAGAAAAGTCGGGGATTTTATTTTTTTAAGACGCGATTTATCGCGTCTCTACATGAGGTTTTAGGTTATTGTATTAAAATTTGACGAATTAAAATACTCATCATTTCGTCAGAATTATTCAGTATTTATCAGCATTTTTTTGAAAAATTTTATCTAAACTTCGTGTTTTGAATAAATTGAAGAAGTAAAATCAGCAATTACTTTCTTACAACAAGCTTTTACTTTATCAAAAGCAGCTTTTGATTTATCATTGCAGTGTTTTCCGCAAGCAAAACAAGCTTTTACTTTCTCATTTTGGTGTTTTCCGCAAGCAAAACAAGCTTTTACTTTCTCATTTTGGTGTTTTCCGCAAGCAAAACAAGCTTTTGCTTTCTCAAAAGAAGCTTTGGCTTTCTCAAACTTGAGTTTACTTTTTTATTTAGGTATTTTTCACAAGTATACTTAAAGCCAGGGCAAATAAAGTTCGTGTCTATATAGACAACTAAATTGCGTTTTTGCCGTTTTAGTTGAATCTGGTAAAGAGGAGCAACATTTTCATCCAGCAGATATTTAATAGTCATTACCCTGTGCTTTTGGCAGAGCTTGTTTTTCAGCTAACAATTTTTTCAATTTGATAACAGCTGGTGAAGGATTGCGCTGCTGTTCTTCCTGCATTTTATGACTCCACTCCAACCAATCAGCTATATAGGCGCTGACAGCTTCTTTATTGTGCAAATAATAAAGAATAGTCGCGTAAACTTGTTCTAGTGTTAGTGACGGATAACTGTCGGCAATTTCCTCTAGAGTTCGAGCGCGGTGGATAAAATCATAAAGTATGGTTTCAATTCTTACTCTTGTACCTTTGAGTCGAATATCATCGGGACGTTGAAAGTCGAAGTAATCTTTTAGTTGCATAATTTACCAGATGTTTTATTTATTCAGATTAAAATCTTACATACTTACAAAATCCGGTTACAAAAATTTGTGAATAAAATGCAAGCGATCGCCCCCTTTGCCAATTTCGGATTTTAGATTTTCTTCCTGTGCCCCTCTGCCTCCCCTGCCTCCCCTGCCTCTCTCTGCGTCCTCTGTGGTTTAATAATCCTGAATTATTCCTCTTACCCTCTTGCGATTCCTGAATTAGTTGATACACTTGTTCTTCATTAACCATTAGCCCAGTTAACCAGCGCCCTATGGTGCATATCAAGCGCGTGGAACTCACCAACTTCAAATCCTTCGGCGGCACTACCTCAGTCCCTTTGCTGCCGGGGTTTACTGTCATATCTGGGCCAAATGGTTCGGGTAAATCAAATATTCTCGATGCGTTGCTGTTTTGTTTGGGACTCGCTAGTTCTAAGGGAATGCGGGCGGATCGCTTGCCGGATTTGGTAAATAATACGCAAACTGCTAAAGGAAGGGCTGCGATTGAGGCTAGCGTGACGGTGACGTTTGATTTGTCGGATGAGGTGTCACGCAGAGGCGCAGAGGCGCAGAGGGAGGGAGCAGAGGAAGCGGGGGAAGAAGATTTAAAATCGGAAGTTCAAAATTCAAGATTGGCGGAATGGAGTGTCACTAGGAAGTTGCGGGTGACTCATCAGGGGACTTATACGTCGAATTACTACATTAACGGTGTCGCTTGTACGCTGACGGAGTTGCACGAGGAATTAAATAATCTGCGGATTTATCCTGAAGGCTACAACGTGGTGTTGCAGGGGGATGTCACTAGTATTATTTCGATGAATGGGCGGGAGAGGCGAGAGATTATTGATGAATTGGCTGGGGTGGCGGCGTTCGATCGCAAAATTAATCAAGCGAAATCTACTTTAGATGAGGTAAAGGAAAAGGAAGATAGCTGTCGGATTATTGAGACGGAATTAACCGCACAACGCGATCGCCTTTCTCAAGATCGTGCTAAAGCTGAGAAGTATCAAAAACTCCGGGCGGAATTCTTAGCGAAGCAATCTTGGGAAGCTGTTTTATCATGGCGTTCGCTGCAAGCACAGCAAGAAAAGTTGGTTGGTGAAATTCAAAGTGGCGATCGTAATTCTGGCGAACTCAATACACAACTCACAACTTTAAATTCTGAGATTGTCCAAAAAACTGCCGAACTTGAAGAACTCAATGCCCATGTGAAAGCATTGGGAGAAGAGGAACTTTTGGCAGTACAATCTACCCTCGCTACCCAGGAGGCGGAACGCAAACAATTGTTGCGCCAGCAAACGGAATTACAAACGGCTTCTGAAGAAACTGCCAAGCGTCTGGCTCAAACTCAGCAGGAGATTCAACAACACCGCCATACTTTACAAGAAATTGCCGAAACGCAACTTGTAGAAGGGCAATCTATCGTTTATTGTCAGCAGCAAAGAAATGAGGCGCAACAAACTTTAGAAACTTCTCGCCAAGCCGCCGCAGAAATCGCTTCGGCTTCGGAGGCGTGGGTGCAGCAACAAACGGCATTCAACCGTCAAATTGAAACTTTGCTGCAAACTCTGGAACCCCAACGCACGGAACAAGCACAACTCAGGGAACGCAATAACCAGTTACAGCAACTCATCCAAGAACAAACTCAGCTAATCGAACGCCTTGAACCGGAATTAGCTGCAAAACAAGCTGAATGCAGTCAAGTTGAAACGGAATTTAATGCTTCTAGCGAACCCATCCAAAATTTAGCGCAAAATCTCTCAGCGACGGAACAAGAATTGCAAATTCAGCAGGAAACCCAAAAGCGGTTACTTGCCGAACAACGAGAAAAACAACGCCAGTTAGATAAATTAGAAGCACAAACGCAAGCACAACAAGAAGTCCAAGGCACTCAAGCAAGTAAAGTGATTTTACAATCGGGAATGCCTGGGGTTTGCGGCTTAGTTGTGCAGTTGGGACGAGTAGAACCCCGCTATCAGCTAGCTTTGGAAATTTCCGCTGGCGGACGTTTGGGACACATTGTGGTGGAAGATGACGGTATTGCCGCAGCTGGTATTGAATTGCTCAAACAAAAACGTGCTGGGAGGGCGACTTTTTTACCGCTAAATAAAATTTCCGCACCAAAATTTACTCAAGATGCAACGCTGCGTTTGGCTAGCGGTTTCGTCAACTATGCTGTGAATTTAGTTGATTGCGATCGCCGTTACAAAGATGTATTTAGCTACGTTTTCGGTAACACCGTCGTCTTTGCCAGTCTCGAACAGGCGCGAAAAAATTTAGGACTTTACCGTATCGTCACCTTAGACGGCGAATTGTTGGAAACCAGCGGTGCAATGACTGGGGGAAGCACTACTCAACGTTCGGCATTGCGGTTTGGCACTGGTGAAGCGGCGGAATCTGATGAAGTGATTGCTTTAAAAAATCGTTTGGTAGACATTGAGCGAATTTTAGAGCGTTGCACTGAAGCGATCGCTAATTTGTCAAGTAGAACCAAACAATTGACGCAGGAACTCACAGAAGCGCGACAGACGCGGCGGGAACAGCAGTTGCAATTGGAACAGTTGCACAAAGATATTAAAAATTTAACAACGCAATTAGAGGCGACGCGATCGCAATTAGTCCAAAATACCGAAAAATTAGCCGCTGCTCAATCTCGTCTGGAAGTTTTGGATCGGGAATTACCAGGGCAAGAAACCCAATTACAACAATTGCGACACGCCTTAGCAGAGTTAGAAGCCTCCCAAACTCCCAGCGAATGGCAACAAATCCAAGCAACCATAAAAATTCAAGAGCAACAATTACAACAGCGCGAATCAGCCTTAAGAGAAGCCGAACAAAGATTAAAAAATTTAGAAAATCAGCAACAGCGCCTCCAAGAAAAAATCCAAGAAGCCGAAACCCGAATCACCGAATACGAAACCCAACAAACCTCTTGTAGAGAGGCGATTCATCGCGTCTTGACACAAATCACAACGATAAACGACCAAATCACCCAAACCCGTTTATCGTTGAGCCAAATGGAGCAAAAATTAGGCGAACAAAAACATAAACGCGACGCCACAGAACAGGAAGTGCGATCGCAACTTTTACGCCAACAACAATTAGAATGGGAAATCCAAAAACTCCAAGAAACCCAAGAAAAGCGCCGGGAAGAATTAGTTACATTGCAAAGTCAGTTGCGCGATGTGGGAGCAGAATTACCAGATCCGCTGCCGGAAGTTCCAGATAAAGTAGACTTGGAAGAATTGCAGAAAGAATTGCGATCGCTCTCCAAACGCCTACAGGCAATGGAACCTGTGAACATGCTGGCGTTGGAAGAATACGAACGCACCCAAAACCGTCTCCAAGAACTAACGCAAAAATTAGAGACATTAGAAGGCGAACGCACCGAATTACTTTTGCGGATTGAAAACTTTACCACATTGCGACAACTCGCTTTTAAAGAAGCTTTCGATGCCGTCAATGAAAACTTTCAATCAATTTTCGCCGTCCTCTCTGACGGTGACGGGTATCTGCAACTGGAAAATCCCGAAGATCCATTTAGCAGCGGCTTGAATTTAGTTGCCCACCCCAAAGGCAAACCCGTACAGCGCCTAGCTTCCATGTCCGGGGGAGAAAAATCACTCACAGCCTTGAGCTTTATCTTTGCCCTGCAACGCTACCGCCCATCGCCATTTTACGCCTTTGATGAAGTAGATATGTTTTTGGATGGAGCAAACGTAGAACGATTAGCTAGAATGATCGTGCAACAGTCACAACAAGCCCAATTTATAGTTGTTAGTTTGCGTCGTCCGATGATAGAATCAGCCGAACGCACAATTGGCGTTACTCAAGCACGAGGAGCTTATACTCAAGTTTTGGGGATTAAATTGACATCATCCAATACATCTGCTTGAGTTTTTGTTAATAATAGTGTATAGATAAACCGGATTCGAGATCAGGACTCGGTATAGAATGACCTCTGAACAAATAATTAGGCGTTCCGACATATTAAATACTCAGGTAATTACCCGCGACAACGGCAAGCGACTAGGCATCGTCAGTCAAGTCTGGGTAGATATAGATCAACGAGAGGTTGTGGCTCTTGGTTTGCGAGACAGCCTGATCTCTATTTCGGGCATACCACGCTACATGTACCTCAACAATATCAATCAAATCGGTGATGTCATCCTGGTTGATAACGAAGATGTAATAGAAGATATCGAAGTTGAAGCTCTCAGCAACCTGATTAACTGGGAAGTAATCACAGAAACAGGTGAAGTCTTAGGCAAAGTTCGCGGCTTCAAGTTCAACGGCGAAACAGGTAAACTTGATTCCATAGTCATTGCCTCATTAGGATTGCCCCAAATTCCTGACCAATTCGTCAGTACTTACGAGTTCTCAGTCGATGAAATTGTCAGCACAGGCCCCAATCGCTTGATTGTGTTTGAGGGAGCCGAAGAACGGGTGAACCAATTAACAGTGGGTTTACTAGAGCGTTTGGGCATTGGCAAAGCACCGTGGGAGCGAGATGAAGAAACAGAATACGGCGGTTATACTCCACCACGCCAAGTAACCCCAGATAAACAACTGCCAAGTGGAGTACCATTGCAGCCACCCAAGCCGAAAGTCCGCGCCCCGGAACCTGTAGCCGAAGAGGAATGGACGGAAGACTATGTAGAAGAAGTCAGACCACAGCGCCAAGTAATGAAAGCGCGTTCTTATGAGTCTATTCAATACGAAGAAGATGACGAAGAAGATAACTGGAGTGAAGCAACAGGTAGCGACAGGTATAAACAACCGCTAAAATCTGAACCCCAGCCTTATACCAAGCCATACGTTGACGATTACGATGATTATGACGACTTAGAAACCGATGCTTGGGAAGATGCGCCAAAGCCAGTGAATATTCCCAAGAAAGTCAAAGAAAGACAGCCAGAATACGAAGAAGAAGGCGGATATTAATTTGTAATTCAATCTGAAAGTGATTTTAGCCCTTTCCTTGCGATAAGTAGGAAGGGGCTAATCTTATCACTTGTAGTAGCGGCATGGCGATCTTAATAGCTCATACCAATTGAAAATTGATTACGCAATATGAAACTACAAAATCCAGAGGCACAAAGTTATTTTTAATGTAAATTTAGTGTGTGTTGTCGCCAAGCGCCGCACTTCAAAAATTTAAGCTGGCTTAGCCTACAGCATAACTACCCGACAAACAATTCATATTTCTTCATATACATTGAATTGCGATCGCCGATTTACTCAACTCACATTGAAATACTTACTAGCACTTCAATTTAAGGCTGGACTTAGCTTACTTATTTGAAGATTTCCCTTAAAAAGCTTTACTGGTGGTAACGCAATCTGAGAAGATCGGAATGTATCTTCTGTCAGCTATTAGTTAGTTATTTTTTGACAATTGTTTAATTGTATGCATCAAAAAGCTACTAGCTTTAGAAAAGTAACTAACAATAAACAACAGTCGAACACTGACAAAAAAACATCATAAATACACATAAAGGAAACAAAAGATATGGATGAAACCTCGGAACTGACAACAAATGATGTAACCACTCAAGACATAGCAGAAGTGATTGCAGAACTTGAGCTATATCGGGAACGTTTAGTTCAAGAAACTACAGAAACAGCAAAACGCGCTAAGTTGATGAGGGTAAGCGTCATGGCAAAATTGGAACCTGAGCTTGCCAAAATTGATGCTGCTCTCCAAGAACTGCGTAATCAGCAGGCCACTCTCAGCGGTAGTAATTAGTACTACAAAGCAAAAACCAGACAATTTTGGATTTTAGATTTTGGACTTCGGCTTACCTCGACTTCGCTCGGTACAAGTCGCTCAGTCGAACGATTTTAGATTGGCTATGGAGCATTACACATTGTTAGGACTTACGCAGGCTCTACAAATTCTTGGCGTTCTTGGCGTCTTGGCGGTTGGATAAATTAAGCTTTTCAGCTATTTTTGCGTAAGTCCTGATTGTGACTATAAGAGTGGTGGGAAGCTCCTTTATTATCTCCCCATACTTCCCGCACTCCCCACACTTCCCCCTCTTGCCCACACTCCCCATTCCCTAATTCACATGGTCAACTTTGAAACTCAGTCCGGGGAAAATCCAATTCAGCTATCCCACGCTGAAACTGATGCTTTGCTTGCAGCAGTCAGCGAGCAATTAAATCAAAATACCTTCAACGCTGATGACCAAAAAATCCTCAAGCAAATGATTGAGAGTATGGGGGACTCACGGGGGATGGTACGTTTGAGTTTTGCAGAGGCTTTGGGTAAAGTCGGTAAGCCTGTAACTCCTTTATTATTGCAAGCCGTGGCAAATCACCCAAATCCAGTTGTAAGGAGAGCTAGCACTAAAACTTTGACATTGATTGCCGATCCGATCGCAGTTCCTACCTTAGTCAACGCCCTCCTAAATGACGAGGATAACGTAGTTAAAGGTTCGTCAGTGGGAGCGCTGGCTAAGATTGGTGAGGCTGCTGTACCGGCATTGTTGGAAATTTTGGCTTCATCCGAATATCCAGAAAGCGCCAAAGGATATGCAGTATGGGCGTTAGCATTTATTGGAGCAGGGGCAAAGGAATATCTATATCGGGAAATTAACTCTGACTCCCCAGAAGTTCGGGCCGCAGTAGTGGGAGCGATCGCTAAAATAGCTGAAGAACGCACAGAGGCTGAAGCATTTCAAATCTTGATTAACGCCCTTACCGATGCATCCCCAATCGTGCGGTGTGAAGCCGCCGTAGCTTTGGGTAGCTTAGCTCATCAACCAGCCATTCCCAACCTCATTGAATTATTGCATCATCTCGATTGGGAAACTCGAAAAGCAGCCGCTTTGGCATTGATGAAAATTGGTGATGTTATTGCTTTAGAGCCTCTACAAACCGCATTGACCGAAGAACAGGAAGCAGGAGTTCAAGCGGTGATTAAATTAGCAATTTCTCAACTTGAAAAAGATTAACAATAGACACAATCATGCGTTACAGGCCTCGTATTCATGCGATCGCCGCTGATTGTGTCGTCAAAATTTTCCTACCGACTCTCGAAAGGTCTAAACCAATTTAGTCGCTTGTCTGTACAGCGAGGAGCTAAACGTGCTGCGATCGTTGTCTTTCATTGAATTTTAATTATTGCCTACAAAAAGGCAATATACCGCACAGGTGTAGGTTTTTTAGACTTTCCTTAAAAATACGAGTTTTAGAGCGTGAAGGTTGATAAAACCATAATGATTTCCTTGGTTTTACACTTATTACTCATTGCTTTATTAAAAACCTATACGTGTCAGCCATTGCCTACTCCCTTTTTCAAGCTAAGTCTATTGGAAATTAGTCAAGTTTTGAAAAATTTATCTTCCGTATATATACGGTTTATTTTTAAGTAAAAAACTTTATCATGACATTAAGTACCAAAGTCAGACTTACCAGTAAAAGCTCATAAAATCAACCAAAATCAAAATGTCTGCAAAGTTATATACAGTGCGGCTTGATGGCAGTATGACCTGTTATCAGCGGGCGATTCCTTTGGGTATTGTTCCTGGTACAGGTTTGTTTATTGGCGATTAATTTACTTTAGACAAAAGTGACCGCTACTACCTGTGGATTTAGTTTTGTATAACCTTTTTTATGCAGCTAAGTCTAAAACATGACATTCTTTCGCCCAAAAAATTTGAAATTTGATTTATGCTAGCCACCTCCAGCACTACTGCCCCACAAGAGAACAACTTAATTGAGTGTAACGCTGACCAGGGATTTATCTCTTGGTTGAGTCAAGCAGGAGGTTCAGTTGCCATCACCACCTACCAAGCCGGGAAACTAGCACTAGTGGGTTGGAATGGGCAACAGATTACCATGCTGTTACGCCAATTTTCCAAACCAATGGGGTTAGCAGTTCATGGTTCGCGTTTGGCACTGGCTACCCATCACGAAGTCTATTTATTAGCCAATGCCCCCACATTAGCTTATGAGTATTTAGAAGACCAACCCGGACGCTACGACGCCCTTTACCTGCCACGGATAACATACTTTACAGGCGACCTGAACATTCACGACCTGGAATTTGGTAGGGAAGGGCTGTGGATTGTCAACACCCGCTTTTCCTGCCTTTGTGCCTTGAGTCCAGACTTTAGCTTTGTACCGCGCTGGCATCCCAAATTTATTTCCGAAGTAGTACCGGAAGACCGATGCCACCTCAATGGCTTAGCAATGGTGGATGGCAAACCTAAATACGTGACTGCCCTCGGTGCGACAGATACCGTCGGGGGATGGCGGCCTGGTAAAGCCAACGGTGGAGTCCTAGTGGAAGTGGAAAGCAATGAAATTATTTTAGATGGATTATCAATGCCCCATTCCCCAATTTGGCATGACGGGTTTTTATGGTTACTCAACTCTGGTGCAGGGGAAGTATGGCGCATTCATCCAGAATCAGGAGACAAACAGGTAGTCTGCGTACTCCCCGGATTTCTGCGGGGTTTATGCTGCGTCGGCTATTACGCCCTAGTTGGACTATGCCAGATTCGGGAACGGCATATTTTTGGGGGGTTGCCCATTACTCAACGATTTGAGCAGTTGTTGTGTGGTGTGGCAGTTGTAGATTTGCGAAATGGGCAGCAGGTGGGGATGCTGAAATTCACTACAGGCTGTCAAGAACTTTATGATGTGCAGTTCCTTCGTGGTGTACAGCGTCCGATGGTTTTGAATCAGCAACGAAAAGAAATCCGCCAGGCATTTACCGCACCAGAGTTTAACTACTGGCTGCGACCAAGCGCTGTGATTCCTAATGACTAAGGAATCTATTTAATCAGAACGTTGAAATCAAATTTTTAATTTTTTTAGAGGTTTTTCCATGACTGAATTCAAAGTAAATACTTATATCACCAATAATCAATCCAACTCCACAGTGGCGATGGATAACACTGGAGATTTTGTGATTGTTTGGACTAGCGAAGGTCAAGACGGGTCTGGTACTGGCATATATGCTCAACGCTACAACAGTGCTGGAGTGGTACAAGGTAATGAATTTAAAGTGAATACCACCACTGCCAACAGCCAAAGTAACCCCACAGTAGCGATGGATGCAGATGGGGACTTTGTGATTTCCTGGGCTAGCTATGGTCAGGACGGGTCTTACGAGGGAATATATGCTCAGCGCTACAACAGCGCTGGAGTGGCACAAGGGGGCGAATTTAGAGTTAATACCACCACTGCCAACAGCGAAAATAACCCCACAGTAGCGATGGATGCAGATGGGGACTTCGTGATTTCTTGGGCTAGCGTAGATCAAAACTCGTCTATCAATGCCATATATGCCCAACGCTACAACAGTGCTGGAGTGAAACAAGGGGACGAATTTAAGGTCACTACCACCAACAAAAGCCAAAATAACCCCACAATAGCGATGGATGCAGATGGGGACTTTGTGATTTCCTGGCAAAGCTCTGGTCAAGACGGGTCTGGTAGTGGAATATATTTCCAACGCTACAACAGTGCCGGAGTGGCACAATCAAGCGAATTTCAGGCCAACACCTATTTCACCGACGAGCAAATTAATCCCACAGTGGGGATGGATGCAAATGGTAACTTCGTAATTTCCTGGCAAAGCTTTGGTCAAGACGGGTCTGACAATGGGATATATGCTCAACGCTACAACAGTATTGGAGTAAAACAAGGGAGCGAATTTAAGGTCAATACCTACACCGATGGCGGTCAAAGTAATCCCACGGTAGCGATGGATGCAAGTGGAAACTTTATTATTTCCTGGCAAAGTTTTGGTCAGGACGGCTCTGACAATGGGATATATGCCCGACGCTACAACAGTTCTGGTCTGGCACAAGGGAACGAATTTAAGGTCAATACCTACACCACCAATAACCAACTTAACCCCACCATAGCGCTGGATGATAACGGGAACTTTTTAATTGCTTGGAATAGCTCTGGTCAGGATGGGTCTGGTGATGGAATATATGCAGAACACTACAAAAACAGTGGTGCTCCCCCAACAATTTCCTCTGGTTCTACCTCTGCTTTGGCATACACCGAGAACACCACTATACCCATCGATTCAGGCATTGCTGTTGCTGATACAGACTCCCCCAACTTAGTTAGTGCTACTGTCAGCATTAGCAGTGGTTTCGTCCCTGGTCAAGATATCCTTGCCTTCATCAACCAAAATGGGATTAGCGGTAGCTACAACAGCAGCACAGGTGTCTTAACTTTAACTGGCAGTGCCACCGTTGCTAATTATCAAATAGCACTGCGCTCCATTACATATACCAACAGTAGCGATAACCCAACTGTTACACCTCGTACCGTCAGTTTTTTCGTCAATGATGGGAGTACTAGTAGTACTGTTGTTACCCGCAACATTAATATTACGGCGGTGAATGATGCACCCGTTACTACTGCCACAAACTCTGCTTTGGCATATACCGAGAACGCCACTACAGCAATTGACTCAGCCATTGTCCTCAGTGACGTAGATTCCGATAACTTCTCCAGTGCCACCGTCAGTATTAGCAGTGGTTTCGTCCCTGGTCAAGATATCCTTGCCTTCATCAACCAAAATGGGATTAGCGGTAGCTACAACAGCAGCACAGGTGTCTTAACTTTAACTGGCAGTGCCACCGTTGCTAATTATCAAATAGCACTGCGCTCCATTACATATACCAACAGTAGCGATAACCCAACTGCCACACCTCGTACCGTCAGTTTTGTCGTCAATGATGGGACTACTAGTAGTACTGCTGTTACCCGCAACATTAATATTACGGCGGTGAATGATGCACCGATTGTTGCCAACGCCATTCTTGACCAAGCAACAACAATAGACACCACCTTCAACTTCGTCCTACCAGCAAACACCTTCACGGATGTGGATTCTGGAAATCTCACCTACACAGCCACCCTGGAAAATGGTGGCTCACTTCCTGGCTGGTTGACCTTCAATGGCACCAGTTTCAGTGGGACTCCCACAACTAATAATGTTGGTAGCCTCAACATCAAAGTTATCGCCAGTGATGGAAAAGCATCTATCGATGATGTTTTTGTACTGACAGTGAC
Source organism: Nostoc sp. ChiSLP01 (assembly GCA_034531195.2). GTDB lineage: Bacteria > Cyanobacteriota > Cyanobacteriia > Cyanobacteriales > Nostocaceae > Nostoc. The sequence goes on from JAVRBO020000026.1 coordinate 17,719, forward strand.
CGATCCTAGTCAAGTGGTTACTGTAATTAATGGTACTTCTGATATAGATAACCTGACTGGTACGGTGTATCGGGATCTTATCTCTGGATTACTGGGCAATGATACACTCCAAGGACTAGGTGGTAATGACACCCTTGATGGCGGAGATGGCAATGATATTTTGGATGGTGGTACAGGAGATGATAGTCTCATTGGTGGTAAAGACAATGATATTTATGTTGTAGACAGCCTCAGCGATACGATTACTGAAGCCTTAAATGCAGGTACAGATTTAGTCAAGTCTTCTATCAGCTGGGTGTTGGGAGCGAATTTAGAAAACTTGACCCTGATTGGAACCGAGGCAATCAATGGTACTGGTAATACCCTCAACAACATTCTCACAGGAAATACTGGTGCTAACATCTTAAGCGGGGAAAATGGCAATGATAACCTCAGCGGTGATGACGGCAATGATAGCTTGTTAGGCGGTGCAGGCAATGACAGCTTGGATGGAGGTGCAGGAGTCGACAGTCTTGATGGTGGAGTTGGTAACGACATTTACACCGTAGACAACCTCAGCGATACGATTACTGAAGCCTTAAATGCAGGTACAGATTTAGTCAATTCTTCGGTGAATTGGGTGCTGGCAGCTAATCTAGAAAACTTAACTTTGATTGGAACCGAGGCAATCAATGGTACTGGTAATACCCTCAACAACATTCTTATCGGAAATACTGGTGCTAACATCTTAAGCGGTGATGCAGGTAATGATAACCTCAGTGGTGATGACGGCAATGATAGCTTGTTGGGCGGTGCAGGCAATGACAGCTTGGATGGAGGTGCAGGAGCCGACAGTCTTGATGGTGGAGTTGGTAACGACATTTACACCGTAGACAACCTCAGCGATACGATTACTGAAGCCTTAAATGCAGGTACAGATTTAGTCAATTCTTCGGTGAATTGGGTGCTGGCAGCTAATCTAGAAAACTTAACTTTGATTGGAACCGAGGCAATCAATGGTACTGGTAATACCCTCAACAACATTCTCACAGGAAATACTGCTGCTAACATCTTAAGCGGTGATGCAGGTAATGATAACCTCAGCGGTGATGACGGCAATGATAGCTTGTTGGGTGATGCAGGTAATGATGACCTCAGCGGTGATGGCGGCAACGATAGCTTGATGGGTGGTGCAGGTAATGACACCTTAGATGGAGGTGCAGGTAATGACACTCTTGATGGTGGAATAGGCAACGATATTTACACCGTAGACAACCTCAGCGATACCATTACTGAAGACTTAGATGCAGGTACAGATTTAGTTAAGTCTTCGGTAGATTGGATGTTGGTAAATAACCTGGAAAACTTGACCTTGACTGGAACTGAGGCAATCAATGGTACTGGTAATACCCTCAACAACATCCTCACAGGAAATACTGGTGCTAACAGTTTGAATGGACTTGATGGTAATGATAGCCTGATTGGTGGTTCCGGCAATGACATCTTGTTGGGCGGTTCAGGTGACGATGACTTGGATGGAGGTATAGGTAATGACACCTTGAATGGAGGTGCAGGTAATGACACCTTAGATGGTGGAGTCGGTAATGACAACCTTGATGGTGGAGAAGGGGATGACATTTACATCGTAGACAGCCTCACCGATTCGATTACTGAAGGCTTAAATGCAGGTACGGATCTAGTCAACTCTTCGGTAGATTGGGTGTTGACAGATAACCTGGAAAACTTGACCTTGACTGGAAGCAAGGTAATCAATGGTACTGGCAATAGCCTCAATAACATCATCACAGGAAATAGTAGTGCTAACATCTTGAGTGGACAAGATGGCAATGATAGCCTGATTGGTGGTTCCGGCAATGACACCTTGTTGGGCGGTTCAGGTGACGATGATTTGGATGGAGGTACAGGTAATGATAACCTCGATGGTGGATTTGGCAATGACACTTACAATGTAAACAGTATCAGCGATACCATCGTTGAAGGCTTAAATGCAGGCACAGATTTAGTTGAGTCTTCTGTAACTTGGGTGTTGACAGATAACCTGGAAAACTTGACCCTGGCTGGAAGTTCAGCAATCAATGGTACTGGCAACACCCTCAATAACATCATTACAGGAAATACTGGTGCTAATAGTTTGAATGGACTTGATGGTAACGATATGCTCTTTGGTGGTTCTGGCATTGACACCTTGTTGGGCGGTGCAGGTGACGATGTACTGGTTGGTGGAATTGGTAAAGATCTGCTAACTGGTGGAAGTGGTCGGGATAGCTTTAACCTGGCTGATACCCGCACTGGTGGCTTTGATACTATTACTGATTTTACTGTTGCAGATGATACTATCTTCATTTCTAAGGCGGAGTACGGACTGAGCCAATCTGTGAATACTACGTTGGATTCGAGCATATTCCGACTTGGTACTATTGCCACAGCGGCAGGCGATCGCTTCATCTACGATCAAACTACGGGTAACCTATTCTTTGATAAAGATGGAACTGGTAGTGGAGCAAAAGTTCAAATCGCCCAGTTGTCGAATCAAGCAATGCTTACTAGTGCAAATATTACTGTGATTGCCTAACGGCTGCTATGTAGCAAGCATTAGTAAATTAGCCAGTCAGGTTCAAGCACTCTAAGATAAAAGGTTGGGTTTTGCTGTTGCAAAACCCAACCTTATAAATTTAGAGCTGATAATTTATTTTTTGGTAGTCCCTGAATAGAACTAGCTATTAGCCAACTCTATAAACCTGTATTTTCAGCAATTGCAAAGGGCCTGATTAATTAGTGCCAGGCTGGGTTGGAATAAGCTGTTGTTGCGTTGGGACTGGTGTAGTTTCTAAACTAGGATTTGAACCAGCAGGTAATTGTTGTTGCGTTGGGACTGGCGTAGTTTCCAAACTAGGGCTTGAACCAGTAGGTAATAGAGTCGGTGGTGTAGATGAAGAAACCCCGATAATGCTACTGTCACTGCCATCGATACAAGTGTCCAATGCCTGGTTAGGAGGAAGCTCGATTTTACTCAGCAAGCCAACTACACACTGACCAAAGCGCACGGGTAACAAACTGCGACCACAATAATTTAAGGCTGCTGGATTAATTACTTCCTTAGTTATTGAGCTAACACCGACTACACAGGTAGCTAACTCCTCAGGACGCCTCGCTCTCCCACAGTAAGAAAGGGCATCTGCGGCTGTAATTTCAGTTTGCTTGTCAATTTTAACGACGCAAGCGCCAAAATCCCTGGGACGTAGTGCATTGGCACATCCTTGTGATGCTGCTTCTGGCGTAATACCTGCTTTCAAAAGACCCTCTGCACAGACACTGTAATCATTCCTGTAGGAGGCAGCGATCGCCATATCAGGTAAAATCGCTGTCAACAATCCAGTGATTGCCAAAACTGGTACTGTTACAATCCCAAAGGTAGAACTGCCTTGTTTGTTCTGACCTTTGCTAACCGCTTTTTTGCTCTTTAACATTGCCATTCTCCAAACACCCAAAGTAATGCTAACTCAAATATTTGAAAAATCCTCAAGAATCAGGCACAATTCAGGATTCAGGATTCAGAACTCAGAATTCACAATTCACAATTGAGGGGTCAGAATGCTTTTGGGTTGAACCTTTAAGCAAGCAGAATCTAGATAGAATTGATTTTGCTGGAAATTGTGTTAATATGGGGAATTGTGTTAATATTATGATTCTTTGAAAAAAATAGCAGATTTCCAGGAAACTGAAGTACCCAACCTCAGTCTCGTAGCCAAGCAAAAAGCTTGTTTTACTCCTGACTTCTGGCTTGTGAATTCTGAATTCTGACTCAAGAATTGCTGAATTCTAGTCTAAGTAGGTAACGTAATAAAGTATTTCAGAATAACAATACTGCGTAAACCAATCTCACGATTGAGTAGCCTACGAAACCAAATAAACACGAAAAACTAATTGCAAGAGTACGATACGGCACGTCGGAATTCACGCTTGGGGAGAAAATGCCTGTACTTTGGAAAGATACGTCAGACCAACGCAGGTAGCCTCGTAGAACCAAGAATCTCCTGATTTTTAATCGGGAGAGTGTCAAAATAGATGTTTGGGTAAAGTTTAAACAGGATTAGATTAAGGAAACTCATGTCCCGATACAGAGGGCCACGCCTCAGAATTATACGTCGCTTGGGCGACCTGCCTGGATTAACTCGTAAAAGCGCCAGACGTGCTTATCCACCAGGTCAGCATGGTCAGAACCGCAAGAAGCGCTCTGAGTATGCCATCCGTCTAGAAGAAAAGCAAAAGCTCCGTTTCAACTACGGTTTGACGGAAAAGCAACTGCTACGCTATGTGCGGAAAGCCAGACGTGTTACTGGTTCTACCGGACAAGTCCTGCTGCAATTGCTAGAAATGCGTTTGGATAACACCGTTTTTCGCTTGGGTCTAGCTCCAACGATTCCAGCTGCTCGTCAATTGGTGAACCACGGCCACATTACTATCAACGACCGTGTAGTTAATATTGCCAGCTATCAATGCCGTGCTGGTGAAACCATCGCTGTCAGAGACCGGGAACAATCACGGAAGTTGGTGGAAAATAACTTACAATATCCCGGTTTGGCTAACCTTCCCAGTCACCTGGAGTTCGACAAAAATAAGTTGGTTGGAAAAGTCAACGGTATTATTGAGCGAGAATGGGTGGCACTACAAGTTAACGAACTACTTGTGGTGGAATACTACTCACGACAAGCGTAAGCAGTTAGGAGTTGTGAGTTATGAGTTATGAGTTTTAAATCCTCACTCCTAACTCCTCACTCCTCACTCCTAACTATTCTTATCCGCCAATTTGCGACATGGTGCGGCTGTATGCACCCTTGATACCAGAGTCGCGTACTTTAAAATTGATTTCTGGCTTGATTGCTAGTAAACGCCTCACCTGCTCTTTTAATTGAGCAGTACTAGTACCAGAACGCAGGGCAGTTTTTAGGTCGAGTTGACCAGTTTCATTCAATAAACACGGACGCAGCCAACCATCAGCACTCAGGCGCATCCGGTTGCAACGATCGCAAAAACATTCCGACATTTGACTAATAAATCCCAGAGTTCCCTTCGCTCCAGGAATTTTAAACACATCAGCAGGGCCAGAACCACGAACTTGGGATTCTGTCAAGCCCCAGCGTTCCCGGATGCTTTGGCGTAAATCGGCTGAAGATACCCAACCGCGATCGCCAAACAAATTCAAATTGCCAATAGGCATAAATTCAATAAATCTAACATGCCACTGTCTATTTATTGTCAGGGCAGCTAAATCTAAAACTTCGCTATCGTTAACGCCAGGAATCACTACCACATTCAGCTTCAGTGGGTCAAATCCGACTTCATAGGCAACTTGAATTCCATCCCAAACTTGTTGCCAACGAGAACGACCGCGATTACCGATAATTTGGTCAAAAGTGTCGGGGTCGAGAGAATCGAGACTAATATTAATCCGTCGCAAACCTGCATCGTAGAGGTTTTGTGCCATCGAGGCAAGCAAAAACCCGTTGGTGGTCATTGACAAATCTTGAGTTTGGGGAAAAGAGGCGATCGCACCTACTAAATCCACCACGCGGGGACGTAATAATGGTTCACCCCCAGTCAAACGAAAGCGGCTAAAACCAAGAGGAATAAATACCTCTTGCAAGAGAACGAGCAGTTCTTCATCACTCAACAACTGCTGCTTGAGAATATAGTCCAGTTCTACTCCCTCTGGCATACAGTATTGGCAACGGAAATTGCAGCGATCGATTAAACTAATCCGGAGGTAGTCTACCTGGTTCATTGTTTTTATTTTTATTGTCTTTGAATAATTAAAAACACCACTGAGGTGGTTTACCCCTTTATCTATGTTTGTTGTAATTGAAAATACCGTCTTGTCCCTTAAGTTAGAATTCACAGATTGTGGCATAATAAGCCGGTCGCATATACTACTCGTTAGCCATCCATCGTGCAAGATACCGACTCCATCAACGACCTTGCTGCGGCTTTACAACAGCCAGCAGATCTCGCCTTTGAACTACCCGATCCAGAAGATGAACAGATTTTAGAGTCAGATTTTCAACAGCAGCTCGAAATAGCTTGGCAGGTATGCGATCGCTTCGATCTGCAAACTGAAATCTGGCGGGGGCGAATTTTACGTGCCATCCGCGATCGAGAAAAAATTGGTGGTGATGGACGCGGTACGGGTTTTCTCAGATGGCTAAAAGAGCGGGAAATCAGCAAAAGTCAAGCTTATGCCTGGATTCAACTGGCTAATAGTGCTGATACCCTTTTAGAAGAAGGCAAACTAGACCCCAGCGCAGTGAATAACTTTAGCAAACGGGCATTTGTCGAAACCTCTAAAGCCGTCCCAGAAGTACAACATATGGTGAGTGAAGCCGCCCAAAAAGGCGATCGCATCACCAGGCGAGAAGTGCGACAACTCACCGATGAATGGACAGCTATGTCCTCAGAATTACTACCCGAACCAGTCAGAGCAAAAGCCGCAGATAACACCCTGCCGCCGCGCTACATTGCCCCTCTGGTGAAGGAAATGGAAAAACTGCCAGAATCGCACCAAAAGTTTATCCAGAAGGAAATAGCTGCTAATCCTGATGTAGATACCTTAAAACAGGTAACTACAGAAGCGCGTAATTTAGCAAAATACCTTAAAGGGGCAGCTCAAGTCCAGGCCCTAACGCAGGAAAATATTGATATTGAAACAGCTTTAGAAGAAGCGCAAAGAGTAGGCTGTTTGAGCATTGCTGCCGATTTAGTCAATCAAGCATCACAAATGGAACAAACCATCGCCAAACTGTATATGACTTGGAAACGTATCAGCAATTTGGCAGATAGATTATATGTAGATACTGGCGCAAGTACACCTAATTTGCGATCGCTCCTCAGTTGTTTAGAACCTCTGGGTGGTGAAATTATGGAATTGCAACTGAGTGGTACAACAGAACACACTGTACGTTTGCAGATTCAGGAGACGAATTAGGGAATGGGGCATGGGGCATGGGGGATGATGGGGTGATGAACGTAGTTTCACCCCACCTCCCTATCTCCTCACTCCTACACTACATAATTCTTCCCAGTGTGACTACAGTTTGTTGGCTGTTATCTAGGGTCAACTCCCCCGCCAGCCCTCGACCGTTCAGCTAGGATGCCATTCTCTTTTTTATTTCCTCTATTAATTGTTCTGTAATCTTGACTACTACACGTCCAGGCTTTGACCTAACAATTTCCATATAGTGCTGAAATGCGTCTTCATCGTCAGGGTGTGCAATCACGTATTTTCTCAGCTCTGCTTCGCTAAGGCTTAAATAGTCATTCATTCTATTATTTTCTCCCCATTACTAAGAATTTCTACTTGGATAGATTCACCAATCAAAATTACGATTCGGTTACTTCTCTCATCAAATCTCACGAGGGTTATGTCACGGAATAAATTGCTAGTGCGAACGCAAAAATCAAAAGTAGACCTCTTGCACGAACGCAAAATTTGCCCTCATCCCCCAACCCCTTCTCCCGCAATTGGGAGAAGGGGAGCAAATTTCAAAGTCCCTCTCCCAAGCGTGGGAGAGGGATTTAGGGTGAGGGCTTTTGATTCATGCAAGAAGTCTAGTGAAAACGTTATATCTGAATTTCTAATTAGCAGCGCAAGATGCAGCTGTAAGCGATGAATTATGGTGCGTTGCAGTTGGTACTTGAGCAACCAGAACCACGTTACCGTTAGCATCTTTTACCCATCCTTGGGCTTCGACAATTTCACTAGGTTCGTTGACAGAATTCATTTTCTGTGGTTTTGTGTTCTGCTGCTTTTCAACAACCAGTCTATTCTTCATTCCCTCAGCGCGATTTTCACTTTCTGGATTCAGTGTTATCCAATCTGCTAGGACTGCATCAGCCATCAAAGGCTGTGTGGGATCGGGTGTTGTTCCTCCACGTCCAATGTTATTAAATGAACTCCTGGCCATTTTTGCACCAGAACCACAACCAGCAGCAATTTGCTGAGAAGGATCGACTAGATTTACAGGTAGTTCCACTAATCCCTTACTGGGATCTACATCTGGTGAGTTTATTTGTACTGTGCCATCTAATGAAGAGTTTTCCTGAGAAAACGCGGTGATGTCATTTGTTGGCAGATTATTCGGGTCTTTTTCCCCTGTCGGATCGAGCCTCTCTACCTCTGCACCGGTGCGCCTTACAAATCCAAAGATATTTTTAGTAGTAATTGTGATTTTGCCACCAGAGCCAGAGATGGCATTAGCAGTGATATCGCTATTTCCAAACAAAGGAGCGACGATGAAGCCATTTGGTGCATTGATCCTGATATTACCGCCATCTCCATTACCTTCTGCATTAGTGGAGATTTGGCTGTTGCCGCGCATCAGTAATAAGTCCCGCACCTGTAGTGAAATATTCCCCCCCAGCCCCGACTTACTATTAGAAGTGAGGCGCCCTTCGTCGAGCAGAATGGAGCGAGCGGTTATGTTTAGTGCGCCTGGTGTCCCTGGATTACTTATATCTCCTTGGTAGATTGTATTATCTGCAACCCTAACGCTCACAGTGATTTCACCTCCATCGCGGATAATCAATTGTCCTGTGGAGATATCAACTATTCCCGCGTTTCCCAAGTTTAGAGTTGATGCCGACAAAATACTGGGGCGATTTGGTATTGGCTTTCCAGTTATCTCTACTGACTCCAAGGCTCTCACAGTTATATTCCCTCCTTTTCCTTCACCGGATATTACTTGTGAGTTTTGTATTGTTCCACTAGACTCTGCTGTTAACCTTGCTCCATCTTTGATACGCAATTTTCCAGTTGTGATTGTAATGTTACCCGCCTTCCCTTCACCAGCGCTGACAGTAAAAAATCCAGTCAGAGTATTTGGCGATCTAAGACTACCAATTAGCTCCACGGAATCGGAGGCATCAATAATCAAATTTCCCCCAGCACCCTTATTTCTAGCAGTAGTAGTAGTTACTTGTGCACCATCCTGAACAATTAATTTCCTTGTAATAATTTTTATACTTTCCCCATCTTCATTACCCCTAGTTTGACTTATCAAACTGACACCATTGCCAGTCAGTTCTAAGGTCTTAGCCTGCACCTGGATACTACCGCCACGACCAGATACGTTACTAGCATCAACCTGAGACGGAATTTCAGAACCATTAGCTACTCGCCCGATTAGTCGAATGTTCTGGAAATTTTGGATATTTTCATATCCAAAGGACAAATCTTGGTTTGTTTGATTTACACTTACCAAACTATTGGCAGTGACACTCCCTAACTCAATTCGTCCTGATACTGCTGTTAAATTTCCGCCTTCTAATGTTATGTCACCACCTATAAGTGCTAAGGTTTTGCCTGGTTGCACTTGTAGACCCACGGGACGCCGTAAGATATTAGTTGTGTTATCTCGACTAGGTGCTTGGGATTGATTGCGGATAGGCTCCGCAGTTGCCCCAAATTGTAACCCAATGGGAACGCTTACTTTCAGCAAGGGTACAGTTTGGGGGTCAGTGGCGCTAAATTTACTACCATCGGCAAAGTTCACACTACTCGCTGTACTCGCCACAAATGATCCGCCGATGTTTAAAGAAGCATTGGAACCAAAAATAATTCCGTTGGGATTAATTAGAAACAGGTTAGCTTTGTGTTGAGCTTTAATGATGCCTTCAATATTAGAAAATGATTTCCCTGTTACTCGGCTAATAATGTTTTCAACACCTTCAGTATTTATAAACTCAGCAGTAGCTCCAGGAAGTACAGAAAAATCTTTAAAACTGTGGAACAAATTGCTTCCTACTGCGGTTCCACCTTCAATAGTTGTGATATTGCCTTGTGTTGTAACAACAGAATTACTAGATAGAGTACCATCTGGAATAATTGTAGTTTGGGCAATAGCAAAATTTGTGTAGAAAACTATTGCACCACCTGTTGCAACTCCTACCCCCTTAGACCAGATCCAAAGATTACCCATACTGGATATTGCACCTTTCCGAATAAACTAAAAGCTGCTAAACAACGACGCTATACCTAAGATTAAATTGGCTACAGTAAAATTGGTAATTCGATTTCGACTTTTACAAATTTGATAGTGTTTTACATTTTTCAAAAAAAATAACTGCGAATATCAAAATGTTAGTTTTATATTTATAAACTATTGCATTCAAGACAATAGTTTATAAATATAATTCATGGATATTTTATCAACTTAAAATTTTTTACTGTTCAGGTATTAATAATAAAATAAGAACAGATATTAAGTTGACAGTAGTGCTAAGGATTAACGGCACGGGCAATCAACAAGTTTACCTTCATCTTCTGACCAACAAGTACAAACTGATAAATGGATAAGCTTGCTTGGAAGTAATCCTAAAAAGTTCTGTAACTGTTGAGCTTCATTAGCTTGATTAGATTGGAGTTTATTTAAATCAAGCGTACACTGAAATTTGATAACTTCTTGTGATGATATACCATACTTTTCGAGTATTTTTCTGAAGTTAGCTTTATTCAGACTCTCACACATTTCCTGCTGAATATCATCTTGTAACTTCTGTAATGTTTGAGCATCTAAAACTGTTGGCTGTAATGTTTGAGAATCCATGAATTAAGCTCTCCTTGCAGATTGGTAGAGGTGTTAACTTATGTTGTGATGTACTAAATTAACGTGATTTTGATTAGTACAGTTTCGTAACGAAGGAATTAAGAATACAGAGTCTAGGGTGGCACGATCGCATTAGCTTTCTAAAGCTTTTGCGAACTCCCATAATTATCACTTCAACTTGACTAGTAATAATTACGCATCGTTTAACATAACTTCATATATTTTTCTTGGATTTCCTTAAAGCATTCATGAATCTGCTTGCTAACTGTTATTGATGGAAGAAGAGTAATTGATACTTTCTCTGCGAGAGGCTGTGCTTAGCTTGCTTCTCCAGAAAAGTACGGTAGGCTACGCCAACGCACCTACAGCTGAGTTTTAGTACAAGGAGCGATCGCTCCTCTCAACGTCACAACCAACAAGCGATCGCACTCATAGTTGAGTAGAAAGGGCGATCGCTTCTCTCAACGTCACAACCAACAAGCGATCGCACTCATAGTTGAGTAGAAAGGGCGATCGCTCCTCTCAACGTCACAACCAACAAGCGATCGCTTGTTTCAAAGCGATTTCATGCAGCATACATCTAAATTTCTGATCGGTTTTTTATTTTTTATCAGAGTTTATAAACTTTTGCTTTTGCACACAATTAATAAACGTTAGTCAACAAAGCCAATTTTTAATTAGCAGGACAAGATGCAGCCGCGAGTATGGAAGTATGAGGCATCCCAGTGGGTGCTTCAGCAACCAAAACCACGTTACCATTGGCATCGAATATCCATCCTTGGGCTTCGACAATTTCACTAGGTTCGTTGACAGAATCCACTCTTTGTGAATCCTCTATATTTCGCTGCGCCTGAATATCTTTATTCTCGATTCCCTCAGCACGATTCTCAGTTTCTGGATTTAGTGTTATCCAATCTGCCAGCACTGCATCAGCTATCAACGGCTGTGTAGGATCGGCTGATGTTCCTCCGCGTCTAGTGTTAGTAAATGAACTCCTGGCTACTGTCCCACCAGAACCACAATCAGCAGCAATTTGCTCCGAAGCATCCACTAAATTTTGCGGCAATTCTACTAAGCCTTTACTGGGTTCAGCATTTGGTGAGTTGATTTGTACTGTGCCACCTAATGAAGGATTTTGTTGAGAAAATGCTGTGATGTCGCTTGTTTGTAGGTTATTTGGGTTTATTTGTTGTGCATCTAACTTTTCTACGTCTGCACGGGTGCGGGGGAGAAATCCAAAGATGTTTTTAGTGGCGATCGCAATCTTACCACCAGGCCCAGAGAAAGCATTGGCGGTGATATCGCTATTTCCAAATATAGGAGCGACAACAAAACCATTAGGTGCATTGATGGTGATGTTACCGCCAGTTTTATCACCTCCGGCATTAGTTGATATTTGACTATTACCGCGCATCAATAATAAGTCCTGTACCTGTAAGCTAATATTTCCGCCTTTACCTGATTCACTATTAGATGTGAGTTTTCCTTTATTGTCCAGCAAAATGGAGTTAGCAGTTATATCTAAATCCCCTGCTTTACCTAAATTTTTTGGATCTCCTTCCACATAAATGACATTCTTTCGAGCTTGGCTGTTGACAGTTATTGCAGCTCCATCTTTGATAATCAATTGCCCTGTTCTTACCGTTAAATTTCCTCCATCTCCAGGCCCTTCAGTCCTAGAAAACAAGCCGCTAACCCTAGAACCATTTGGTGAAGTTCCTATTAGTTCAATAGACTCAGAGGCGTTCACCGTCAACTTTCCTCCGTTTCCTGTAAGTGGTATAAATTGGTTGAGACGAAAGAAATAGATACCCTCAGAACTTGTTGATATTCTTGCTCCTCCCTGAATACGCAACTTTCCAGTGTTGATTGTTATGTTGCCAGCATTTTGTCTACCATAAGTTTCACTAAATAATCCGGTGGATACTATATCGCTACCATCTCGTAACAGAGGAACAGAGAAGCCGTTGATTAGTTCTACTGAATCTGACGCGTTTATAGTCAATTCCCCAGGTAATCCTGAGCCAACACTGTAAATTGTTACTTGCGCTCCATCTTTGGCAATGAACTTATTAGTAGTGATTTTTATACTTCCAGAGTTTCCGGCGTTGGAAGTTGCAGTAGCTAAGAAGGCATTTTCTCCAAGTTCCACAGACTCCGAAGCGTTCACTTCTAAATTTCCTCCCGGTTGCACTCCCAAAGTAAAAGTAAAGATGTGCGAACCGTCATTTATCAGCACGCGTTTGCCTTGGAGGTGGATATTGCCTCCACTTTCACCACTGGTATCTACTGTAGAGAAAACTTTATCTAACTTGATGAATTCGATATTTTGAAAATTTTTAACACCTTCGTATCTGAATGTCCAAGCTTGATTTATTGAACTGACGCTGACCAAACTATTAGGTGCAACGCTTCCTAATTCAATTCTTCCCGCCTTTGCAGTTAAATTTCCGCCCTCTAGTGTTATCTCACCGCCGATGAGTGCTAATATTTTGCCTGACTGCACCTGTAGACCAACACCTTTCCCAATGGTGTTAATTGCACCTTCTGGACTTGCTTGGGATTGATTGCGAATGGGAGCCGCAGTTGCTCCAAATTCTAAGCCAATGGGAGCGCTTACTGTCAACAGAGGTACAGATTGAGGATCTGTAGCACTAAATTTTATACCATCAGCAAAATTTAAACTACTTGCGGTACTAGCTACAAATGAACCACCAATGTTTAAAGAAGCATTTTTACCAAAAATAATGCCGTTGGGATTAATCAAAAATAGGTTGGCAGCACCGTTAGTTTTGATAATGCCATCGATTTTAGAAATGGAGTTGCCGGTGACTCGGCTGATAATATTGTGAGTATCTATTGGATTGTTAAAATACGCTGTCGTTCCTCCAGAGACAGAAAACTTGTCAAAGCTGTGGAACAAGTTTTTGGAGCGAATTGCCCCGCCATCAATCTGCTCTATGGACTGACCATCGATTAACTTTGGTGTAACGATTGAACTTTCAACTCCAAGGGTGTCATCCTTTTGAATTTGGGCTAAAGCAAAATGCTCACAGTAAGTGAGTACTCCAGCAATTGCTAGAGTACCCACTATCCCCAATTCCCAGTACAAACTGCTTCGATTTTGAGACATTATCAACTTGCGCTCAAAAAATCAGAGTCACTGAACTAGGATAAACTTTTTACAAAAACTAAATTATTAAATTATTTAGCAGTTGCAACCTAAAGGGCTACCGGTTGAAGGGCAAGGTATACACCACGCTTTTTTAACTAACACAATTTCTTCTTTTGGAGTTTTTGGTGTTGTTGCTAATAATGCGTTGGGTTGCTGTTCATTAACTGCATCATCAGATTTGAGTTGATTGGGGTCAAGATTAAATTGCCAATAAACTCTCAAAACCCTATCTTCTAGTATGCCGTATTTTTCAAGTAGTGAGTTGAAGTCAGCGTTTTTTAGGGTTTCATCAAATTTTTCCTGAATCTCGTTTTGTAACTGCTCTAATGTTTGAGGATCTAGGATTTGTTCAGAACTCATGAGTGCTTGGGTTCCTTAATGGAATATGTATATTTATTGGTTCAGTTTGCCCTGTAAGAATTACGCACTCCGTAACAAAAGTTGATATTTTATCTCGTGGATTTCCATTAAATATTGCGATCGCAAATCGATGCAATGTAATTGCAGGTCGATACAATGCGATTGTAAGTCGATACAATGCGATTGTAAGTCGATGCAATGCGATTGTAAGTCGATGCAATGCGATTGTA
>JAVRBO020000027.1:0-91138 GCA_034531195.2 Nostoc sp. ChiSLP01
AAAAATTAAACTTCTGTGTCTTACACAACAACTTTAAAAGACTTGTGTATACGCGCTAGCTTAAAAAGGGGGGAACCAGAATCAAAGTCCCTCTTTTTAAGAGGAGCCGCTGCGATCTTGGGGGTTTCCACGCCAGTTGCTTCAAGTCGGCAGAGCCGCCCAACGCACTGGCTCCCCATGAGCTAAAGGTTTCGTTCAGCGAGGAACTATTAGGAGATTTATGTCACTACCAATTATTTTGCAACCTGGCGAAGGCGAATCAGTAAAAATTCGTACAAGTACTTGTACTTTTAAAGCAACTGGCGAACAGACGCAGGGACATTTTGGATTGTTTGAATTTGTAATGGAGCCAGGCACCCAAGGAGCTAGCCCTCACATCCATAAGGAATTAACCGAAATGTTTTATGTGGTAGAAGGTGAAGTTGAACTGGTTCTCGATGGACGCCGAGTCAATGCTACACCAAAAACGTTCATACTAGTTCCACAAAACACTCCGCATGGCTTTTCTAACCCCGGAACAACTCCCTCAACGCTCTTAATCCTATTTTGCCCTGCCGATTCGCGGGAACAATATTTTCAGGGATTGGCCGAATTGACAAAAGATGGGCGAGAACCTAGTCAAGAAGAGCTATTTGAATTAATGCAAAAATTCGACCAATATCCAGTACCAAAAGTTTAAACAACTACAGCAACTAATTATGGCTGTTATTAAAAACTGTTGCAAAAACTGATGTGCTGCAAAAAGCCAGCAATCAGGTAAACTGCGATCGCGAGTCAGGATTAACGCTGATAACAAACACTTATTATAAATATCAGCTACTCTCATGTTAATATTCTTAATAGTTTTTAATATCTTGTTAAAATTAGGCTAAACAGCAATCTAATTCAGATTGCAAGGAAAGTAACTCCTAATGCTCAAGCAAGGTATATCACTGGCAGAAGCCGCAAAACGTTTAGGCGTAAGTCAGAGCGATTTGTATGTGGCTGTGCAGAAAGGACAGATCTCTACTTTTAGAAGGGACAGAAGAACTGTTGTTCTTCCAGGAGCTTTAAAAGATTATCAAGTTAGGCGAAGTTTAATTTCTGACTACAAGCTTTAAGCGTCCAAGTTTGGCTCAATAAAAGTTTTCAATGATTTGGAAGCGATCGTATTATGAGTCTGTTGGCTAACGATCGCTTTCAATATTTGTTAACTACCAGCAATTCTAAAGCCTATTGGTCATTTTCGTAGCATACCTGAAGCGATGGGTTCTCAACTCCTGCGAGGTTTTTGATGAAGCGAACGACGATCGCACTATATTGTAGTGGATGCAACGCGGCTATGAGATAATGCTCTTTTAAAGAAAAATTATGACTGCCGTTTATATTCAAGACGAAACCGAGTTAGATACGCTACTTGAAACCGAGCCTTTATTTGTAGTAGATTGCACAGCTGCTTGGTGCGGCCCATGCAAACTCATTGCCCCCTTGATAGATCGACTAGCAGTAGAGTATAGTACTCGCGTCAAAGTCTTTAAGCTAGACCTTGATGCCAACCAATCTGTCGCTAAACGATTTGGCATTCGTAGTATTCCTGCTGTCATGTTCTTTCAGCAAGGCAAGTTGGCAGAAACAATGGTCGGTGTTAAATCTTACGAAGAATTTAGCAACGCCTTCGATAAGTATTTGGCTTGATTATATTTTAGTGTTTGCGCGAACGAAAACTTACGTTTTTTACCAGGTTGTTCAGTATTACACGACACTCCCAAACATTTACCTCTTTAAAACTTGAGTATTTCCCAGTCATAATTGTCAGGAAAAGGTTGTATTTCCCAGACTATGCTTTCTCCTGCTTCTAAGGCAACTTCTACGTACAGTTGTTCTACAGCCGTTGTGGCTACATCTTCGTTATTAGGAAAAGGCTGTAAATCTTCGGTGAGTAATCGCAGTTTAAAACCACCAGGAATAGCTGCACCGACGGCGGCGTTACGTAATTCAAAACGCCAAATAGTTGCATCTTGATTATTTTGTGGTGCGATCGTCATCTCATAGATTTGGCCTGCGATCGCCAATCGACGAGAGAGAATAGTACTTGGTTGCGTGTCTTCCACACCCCGCGCCTCAGCAGCACTCAGTTGTAAATCAAAGCTTCTCCAACCGACAGCCTCAGCAACTTGAGAAATACCGCTTTGCAACCATTTGATAACTGACCATTGTTCTGGTAATCCTAAGCGTCGTTGATATAAATTTTGTCGCCAACCGCCATGTTGAATTAATCCACCCCACAGTTGAAAAGGGATTTCTTGCCGGGGTGTAAGTATTTCCGGGTTTCCCAGACGGGCTATTAAATTTTGTGCTTGTTGTGGCGATAAGCTGGGAATCTTTTCTATGGCGCTACGGGTGGGTTCTTCCGGACACAATTGACGCGCCAGAGCTAAAACGCTGATGTCGTTGATTATATCAGTAGCATCTAGGGAATAAGTGCGATCGCTGGCATCATAACTACCTTGAGTTTTCAGTTTTTCATGGTTGCAATAACCCCAAATCCTAACGTAGCCTTCATCTGGCTCGACTTGCACAGCTAAATAATAATCACCTACCCAACTAGGAATATCCACCCATTCTTGAGGTACTCGGAATTCACTCAAATCAATTGCTTCACTAGGTATCAAGACTAATCTAGTTGCCTCAAGGGTGAGTGCAATTCCATTAACCAGTTCCCAAAAACTGGGTAAAGCAATAGTACTTGGCCAAACCTTTGTTTGTGGCGTCCAGTCTTCTTGCAACCATAGCAAGATAGCACCCAGGCAAAGTTGATTAATATAAGCTTGATAGCGAGAATTAGCATTAGAAAAAGCTTGACTGTCCAAATCCGCTTGGTTTTGCACAATTATAGGGATTTCTAAAACCAGATCTGTTGAGCTAGCGAAAGTAAATACAGTGGTGTCAATAGTCATGGCGATTACTCTTGGGGATTGGGCATTGGAAATTTGCAAGTTTGAGATTCTGAGGTAGATGGATAGAGAACTTAAGGAGATGAACGAAGCTTTGAAGTGGACGAACAAACTCCCACTTGTCCCTACCTCTGGCTACCTCCCCTGCCCCGTTCCAATTCCCAGTCATACAGCATAGTAATTTTTCAACCATTCCTCCATTAATGTGTTTATACTATGCAGTAGGTCTGAGGTAAGAGAAATATGCAAACTATCTTTACTCCAGTTAGCTAAAAAGCGTAACAAAGTTTCTTGGGCTTTTTTTAGTCGCCGCGAGACAGTATATTGCTGTATTTGTAATTGTTTGGCAATTTTGTCTTGAGTTAGTTCTTTAGCATAATAAAGTTGTAAAATTTCTTGTACTTGCGGTTCGAGTTGAGCGATCGCAGCCACTAAAACTTTGTTAATCTCATTTTGTTGAAAGTTTCTTGTTTGTTCTTCTTCTTGAGCAAGAATTTGATTAATTAGAGATTCTTGTTGTGTTTCAGGAATATTATCAAGCCACTCCCCCGATTCATCATTACCTTTAGGGATATTAAGAGAGTCAACCCTAAAATAACGATAGCGGCGTGCAGCTTTAGCAGCATTTAAAAGCCACTTTTCTAAGGTTTGGTAATTGACTTGCTGACCACTTTGGGAATTATAAGCTTTAGCGATCGCCTCCCAAGTCTCATTGTCTGGTTGGGAAATTTGACGAGAAGTACCTTTTTGTGTTGGGATATATAGAGTTTTGAAACAGTTCCAAGCTAGGGCATAAGCATTAATATCTTCTGGTAATAAGGCTGCATTTTGTAAAGACTCTACCAAAAACTTTTTAGTGATTTTTCGTAATAGTCCCCAATCTGTACAAATATCAATTTCACGATTTTGGCGTAAATTTTCCCGAATAGCACTGCTAAAGATGGCATTGGCGTAGTTTTTTAAAATAAAACCTCGATCTGGATTAAATCCTTTGAGGACTTTATCAACTTGAGCGATCGCAATTTGAAAACAGTCTGATAATTTGTACTGAGTACTCGCAAAACTGTTAACTGTTTTTTGGGATGCCCAATAACAGGATTCTTGCAAGTAAGCCGCCAAATGCTGTTTCGCTAGTAGCGTTGTTTCAGGAACGAGCCAAAATTTATACCAATATAAAATCCAAAAATTTTCCGAAGTTTCTTGAGGAGTGCGGTTGAGACAACTTTGGATACTGCGACGTAACCTTGATTCCGTCGCCCAACCACTGAAGCGGTCGGCGTCAAATTGCACAAAAGTTGAAAAGATTTCAATGATGCTTTGCCGAGGATGCATAAAAAATTTGAACCCAACCTATAGGAAGAGTGAAAGCGTTAAAGGACGCCTACACAAACTTTACTACAAGGTGTGAGGATTATATTTCGACTTAAATGAAATATTTTATACTTAGCCAACTGGTAATCGTGTCTACTTATCAATAAGTTACAAAAACAAATACGAATAATGGAGTGTGACTAAAATGTTGAAACGTTCTTTGAGTATTATTGCTGCTAGTAGCATCTTAACTACTGCTTTAATCAATCCTGCTTTAGCTGTACCTGCTGACTTTATTGGTACTTGGGTAAATAAAGATGCCAATACTTCTAATATTACTCGTTTAGTAATTACCTCAGGTGGTAGCAATAAATTAAATATTCAGGTGTTTGGCAAATGTCATCCTAGTGATTGTAATTGGGGAACTGCACCATTACTTACCTATGGTATTAATGTCCAAGATACTAATCATAAATATGCAACAGCCAACTATAATAAAGGGTTCGCAAATTCCTTCCTCACCTTGGGATCTGCTGGTCAAGAATTACTGTTGCAAGGCTATACGCAGTTTTTAGATAATAGCGGCAGGCAGAATTACTATTCTCGTGAATACTTTCAAAAGCAAACAAGAGTCAGATAAATAATCACTAAAAATCAGCATCAATTATTACTCTAACAACAAAAGAGAAGTTTGCAAGTAAGTGAAGCAGCGCGGCCTTGGGGGTTCCCCCCATGAGCGACTGCTGAACCCGCAGGGTGAGGTACACAAAGCAAGACTGAAAATAAGATAGAAAGAGTTTCTAGTTCTTGCCTCAAAACCCATAGCTTTGTACTTCAAAACTGCTGCAAAATGTAAAATTTATCCCAGCATTAAACCTCGCCTCTGCGGGGTTTTTCTATTTGTATTCAAAATTGAATTATTCTCAAAAAATAATTCTCAAATTTTTTTTCAAGACTGCATAAAAATATCGAAGCAAACCTATTGAGTAAGTGAAAGGTGAAAACTGAAAACTTTAATCTGATTTTTTCAACAGTTGTCACACTCTCATATCTTACTTAATAAAGTAATCTTGTTTTAACCTGTGACGAATGAGTTATAGGAGAAAAAAGATGAAATATAAGTACCCGTAATAAATCAACTTAAAGGATAATCGCAATGAAGATTACAAGTTCAACTTCTACACGTTTAGCACTAGTAATGGGTTTAGCGATCGCTAATTCAATTATCAGTACTGTAGCTAAAGCTGAATCTATCCCCAATTTAGTAGTTTCTGATAGCTATAGCGTATCAAATAAACCTTTCATTACCAATTCTGCCCGTCGTGATACTCTTCATAATTTGAATCAAAGACCGTTGAATAGTATCTTAGAAACCGACGGTGGTAAAACAAAAGAATCGAGTGATAAAGGTAAAGATTCTAGCGATAAAGGTAAGGATAGTAAAGAGACTTGTGAAAGTGGTAACTGTGGTGGTGGTCTTTTAGATAGAGCTAATCCAGTTATCTTACCAGCAGATCAACTGAAAGTTCCTGTACTACAAAATGTGCGTCCTGAAACTTTAATTAAAGCTAACAAGCCAATTTTCTAGAAAAACAGATTCCCGACTTCTTCAAGAAGTAGGGAATCTAAGAGGTTGTTTGAAAAGTGGCTGACTGTGCTTTTAATTGCGTTTTTACCCCCCTTAGTCCCCCCTTATAAAGGGGGGGAAACAACAAAAATCCGGTTCCCTCCCCTTTACAAGGGGAGGGTTAGGGAGGGGTAAAAAAATATTCGATAGATCAATCATAACTTTTCAAACATCCTCTAAGCCCCCTATGAGAAAAACGATTGACTAAATACTATGGATTTATTAATTATTGGTTCGAGTGATGACATTTTTTGCCAAGCAGTTAACGAATTAGTTAGACAAAAAGGTTATACGAGTGCAATTTTAGATGTTTGCAATGCTGCAAGAATGTTTTCTATCAGTGTTACTTCTGGAAAATCATATATTACACCAGAAATCCCAGTTATTCTACGTATTCCGCCACAGATGCCGATTCGTACTAGTTTTGATGATTCTTTTATTTATGATGAGTGTCTTGCTACTTTATGGGCAGCGATGACATTATCTAAATCAACAGTAATTAATCGTCCAACTGCAAATAGTCTTTGGGGTAATTTATCATATTCTTCTAACTTGACTAAATTAAAGGCTGGTTATACTAGCAATCTAGAAGTATTCTCTTCACAAGTTCCACCATCGCCGCAAGCATTACTCGATAAACAATGGTATCTTCAAGATTTAACTACTTATAATACTGCTGCGTATCCAGAAATTCCTCAAGGGGTGGGGCCATTTCGCGCAAGTTGGGTTTCGGTTAACCTGGAATATGAAATTGTTGTTGTTTTAGAAGATAAAGCATGGCGTTGCACCAATACATCTCTAGAACATTTGCAGTTAGAAGAAAAAAGTATTTCGCTATTGAGAAATTTAGATTTGGTATTTGGTACTGTAACTTGGAGTATTGATAGCAACCTGGAAAGTGCCAATATTGCTCGTATCAACCCTTATCCATCGCTGGAAGAAATACAGTTTGTTTGGTCGGATTTTGCTCCCGCACTTTTGGAGACTATTTTCTCATGATTTATGCAATTGGCCTTGATTCAGATCGCACTTTTTGTCATTTTGTTAACTACGCTGAATCTCGTGGTGTCGAAGTACAAGTAATTAATTTACGCGAAGTAATTCAAAATGGAGATTGGCGGCTAGCGTTACCCGATGATAATCAAAGTTGGATAAGTTGTTCTAGCCAAAAGTACATATTAAATCCTCATGGTTCTTATTATTGTCGCTTGATTGACCTTTCAACCGTACAATCAGAATTACAAGATGCGATGCGATGGAAAAGTCTTCTTGCTGCACTTTGCTGTTGGCTAGAACATATTCCCGGTAACGTAATTAATCGCCCTGGTGCTGGTGGTAATAATTTCTCAAAACCGCTTCATGAATTTCATCTGCAATCTTTAGGTTTTCAAATTGCTGATAGCATTACCAGTTCTAATCCAGAGATTTTAGCTGAGTTTGCTAACGCTGGATTAACAATTGTTAAGACAACATCGGGGGTTCGTGCCGATAGTAGATTGGTAAAATCAGAGGAGTTTCTCGATTTCCACCCAGACGCAGGCCCGGTTCATTTACAAAGATATATACACGGTGCTGATGTCCGCGCCCATGTAGTGGGTAATAGAGTTCACGCAGAATTGATAAAATGTCCGCAGGTAGACTATCGCCATTTTCATGAAGAAGCTGAGTATATCGAGTGGGAGTTACCAGAAGCTTTACACCAAAAAATTATTAGTGCAACTGCTACATTGGGGTTAAAGTTTGCAGGTTGGGATTTTAAAGTTACCAACGATTTAGAATACTGGTGTTTAGAAGTTAATCCAATGCCGGGATACGATGGATATGATATTCGGGCAGATGGTAAAATAACAGATTCGCTATTAGGTTTGCTGACAGAAGATATTACAGAAAATAGTATTAGTTGGTATGCAGATTCGAGGAATGAAATTTTCTCAGAACAAATTGTGACAGTCGAACAGTGTAATGATATTTGTTCTGTAATTCATAGTTTAAGAGAATTATGGATAAAACGAGGAAACTCTCCAAAGTTTTTCTATACTTTAGGTACAGCTAGTTATTTAGATTTTTTAAATGAACCTAATTTTTCTAGAGATTATTATACTATAGCTCGTGAATATAATCTAATTTTAGAAGAACATTTAGGTTGGCTTTATAAGTTAATCAAAGAATATTTAGAGCAGGCGCTTATAAACCCTGTAATGTATAAACCAGGTGCAGCACTGCCCGGTTTTCATATTTGGCAAGATGCTAATCTTATTACTAAACCGAATGCTACTACACACTTCGATTTGCAGTACCGAAACATCAAATGGGATGAAGATAAACTCGATACTGTAAACACAATATCCTTTACTTTACCAATTAAACTGCCTAAAAGTGGCGGTGGGTTGAATGTTTGGGATTTCAACTATATAAATGATTATAGTCAAGCGATCGCAGGTGATGTAGACATTGTGAAACGATTTAGAACTAAAACTTTTCATCGCTATCAAGTTGGTGAAATTGTTTTACACAGCGGACATACACTTCATCAGATTGCACCAACTACTTACATTTATCCTGACGATGAAAGAATAACTCTACAAGGTCATGGGTTATTTTGTGATGGTCAATGGTTACTGTACTGGTAATATAATCTTCCTTATGTCTCACAAGTCTTTATATAGAAAAGTTAGCGGCTGAGGACTACAATTCAGTTTTGATTAATTCTGTATAGCAATTTTATCTGAGTTATAAGTTTATGCTAGTTTTAACTTACAGTCCAAATAACATATCATTACGAATAAAGGAATTTTTCAGAAAGTTTTGTTATCTTTGCAAATATTTTGGTGTTGTTAAGTGGTTATTTAACTTCTTTAGGACTTACGCAGTAAAAACCTGAAACCTCATTTAGGATTACTATAATGTCACCAATTGGAATCCCCAGTCGCTCAACTTCAGTCAAACAAACTGCAATTCCTAAACTGTGGTTAATGTTGGTGGGAGTCAATAAATATCAAGATGACAGACTACCCAGCCTTAGGTATTCAACAGTAGATTGTCAGGGTTTAGCAGAAGCATTGGTAGATGCAGCCGCACAATTTACCGAAACAGAGGTGAAAATATATCATGATTTTGCAGCGCAACTACCATCTTTAGAAAACATCCGTGCCAGTCTTCGACAAATTACCACTGCGGCTCAACCTATTGATACTATTTTATTTTATTTTTCCGGACATGGGATTGTAGAACCAAACACGCAGCAAGCATTTTTGTGTTTGGCAGATACTCAAAAATCCGATCTTCAAAACACAGCTTTAGCTTTACAAGAACTTTTACAATTATTGGGTAATAGTGGGGCGCAAAATCAGCTTGTTTGGCTAGATGCTTGTCATAGTGGTGGGATGACACTCAGAGGTATAACAAAAGAACCATTGCTGAACGCTACACCAAAAATGGTTGAAGTTTTACAACAATGCGCTGCTAAAAGTAAAGGTTTTTATGCTTTGCTTTCCTGCGATACTAACCAGCAATCTTGGGAGTTTCCCGAATTGGGACACGGGGTGTTTACTTATTATTTAATGAAAGGGTTGCAAGGTGAGGCCGCAGATAATCAAGGCTTAATTTATGTAGATAATTTATATCGATATGTATATCATAAAACTCTCCAATATATAGATAAAAGTAATCAACAGTTACGGCTGATTAATCAGCAGAAAAAAAATAAAGGGGAAACTCAAATTTTTCGAGAATATCCGCTGCAAACTCCTAAGCGAATTGTTGAGGGAGTCGGAGAACTAATTGTAGGCAAAGGATTAACCAAGGTAAATCTTGGGGTGCGCCGGATAGGAATGGTAGTAGAGGGATTATCAGTTAGCAAAACAACGCTAGATATTAGCAAATTTCTCGGAAATACTGGGGATTTTACACTGGAATATGTGCCAGCAACAAAAGTATCTGCCGATCGCCTCAAAGAAGCCATCGCTACTCATTTACAACAACCAGCATCAGAAGTTATTCTGCTATATCTGCGGGGACGAATTGAAGAAACTGAAACAGGCGAATGGTTATTGCTGGGAGAAAATATCCGTATCAAGCGTTCCTGGTTGAAACAACAGCTACGCCAATGCAGCGCTCAACAAATTATCATCCTCGATTGTCCTGTAGCTAATACATGTTTGCAAGATTGGGTAGAAGATTTGCAACTTGACTCCCACCAAGGGCAATCTATAATAGCCTATGCCTCGCCTGCTGATGCACCAGAACGCTTCGCCCAAAAATTTCTCGATACTTTAATGGCAGCTTCTCAAATAGATGGACTCTCAGCTGCCGCAGCGATCGCTCAACTACAATTATCCTTGGCAGGTAGCGGTGTTCCTCTTTACATCTGGCTATCAGGCAGACAAGGCATTATAGAAATTCTCCAAGCAAAAACGGGAGCAAACACGCCAAAATCAACCACAGGATTGGATTTGGGAGTATGCCCTTATATGGGGCTAAGTGCTTTTTCTGAGCAAGATAGCCAGTATTTTTACGGTAGAGAAGCCTTAACTCAGGAGTTAATTCACCAACTACGCGATCGCTCTTTTTTAGCCGTCATCGGTGCTTCCGGAAGCGGCAAATCTTCAATTGTCCAAGCTGGTGTAATTCCCCAACTGCGATTGGGCAAACAAATACCCAGTAGCGAACAATGGTGGATTAGAAGCATTCGTCCCGGAGCAAATCCGCTTGAAGCTTTAGCGCAGCAGCTTGGGGGAGTGGGGGAGCAGGGGAGCAGGGGAGCAGGGGAGCAGGGGGAAAACCGCCTCCTGCCTCCTGCCTCCTGCCTCCTGCCTTCTGCCTCCAGCCTTCTGCCTCCAGCCTCCTGCCTCCTGCCTCCTGCCTCTCCCCATCTCTTGTTAGAGGGAATATTTCACCAAGGGGTAGAGGGATTTGTTTACTGGATACGCAATCAACCCCATCGAGTTGTGGTGCTAGTGGTAGATCAGTTTGAGGAACTGTTTACCCTAGCTCCAAGCCCAGATAGAGAGCTATTTTTAGAATTATTGCTGGGAGCAGTGCAATATGCTGGCGATCGCTTCAAATTAATTATTACTTTACGAGCAGACTTTATTGGCTCCTGTTTAGAAGTACCAGCACTGGCTAAAGCTTTGCAGGATTTGAGCGTGTTAGTTCCACCGAAGCTAAGTTTGGATGATTATCGACGGGTGATTCTCAACCCGGCTCAACAAGTCGGGTTAAAAGTAGAACCAGAACTGGTAGAAGTATTGTTGCGAGAGCTAAATCGCTCACCAGGAGATTTACCATTACTAGAATTTGTTTTAGAGCAATTATGGCAACATCGAGTTGCTGGTGAGTTGACTTTACAAACCTATCAAGAGCAACTAGGCGGAATTCAAGGAGCATTAGAGCGTTCGTCTCAGGCTGTTTACGAAAGTTTCGATCCTCAAATGCAAGAATGCGCTAAATGGATTTTTTTATCTTTGACACAACTAGGTGAAGGTACAGAAGATACTCGCAGGCGGGTACATAAATCAGAGTTAATAGTCAAAAAATATCCAGCCGCATTAGTAGAAAAAACCCTCAACGCCTTAACTGCTGCCAAGTTAGTAGTGATGAATTTAGAACAAGAAGAACTAACAAAAGGACAAGGTAGACAAGGAGAACAAGAAAAAATTTCCCCCCCTGCTTCCCCTGCTCCCCCTGCCCCCCCTGCCCCCCCTGCCTCCCCTGCTCCTCCTGCCCCCCCTGCCTCCCCTGCCTCCCCCGCCCCCATAACAGTAGAAGTTGCCCATGAAATCCTCATCCGTCATTGGTCAACTTTACGCTGGTGGTTAGAAGAAAATCGCGATCGCTTGCGGAAACAAAGGCAAATTGAGCAAGCTTCCCAATTGTGGCTACAACGCAGTCAGCAAGCTGATTTCTTATTACAAGGAGTGCGACTAGCTGAAGCTGAAGATATCTATATTAAATATACCGACGAACTTTCTGCTGATGTGCAACGGTTTATTGAAGCTTGTTTAGTACAAAGAAAACAACAGCAACTACAAGAAAAAAGAAGACTCAAGCAAGCTCAAAGGGCTGTAGTTGCACTCAGTATTTTAGGATTAGCAGCTGTCTGTTTCGGCTCCTTAGCCTATTGGAAATCTCAAGCAGCCCAATTGCGAGAAATTGAAGCTTTAAATGCCTCATCTCAAGCTAATCTTTTGTCACATCAGCAGTTAGAAGCCCTGATTGCCAGTGTCAAAGCAGGTAAACAGCTAAAAAACACTCTTGGCGCACCTACTGAGGTGCAAAATCAGACTTTGGGTGTTTTACAACAAGTAATTTCCGGAACCCAGGAGCGCAACCGCTTAGAAGTGCATACCGCTGAAGTATCGAGCGTGAGTTTTAGTCCTGACGGTAAAACAATTGTATCGGCTAGTAACGACAAAACAGCCATACTTTGGGGACATGATGGCACAAAGTTACGAACATTAACAGGGCATACTGGTACAGTACGGAGTGTCAGTTTCAGCCTAGATGGTCAAACGATCGCAACAGCTAGTTTCGATGGTACCGTCAAGCTTTGGAGAACTAGGGACGGTGCTTTAATTAGAACCCTAAACGGTCATACTGCGGAGGTTTTGAGCTTATCTTGGTCTAGGAATAGCGAGACGATCGCCACAGGTAGCGCCGATGGCACTGCTAAAATTTGGCAAGTTAGCGATGGTAATTTGCTGAGAACTTTTAGCGGATATAGGGATTTTGTTAATAGTGTAAGTTTTAGCCCTGATGGGGAAATTTTGGCGATCGCTAGTGCAGATAAAACCGTTAAACTTTGGAGTGTTAGCGATGGAGCGTTGCGGCAAACCCTCCTTGGGCATAGCGCCGGAGTTTCCAGCGTTGCTTTTAGCCCCGACGGCCAAACTCTAGCTTCAGCCAGTGAAGATAAAACAGTTAGACTATGGCGCAGAGACGGCAGCTTACTGAGAATTATTCCAGCCCACAATGCAGAGGTTCTCAGTGTCAACTTCAGTCATGATGGTCAAACCCTAGCTTCCACCAGCGCCGATAGCACAATCAAAATTTGGAGTTCTCAGGACGGCTCTTTACGTCAAACTTTACTAGGGCATAGTATTGCAGTATACAGCGCCAGTTTTAGCCCCGATGGCCAGACCTTAGTTTCCGCTGGCGCCGATAAAACTGTTAGACTTTGGCAGCTAGATAATCCTCTATTCAAAACTCTCACAGGACATCAAGGTAAACTCTATAGTGTGAGTTTTAGCCCGAATGGGCAAATAGCCACCGCCGGTCAAGACACTACGATAAAACTTTGGCAGCGTGACGGAACTTTGCGCCAAACCCTGGAAGGTTATGCTACTTCAGTTTATGGACACAGTAAGGAAATCTACGGTTTAGCCTTCAGTCCTGACGGCGAGACATTAGCCTCAGCGAGTCTTGACCATTACATTAAACTTTGGCGGATTCGTGACGGCTATATGATTAAAACCCTTCAAGGGCATCAGCGCGAAGTCAATAGTCTCAGTTTTAGCCCTGATAGTCGAATTCTGGCAAGCGCCAGTGCTGATACGACCATTAAACTTTGGAGTATTCAAACAAAAGCTTTAATTAAAACTCTCCAAGGACATACGGCTGAAGTTTTGAGCGTTAGTTTCAGTCCTAGCGGTCAAGTACTGGCCTCGTCTGGTAGAGATAACAAAGTTTTGCTTTGGAGAGTTAAGGATGGTAAGTTACTGTATAATCTGCTAGGACATACTAACGCTGTCAACGCCATCAGTTTTAGTCCTGATGGTAAAATACTCGCCTCGGCTAGTGCTGATAAAACGATTAAACTCTGGCAAGTCAGCAATGGAGCTTTACTACAAACTCTTACGGGACATACTGATGGGGTTTACAGCCTCAGCTTTAGTCCTGACGGCCAAACAATCGCCTCAGCCAGCGGTGATGGAAGCATCAAACTTTGGAACCGTGAAGGCAGAGAACTCAAAACTCTTCCAGGACATACTGATGCAGTATTGAGCGTCAGTTTTAGCCCTGATGGGAAATTTTTGGCTTCTGCCAGTTTTGATGGTACAGCTAAACTTTGGCGTCTTCTGAACGCAGAACTGCAAACCCAAGATTTAGACAATCTACTGATTCGCAGTTGTAATTTACTAAAAGATTACCTCAAAACTAACCCCAAGATTAGCGATCGAGAACGGGGTTCGCTATGTTCAGATTTACGGAGCTAGAATCGATGGTGTTTTGTAAACCTGTACCCAGTTGCAACAAGACATCTCTGCGAGGAGGTCTGGGCCCTGGGCCTTTGACCGGCGTCGTACCACCAGTTGGCCCTGGAGATTCGCCATTCCCTGGGTTAGATAGTTGATTTTGAATTGCAGGAGCTTGAAATTCTACTTGTACCTGAGTTGGTTGTAAACTACCAACTTTGGGTGCGATCGGTTGTATGGGATTTGCCAAAGTGGGTAGAGCAGTGAATAATACTGTTGGTAACGCGATCGCTAAACTCAAAATTTGCTTTTGCATATCAAGCCTTTTTCCTCTTTAATATATACTTAAAGCTGAACTACTACAGAGCCTATCCCTTTGCAGATATTTAGCTACAAAGGCAAGCAACAGGATTCCAGATTGTAGGTTTAAAACTCTTCAGAAACTTAATAGATCTAGTTGAATTTTTTTATGCAGTTTTCTGAGTAGTGTTTCCAGAACTTATTTATAATGAACACCTACGTGTAGATATTTATTAGCGATCGCCCTTCGGCAATAGCTTGGGTTATAAGATGAGTATGACCTGCACCATAAAAATAGATAATCGCGACGGTGGGCATAGGAGATATGGTTAAATTTTTGACTGAAACTGAACGATAAATCTCATAAGGACTACTGTAGGGGAAAGTAAAGTAACCATTCTTAAACTCATACTGGGTATTATTATTTACTTTTAAAAATGGGAGAGCGATCGCTCTTGAAGCTGGCTTTTCCTCGCTTGAATTTTAGAGGGGCGTAGGTGTAGCCCACCGTAATACCATTTCTTTGTGAGCCTGCGCCAAATTTTTTGATTTCTTATCTGTTTGTTTCTTTGCGCCCTTTGCGTTCTTTGCGGTTCGTTCCTCATGTATGGCGCACCTTCATACAGAATTGGTATAAGCATCGCTGTTTAGCAACTGTTAACGCAGCCGCAAGCAAATAATAATAGCGTTTACCTATATTTAAGTAAACGCTATTGTTTTATTAAATTCAGGGAGAAAAATAGTTAAATGAATTCCCTGATATTTACTATTAATTGATTCAAATTTAATTTCTTACCCACCTTGATAATCTGGGTATATAGCTATATATGCAAATCCCGATGTAAAATAGCTTAACTTAATTTCTCTGTTTGTAAAACATTACACTCGCATTCCGGTCTATTATGTACCCAAGTAATTTGGGAACCATCAAATAACGGAATTTCTACTTGCCACCACTCCCCACGCCGCAGGCGACGATACCAGCTAAAGTTTGAGTAAGTCCAATCCAAAAATTGCATAAGCTAATTTGAAGCTATCTTGTCTTTGGTGTCAGCGATTCTATGTCTACCCCCGTATAGGGTTAGCGTTGTAGCATTTCCCGTTCTAGTGAGGTACAAGGTAGGGGCGCAAAGCTTTGCGCCTCTACAAATTTCTGTACCTTATTTGATTGGGAACCGCTATATTGTTTTATTAAATTCAGGGAGAAAAATAGTTAAATGAGTTCCCTGATTTTTACTATTAATCGAGCAATATTTAATTTATTACAAAGCACTGCGACGATTTAGCAAGTTCCACAAGAAAACAGCGACAATTGCGCCAAGAACCGCTACTGCAATACCGGGAATGCTGAGTGTGGGGGCAGCTAATGTCAAGGTTCCCGTACTGAAGAATACACCCAAACTACCACCAACAAAAGCACCGATAATTCCTAATAAGATTGTTCCTAGAATTCCGCCACCTTGATGTCCGGGATAGATAGCTTTTGCAATAGCACCAGCGATTAAACCTAAAACAATCCAAGCAAGAATGTTCATTGTTTTAATTTGATAAACGTTTTTGACTGACGAATATACAATAGCAATCCAAACATTGACATTTAATCTACCAGCAGAACCAATTATTAATAGCCTTGAGGATGAATGCCATTACTTCTCGTGATGAACTCCCCTAATTAAATGGATAATTAATTAAAAAAGCGAAATTGTAGGTCTAAAACAAGGGGTAGTATATGCATTTATGATTCCTTTTATCAATTTATCAAACAGAATATATGCGTCAGTCTCCAGAATTCTCTTGCTTGTATTGGAGTGCGACTGGTGGATGAATAAACGGCGTTTTTGCACCCCCACCAAATTTACGCATTATCTGGATTAGACGCTAAAACCCTTGATTTATCATTGTAGAGACGTTCCAGTGCAACGTCTCTACAGGACGCACAATCCTTGATATTTCGTTGGTTTGGATAATTCACTTCAGATGTAATTTTCAATTTGGTGGTCAATAATTCACCTGTAAGGGTCTGAATCTCTCTAGAATTGCATTCTGACGCCTTGGCGGATGTCAAGTTTTCAACAGTTCAGCGGTACATCAGGTATATTCAGAGTGGGGAATCTCATCACTTAAAGCATCAGGTCGATCGAAAGCGATCGCCCCAGCAGTCTAGAAACAAATCGCAAGAACGAAACTGCGAACCAGAAACTGCTCCCCCTGCTCCTGCTATATAGATGTAATGCGTTTGTAGCGTTGACGCTCTGTTGACCATTTGTTACATGCTTGTGTAACTGTTTGTCTGTCTTGTTGCGATAAAAGCTCATCTGGTTGACCGTAAGCTAAAATTTGTGCTGCTTTTCGAGCTTGTTCGTACTCCACACCGTATTTAACTAATTCTGTATGAAATATTTTTTCTTTTTCCTCAACTGAGATCCAAAAATTCTGCTGCATAAACTAAGGTTTAAAAGATGGTTGTCAAATTACATCTAAACTCTTCTACAATCTCTGTTGTTCTTTCGCCGGACTGATTTGACAATCAGACCAAGATAACTTTTGATTTTAAATATTACAAATATTAAAGTTTTTTAACTCTAGCTTAAGTTTAAATTCATAATAAAGCACTAAGAAAGTTGTTATAACTTTCACCGGACAGAGTATCTGCTTATACCAACTGAAACTTAAACCTTATTGCTTGGGTGAGGTTACTGCTCCCTTACACCTAACATTTGCCTCCTAACAAGAGCATGGCCAGATTGAACATCAAACCAATGAATATCTTCAAAAGGCAATGTCAGTATAATCTCCTCGGTACTCCAATTTTGGTCTGTTGGCAACAAAGCGCGTACTATAATGGCTTCAGTTTGTGAACCTTCAACCCGGACACTGACTAAATAGTGCATACCCAAGTTTTCTACTAAATACACTCGCCCTTGAATAGTTTGGGTATCACCAGGTTGGGCAATGCGAACGTTTTCTGGGCGAATACCTAGCACAATCTGGGGTGGTACAGTTGGTATATCTGGCAAAGGGACTTGGAAGTTACCTAACATAGCGTATTTTTCCTTACAAGGTAGAGTCAGCAAATTCATCTGAGGACTACCAACAAATCCAGCCACAAATAAATTAGCTGGATGGTTATAGATGATTTCGGGCGGATCGAGTTGCTGGACATAGCCATCGTTGAGTAAAGCTACTTTGGTGGAGAGTGTCATGGCTTCTGTTTGGTCATGGGTAACATAGACCACAGGGACTTTTTGCTCTGCAAAAATTTGCTTGAGGTCGGCTCGGACTCGTTCCCGCAACAGCGCATCCAAATTACTTAACGGTTCATCTAGCAGGTATACATCGGCGTTACGCACCAAGGCACGACCGACTGCAACACGCTGCCGTTGGCCTCCAGACAATTGACCAGGCTTGCGGTTGATTAACTCTGCTAATCCTAAAATTTCTGCCACTTCTGCCACTCGCTGTTTAATTTCTGGAGGTGGTACTTTTTTCAGCTTGAGTCCAGAAGCGAGGTTTTCGTACACTGTCATGTGCGGATAGAGTGCATAGCTTTGAAATACCATTGCGATGTTGCGATCGCCTGCTGATTTATAGGTGACATCCACGTCGCCGATTTTAATCTCACCGCGGGTCGGTTCTTCAAGACCTGCAATCATGCGTAGAACAGTGGATTTGCCACAGCCAGAAGGGCCAAGTAAAGTCAGAAACTCATGGTTGTCTACCGTTAAACTAACGTCTTTGACAGGGACGACTTTGGAAGTATAGGTTTTATTTAAATTTTTGAGTTCGAGTTTAGCCATTTTTTTATCCTTTGACGGCACCAGCAGTCAGACCTTGGACAATCCGGCGCTGGAAAAACAAAACTAGTAAAACCAGAGGTAACGTTCCTATAACAGTAGCAGCAGCGATCGCACCGTAGGGAATTTCAAATACTGTCGCGCCACCCAACTGAGCCGCAGCAACGGGAATTGTCTTCATTTCTTCACGGGTCATAAACGTGAGAGCGAAGATAAACTCGTTCCAGGCAAAAATAAAGGTGAGAATTCCAGTAGTCACTAAGGCGGGAAGGGTCATAGGCAATACGATTTGCCACAGTAGTTGAAAGGTGTTGTAGCCATCGACCCTAGCAGAATCTTCTAAATCTTTAGGCAATTGTTGGAAAAAGCTTCTGAGTACTAAAATTGTTAGCGGTAAATTGATGGCAGTATATGGTATAATCAGCGCCAGATAGTTGTTCCCCAGTCTGAGGGCTTGGATAATTTCTAACAGTCCCAGGAACAAGAGAATTCCAGGAAATAAAGTCACCATCAGAACGCTAGCGAGAATAGCTCGTTCGCCCCAAGGACGTAACCGTGCTAGGGCGTAGGCGGCGGGTGCGCCGATGGCTAAAGCCAAAGCTGTAGAAGTAATCGACACAAAGGCACTGTTGAAGATGTAGCGCCAAAATGGACGACGAGTGAATAACTCAATGTAATGACTAAAAGTAAATCGCGTAGGGAAATAAACAGTGGGAACGGCGGCAATATCTTCGTTAACTTTAAACGAGGTCAGCAATTGCCATAGAGCTGGCGCTAGGCTGAATAACATTACGAATGCAACTGCTATTAAGAGCAAGATTTTTTTCACAGAAAACCTGGTTTTTGCTGTTGGTTGGGGAGTTGAACTCATGGTTAAATAACTCCTGATGTTTTGGCGCGGGATTTATTAAGTAAGAAACTAGCGATCGCCACCGCAGCAATTAATATTAAAAATGTCACTACTACCAGAGCTGCTCCATAACCAAAATCTAAGTAGCGCATCACCGTGGAATAGATATATAGCGACACTACTTCAGTTGCACCACCAGGGCCGCCCCCGGTCATCACCACAATCAAGTCGAAAATCCCGAAAGCTTGAGCAAATCTGAATAAGACTGCAATTAAGATTTGTGGCAGCAGCAGTGGCAGGGTAATATTGCGGAAGCTTTGCCAAGGATTTGCCCCATCGACAGAGTAGGCTTCGTAGAGGTCTTTTGATATCGACTGCAAACCAGCCAACAGCAGAATACTGATAAAGGGTGTAGTTTTCCAAACATCAGCAAAGATCGCTGCACCCATCGCCAGAGTTGGATCTCCTAACCAGTTAATTCCAGTTTTAATCAGCCCTAACCGCCGCAGAATGTCGTTGACAACCCCAAACTGGTCGTTAAAAATCCAAGCCCATGCCAGACCAATCAAAGCGGTAGGCAAAGCCCAAGGTAGAATGGCAGTTGTCCGCACTATGCCTCTTCCAAAAAACGCCTGATTGAGAACCAGAGCAATCAAAAGTCCTAGCAGTAGTTCTAAAAGCACGGATGCCGTCGTGAACGCGGTCGTCGCCCACAAACTCTGCCAGAAACGACCATCCCCTACCATCCGCACATAATTGTCCAAACCAGAGAATACAGGTTGTAGTTCCGTTCCCAAATTCCTAGTAAATACACTTAACCAGAATGCTCGTAAAATGGGGTAGGCAAATACAAACAACAACAGCAATAATGCTGGTGTTAGTAATATCCAAGCAGTCCGTTGTTCCCGGCTTCGGAGTGTAATATTAGTCATTAGTCATTTGTCATTAGTCATTTGTCATTTGTCATTGGGGACTGGTTATTAATTCTTTCCCCCTGCCCCCTGCCCCCTGCCCCCTGCCTCCTGCCTCCTGCCCCCTGCCCCCTGTCCCCAGCAGTCGCCGCGTTTCATTAGCAGCAGCTTGCATTGCTCGTTCTGGATTTATCCGACCGGATAGCGCAGCGCTGAGATAACGCTGCAAAATATCTGATGTCTGGGCATATTGGGCAACAGGCGAACGTAAAACTGCATTGTCCACAACCTCCAGTAACTGGGGATAGTGAGGGTATTTGGCAACAATCTCTGGGTCTGTAAATAAATCCCGGCGACTTGGCACATAGCCTGCACTCAAAATGAATCGGCGCTGTGCTTCCCGACTGGTAAAGTACTGAATTGCTTTCCAAGCTTCTTCGGGATGTTTAGAAGATTTAGAAATTCCTATACCCCAGCCTCCTAAACAAGCTGCACCAGTTTTACCGGGAGCATGAACCATCGGTTTAATTGCAATTTTGCCTTTGATTGGCGAATTCTTTTCTTGGGCTAAAGGCCATGCATAGGGCCAACTACGTAAAAACGTTACTTGACCACTTTGGAACAAGCGTCGGGTATCTTCTTCTTGGTAGGTTGTGACTCCAGGAGGAGAAACGCCTTGGCTGACGGTACTACGCAAAAATTCAATGGCTTGTAATGTTTCTGGCCTATCCAGCCCAACCTCCAACGTTTCCGGATTAACCCAGAAGCCACCAAAGCCATTAAGGACTTCTACAAACATTGCCACGAGTCCTTCATATTGGCGTCCTTGCCAAACATAGCCCCAATTCACCTTCTCTTTCTTTTGCAAGGCTTGGGAAATTTGCAGCAAATCTTCAAAGGTTTCTGGCGGTTTCAATCCTGCTTGTTTGATTAAATCTTCCCGGTAGTAAAGCATTCCCACATCGGAACGCATAGGAATGCGATATAGTTTGTTCTGGTAACGCCCGCCTTCTACATCCTTGGGTGAAAATGCTGCTAACTCCTGCTTAGAAATGCGATCGTCTAGGGGTAGCAACCATCCAGCAGCAGCAAACTTGGGCGTCCAGATAACGTCCATATTCACCAAGTCATAAGGGGATTCACCTAAGATAAAAGATGAGGTGTACAGGTCTTCGAGTAAATTTGTGGCATTGGGTCCTTCAACTAAGTTAAGCCGAATGCCTGGGTTCTGTGCCTCAAAATCTCTAATCAAACCCTGCTTCCAAGGTTGGGCATCAGGGGCAGTAATTAACATATTGAGGGTAACTGGTCGCTGCGAGAGTGCTACCCAATTGAACAATACGATCGCCAACACAATTGTCAGAAAAATCCCTATATCCAAAAGCCGAGTTTTTTGGATGAATTTTTGTAGCTTGTTTATTGGCTTCTGATACAACATTATCAATGTAGCGATCGCTAGTAGTAATAATTATATATAGGAATCATATTTGATTTTTGAACAAAACTCAGTATACTTAATCTTCTAGAATCCTGTTGCCTGTAGCATGAATCCCCTTCGGGTTCGCCACTTTGCTGTTTCAGAGGAGACCGCCAAGACGGCAAGTGGACTCACCTTTTGCCTGCTACACAATTAATTTCATGAATCAAACCGAATTCCTATAGTTATCTTTGAAGGCAATTGCCCTGGAGCCTTTCTTCGGTCATTGTTCAACAATAGGACTTACCCACAGCCAACGGAAAACGTAGACGCAAAGCGGCTTGCCGCAGGCTACCACAGAGAACACATTCACGGAGGAATGAGAGTTTAAGAGAGTTTTTGCGTAAGTCCTAAACAATACTTTTTCTTCCCCTGCCCCCCCTGCCCCCCCTGCCTCCCCTGCCTCCCCTGCCTCCCTGCCTCCCTCGTCCAATCAACCTGCCAGCACATTTAACAAGCCATAGACCGAGTTATTGGGTCTGTGTGGGTACTGACTGCCAAGCAAGGTGATGTTTCCAGTGCGAGGTTAAATTCAGTTGAATTGCTTGGTTGAAGTCCTCTAAAGCTGCTAAATAAGCTTTTTCTTTGAGCTTTGCTGCACCTTGGTTGTTCAACGGTTGAGGGCATTGTGGATTCCATACATATTTTTGACAAGTTTGGTGGGCAATTTCTAAATCGCTACCATTTTCAGGATTTTGAAAGACTGGATGATAATTTAACCTGTTGCAGCAAACTTGTAACCACTCTTGCCACCCACAGCGCCACAAGCGCACTGTTCCATCAAAGCTACCACTGGCAATCAGTTTACCATCAGGGTTAAAAGCTGCGGATTTTACCCAATACTTATGCCCGCGCCAAGGTTGACCAATGGGGTTGCCTTCCATATCCCACAAACGCACTGTAGAATCATTGCTGGCACTGATAATAAACTTGCCATCAGGGCTAAAGGCGACAGAATTCACTTCTTTTTCATGCCCGCGCCAAGGTTGACCAATAGGATTGCCATCAATATCCCACAATCGCACTGTAGAATCATTACTGGCACTGATAATAAACTTGCCATCTGGGCTAAAGGCGACAGAATTAACTTCTTTTTCATGCCCGCACCAAGGTTGAGTGATGGGGTTGCCTTCTATATCCCACAAGCGCACTGTAGTATCATTGCTGGCACTCACAATCCAATTGCCATCAGGACTAAAGGCGACAGAATTCACTTCTTTTTCATGCCCGCGCCAAGGTTGACCAATAGAATTGCCTTCCATATCCCACAAGCGCACTGTAGAATCATTGCTAGCACTTACAATCCAATTGCCATCAGGACTAAAGGCGACAGAATTCACTTCTTTTTCATGTCCGCGCCAAGGTTGAGTGATGGGGTTGCCTTCCATATCCCACAATCGCACTGTAGAATCATTGCTAGCGCTCACAATCAGTTTGCCATCGGGGCTAAAGGCGACAGAATTCACTTCTTTTTCATGCCCGTGCCAAGGTTGAGTGATGGGGTTGCCTTCCATATCCCACAATCGCACTGTAGAATCATTGCTAGCACTCACAATCAATTTGCCATCAGGGCTAAAGGCGACAGAATTGATCCAATTCTCATATTTGCGCTGCGATCGCCTGATGACCCGTTCTTGTAGTATTTGATGTAGCTCCCACAAACGCACAGTTTTATCGCCACCACTGATAATCAGCTTGCCATCGGGACTAAAAGCTAGGGAATTAACCTGTCCTTCATGCCCCCGCCAAGGTTGAGTGATGGGGTTGCCTTCAATATCCCATAAGCGTATTGTGCGATCGCAGCTACCACTAACAATAAACTTACCATCAGGGCTAAACGCTACAGAATTTACCCGTCCTTCATGTCCGCGCCAAGGTTGACCGATGGGATTACCTTGGATGTCCCACAACCGCACTGTAGAATCACTACTACCACTAATAATAAACTTGCGATCGGGGCTAAAGGCGACGCAAATAATTTTTGCCTCATGTTTGTGCCAGGGTTGAGTAATGGCGTTACCTTGTAAATCCCACAAACACACCGTTCCGTCAAAACCTACACTGACAATAGAATCGCCATTTGGACTAAAGGCAACGGAAATAACTCCTTCCTTGTGTCCGCGCCAAGGTTGAGTAATGACGTTACCTTGTAAATCGCACAAACACACCGTTCCGTCAAAACCAACACTGACAATGGAATCGCTATTTGAGCTAAAGGCGACGGCAATAACTCCTTCCTCATGTCCCTGCCACGGTAGAGTAATCAGATTACCTTGTAGATTCCATAAACACAAAATTCCGTCAATACTGCCACTAACAATAAACTTGCCATCAGGACTAAAGGCTAGACAATTAACCTCTTGCTCGTGTCCCAACAAAAATTGAGCAGTAGGATTGCCATTGATATTCCACAAGCATATCGTAGAATCGCTACTGCCACTGGCAATAAAG
Source organism: Nostoc sp. ChiSLP01 (assembly GCA_034531195.2). Classification (GTDB taxonomy): domain Bacteria; phylum Cyanobacteriota; class Cyanobacteriia; order Cyanobacteriales; family Nostocaceae; genus Nostoc. The sequence continues at coordinate 23,847 of JAVRBO020000027.1, forward strand.
TTGCCATCAGGACTAAAGGCTAGACAATTAACCTCTTGCTCGTGTCCGCGCAAGCTATTTGCTTCTGTAGGCGTGTTCGTTGCTTCCTTTAAGCTTCCCAAAACAGTAGCTAGAAGCTGGTTTGGGTTTTTCTCTAAATTCTCACCCATTGTTTGAATTGCCAACACCAAACCCTCTAGCGGTTGGACGGGGAGTAAATTCAAAACCCTAGCGGATTGTTCGCGCAGTTTTAATTCAGTCAGTGCAAGGTTTAACTTTTGAATCTCTTGTTCCTTTTCTCTCAAATTGCGATCGCCCCACCCAAGACTAAGATTAATAAATTGATTAGCTTGTTCGCTGAAACAACTAAATATTTGCTCTTTTACTTCTTGATAAGTCTCTATTTTCAGAACCCGTTTTTGAAGATTTTCGCTTTTCCACAGTACATCCAGAGTATATTCCAGAAGTGGTAAAGAATCATCTTGTTGGTGAAAATCATCAATAATTTGCTCAATTAGTCCTGGTTCAAAGGTAACGCCATTTTTAGCAGCAGGTTCAGCGATCGCTAAATTTAATTCCTCATCGCTCATTCTAGTGAGTATACAACTATAGCGATCGTGGAGCTTCGCAAGTTGCGGATACTCCCTCAATTTATCCAAAAAATCAGACCGCATTGTTAAAACAATTTTGACAGAGCTATCCTGCTGCTGGATCAATTGAAAGAGACTAGCAATAAATTTCTCACGTTCTGGCTTTTGAGTTTTCGTAAATAGTTCTTCAAATCGGTCGATAAAAATCAGAACGCAATCATAATCTTGTTTGAGTAATGTGACAATTTGAATTAAGGTGTTTTCTTTTATTTCTCCGGCAATATCCGCTATTTTTGATTTTTTACCGTATGTAAAAGCCAGACACTTATAAAGATATTTAAAAGGATTTTCATTTGGCTGAAAAGTCATATTAATTAATGAATTTTTATCAACCCCTAAATAAGGAATTAAACCTGCCATAATTAATGATGATTTGCCACTGTATGCTGCTCCTAAAAGCAAAAGTACATCATCTTTTTTTAAGCGATCGCTAATTTCAGCAATCCACTTCTCCCGTCCAAAAAATTTGTCTTTATCTTTAATTTCAAAAGTTTTTAATCCTAAGTAGGGAGAGTCTATTTTGAGTGGACGACGATGAATGTCCTCAGATTGACTGTCAGAAAAAAAGTTGTATTCAGAAATACCTTGGATATGATATCCAATATTTATATCGCTTTCAGAACTGTTAACCATCTATATCTCCTTACCTTTGGATACCCCTAGCTAAATCTTTCCCTCAGTTATAGTTCCTCAGCTAATCTTTTTGACACTCCCTGAATTATAAATTTGGGGATTCTTGCTTCACAGGGACTCCAATCGTAAAAAATTAAGATTTTAAATAGCTTTATTCAGCAAAATTACTTAAGTAAATTTCAAAAATATGTAGTAACTTTGTCCTAAAACGCCGGAAATGACAAACGAGATGGAACTTTTTGATAATCTACACCTTGCTATGTTTAGCGGCAAAGGTGGAGTCGGAAAAACAACAATCTCCTGCACCTTTGCATATCGTTGGGCGCAGAAATTTGTCAACGAGCAAATTCTTTTAATCTCAACCGATCCGGCTCACTCTCTTGGAGATGTCTTACAAGTTAGCGTTGATGACATTCCTCGTCCGATAGCGGAACTACCCAATCTACGAGTCAGGGCGTTGGATGCAAAGCTTCTGCTACAAAAGTTTAAAGAACGTTACGGTCAGGTGTTAGAACTTTTAGTGGAAAGAGGTAGTTTTGTTGAGGGAGAAGACTTGTCTCCAGTTTGGGATTTAGATTGGCCTGGACTGGACGAGTTGATGGGTTTGTTAGAGATCCAACGTCTTTTCAACGAACAGCAGGTAGATCGAGTAGTAGTGGATATGGCTCCTAGCGGTCATACTCTCAACTTGTTTGGATTGATGGATTTTTTAGACACTTTCCTCCACTCTCTGGAACTGTTTCAAGAAAAGCATCGGTATATTAGCAAGACCTTTGCTGGAAGTTACAAACCCGATCGCGCTGACGAATTTTTGCAAACCCTGAAAGCTGAACTTTCCCAAGGTCGTCGTCTGCTTCAAGATCCTAAGCATACAGCTTGTTTGTTAGTTGCGATCGCCGAACCAATGAGTTGGTTGGAGTCCAAACGATTCCTAGAAGCCTTACAAACCATGCAGGTTCCTTGCGGAGGGTTGTTTGTCAACCAAGTTCTTGCCAGTGCGACTGACCGCGATCGTTACCAAGAACAACAACCACTCATCAGCCAATATACGGATCTTGCTAACGGCAAGCCGATTTTTATCGTGCCACAGCAAGATCGGGAGCCTTTAGGAATTCTAGCCCTCAGCCATCTGATCGACCAAATCCATGTTCCTCAGCTTGAACCGCTATCTCCTTTCGATCTACTCCCAGTTCAATGGCCGGAAACAATTCCTCCTAGCTTTGGAGATTTTCTCACCCAAGGTCGTCGCCTGTTACTAATTGGCGGTAAAGGTGGAGTAGGCAAAACCACAGTAGCAGCTGCGATTGGTTGGGCGATGGCTCAACAACATCCCGATCGCAAAATTCGCATGGTTTCTATCGATCCTGCCCACTCCTTAGGTGATGCCTTTGGTCTGAGTTTAGGACACGAACCGTATCAAATAACTGCTAATCTTCGAGGTCAGGAAGTAGATAGCGATCGCATTCTCGATCGATTCAGAGCCGATTACCTGTGGGAACTGGCCGAAATGATGAGTGGCGAAACCCAAACAAGCGAGGCTATTGAAATGGCTTATGCTCCTGTTGCTTGGCGCAAAATTGTCGAGCAAGCTTTACCAGGGATTGATGAAATGCTTTCCCTGTTAACAGTAATGGAATTGCTAGAGCAACAAGAAGAAGACTTGATTATTTTAGACACTGCTCCTACAGGTCATCTTCTGCGTTTTCTAGAAATGCCAACTGCACTAGCAGACTGGCTAGCTTGGATTTTCAAACTCTGGATTAAGTATCAGAATGTTCTTGGTCGTACAGAGTTTATGGGGCGTTTGCGAACTTTGCGACAGCGCGTAGTCAAAGCCCAAAAAGTGCTAAAAGACCCACAACAAGCAGAGTTCATTGGGGTTACACTTAACCAGGCTAGTGTACTTGCCGAACAACAACGCCTGTTCAAATCTCTGCAAGAAATAGGTGTCAGCCAGAATTACCTTGTTCTCAACCGCTTTACTTCTACAGCAACCATTAATTGCGATTTTCCAGGTTTGACAATGGTTCGCTTACCAGTGCTTCCTCGCTCAGTTCAGCCTTTAGAACGCATCCAAGCAGCAGCAGGCTGTTTATTTTAACGGCTAATTAGACTAAATACTTTTACACCCAAAGAGAAATTTATTATGCATCGCACTCCAAACCGCGGACAAATTCCAGCCAAACTTAGCTTAATGCCTCCTCAACGTTCACAAGCAAGAGTTTACTTAAATGCTTACAAAATGATGTTGGAAAAAGAGCGTTTAGAGCAAGAACTACAGAAACTCGAAGCACGCCGACATCAGATTCAGCAGCGTCTTGCTATTTTAAATAGTCAAATCATTGCTGAAGAAGACACGACCCATCAGCAAGCAAATACTGACTTAGAGGACAATACACCAAAATTCAACACCATAACATTGGAATACTAAGTACTAAGATTTCAGCTTGCCTATTCTTCGCAACTTCCTTACTCGGTCGAAGCTTGGTTAACAGAGCGGAGAAGCATTAAACTAAATCTAAATTCATAACTAGCAATCTCTAAAGTTGAGTATTCTCGAAATTCGCCAATGAGATTTGAAGCTTTAAAAAGATGGATAATACCTTTAAAAAATCAATCAAACAGCTTTATAGTATACATTTACCTGATAATGTAGCTAATGAAATTATCAAACTTGGAAAACCTATCTATAATTATCTGTTAATAAAAATAGATGCTCCCAGCCTCAGTGAATATCAAATCATCAACTTACTTCGTATTTTATATCAGATGAGGTATTACAATATTGAACAATTTATCAATAAGATTTTCTCATTTACTCAAGACGACAGAATTAATGTACGCTCAACAGCATCATTGCTGGCTATTTGCTTATTTAGGGCTTGTTCATGCCTAACAAAAGAATTTAATGAATTAAATAATATACCTTTACATCGAGAAAGGCTAATACAATTAATTCATAATTCTTTAGCAATGGGATTACATAAATCAGTTAGAGAACAAGTAGAAACTTTTATTGAAAAGAAGATTTAGTTTAACAATGAAGACAGAACCAATGTCGTGTTATATGGGTTAGACAATATTCAAGGGAAAGTGGCTAATTTAGAGCAATATGTATTGGTTAATTTGGATGGGTATAGATGAGAATAACTGTTGAAGAGTTGTTGCAGATGTACGCTACTGGGGAAAGAGACTTTAGTGGGATTAATTTGAAGGCTAGTGATTTGGCTGGCGTTAACCTTACTGATGTTAACCTCAGTGCATCCAATTTGATTTTTACTAACTTTAGTGATGCTAACCTCACTGGTGCTGATTTGAGTGGTGCTGACTTGGCAGAGTCCCAATTTGATAGGGCTAATCTTAGTCGAGCTATTTTCAGAAAAGCCAATTTGAGTTATGTTGTTATGCGCTATGCCTGTTTGGAAGGAGCCGACCTTGCTGATGCTTATCTTGGGCATGGAGATTTTGAAGGTACGATTTTCAGGTGTAGTAATTTGGAAAGAGTCAGCTTTTACAGTTGCAATTTGAGGCGAGCTGATTTAGAGTCAGCCAATATTGTTGAAGTTTCCTTTGAAAATACTTATATCTATAGAACAAATTTCAGAAATGCTTTTTTAGAAAATATTTCTGGCCCTACTAAAAGATGTGAGACTATTATGCCTAATGGGGAAGTCGTCTCCGATCCAGAAGTTACCAATAGTCTTAAAGACTTTTGGCCTTAAATTATCTGCCAACTTTGATTGATAACGGTATCATCTGTGTTCAGTATCTATTTGACTTTGGAAGATGAGACTATTATCAATGCCACCGACTAAAATTGGTAAATTAATTATTAATTGAGGTTTGGCAAAGAATTAACCGAAATGGACAATTATGACAATTTCTTGCGGGAGCTAAAAGAACGCATACGCAACGCCCAGGTACGAGCGGCATTATCTATTAACCGCGAATTGATATTGCTCTATTGGCAAATTGGGCGAGATATTCTTCTTCGACAACAACAACAGGGATGGGGAACAAAAGTTATCGAACGTCTTGCCAGGGACTTAAAAGAAGCCTTCCCTGAGATGAAAGGATTCTCAGCACGTAATCTTAAATATATGCGGGCTTTTGCTGAAGCTTACCCAGATGAACAAATTGTGCAGCAGGCTGCTGCACTAATTCCCTGGTTTCATAACTGTGTAATTTTAGATAAAGTTAAAAATAATTTTGAGCGGGAATGGTATATCAAGAAGACCATAGAAAATGGTTGGAGTCGCAATATTTTAACTCTACAAATTGACAATAGACTTTTTGAGCGTCAGGGAAAAGCTGTCAATAACTTTGATGCTATATTACCCTCTCCTCAATCAGACATTGCTAGAGAGACTTTAAAAGACCCTTACATTTTTGATTTTTTAACTTTAGGAGAAGCAGCACAAGAACGAGAAATAGAAAAAGAGCTTGTTAAACATATTACCCAATTTCTTTTAGAATTAGGTATAGGATTTGCCTTTGTTGGACAGCAATATAATTTAAAAGTTGGAAATGAAGATTTTTATATAGACCTGCTTTTTTATCATGTAAAATTACATTGTTTTGTAGTAATTGAACTGAAAACAGGTAAATTTAAACCTGAGTATGCAGGAAAAATAAATTTTTATCTTTCGGCTGTAGATGATTTACTTAAATCTCCTATAGATAGTCCTTCCATTGGTTTAATTTTGTGTGCAAGTAAAGATAATATTATTGCTGAGTATGCACTGCGTGATGTCAATAAACCAATTGGTATTGCTGAATGGCAAACTAAACTTACTAAATCACTGCCGAAAGAGTTACAAACAAATTTACCAACTATTGAGCAGTTAGAAGCAGAATTGGAGAATTTGTCTGTAGAAGTAGATAATGAAGAAAAGGAGTAGTAGTGTATGTTAATCTACAATGCTTGCTCAAATATTTTTTAAACTCATCATTATACTGTGCCGCAAGCCCCAGACTCATTAATCCGAAAAGTATAGTGGATTTTGCCTGGATGCTGTTCGCGACACCGTAATGAAACTACTTCTAAATCTTTATCAACAAAATATTCTCCACTATCCGGTTCAACTGCAATAAACCAGTTGTAGTGAGTTTCAATTAATTCTGATTTGACTCGCTCAAAAATAGGTTTACAACGTTGGTAAAAAGCCTCGCGTTCAGCTTCATGTCGTGCTTTTTGTTCCTCATTCCACTGAATTTCAGGGAATATTCGTCCCCTGCGTGCGGTACGAGTGGGTTTGGTTTCAGTCATGGCTGATTATATTCGGAATTGCAATACTTATATTTTCTCTCATCCACACATCACAGATTAAATTTGATGAAAAAAGCCTCGCGTTCGGGGGTGTAATTCCTCCTCTGCCTCCTGCCTTACTCTTGTGCCCGATCGCCTTCCTGCTTTTCTGCTTCTAGAATCGCTAATAAAAGAGCTTCCTCCTGAATTTCAAACTCTTCTTCCGGAATTTCTCCCATATCAAAAGCAAGTTGCAGTGCAAGAAGCTGCTTGCTGAGATTTTCTTTATCGTCAATTTCAGTACTTGCTTGTTCTAAAATTTTTTCCCCAAGCCACGTTACCCCCATTAATGGGCCGGTAATCGGTAATAGTAAAAAGCGCAGAACCATATTAGTTTACACTCGTGTAGATTTATGAAAGCTGTCCTCGCAAGACCGTAATCATGCTGATGACATAAATATAAAACATTACTAGTCTTATGTTGATGCCAAAATGTGTTGGATTTGAGTCCAGTTAAGGCTTATTGACATCCGTATTTTAGATATCCGATGTACAAAAAATTACTTTTTTAGAAAATTACTATTTAGGAGGTACTTAGAGCTTGACAACAGTATTAAATGCATCTCCCCAGCGATTTGTCAATACCCCTGCTGTTCAACGCGTCGCTCAACGTGCTTTGCGCTATCTACAGTCAGGTTTTTCAGTACATTTACGTGGCGCGGCCGGAGTGGGAAAAACTACTCTGGCAATGCATCTAGCTGATTTGCTCAACCAGCCTATCATTCTCTTATTTGGAGATGATGAGTTTAAAACCTCAGACTTGATTGGTAATCAATTAGGTTACACCCGCAAAAAGGTCGTTGATAACTTCATCCACAGTGTTGTGAAAGTTGAGGATGAACTGCGACAACATTGGGTTGACGCAAGATTAACCCTAGCTTGTAAAGAAGGATTTACGCTGGTTTACGACGAATTCAATCGATCGCACCCAGAGGTAAATAACGTTTTACTCTCGGTACTTGAAGAGAGGTTGTTAGTATTGCCAACAAACCAGCATCGAGCCGAGTATATCCGGGTTCATCCTCAGTTTCGGGCAATCTTAACATCAAATCCTCAAGAGTATTGTGGAGTCCATGCAACTCAAGATGCTTTGATGGATCGTGTGATTACCATCGATATGCCTCCACCTGATGAACTAACTCAGCAGGAGATTGTAGTTCAGAAAACAGGCATAGATTCTGAGAAAGCAGACAAAATCGTGCGCTTAGTGCGGATGTTTTGGAGTCGCTCTGGCTCTGGACAAGGCGGTGGCTTACGTTCTTGTCTGATGATCGCTAGAATCTGCCACGAACACGAAATTTCCGTCAACTTTGAAGAGCCTAACTTCCAAGATATTTGTGCTGATATCCTGCTTTCTCGCACAAATCAACCTCGTATGGAAGCAACTCGGTTACTGGAAGAGGTTTTGCGTGAATTGTATCATAGTACAAATACTCAATCTCAATCGGTAGAAGAGATAATACCAGACAGCCAAAATCAGATTGTATTGGAACAACGAGTACCTTACGAGCATGAAGTCTATAACTACTTGTGCAAGTCTCCGGGAAGGCGTTTCTCTGATTTGGCAGCAGAATTAGGGATCGATCGCAGTCAAATTGTAGCTGCACTCAAGTCTCTCAGAGAGCAAGGAGTATTATTGCAAATGCAAGGCACTGAACTGCCGAACATCTCACAAGTGGCTTTTGATTCTGGCCATTTAATAAAGAAATGAGTACTAATACTAATCGGGGAGCAATCACCACATCAACTCAAGGTTCTACCTTGGCAGATATTCTCGAACGGGTTTTGGATAAAGGCATTGTGATCGCAGGAGATATTTCTGTTTCTGTCGGCTCCACAGAATTGCTCAACATCCGAATTCGTTTGTTGATTTCTTCTGTTGATAAAGCCAAAGAGATTGGAATTAACTGGTGGGAGAGCGACCCCTACCTCAATACTCAAGCTCGTTCCTTATTAACAACTAATCAACAACTTCAAGAGCGTGTTGCCAGTCTAGAAACAGAACTGCGATCGCTCAAAGCACTCAATCCTATTCATCATCAGAATGCAGGCGATTAGCAAATCAAAAGGTTCCGATTCCGGTTTAGCACCGTTGTTACTGACGGTTGTCGAACTGATACGCCAACTCATGGAAGCTCAGGTAATCCGGCGCATGGATGCTGGCAACCTCAGCGACTCTGAGTTAGATCGGGCTGCCGAAAGCCTGCGACAGCTTGAAAAACAGGTTATTCAGCTTTGTGAAGTCTTTAATATTGACCCAGCCGATCTAAATATTAACTTGGGTGAAATAGGAACTTTACTTCCCCAATCTGGAGGATATTACCCTGGCGAAACCTCTAGTCAACCCTCTATTCTAGAACTCCTCGATCGCCTATTAAATACGGGTGTGGTAGTTGAAGGTGACTTAGACTTAGGACTGGCTCAGTTGAACTTAGTTCATGCCAAGTTAAGGTTAGTACTCACCTCTAAACCCCTGTAATACCAATTTTGGATTTTAGATTTTGGATTTTAGATTTTGGATTTTGGATTAAAAGCCTTTGCTAGGAAGGTGTTCCAAGAATTTCAAACAATACTTGCTATCCCATTTTGTGTAACTTTTTTATCTACATTCTTCTTGGTAATACATTGTTATGAGTTACGGCTTTTACATTTATGGAATTCTGACCTTGCCTGCTCCAGAAAATTTAAATTTAGAAGGGTTAGATCGGCAACCCGTACAAATTAAAATTTTGGATGGTTTTGCAGTCATCTACTCCGAAGCACAGCAAGAGCGTTATTTGGCAAGCCGTCGTAACCTGCTAAGTCATGAGAAAGTCCTTGAGGACATCATGGAAGCAGGCGATCGTAATTTACTACCCATGCAATTTGGACTTTTGATTTCAAGCTGGGAAACGGTTTCAGAGCAATTAATTCGTCCTCATCAAGAAGAATTGACGCAATTGCTTGCGAAGTTATCGGGTTGTCGAGAAGTTAGTGTCAAAGTTTTTTGGGATACTGAGGCAGAAATTCAGGGATTGTTAGCAGAACATCCAAATCTCAAAACTCAAAGGGATAAGCTAGTGGGTCAACCCTTGAGTATGGAGCAAGCGATCCAAATAGGGCAAGCCATCGAACAGGGAATGAGCGATCGCAAGCAAGGCATCATAGATGTATTTCAAGGCACGCTCAACTCCATTGCGATCGATATGGTGGAAAATACTCCCCAAATGGACACAATGATCTACAATGCAGCCTACCTAATTCCTTGGGAAGCAGAATCACAATTTAGCGAACACGTTGAAGCACTCGATCGTCAATTTGAAAACCGTTTGCGAATTCGCTACAACAATTTCACTGCCCCCTTTAACTTTGCTCGTCTTCGATTATTGGTTTCCAACTGAATTAATTTTTTTCACTGTTGAACAGCAATAAAAATTGAAAATCAAAAATTATTGAAAATTTTAATTTTTTTGGGAATTAATTTTTTCTGCCTTTTATTTAAGTAAAATCAATGGACGACATATTTAAAGGATTTGAACAGCTATTAGAAATTGCCAAAGCTTTAGAAGAAAAAGTAGAGAAAGGGGAGTTAAAAACTTCTATTGAAATTCGGTCTCATAATCTCAGCAGTATTCCCCGGCAAGGCAATATTCCGAGAAAAACTAGTTCCAGCCGAGTTCGATCCAATTCCACCGATGCAGCTACACCAATGGATAATGCTGATGATGTCACTACCCCATCAGCTAACAAGAGCTCAAAAGCTTCTTGGCAAGGTGTCGGCGGCTTGGGTGATGTTCTCAAGGAAATCAGAGAATTAGTCGAAATTCCCCTTAAACGTCCTGATTTATTGGCGAAATTAGGCTTAGAGCCTCCGCGTGGGGTTTTGCTAGTTGGCCCCCCCGGTACGGGAAAAACTTTAACAGCCCGTGTTTTGGCAGAAGAGTTAGAGTTAAACTACATTGCCATCAATGGCCCAGAGGTGATGAGCAAGTATTACGGGGAAGCAGAAGCTCGTTTGCGAAGCATTTTTGAGAAAGCAACTCGTTCTGCTCCCTGTTTGATATTTATTGATGAAATTGACAGTCTCGCCCCAGATCGCAGTCAAGTAGAAGGTGAAGTTGAAAAAAGACTAGTGGCGCAGTTGCTTGGGTTAATGGATGGGTTTGCCAAAACCGAAGGCGTACTCGTACTAGCAGCAACAAACCGTCCCGATTACCTCGATCCGGCGCTGCGTCGTCCGGGGCGCTTCGATCGCGAAGTTCATTTTCGCGTTCCCGATCGCAATGGAAGATTGGAAATTCTCACGATTTTAACAAGTGCCATGCCCTTGGAGACTGCGGTTGATTTAGGAGCGATCGCCGATTTAGCCGTGGGTTTTGTCGGTGCCGATATCAAAGCACTTTGTCAAAAAGCAGCCTACATTGCCCTTCGTCGTCAAGTCCCCTCACTCAACAGTCCCATTCCTGAGAACATGGCTGTCATGCAGCAGGATTTTCTCGAAGCAATTAAGGAGATAAAACCCTCAGTTCTCAGGTCTGTAGCAGTTGAAGCGCCGAGTGTCAGTTGGGATGACATTGGTGGTTTGGATGATGTGAAACAAAAACTTCAAGAATCTGTAGAGGGCGCACTCCTCTATCCCGAACTATACGAACAAACCAAAGCCAAGCCTCCCCGTGGAATTCTGTTGTGGGGGCCGCCGGGAACGGGAAAAACATTACTTGCAAAAGCGATCGCGTCCCAAGCTAGAGCCAACTTTATTGCTGTGAATGGCCCGGAATTACTCAGCCGGTGGGTAGGAGCCGCAGAACAAGCAGTTAGAGAACTCTTTGGCAAAGCTCGACAAGCAGCACCTTGCGTTGTGTTTGTAGATGAAATCGATACCCTAGCACCAGCACGAGGAAGATTCAGTGGTGATTCTGGAGTTAGCGATCGCGTTGTCGGTCAACTGCTGACCGAATTAGATGGCTTGCATGAATGCCCGAAAGTATTGTTAGTAGGAGCAACCAATCGTCCAGAAACCCTCGATCCTGCCTTGCTCAGAGCCGGAAGATTGGACTTACAAATCAAAATCGATCTACCAGATAGAGCCAGCCGATTAGCTATTTTACGAGTTCACAATCTAGATCGTCCCCTGGTTGATGTCGATTTAGAAACCTGGGCGACAGTTACCGAAGGTTGGAATGGCGCAGACTTGGCTTTATTAAGCAATCAAGCAGCTTTAAGCGCAATTCGTCGATATCGCGCTCAGAGATTAAGCGACTCCAGCCTGATTCAGATTACAAATGATGATTTTCAAGTTACGTATCAGATGCTTGCTAATCAGCACCAATCTGAATAGAGCCAGGAGGCAGAAGGCAGGAGGTACAGAAGGAAAAGAATTTTCATACTTGATTGTGCCAAAACTAGGCATGAATAGCTTACTTGAAAAAATGCAGAAGTTCAGAGCCAAAGTTACTTAGGTAGAACGGTGCAAATAAACAGAACAACTAAAACCCTCTTGCCTCCTACCCCCAGCCCCCTGCCCCCTGCCTCCTGCCTCCTGCCCCCTGCCTCCTGCCTCCTGCCTCCTCTCAACGATCGATATTCACAACAACCTACTTATGTCAATATACGCCTATGCTCTTCTAGTACCGATCGCATCACCACTTATCCTACCTTTAGGGATGGAAAGGAATACCGAACTGGTTCACTCTTCTAGTTTAGCCGCGATCGTAGAGCCGGAAATTTCACTGGAAGCATTACAAGCAACAGATGAGCGTTTACTTCAAGCTGTATTAACCCACGATCGCGTAATTCGAGAACTCTTTCAACAAACTCCACTTCTTCCCCTACGCTTTGGCAACGGTTTTAACTCTGTTGAAACACTGCTGAATCATCTAGAAAAGCACCAACAGCAATATCTAGAAACCCTAATTCACCTAACAGACAAAGTTGAGTACACTTTAAAAGCTACACCTTGTAATTTGCTTGATGAGTCTGACACTAGTGATTCTAGGGGAAAAGCCTATTTATTAGCTAAAAAACAACGCTACCAAACACAGCAAGCATTTCAAGCACAACAATGCGAACAGTGGGAACTCTTAAACCAGTTAATTCTCAAAACCTATACAAATGTTATCTGTGAGACTCGACAGCCGGATGTGCGACAAATCCACTTTTTAGCGCAGCGCAACAATTCAACGGTCAGTAAGCAGGAATTTCCTCTTTGGCAAGTACAATGCTCGCACTGGCAATTGGCACTAAGCGAACCTCTGCCACCGTATCATTTTCTCAAAAATACTCTCATATAAATTCATAAAAAATAATATTTAAAGCTTGTCAAGAAAAAATCAAGACGAGAGATTTTTTCTGTTATTTTTTCGTGTAAAAAAATATTGTTAACTTTTTAGTATTTTTTTATTTTCTTTTATTTATCTCATGTTTTTGGGAACACTAAATCCAGGAAGAATAAAGCACATTGTGTAAGTTTTACCTATTGCTCGACCAGAGCAAGATGAAACCAATAATTAGAGTTGTGGGAGTAAAATAAAATGGCTGTTGAAAAAGTTAACTCATCTTCTAGTTTAGCTGAAGTTATTGACCGCATTTTGGACAAAGGAATTGTAGTTGATGCTTGGGTACGTGTTTCTTTAGTTGGTATTGAATTGCTAGCAGTCGAAGCTCGCATTGTCATTGCTTCAGTTGAAACTTACTTAAGGTATGCAGAGGCAGTTGGTTTAACATCTCAGGCTGCTGTTCCATCTGCTGCTTAACACCACATTAGAAAAAGGGAGTCTTCATGGCTCCCATTTAACTAGTTATCAGTTATCAGTAAACAGTTATCAGTCAAGATAATTGGGTAACGATCTCCCCACTATATCGGCGTTAATCGACAACTGTTGACTGTTCAAGCCGCTCACTATACGCCTTGATAACTGTTCGCTGTTCACTGTTCGCTGATTTAATGTTTCTAGTTAACAAAATAGGAGATTTCAGCTGATGGCTCTCAAGAATTTATGGGAACAAGAGCGACAAAAGCGATTGCAAATAACTGCTGAACGCCGTCAAAAAGTTAACCAATGGAAACAGCTAACTCAACAAGAATTGCAGCTGCAAGCAGATTTGCTTCATCAAGAATTGAGCAGTTCTGTTACTAGCCTTCATAACAATAGAAACTTACAACAGCAGCAATTTCAGCAAGAGATTGTAGAGCGCCAATTAGAAATATTGCAAATCAAAACAGATGTCTGCCAACGCCAGCAAGAATACCGTCAACAGCGGGCAGCAAAGGCTCAGGCATTATTCCAAGATTTGCAAAATTTCCGGGAAATTTTACATAAAAATGTTTGGGGCAATCGCACTCACGAACAACCAGTTTCCCCGCCTCCTGCTAAAACAGAAAAATTAGTGGCAACGGTTCAAAAATGGTCAATATCTCGTTCTGGAATTAAAGCTACTGGTTTTCGTCCTCCCGTGAATACCATGACTAGAAAAATGCCTGCGTTGAATGCAGATACTAAATCTAAAGTGCAGCAATACATTCAGCAAGCCCAAGGAGCTACTCTAACAGAAATTGAAGATGTAATAGGCTTAACCAGGGTGCAAACGATAGATATCCTGCGTTCCTTAATCAAGCAAGGGATACTAGAACAACGCGATCGCCAATACTTTATTCGCTAACAAGCTATTTCTTGACAAACTCGATTCCAGCTCATTTTTTGTAATTGCAGACTAGCTACTCTTGCGATCGCTGTACATAATCGATAAGCATTAAAGCTGGTCTATGCTTTGTAATATTCAACATTTCCATCTTTCTTAAGGTCTGTATTGCAACTACATCTATACAAGCAATATTTTAAGTATATGTAACATTGTAAAAGTAATATAGATAACTTACTTCTAAAAAGAGCTTAAATCTTTGTTCGAGCTTCCGGCTTTGAACTGTGCTATTGGCGATCGCACCATGAGGTTAATAAGCTGGATTGTTTGGGGAATTCTAATCTAAATGCAAAACTCAAGATATATAAGGAGGTGCGATCCATTGTGCATCAATTGATCGAGCAACTTCAAACTAAATTATTCACAGGCAGGCTGAATCTTGAAGCCAGGGACGGGCCGACTTGGACGCTATATTTTCGTTTAGGACGATTAATTTGGCAGGCTGGCGGTTCTAATGCCGATGAACGATGGCGACGATACTTGTCGCAATACTGTCCTAATCTGGATGTGACAAAGTTGGAAGGGCTTGTCTCTCCCCAAGAAAGTTATCGCGAGTATTGCATTCTTAGTAAATTGCGAGAACAAAAATTAATCGAACAACAACAACTTGTTAGCCTGATTACAAGCTTAATAGCTGAAGTTCTGTTTGATATCATCCAGTACATTGAAGCCAAAAGAAACGGCAACAATCCAGCTGGGCAGTTGTCACCTAGTACCGTTGTTGGTGCAGTTCCTGGCTTTCTCCTAGCTGTAATACCAACAGAGGAAGTCTTGAAACAGGCTACACAAGCCTGGCAAGAATGGCAAAATGCAGGATTGGCTAGTTACTCGCCTAATTTATATCCTGTCATTGACAAACTTGAGCTACTCCAAGGACAAGCATCCGCTAAACAGATTATTGCTCTAGTTGATGGCACAAAAACTTTACGAGGTCTAGGGCAAAAAAGCGGTCGGGATGCCTTAGTTTTGGCCCGGTTTTTGATGCCATTGGTAAAAGCAGGGGCGATCGCTTTTTCACCCACCCCAAGCCCCAGAAAGGTTGGAATTAGTCAAGAAACTGGCAATCCGTCCAGTGCAGTTAATAATCCCAATTCTTCACGGAATACAGAAGAGAACACTGTTATACAAGTTGCTCCCCCAACGACTAACAAACAAATTGTCAATCCGTCCAGTGCAGTTAATAATCCCAATTCTTCACGGAATACAGAAGAGAACACTGTTATACAAGTTGCTCCCCCAACGACTAACAAACAAATTGTCAATCCGTCCAGTACAGTTAATAATTCCAATTCCTCACGGAAAACAGAAGAGAACACTGTTATACAAATTGCTCCCCCAGCAGCTAGCAAAGCAATTATCGATCCCTCAAGACCTTTAGTAGCCTGTGTAGATGATAGCCCAGTAATCTGCCGCAGTTTAGAGGAAATTCTCAGCCAACAAGGTTACCGCTTTGTTGGCATTCAAGATTCCTTGACAGCAGTTTTAAAGCTAATTAAAAGCAAGCCCGACTTCATTTTTTTGGATCTTTTGATGCCAAAAGTGAATGGCTATGAAATTTGTTCTCAAATCCGTAAAACTCCAAGTCTCAAAGATGTGCCGGTTGTCATCTTAACGGGGAAAGATGGAATAGTAGATCGGATGCGAACAAAATTAGTAGGAGCAACTGACTTTTTGGGTAAACCCGTAGAGGCAGAAAAAGTACTCAATATGCTGCACAAGTATTTAACCGTTTAGGTTGAAGCGATAGTCATGCTGGAGGCTCCCCTGTATCCTTTTTCAAAACAACTATTCATGCCCAGTTTTGGCACAACTAAGTATGAAAATTCTTAAACCTTCCTTCTGCCGATTAGTGAGCGAAGCCGAACCACTGCCCTCTGTCTTATTTTCAAATTTTGAATTAAATAGTTAGGAATAAAAATGAAAAAAGTTCTATTAGTTGAAGATAGCCTTACAGAATCCGAAAAGATGACACGTTACCTGGAGCAAGGAGGATATTCAGTTTATGAAGTTCGCAGTGGTGAAGAAGCTCAACTGCGGTTGAAACAACAAAAACCCGACTTGATTTTACTGGATTTGATTTTGCCAGGCCAAAGTGGATTTGAATTCTGCCGCAAGTTGAAAGCCGATCCGATAACAAAAGCAATCCCGGTAGTGATTTGCTCAACTAAAAACACAGATGTTGATAGAACTTGGGGCAATATGAGTGGTGCCGATGCCTATTTAGTCAAACCTGTAGATGAAAATACCTTGCTCCAGACTGTTAGTAAATTTATTCGCTAAAGGAAACTGGGGCAATGGTACAGGCCAACGATCGCTTTTCTTCACTACCCATTCTGGAAAACTCTCCCCAAGGAAACAACCAGAGGTTTTTAAGATTTCCGTTAAATGGAAAGGTAAATGGCTTACTCCCACTAGCCGATTTGCGGGGAGTAATTCAAGTTGCACTTACAGAGATTTTACCAGTGCCGCAGGTAGCAGAATTCTTGTTAGGCATCATGAATTGGCGGGGAGAAGCTATCTGGATTCTCGATTTAGCAGGTTTACTGGGAGCAACACACTGGTGTCGGCGAGAAAATGTACGCAACTCTGGCATGGCGATGCTGGTTCAAGTCCAGAATCAAACTGTCGGGCTGTTGGTGGAGCAAGTCAATACCATTGAAGTTTACGATTCCCAAGAAAGGTTAGCGATTTCGGCATCGATGTTACCCGCCCGACTCAAATCGTTCTTGCAGGGTTACTTTATGGATGCTCAAGGTAGCCCTTTGATGTTAGTTGACACCCATGCTGTGATTCAAGCCCTTGAGTCTATTTAAAGTTCAGAACTTATTATCGAAGAAAGGCAGGAGGCAGGAGGCAGAAGGAAGATAATACAGTTTTGCCCTCTGCCAAAATTTATGAAAAAAGTAAAAAGATTTTTTACTTTTCGAGAAGCCTTACGGCTACGAGACGCGCAAGTGCAAGAAAAAACCTGTCCTTATCAAATCCTCTAAATTCATTTATCTAAATTACCTTCTGCCTCCTGCCCTCTGCCCCCTGCCCCCTGCCTCCTTAACTTACTTTGACAACCTTAATAGCAAGAAAGATTATGGTAACGCAACCCAATCTTACACCCAACCAACCACACTCAACTTCCAGCAACGGTCATAAAGAAACTGGTAACGGGCATACCGTTATACCTACACAACAGCAAGTTATCTCCACTTTAGAAGAATTGCGAACTGAACTAGATCAAGCTGATTGGGTGGAAACAGGGCCATTGCGAGACAGAATCCGCAAGTTAAAAGAATTGGTAAATGTGTTGCCATATCAAGATGCAGGAGATGGATTAGAGGTAGAGCAAGTACAGGCGATCGCCAGCAAAATCCGTCAATTTTCCGATCTAGATACTTTGCTTGCCACGGCTGTCATGGAAGTACAAAGCACCCTGCAAGCCGATCGCGTAGTGCTGTATGAGTTTACGAATCCCACGCTGGGGATAGTTGCTGCGGAGGCCATGAAGGATGGCTTTACCCCAATGCTGAAGGAAAAACTGCCCGCCGTCACCTTTGGGTTAAGTTCTACCAAGCTTTATCAACAAGAAAAATTAGTAGCAATCGCAGATACCTACACTGCAAGCTTGTCTCCTTACCAAAAGCAGCTTGTAGATCGGTTTCAGGTCAGAGCTTGTTTGAGCTTGCCAATCTTAACAAAAGATGGGGTTTGGGGTTTGTTGGTAGTGCAGCAATGCACTGCACCTCGCCAGTGGCAGAATGCGGAAATTAAGTCGCTAAAATTGTTCGCGCAGGAATTAGAAGCGCAACTGCAAGTTGCCGCAATTCAAGCTAGATTGCAACAAGAAGTAGAAAAAGACCAAATCCTTACCGATGTAGCGAGTAAAATTCTCCAGTCCAAAGATGTGGATACCATCTTTCGCATTGCCACCCAAGAAGTGCGGCAATCATTAAAATGCGATCGCGTAGCAATCTATCGTTTCCAGCCTGATTGGAGTGGGGAATTTGTTGCTGAATCTGTTGGATCTGAGTGGGTTTCTCTGTTAGAAGAACAGCGAAACAATCCAGCAATTGTTAAGAACGTTAACTATTGCAGTGTGAGGAACTTTGCAGACGAAGGGGGATTGGTTGGGACAACAGGGCGATCGCACGATAGCTACATTCAGCACACCCAAGGCAAAACTTTCCATCGCGGACAGGTCTATCGAGTCACTAATGATATCTACAGTTCTGGTTTTTCTGACTGCTATATCAAAATTTTAGAAAGCTATCAAGCCAAAGCATACATTATTGTTGCCATCTTCCAGGGCGAACAATTGTGGGGCTTACTTGCTGCTTATCAAAATTCACAGTCTCGTCAGTGGAGAGATAGTGAAGTGCGACTGATGGTGCAGGTGGCATCTTTGTCTAGTATTGCTATTCAACAGTTGCAATATCAGCAACAACTTTATCAACGCTCTGAGGAGTCAGCCAAACTAATCGAACGAGAACGTACTGTTTTCGGCATCATTGAAAAGATTGGACAAGCAACGGAGCTTCGCACCCTTTTCCGCACTACAACCCAAGAATTGCGGCGATTTTTAAAATGCGATCGCGTAGTCGTTTATCAATTTTATCCAGACTGGAGTGGAGAAGTTATCGCTGAATCTGTGGCTGCTGGTTGGTCGTCTCTGTTGGATATTCAGGAACAAGAAAGCATTTTAAAAACAGGCATGGTATCTTCAGAGCGTTGCAGTGTGAAGGAGTATGGCTCCCCTGCAAAACTCGATCCCGATACATATCTCAAGGAAACGCAGGGTGGAATCTACGCCAAAGAAAGGCGCTTCCGCAAAGTCAATGATATTTATGCTGCTGGTTTTTCACCTTGCTATGTAGAAGCATTAGAGAAATTCCAAGCCAAAGCATACATCATTGTTCCCATTTTCCGCGCTGGTAAGCTTTGGGGTTTGTTAGCAGCTTATCAAAATTCTGATGTTCGCAAATGGACTGAAGAAGAGACTGGTGCTTTGTTGCAGATTAGCGAACCGTTGAGTATTGCCCTCCAGCAAGCTGAATATATCGAACAGCTACGGTTAAAAAATCTAGAAATGACCCAAGTAGCTGAAGTAGAAAACGCCATCGCGCGGATGGCGGAGAGAATGCGTCAGTCCCAACAGCTAGAAACACTCTACCGCACTACCTTGGCAGAATTGCGGCAGTTGTTCAAATGCGATCGCCTGGCAATATATCGCTTCAACTCTGACTGGAGTGGTGAATTTATTGCCGAATCTGTAGGAAGTGACTGGATACCTCTAGTTAGCCCCGATGTCAAGACCATCTGGCAAGATGAATACCTACAGCAAACCCAAGGCGGGCGCTATCGCCACAATGAAACCCTTGCCGTCAATGACATTTACACATCTGGTCATACCCAGTGCTACATTGACCTACTGGAGCAGTATCAGGTTAAAGCTTACACCATCGCTCCGATTTTTACTGGAAACAAACTTTGGGGTTGGTTAGGAGCCTATCAGAATAGCGGCCCGCGACAGTGGAATGCCGATGAGGTGCGATTACTGAGCAAATTGGGCATTCAGTTGGGTTTAAGCGTGCAGCAAGCCGAGTACATCGAACAACTGAAAACTAAGAATGCAGAGTTGGCGCGCACAGCAGAAGAAGAACAAGTGCTGACAGGGATGGTAGAAAAAATCCGTCAGGCACAGGATACAGACACAATTTTCCGAAATTTGCTGCCAAGTTTACGCAAACAACTACAGTGCGATCGCCTAGCAGTATTTCGTTTTCATCCCGACTGGAGTGTAGAGTTTGTTGCCGAATCCGTAAAAGACCAATGGTTGTCTTTAGCTGGTTCCGAAATCAAAACGATTTGGATGGACGATCACTTGCAAGAAACTCAAGGCGGACGCTATCGCAATCATGAAACCTTTGTTGTCAATGATATTTACGCTGTCGGTCACGTTCAGTGCCACCTAGAGATATTAGAAAAAATCCAGGCCAAGGCTTACACAATCGCTCCTATCTTTACTGGAACCAAACTCTGGGGCTTTTTAGGAGCATACCAAAATACTGGCCCCCGGCACTGGAAGCCCAAAGATGTGCAACTGTTGAAAAAAGTAGCTGTGCAAATGGGTATAGGTTTGCAACAGGTTGAGTATATCGAACAGCTCAAGAAGAAGAATGCAGAGTTAGCCAGAACCGCAGAAGGGGAACGAGCCTTGACAAGGTTGGCAGAAAAAATCCGCCAAGTTCAAGAGCTAGATACGATTTTCCGCAACGCCTTACCAGAATTGCGATCGCACTTAGAATGCGATCGGCTTGCAGTGTATCGCTTCAATCCAGATTGGGGTGGAGAATTTATTTCCGAATCCGTAAGTCGTGAATGGGTGGCTTTGGTTGGCCCCGATATCAGGACTATATGGGAAGACGAACACCTCCAACAAACCCAAGGTGGACGCTATCGCCACAACGAGACGTTTGTTATCAATGACATTTACACTTCTGGCCATGCCCAGTGCCACATAAAAATTCTAGAGCAATTCCAGATGAGAGCCTATATCATCACCCCGATTATTGCCGGAAACAAGCTCTGGGGTTTGTTAGGAGCATATCAGAATGACGGGCCGCGGCAATGGCAAGAGAATGAAATCAACTTGGTAGCGAAAATCGGTACGCAGTTTGGAGTTGCCGTTCAGCAATCGCAATACTTACAACAAACCTTAAACAAGAATGAGGAACTGACAAAACTGGCAGAACGGGAAGTAGCAAACGCCCGATTTTCCTATCGCTTGCCAAGTCGGTTAACAGAGATGGCCCAAACTCATGGTGATGTTCTGGAATTTGTCCAGTTTGCCACCCACGAACTTCGTCAACTGCTGAAAGTAGATCGAGTTGGAGTTTACCGTTTTGAGCCTGATTGGTCTGGAGAATTTGTAGTTGAGTCTGTGACTGGGGATTGGCCGAAGCTTGTGGGAACTAGCCTTGCCAAAGTTAGAGATACCTATCTCCAGTACAACAAAGGAGGGCGTTATGCGCGCAAAGAAAGTTTGCGGGTTGACAATATCTATACTGTTGGTCATGACGAATGTCACATCCAATTGCTAGAACTGTGGGGAACTAAAGCCTACATGATTGCGCCGATTTTCCAAGAAGATCGGCTCTGGGGGCTGATGGGAGTTTATCAAAATAGCGCAGCGCGGCAGTGGGAGCAATCAGAGGAGGATGTTCTCAACCAAGCCAGCGTCCAGATTGGTATTGCCCTCAATCTTGCAGAATACCTCAAACAGGTTCGTACTCAAGAGCAGCAACTAGCAGAAGCAGCAGAGCGCGAACGCACCGCACGGGAAAAACTCCAACAAGGAGCAGTACGCGTTCTCATGGCTTTGGAACCATCCTTCAGAGGCGATCTCACCGTTCGCGCTCCCTTATCTGAAGATGAAATTGGGACGATCGCCGATGGTTACAATACTACGATCCAAAGTTTGCGAGATTTAGTGCGACAAGTGCAGATTGCTGCCAGCAGAGTGAGTGAAAATTCCAGCAATAACACTACCTCTGTAGTACAACTATCTAACCAAGCTCAACAGCAAGCAGAACGGCTCGAACGCGCTCTGGAACAATTACAAATGA
Organism: Nostoc sp. ChiSLP01; assembly: GCA_034531195.2. Lineage (GTDB taxonomy): Bacteria > Cyanobacteriota > Cyanobacteriia > Cyanobacteriales > Nostocaceae > Nostoc. Next base: position 45,710 of record JAVRBO020000027.1, read on the forward strand.
TGGTAACTTCCACCCAGGTAGTTGCTGTTGATGCCCAAAGAGTAGGACAGGCGGTGCAAGAAGCTAATAGAACTGTCCAAGCTGGCGATTCTCTGATGGAAAGAACCGTAGATGGCATTTTGGAGATTCGGGAAACCGTCTCCGAAACAGCGAAGAAGATTAAACGCCTCGGTGAAGCTTCTCAGAAAATCTCAAAAGTAGTGAGTTTGATTGAAAACTTTGCCACTCAAACTAACTTGCTAGCACTCAACGCGGCGATTGAGGCTACACGTGCTGGAGAGTACGGTAAAGGCTTTGCGGTGGTTGCAGATGAAGTTCGTTCCCTGGCTTATCAGTCAGCGAGTGCCACCACAGAAATTGAGCGACTCGTGCAAGAAATTCAAAGTGGAACCAACGAAGTTACCGAAGCAATGGAAGTCGGGATTACCCAAGTTGTCCAAGGCTCGAAATTAATCGATGAGACTCGTCATTCCCTGATTGCGATCGTGGCAGCTACCAACGAAATTGGTGGACTGGTACAAGGAATTACTCAAGCAGTTTCCACTCAAAGTCAGCAATCTCAGATATTGACAGAAGCGATGATGGATGTATCGGCGATCGCTCGCAAGACTTCGCAAAGTGCCATCCACATTTCCGAGTCTTTTGAGGAACTACGGATGACTTCACAACAACTGGAAACCAGTGTTAGCCAGTTCAAAGTTGACTAAGAAAGCAAAACTGTTATGAACACCCATCCCAGTAATCAAGAGCAGTTAGAGCAGGCTTTTCTGGCTGAAGCGGCAGAGTTGTTGCAAACCATCGAACAGAGTCTCATCGGTTTACTTGATGAAAAAACCACAGAAAAAGTTCACGCCTTGATGCGAAGTGCCCATACTCTCAAAGGGAGTGCTGCCAGTGTTGGACAGGAAACGATTAAGACAATTGCCCATCATTTGGAAGATGTATTCCAGGCGTTATACCCTCAAGAACTGGAAATCGATCCAGAATTGGGTGCTTTGCTTCTAGATGCTTATGAGTGCCTGCGAACTCCATTGAGTGCAACCTTGATGGGCTTATCCTACAATGAGGCAGAAATCCTCGATAAAACTGCCTCAATTTTTGCCCAACTCCAACATAAACTAGGCGACTTTTTTGGTCGTGAGGCTCCGCTTCCTAGTTCGGAAGAACTTGGCTTTGATGTGGTAGAGTCAATTTTTTCTGGGAGCGTACCCCAGGATTTGCAACAACTTGAAGCTGACATTCAAAGCCGAGATCCGCAACAAATTCAGATAACACTCAACTCTCAAGCAGAATTTTTTGCCGAACTAGCAGCATCTTATAGCTTATCTGGATTGGAAGAAATTGCTCAGGCGACCCTAAACGCGCTCAAAGCGCATCCAGACAAAGTACTGCAAATCGCTCAGGTGGCTTTAGAAAATTTTAAAGCGGCTCAAGCAGCAGTACTCGCAGGCGATCGCATTCAAGGCGGAGAAATATCTCCACAATTGCGAGAATGGGCAGGAATAACTACTCCTGTTTTAGAACCGCAAAAGCAGCCAGTTTCCATAGCTGCCCCACCCACACAAACGACTACAACTGAGAATCAGCCATCCCCCCTCCTTAGTGCCAGCGAAGCAGAATCAATTTGGTCGTTTTTCCCGAAGCGGACTGATAATTCCGTAGCAAAAGCACCGGAGGTACTCGAACCAATTTCTCAGGATTCGGTAGTAGCCCCCTCTGCCATAGATCGGATTTTACAGTCAATCTGGATCGGAGATCCACAGACATCCTGCCGATACACAGACTCAGAGCGGCCAGCCTCTTTACCACCAGCACCAAGCCTCCAGGCTCAATCATCGGCATCACTTCCCAGTATCCGAGTGGCGATCGAACAACTCGATCGCCTCAGTCATACGATTGGGGAATTGCTAATCAACGAAAACCAACAAAACCTACAATCTAACCACATCCACAAAGTAGCTCAAGAGACTCTACTACAGTTTTTGCACTGTCAACAACAACTTAGTAAAGTTTCTACTTGGTCGGATCGACAACTGCTTCCCGAACGCGCAAAGCAGCGATACCCAAGCTGCTCAATTGTCCGTGCTTCCCCAACTGCCCAGGCACAATCTAATTTTGATGCCTTAGAAATGGATAGTTATAGTGAGTTGCACATTCTCCTGCAAAATCTGACAGAAGACATGGTGCAATTAGGAGAACGGATTGAGGCTTTTAATGCCTTAGTTCAGCAATCTCGCTTCAGTCTCGGCAAGCGCAAGCAACTCCTTTCAGGAGCGCAGGAAGATTTGCTGCAAGCCAGAATGGTGCCACTGGGAACAGTGTTAAATCGATTTCCTCGCCTCTTGCAACAGATGGTAGCAACTTATCATAAGCCTGTTGAACTCAAGCTTGGCGGTACTAAGGTACTGGTGGATAAAGCTATTTCCGAGCAGCTGTACGATCCCTTACTGCACATGATTCGCAATGCCTTCGATCATGGCATTGAATCAGTAGAAACCCGCAGACAGCAGGGCAAACCAGAAACCGGAACAATTACAATTCAAGCCTACCATCAAGGTAACCGCACTACTATTGAGGTACGGGATGATGGTCGAGGCTTTAACTGGGAATCCATTCGTCAGCGAGGTATAGAAAAACACTTACTGACTACTGAACAAGCCGCTTACGCCTCCGAAGACCAACTAGCAGAGTTATTATTTGAACCGGGCTTTTCTACCGCTAACCAGGTTGGTGAGTTATCTGGTCGCGGTATCGGCTTGGATGTCGTTCGTACGCAATTGCAAGCTTTACAAGGTTCGATTTTGGTGCGATCGCTTTCAGGGCAAGGAACCACCTTTATTCTGCAATTGCCCCTGAGCTTAACAACAGCACGCTTGCTCGTTTGTCAATCTCAAGGTATTACTTATGCTTTACTGTCTGAGGGAATTAGCCAAGTTTTATTACCGCAGCCAGACCAGATTCAAGTCCAGCAATCTTTACACGGGCAAGGCATCCAAAAATTCTGGCAGTGGGGAGAAGGACAAAATCAGCAACTAGTTCCCATCCGCCCGCTTGCCAATTTGCTGGATTACAAATATCCTTTATTCACCCAAGACCATAATTTAACCCTCAGTCCTTTTCCAGTCAAACAACGCAACACCGTCGAACCTCTGCTACTGTTGCAAACAGAGCAGCAATACCTGTGTTTGCAAGTCGATCAGATTTTAGTCGAGCAGGAATTAGTAATTAAATCCCTCGGCAGAGTCGTGACTTTACCTAGTTACATCCAAGGTTACAGCGTCTTGGGAAATGGTAGCCTCACCCTCACCGTTGACCCGTTGGAGTTAGTTCGTCAAACCTGGGAGACAGATATGATGTCGGCTCCCCCGGCATCAAGTCTTACAACTAAACTCTTGCCTGCGCCTGAGCCTGTTCTTACTCTAGAGGGGCAGCAATCCGAGCTAACTATAACGCAACCGCAGCAACAGCCAATAGAAGTTAATACAGCCGTTGCTCAACTTAACCGACTGACAGTGTTAGTGGTGGAAGATTCGGTTGTCCAAAGGCAAAGTTTGGTGCAGACGCTCCAGAAAGCCGATTATCAAGTGTTGCAAGCAGGCGATGGTCGAGAGGGGATCGCGCAAATGCTTCAACACGGTAATGTCAATTTAGTGATTTGTGACATTGAAATGCCGCGTATGAATGGATTTGAGTTCTTAGAACACCATCGCCAAGACGAGCGTTTGGCGGGGATTCCTGTAGTGATGCTAACTACTCGTAGCGGACAGAAGCACCGCCAATTAGCTTTAGCTCTAGGGGCTAAAGCTTACCTGACCAAACCCTATTCCGAACAGAACTTCTTGGCCGCGATCGCCGAATTGGTTAATACCTGAGATAAGGCAGGAGGCAGGAGGCAGAAGGCAGAAGATAGAAACAAGATAAATATCTGAAAAGCTTCCAGCACAAGGTTTTAAAACTCCTGCCTCCAGCAATAACTACCTCCTGCCTCACCTCAATAAATAACTAAACTTAGTGCCATTCGTACATAACCGAAAGTAAAGTTCCTCAAAAATCTCTTTCCTTCTGCCTTCTGCCTCCTGCCTCCTGCCTTACCCACAGTTTTCAACACCGACCGACTTATGCTCAACACTCCCTTTCCGTTTAAGCGATTATCTGGCGCTGTGACCGAAAGCGACTCATTACGAGTCGTTGTTTTTGCGATCGCAGACTATTTATTTGCCTTGCCAGTTGGTGCAGTTCTCAAGGTGATTGCTTGTCCTCCTATTAAGAGTACGGTTGAAAGTGGGATCGGGATGGTCGATTTGGGAGCGCAAAGTATTACGATTGTGGACTTACGCCAGAAATTAATTCCGCAATTACAAACCCAACAGACGCACCAAGTTTCTGCGGTTGACACTTCAGGGCGCTTTTTACTTCTAACTCAAACCCGGACTGGAGAACTTTGTGGCATTCCTGTGGACAAGCCCCCTGCTTTAATCGATATTCCTTTGTCAGCTGTGCGTCCAGTGCCTTGGTCTTATCGGCAAGTGGCAGAGTTAAACTTTGTTAGCCACATGGCTGTCTTGTCTGTAACACCAAACGAAGAGCCACTCAAAGTCCTGCTTCTAGGCATGAACCAGATATTGGCTGATAAGTTGGGGTTGCCTGGAACAACCTCAACATTGGCTCCTGGAGTGACACCATGCGAACAACGGCAAAGATTTATGCGTTTTTCCTTGGGCGATCGAGGAAGTGGATTAATACCATTCCACTCAGTAGTGGACATGATTCATATCGCTAGCCAAGAAATTTCCCCAGCCCCGGCCTTACCAAGTTGGATTTTAGGTTTCTATAATTGGCAAGGACAGATGCTGCGGCTGGTTGACTTAGAACATTTGCTTGGTTACGCACCGCTTTTTAAGCGACAGTCACGACCAGAAAAGCCAATAGTTCTGGTTGTTGAGCTTCAAAATCAGGTAGTCGGGTTTTTAGTCGCTCATGTCTTAGATGTAGAGTGGCAGGATTTACAGCAAACACAATCGGTATCAACCGACTTTTCCCCCAACAAACTACTAAATTTTGTTCGAGGTATTCTGCCAGGCGATCGCTGGATTTTAGACACCAAAGCCATCGCCCAGACATTGCAATGGCAAACCCACTGATTTAACTTGATGCTGCCAAGGAGTTTTCTGTGACGATCGCAACTTTAGACCCTAATTTTGAAACCCAGCCTGACAATCAAATCCAGATAGAAGACATTTTGGCTAATGTGGCTGTACTCAAAGCAGTCTTTCAATCTGCTAAGGGGCCAAAGGTCGCTCAATTGCAGCACAAGGTAAGTCAAATCGAAGCTTTTATCCAAGCTTTGGCTAAGGATTCGCCTAGTGACAATGATGACAATGTGCAAAGAGCTTTTGAGATCCAGCGAGAACAACTTGCGGCGATCGAACGGCAAATGCAGCAGGCAAAAAATCAAACCGCACTTTTGGAGGTTACAGCCACCGCCCTGCGAGATATTCTCAACGCCGATCGCGTCCTGATTTATCGTTTTGAGGAAGAGAATCGCAGTCGGGCGATCGCTGAAGCTATACAACCGGGTTGGACATCCCTGCTCAACCAATCCCTACCGATAAATTTGTTTGTTACTACCGATGTTAGTGACAGAACTGAAATATTAGAACTAACTGGGCGCCAACAGCAATTTTGGCAACGCTTTCAGGTGCAAGCTAGTCTGTGTTTGCCCTTGATTGTCAAACAACAGCCTTGGGGTTTGTTAGTAATTCATCATTGCCTTGCACTCCGAAAATGGCAGGAAGCAGAGCGCAGTTTGCTGCAACAAGTAGGAATGATGTTGACAATTAACTTGCACTCGGCTGAAATAGTAACTCCACCTGCTCAACAGCTTGAATCCCTCGATCTGTCACAATTACTAGTGCCATTGCAGCAGGTGAGCCAGGCTGTAGAAGCAGGAGCAAGAATCGCCGAGCAAGAGCGCGAGTATTTAATGTCTATTCAAGATACTGTTGCCTTTACAAATAAACAGCTGCAATACCTTGGTGAATTTTGCCAGCAAGCTTCTGGCTTTGTTGGCCTTGTGGAAGGCTTGAGTAGCAAGATTCAGATTTTATCTTTGAATACAGCCATCGAAGCAACAAAAGCTGAGCAGGAACTCAGTTTGTTAGCTGCTGCCGAACAGGTGGAAATTCTCGCCCGCCAAGCCCGTGAAAGCACCCTAAATATAGAGGAATGGTTTCAAGAACTCCAGGTAGCAACAGGAGATGTAGCTGCTGCTATCGAACCGTGCGATCGCCAAATCAGTGCTGGGCTGGAGTCAATCGCGCAAATCCAGGAGCAATTTAGAGCGATCGCCCAGATTGCTGCTTGTACCCTCAAATCAATGTCGAAGCCATAGAATTGTCACAAACCAGGAGTTTCGATGAGTACCGATTTTGTCCCCCAACCGCAGAACGACGAGCGCTTTCTAGAAGAAGCGATCGATTTGTTACTGTTCTTGGAACAGGAGTTGCCTAACTATACAAAAGACAGTAACCCTGGTACAGCTTTGGCTCTCATGGAAGCTGCTGGCTCTCTGCATTCGATTGCTATAGCAGCCGAGCTAGATACCATTGCTATAGTTGCGGCTGCACTAGAAGATATTTTTCAGCTTTTGTATCAGTATCGGGCAACTGTCAACGCTCCAATCGCCTCCCTGTTGTCGGAAGGATTAGATTGCTTACAAATACTGCTGATGGCATTTTTAACAGCCTCGAAAATTGACGAAGTAGAAATTCTCCAGCGTATGTCTGCCATTGTTGCTCGTCTGCAAGCAGAATTTGGCGATTCCCAGGAAACAAACCTTGAGACATCGGGACATCAAGCAGTTATTCAGTTTGGCGATTCCTTGAGCGAGGTAGAATCTTCTGCACCTCTACCAGAGCAAGTTGTGGTTAAAGCCAAGGAAAGTCTTGACAGGGAACTAGTAAGTGAAACTAACTCACAGCTTAGTAGCTTTGGTAACTTAGATACCGAGCAGCTTACCGTCAAGGTAGGGGAACTAGCAAACTTGGAGGAGGGAGATTTTCAGGCTTGGTTGGGGGATTTTTACCTGCCTGCTGAAACTTCTGTTGCATCCCTAGTTAAATCTTTGAGCGATCGCCATCCAGTCTCTTTGCAAGAATTCATTCCCACCATTGTTGCAACCAGTATTCCAGCCGCCACACCCATCAATAGTCAGCATCTCGAACAACTAAACGCGCTGATTGCAACATTACTAACTAGCTGCGATCGGCAAGCTTGTCAGGAAGAACAACAGCAACATGCAATCGGGCAGTTGCTTCGACAAGTTAAACGATTACAACGCCTGCTGGACAATCTACAGGAATGGTCGGGACGTTTAGCAGCAATTTCAGATACCCTTTCGCCTCTAGCTGCTTCTCGCTCTCAGCAATTATACAGTACTCTCCAATCTGTTTTGTCCCAAGCATCTCAGGTGGCATCAACTGTTCATTCCCTGAATAACGATCGCCACCAACTCAAACAAGAACTCATACAGCAAGAAAATTTACTTAACCGTTCTGCCGATTTAGTTAAAAAAGTTACAAACATTTCTTTAAAAGTAGCCTTAGAACCCTTGCATCGGCTTTGGTCTCAGTTACAAGCTTTACAAGATAAGTCTGCTAGACTACATTTACAAATTAGCGATATCGAAGTCGATCGCACGTTTAGCGATCGCCTCCGCGTTCTGCTGTTGCATATAAGTTGCTATTTACTAGAGCAAAGTATAGAGTTTGGTCAAACACGCCAACAGCTAGGTAAAAATAGCAACGGTCTTATTGAAATTCAAGTTTACCAGCAGGGAAATCAACTGATTATTGATGGCTGTGATGATGGCGCAGGACTTAACTTATCGCAAATCTATCAACAGGCTTTAGCTCAAGGATTCGCCCTGACAAAACCAGGGGATATCTTACAAGTGAGCGAGCTGATACTTGAACCAGAGGTTTCATCTGTTTTATGCGATCGTGCTGCTTTAGAGTTAGGAGCAGAATTAACTGAAGTTTGCAAGCAATTAACAGCTATTCAGGGAAGAATAGTGTTGAAATCCAAAGCTGGACATGGTACAGCCTTCTCGCTGCAAATTCCCCTGGAGCAAAAAATTACTCAACTGATCGTCTGTCAAGCTAACTCTAGAATCTATGCGTTTGTTGCGGATTCCGTAGAGCAGATTTGTCTATCCCAGTCCGAACAAATTCTGCAAACTCAAGCGGGACGTATGCTATTTTTGCAGCCTTCTGGCACCAGTGAGTTCTTGAGTAGCGATCGCGAACATCCAACAACGGAAATGCTCGTCCCTATCCACTTACTGACTGATGTACTGATTTGTCCTAATTACCTTCCCACCCCAGTTACCACTGACAGTACAGATACACTAAATGCTTTCAAGCAGGATAAGCCATTATTAGTATTTCGTTACTTAGACAAACGATGTGCTGTAGAAGTAGATTGCATCATCGGCAAGCAATCCTCTACAATCCATCCTCTAGGGGAAGCAATTCCAGTTGCTCCTTATATTCAAGGCACTAGCGTTTTTACCAATGGGCAACTTGGCTTGGTTTTGGATGGTCGCCTTTTCACAAAATCTCTAACTTGAATCCCCGTGTGAGTCAAAGCCCTTCGGCGGGGAAAAGGGTAAGGGGGAAAAGGGAAAAAAGAAACATAAACCCCATATCTCAAGATACGGGCTTGTAATATAGACACCTTATACCTCGTTGCAAGCAATCTCGGTATAAATTTTTCTTTTTTTACATAAATAGAATTTCGGGGCTTGTATCCCTTTCCCCTTTCCCCCTTACCCTTTTCCCCTTTTTGGTCATACCATTTCATTGCTATGCGAATTCAGGCGGAATATCTGTGCAATCCCACATCAACCGCAGTAGCTTTGCCCTTTTAGGGAGCGATCGCTCTTTTTGGGATGTAAGCTAAAAGCACAGAAGATATCAGTTAACATCCTATGCAACAGTCCACAAGAGGTAATTACCGAGATATTTGGCGGCAGCTTGTTACTTTGGCTGCAATCTTTGGTGCTTTCGTTGTCAACGTCGTATCTAACGTTTTTCCGCTCAATGGACTTAGCATAGGAGAAATTTCCAATACTTTGTTTAAAAATGTGCTGATTATCCCTGCTAATTATGCCTTTGCTATCTGGGGGTTGATTTACCTTGGCTTGTTTGCTTTTGGGATATACCAAGCTCTACCTAACCAACGACATGAGCCTGATTTACGCAAGACAGGTTATCTATTGGCGATCGCCTGTATTGCTCAAAGTATCTGGGTATATCTGTTTTTGTCTAGGCTTTTTGCTCTTTCTGTAATTGCAATGTTCTTGATTTTGTTGCCTCTGATTGGTGTTTATGTGCAGTTAGAAATTGGCAACAACCGTGTACCTCAGCTCAAAAAATGGTGTATTCACTTTCCTATTAGCATTTATCTAGGCTGGATTAGCGTGGCGACAATTGTCAACGTAGCGTGTGCCTTGTATTTTCACAGGTGGAACGGTTGGGGAATTTCTGCTGTAATCTGGACTATTATCATGTTATTGATAGCAACAGCAGTTGCAGCAATTATAGTCATCCAGCGTCGAGACATTGCTTATACAGGAGTAATACTGTGGGCATTGGTGGCAATCGCACTCAAACACCAGAATAACTCAATGCTCACGAATACCGTGTTGGTATTGGCAATTGTCTTGGTTTTGACGGCTACGATTAGCATCAGGAGAACCCAACAATAACATATTTAAGTGCGATGGCGTACCCGCCCACCGTAGGCGATCGCTCTTGTTTTAAAAATGAAACTTTTACCCAAGAACTAGCTACGGCTCAAATACTGAAGAAATTGCCACAATCCAAGATTTACCTCTTCGTGTATCCTCAATGAGGTGTCTTGTTATCATTTTTTTGACCTTGGAAAAAGCATAAATTTTCTATGCCTCGAACCACCAGATCTTCAACCGAGTCTACTGTTGCAACGCAACTGGCTTTTTCCGACTTACATCTGCCCTTGGAATATTTAGAAAAATAACACCAATCAATTCTCAAGCAAATTAAGAAAACGCGAACTGAACTAAATAACTTTGTCGAAAGGGCGCATTCTTTAGCTACAGAGGTAGTGCATCGGGCTACTCCCAGTTTTATCATACACAAATCATGCAGGAAATCAACAAAGTCTTGGAGTCAATTTTAATATTTTATTTTGTCATTTTCCTTCTACAGATATCTCCTTTATATCGTTAGTACAAGATCTAAATATCATTCCTTAGTTAGATACTACGTTAAATTTATCGGTTTAATGTATTTTTAAATCACTTTAAATAATTTTAATGAAAGGTAATTGAGTTTTTCAAAATTTGAAAATATAATTTTCCATCTTTTAAAATGAGGGTGAAATGTTTTTAAATCAGGAACAAATTTCTAAAATTATAGAATTTGTAAAGTTATTAAAAAAGCATTCAAGCAAAGTATTTACCTCGCTCTTTGCTATTAGTTTCAGCTTGAGTTTGCTAATTTCTGCTTGTTCTCCAAATCTTTCGGTAATTTCTGCATCTATGCCATCATTTAGCATAGGTCAAGATCCAGAAAAAGTAGTTCGGATTGGTCATCAAAAGTTTGGCTCTCTCAGTCTTTTAAGAGCAAAGGGTGATTTAGAAAAAAAGTTAAAATCAATGGGTTTATCGGTACGATGGAATCAATTTTCAGCTGGGCCGCAACTATTAGAAGCTTTGAATGCTGGTCGGCTTGACTTTGGACACGCAGGAGAAACCCCTCCCATATCTGCTCAAGCAGCTGGCGCACCTCTGCTTTATGTTGCCAGTTCACCTCCTAATCCCAAAGGTGAAGCAATTTTAGTTCCAAAAGATTCGCCAATTCGGAATCTTGCTGACTTAAAAGGCAAAAAAATTGCCTTAAATAAAGGCTCAAATGTGCATTACTTAATTGTACAAGCACTAGCAAAAGCTAATTTGAAATATACCGATATTCAACCAGTATTTATTCCACCAGCCGATGCTAGAGCCGCATTTGAACGAAAGAAGGTAGATGCATGGGCAATTTGGGATCCATACTTTGCTGCTGCCCAACAAGCTACTGGAGCGCGAATACTTACAGATGCGACAAATATAGTTGAAAATCGAGAGTTCCTTTTTGCTTCTCAAACCTTTGCCAACAAGCATCCTGACCGCTTAAAAGTCGTTTTAGAGGAAGTTAAAAAAGTAGATGAATGGGCAAAATCTAGACCAAAAGAAGTCGCACAAATTCTTTCACCTTTAATTGGGATTGATGCTGCTGTTTTAGAGCAAGTAGCAACAAGAAGAGCTTATGGCTTAGAACCAATTACTGAGGAAGTTGTTGCTTATCAACAAAGACTTGCTGATACTTTTTATCGTTTGAAATTGGTTCCTAAAAAAATTGATGTTAATCAAGTAGCTATGGTGTCCGATCGCAAACAGCTTAATTAATAGCGATGGGCTACGCCCCGCCGTAGGCGATCGCATTCTTGAATATAGCGAAAACACCAAGGAGTCAAGTATAAATGGAACTATTTTGGTTTATCCCTACCTACAGTGACGGACGCTATCTAGGAACAGCAACAGGAGGGCGGGCTGCCACCTATCCATATTTGTGTCAAATTGCTCAAGCCGTCGATTATCTCGGCTACAGAGGTGCTTTACTTCCCACCGGACGCTCATGTGAAGACGCTTGGATTTTAGCATCATCCTTAGTTGCAGAAACTCAACAGATGCGTTTTTTAGTAGCAGTTCGCCCAGGATTGTCATCCCCTGGGATGGCAGCACGGATGGCGGCTACACTCGATCGCATATCCAATGGCCGTTTGTTGATTAACGTCGTCACAGGAGGCGACCCGGTGGAACTGGCTGGAGATGGAGTTCATCTTAGCCACACAGCAAGGTATGAATTAACAGATGAGTTTTTGTCTATTTGGCGGACAATTATGGCTGGTGAAGAAGCTAACTTCACTGGTGAGTATTTTCAAGTCAAAGGCGGTAAGCTACTGTTTCCGCCTGTGCAAACACCGTATCCTCCTTTATGGTTTGGCGGTTCATCACTCATTGCCCAACAAATTGCCGCTAAACATATTGATGTGTATTTAACTTGGGGAGAACCACCACAACAAGTAGCCGAGAAAATTGAGGTAGTTCGCAAGTTAGCTGCCGAACAAGGTAGAACTTTGCGTTTTGGAATTCGTTTGCACGTAATTGTGCGAGAAACCGAAAGCCAAGCCTGGGATGCTGCCAATGACTTAATTAAGTATGTCGATGAAGAAGCGATCGCAGTTGCTCAAAAAGCTTATGCTCGTTTAGACTCCGAGGGGCAACGCCGGATGACGCAACTGCACGGTGGTAACCGTGAAGCACTGGAAGTCAGCCCTAATCTCTGGGCAGGAGTCGGACTGGTGCGGGGTGGCGCGGGTACAGCCTTAGTCGGAGATCCCGATACTGTCGCCGCCAGGATGCTGGAATATGCCGAACTAGGAATAGAAACTTTCATCCTTTCGGGATATCCGCATTTAGAAGAAGCTTATCGAGTAGCTGAATTACTCTTTCCTCGCTTACCGCTTGAGAATTTACCTACTACAGCACAACAGCAAGTATTAAGCCCTTTTGGTGAAATTGTCGCTAACCAAGATTTTCCTCAACAACGTACAACTCAAGGAGCTTCAAGATGAAAAAAAGCCAATTTTCTCAACTAGGGTTTCGGCAGCTAAAACCTTGGATTTTACCAATTGTTCTGATTATTCTTTGGCAAATACTAGTAAAATCTGGCTGGCTGTCTACAAGAGTATTGCCTGCTCCTTCCGATGTCATACTTGCAGCAATTCGTTTAGCCCGTTCCGGGGAACTGTGGCGCAACTTGATTATCAGTACAATCCGGGCTGTAATTGGGTTCTTACTGGGAGGCAGTATTGGTTTTGGGCTGGGATTACTAAATGGATTGGCTCGTCCAGCAGAAGAGTATTTAGACACCTCCGTACAGATGATTCGGAATATTCCTCACTTAGCGTTAATTCCACTGGTAATTTTATGGTTTGGCATTGGTGAAGAAGCTAAGGTCTTTCTTGTGGCATTGGGAGTGTTCTTTCCCATTTATCTCAACACCTTTCACGGAGTTCGCACCGTCGATCCAGAACTAATAGAAATGGCCAAATCTTACGGCTTGCATGGTTGGTCTTTATTCAAACGAGTTATTTTCCCAGGTGCATTGGGATCGATTATCGTTGGACTGCGTTATGCCTTGGGAATTATGTGGCTAACCTTGATTGTGGCTGAAACTATTACCCTTGACTCTGGCATTGGCTATATGGCAATGAACGCTCGTGAGTTTATGCAAACTGATGTTGTTGTATTGAGCATTTTGCTTTACGCCTTGCTGGGTAAGTTAGCAGATGTCGCAGCCAAAGCTTTAGAACAAAAATGGTTAAGGTGGGACTCTAACTACCAAGCTGCCTAAAGTTGATGATTCAAAATTCTGTTGCAGTTTTAGAGAGGTTTGTAAATATGGCACCCCAACAAGGCGCAGAGGTAAAAGTTATAGGTTTGACAAAGACCTATGGTAGTAATCACGTGTTGGAGAGTCTGGATTTAGAGATCGCATCAGGAGAATTTATTGCGATCGTCGGACGTAGTGGCGGCGGTAAAAGTACGCTCTTGCGGATGATAGCAGGGTTTGAGCGTCCAAGTACTGGTGGAGTTATCATTGACGGGGAGCCGCTACGTGGGCGTAATCGTAGTGCGCGAACAATGTTCCAGAATGCCCGCCTCTTGCCCTGGGAGAACGTTTTAGGAAATGTTGGATTAGGGTTGAATAAAAAAGACTGGCGGCAAAAGGCAGAGAACGCGCTGGAGCAAGTAGGTTTAAAAGAACGAGCAAAAGATTGGCCGTCTGTGCTTTCTGGAGGACAAAAGCAACGGGTGGCACTTGCTAGGGCTTTAGTCAGAGAACCGCGCTTACTCATGTTAGATGAACCTCTTGGTGCTTTGGATGCCATGACGCGCATTGAGATGCAGCGGCTAATTGAAAGAATTTGGCAGGAGCAAAAATTTTCGGCCTTTTTGATTACTCATGATGTAGATGAAGCAGTAACGCTAGCCGATCGCATCATCTTAATTGAAAATGGTCGAATCTCAATGGATCGACGCATATCGCTACCACGTCCCCGCAAACGCAAAGATCCAGAATTTCTAACTCTGGCAGAAGAAATCTTAGAGCGCGTTATGGGTGATGAAGTAGGTTTAATCAATGGGGAAGATCTAAGAGTTCAACAGCTAGCACAGACTAGAGGTTAAATGAGCTATTAAAGTAAAAACAAAAAACAGGCCAAGACATTCTTGCTTCCGAAAATTCCCACACTCAAGCACCATGATTAAGCATTCAGACCTAATTATCTTAGAGCAGGTACCTTTAAATGCAGAGCCACCGTTGAAGCTGCTACGGCAAAACTTTGTAACACCGAAAGAATTATTTTACATTCGCAATCATGGCTCAATTCCTAATATCGATCCAGCCGACTATCGTTTGTCTATTAATGGCAGTGTAGGTCAGCCACTACATTTTTCATTGAATGAAATTCGAGAAAAATTCCCGAAACGTACAGTTATGGCAACGCTTTACTGCGCTGGCAATCGACGTGATGAGTCGATCGAAGCCAAGCCGATTCAAGGTGAAGAACCTTGGAGTGCAGGAGCAATTAGCAACGCAGTGTGGGGTGGTGTTCCACTTTTTGAGGTATTGCAAGCAGCCAGAATCGAAGCCGATGCCCAACATGTAGCCTTTAGCAGTTTCGATGAAGTTGAAAAAGAGGGCAAGAAATTCGGCTTTGGGGGTTCTATTCCCATTAAGAAGGCGATGAGTCCAGAGGTTCTCTTAGCCTATGAAATGAACGGTGAGCCGTTAACTCCTGAGCATGGCTTCCCATTGCGGGTTGTAGTACCTGGTTATATTGGCGCTCGTAGCGTTAAGTGGTTATCGACCATCACGCTCCAAACCAGCCCTTCTGATAACTACTTTCAACAACACGCTTATAAACTCTTCCCACCAGAGGTTCAATCTCAGACGGTCGATTGGACTAAAGGACAAATGCTAGGGGAGTTGAGCGTCAATTCTGTAATCTGTCATCCATTAGATGGAGAGAAAATACCGACAAACTCTGTGTTAATTGAAGGATATGCGATCGCAACCGAAAACTGTACCATTCGATGCGTAGAGCTATCCCTCGATGGAGGAGAAACTTGGATGCAAGCAGAGCTTCAAGAATCACAGCATCCCTGGGCTTGGCAATTTTGGCAAAGCCAGATAAATCTCAAAAATGGCAACAACCGAGTTATTGTGCGTGCTTGGGATTCTGCTGGTAACACTCAACCAGAAGATATCAAAACCATTTGGAATTTCAAGGGATACATGAATAACTCTTGGCATCAAATTGAGGTGACTAGATAGCCTTGAATAAATTTAGCAAATTAAGAATATCTCACGGTAAACCCTATTTAAGTGAAAAGAAATTATGGCACGCTCAAGTAGTTCAAAAAATAGTAATTCAACTTCCCCCAGCGACGCAACAGCAGCAGAATCTCATAAAACAAAACAAGCGGCAGCCAAGATTACAAGCGAGTATGCCGAGGAAATGGCACCTGAAAAAATAGTTGTAGACGAACTACCGCCTAAACCAGACTATCCTCGCTACCGAGTCCACCCCCAAGAACCAATTACATTGGTTGACATCGATCCCAATGCCTGCGAGGACTACAAGAACAAGAAGCAAGTTGAGCCAGAACTAGAACAGCAGCGTCAACGGCTACAAAATTTACAAGAACGGTTATATGCTGAACACAAACGCAGTTTGCTAATCGTGTTGCAAGCGATGGATACCGGAGGTAAAGATGGTACTATCAAACACGTATTTGGCGGACTCAACCCACAAGGCTGTCAGGTTTGGTCATTTAAAAAGCCTAGTGATGAAGAATTAAGCCATGATTTTCTTTGGCGTTACCACCAGCGCACACCACAACGGGGAATGATTAGCATCTTCAACCGTTCCCATTATGAAGATGTCTTGGTTGTGCGAGTAAAACAGTTAGTACCAGAGGATATTTGGCGCGATCGCTATCAGTTAATTAACGAGTTTGAGCACATGCTAACGCTCAACAACATCGCTGTGATTAAGTTTTTTCTCCACATTTCTAAAGACGAACAAAAACGGCGCTTGGAAAGTCGGCTAAAAGATCCAGATAAACATTGGAAGTTTTCTAGCAATGATTTAAAAGAGCGGGAGTTTTGGAATGACTACCAAGCTGCATTTGAGGACATGATTAATAATTGTTCAACTGCTCATGCTCCCTGGTATGTCGTACCTGCAAATAATAAGTGGTATCGTAACTTGGTAGTGGCTCGTACAATTGCAGACACCCTAGAAGCAATGAATCCGCAATTTCCACCAGCAGAAAAGGGTTTAGAAAATATTGTGGTTCCAGATTAACATCATAATTTCACTAACTTTACGCCTTAATTTGAAGGCGATCGCTTTTAAACAGAACTACTCATCAATTTGAATGAAATATTAGAACTTTTGTAGTATAGACTTCAGGAGTTCATCGGTAATGGCAGCCGTAGAAGTGGAAAATTTACTTGACATACTCCCCCGAATCTGCTTTGCGCTCATTCGGGGGATTTGTGCCAACTTTTATTATGTTTAAAAAATAGTTGATAGGCTTTCTCAATACATTGACAAATATCTTGCACTGCTTGAGAGCCTACTCATTGCCAAATTGGATTACGTTTTTGCAACTTAACAATATGAGATTGAAGTGGTGATGAGTCATGCTACACCAGACTAGTCTCGAAAAAGCGATTAACAGGGCGCGGCAATCCGAGATTTTCACGTAGGGTATTACCCTCATACTCTTTGCGGAAAATCCCACGCCGTTGGAGTTCTGGCACAACTTTGTCAACGAAATCGTTCAACCCTTCAGGAAGATAAGGGAACATGATGTTGAAGCCGTCAGACCCTTCCTCAAACAGCCATTGCTCCATCTCATCGGCGATGGTTTGGGGGGTGCCGACGAAAGCCAACCCGCCGTAACTGCCAACGCGTTGCGCCAGCTGCCGAATAGTCAAGTTCTCACGTTGTGCTAAGGCTATTACTCTTTCTCGCGAAGAATGACCAGCGTTAGTCGCTGGGATTTCGGGCAAGGCGCCATCTGGATCGAAACCCGAAACATCGTAGCCCAGGGCACTATTTAGGCTGGCGATTCCACTGTCATAATGTACTAGGCTATTTAAATAAACACGTTTAGTTTGTGCCTCGGCAACGGTTTCCCCCACGATGACTAAAACTCCTGGAAGAATTTTTATACTGTCTGGATCGCGTCCAATTGCCCGCGCCCGTCCTTTGATGTCGGCAAATAAAGCCTTGCCAGCCTCCAGATTTCCAGCAGGTGCAAACACAGCTTCGGCGGTTTCGGCGGCTAATTGCCGTCCGGCTTCTGATGCGCCTGCCTGAACGATTACCGGCCAGCCTTGAACAGGTCTAGCAATGTTCAATGGCCCCCGCACCGAGAGATATTTTCCCTTATGATTGAGAACGTGAAGCTTGTCGGGATCGAAATAAATCCCGGCTTCCACATCTCGAATGAAGGCATCGTCAGCAAAGGAATCCCAAAGACCTGTAACGACATCATAAAATTCTCTAGCTCGTCGGTAGCGTTCGTCATGCTCTATTTCTTCTTCTAAACCAAAGTTGAGTGCTGCGTCTGGATTGGCTGTGGTGACGATATTCCAGCCAGCGCGGCCGCCACTGATGTGGTCGAGAGATGCAAAGCGGCGAGCGATGTGGTAAGGCGCGTCATAAGTTGTGGAAGCAGTCGCTACCAATCCGATGTGTTCGGTGACAGTGGCAAGGGCAGAAAGCAAGGTAAAAGGCTCAAAAGAAGTGACAGTATGGCTGCGTTTGAGCGCGTTGATTGGCATATCTAACACTGCTAAGTGATCGGCCATGAAAAATGCATCAAACTTGCCTTGCTCTAGTTTTTGGATGAATTTTTTCAACGCTGGGAAGTTAAAATTAGCGTCAGGTATGGCGCCAGGATAACGCCAAGCACCTGTGTGTATGCTTACCGGGCGCATGAATGCACCTAGTTTTAATTGCTTTGTTCTGCTCATTATCCCTCCGTATCATAGTATTAAATCCGCTACTCTTCCTTGAAAACTCAATCTTTGAGATCCAGGATGAGAGATATTGATGATTAATTTGTATAAATAATTCCTAACTAAAAAGCTGAATTTTTTCTAAAGAATAAATGGCTTAAATAGTTCCAACAGAGTCAATTGCACATAATTTGTTCCCTATTACCGACTCCCTATTCCCTGTCCCCTCTCTTAGCATTAATGCACCTCTACTTCAAATTGGCTTGGTGTAAATATTTCAAAGCTTGAGTGACCTTTTGACCTTCTAATTCGATTAGCGTGGTTCAGACATAGCTTTCTCGAACCTTGATAATAGGTGCTAAAGGTTGATTTTGCACCAAATATAAATTACGGTAAATCTATCGATTTATTGTAGTATATTATGAGGTTTGCACACTTAAGCATAAAAAACAAGGGGATATTAGAGATTAAGTTACTCATCTTTAAGGAAACTCAAGCGAGATTGTCAATGGAAAGTTTTACGGCAGTTTCAACCAGATAGAAAATTAACTTGTAAGACTTATTGTTAGAAAAACTAATAATTAGAGTATCATACTAATTGTGCTTTGCTGTACACACTCTTAGTATTATGCAAATATCTACTGCATAATTAGTCGGACAAGACAGCAAGTCTGCGGTATAGCTAACGCAATTTTATAGACAAAAAAGCAGAGAAGCAGAACACGCCAGTATAGTAGCTCATTGCCGAAGATGGCATTGATGGCGAATTACTAGCAAAAAATGCAGGCAAGTTTTTTGCCTGTAGGAGCCGCTCACAGTAAGTAGCAAAGTATGAAAATTACTACCAAACAGGAGGAAAAGAAATTGCTCGCAGAAAATGAATTACAACTAACTGCTGATGTGTTGGTAATTGGTGGTGGCCCGGCCGCAGCATGGGCAGCATGGGCAGCTGCATCCCAAGGTGTCAAAGTCATCATTGCTGATAAAGGTTTTCTGGGTACAAGCGGTGCTGCTGCGGCTAGTGGTAATGGCATCATGGCTCCTTCTCCAGAGCATTGGGACAAAGTTGTATCGGAGCGTTATCGTGCAGCCAAAGACCTCGCTAACTTACGTTGGATTGAGCGTGTCGTTGAAAAAACTTGGCTTAGTTTACCCCTAGTAGAAAAATGGGGCTATCGTTTCCCTAAAGAAAATGGGGAATCTGTGCGTCAGAGTTATTATGGCCCTGAATATATGCGAGTACTCCGCAAAAACCTCTTGCGTTCTGGTGTACAAATTCTCGATCAAAGTCCGGCTTTAGAGCTTTTACTGGCTGAAGATGGTTCTGTGGCAGGGGCAAGAGGTGTCCAACGGCAGCATCATCGTACTTATACCGTTCGTGCTGGTGCAGTGGTCTTAGCCAATGGCGGTTGTGCATTCTTGAGTAAAGCATTAGGTTGCAACACTAATACAGGTGATGGAATGCTCATGGCTGTAGAAGCTGGTGGCGAACTCTCTAGTATGGAAGCTTCTAATCACTATGCAATTTCGACCGCTTTTAATGCCACAGTCACAAGGGGTGTTCCTTTTGGCTGGGCTAGTTACACAGATGAAGTAGGTAACGATCTTGGTGGTTATATTAACGGTCGTCGCGATCCTGCGTTCCTCCCTAATGCCCTGATGAAAGGCCCCATTTATGCTCGTTTAGATAAAGCCACAGATGAAGTCAAGGCAGTGATTGAAAAGTCTCATTTCATCGCTTTTCTACCATATAAAAAGGCTGGCATCGATCCCTATACAGAACGCGTACCTGTCACATTGATTTTAGAAGGGACAGTACGGGGGACAGGGGGAATTCGGATTATCGATGATAGTTGCGCTACAAAAGTGCCAGGACTCTATGCTGCTGGTGATGCTGCATCGCGGGAATTTTTAGCTGGGTTAGCTTCTGGTGGTGGTGGCCCTAATGCTGCCTGGGCAATCTCTACAGGACAATGGGCAGGAGTTGGGGCGGCGGCTTTTGCAAAGAGTTTGGGCGCACATGCAAATGAACGGGTTGCACGTGCAGCCGGTCAAGTGGGAATGCGCTCAAACTCCCTCGCGTCTGAAACATTCGATAACGAGGCAATTGTGCGCGGTGTTCAAGCCCAGATGTTCCCGTTAGAGAAAAATTACTTGCGTTCTGAACACAAACTTCTAGATTCTCTTGCCAAATTAGAAACGCTGTGGCAGCAAGTACAAGGAAATCCAAAACAAGATACTGTGCGTGATATAGAATTTTCTCGTCGGGCGGTTGCTCTGACTGCTGTAGCGCGATGGGCATATTTTAGTGCTTTACATCGCACAGAAACTCGTAGCGAACACATTCGGGTGGACTATCCCCAGACCGATCCCAATCAGCGGTATTATCAAGCCACAGGCGGCTTAGATAAGCTTTGGGTAAGGCGCGATTGGATTACTGATGCTATCGCTACACCACCAGTACAAACCACTCAAACCCCATCCGTTGTATCAAAGTTTTAGTAGGAGCAATATTATGATTGAGCTTGTCAGCCATAAACTTTGTATTAATTGCGATCTGTGCGTTCAAGTTTGTCCTACTAATGTTTTTGATGCAGTTCCCAATCAACCACCTGCGATCGCGCGCAAGGAAGACTGCCAAACTTGTTTCATGTGTGAGGCATATTGTCCGGCGGATGCGCTTTATGTTGCGCCCGAATCTCACACTGAGATTACAGTCAATGAGGATGAGTTAATTGAAAGTGGCATTATGGGTGAATATCGTAAGATATTGGGTTGGGGATATGGCAGGAAAAACAATAGTGAATTAGATACTGCTCATAAACTACGCCAACTGCCGCGTCCTTATCAAAGTTAATTTTATTGGGTTAATAGGCGATCGCATTTTATGTTCAGCTTTGAAGAATGCGATCGCTTAGATAATACACCCCAATCCCCCATACCTAATGTTTACTATAAGAAAAAAGGTTAGCGGGAATCTCTCATGAATTTATTGACTTACGTGATGCATCTAGTAGGTTCTGGTGCTTTTGCCTACTACTCTGCGGCTCAGATCCGTGACTCTAAAACTCGCCCTAATATCCTTGCTGGGTTTCAGTTAGCGGAATCTGGTTCTGTGCCTTTTTTGACAGCACTAAGCGATCGCGCCGCAGCAGAGGGCGATACATGGTTAGCCGAAAAGCTCAAAAAACACGCATCAGATGAAACTAGGCACGGTCAAATTTTCGCTCGCGGTTTAAAACAACTCAATAAACAAGTTCTAGATTTTAAAAGTCAACCTCAAACCACATCTACAGATAAATCACAACAGCAGCGCAGTCCATTTTTTGCAGCCTTCTTTGAAGGTTACACCTCAGAACAACTAAAACCTGCTGTTATTGACTGGAATGTCTTCATGGGTAGCACTTACATTCTGGAGTTAGATGCAAGCAAAGATTTTGCAAGGATGGCTAATGCATTACCCGATGATGAACCTGTTTCTCGCAACTTAAAACTGGGAATTTTGAGTGTCGCCAAAGATGAAACTAGTCATGCTGCTTATCTTTATGAAGCAATGACACGGCGAATGTCTCTTATCCAAGTAGAAAAGCTTATAGATGAGTGGCGTACTCGCAAAGTCAACGCGACTTTTGCATTTGCTAGTAACTTGTTACAAGGCAAAGCACCAAATCGTTCTCTAGTACAAGATAGTATGCCTTCACAAAAAGATTCTGAACTGATTTTAACGTGAGTCTCCAACGAAGACGAAGTTGCGGGAAGGGCGAAACAAAACTGCGTTTTCTTAGGAGTTCAACGGTTTATTTGGCGTCCATTTAGCTAGACATAAAAAAACCTCTTAGAGGTTTTACTACGCAAGTCTGTCCCTCTCCGATATCGGGGAGGGACAGACTTGAACTCAAGTTCAAGGCAAGAATGCACAGCCCTGCGCCCCTACGGTAGATCTATATGTATCAAGATTTTCGTGAAAATGTGCCATTTTATTCTTCTACAATCATTAGAATTCTTCAGTTATGAGATTACACTCCAGGCTGAAGTTTTATCTTCCAACACTAACAATCTATTTGAATAATTCTCAGTTTTTGCTATTAAGACTTTTAGCGTTGTGGTATACACATTGTTGATGATTTCGTGTCCGTAACCAATAACTTTACCCACTTGTCCAGTTTGTGAATTTAGTACATACTCACCAATGTTGAACATCATAGGATTATTTCCAGTTTTAAATTAGATGTACCTTATTCTTAAAAATTAAATCTAATAACTAGAGTTTATCTGTACCATTTCGTACAGGTGGGACAAAAATAATTCTCAGGGAATATAGAACTAATCAAGGAGTAATCTTTAGGAAATAGATCGGAAATTCTGGAAGATAACAAGTTTTAATTCTGGAAGCATATACGGCGTTATCGTGGCAAAATGAAAAAAATGCGTATCTTTGCATGACGAGGATTTGGGTAACTGATCGGAACTTAGGTGCTGGCGGTATTATCGGGGTTGCATACGTGAGTTCTACAAAAACGCACTCTTAAGCGATAATTTTATAAACATATTACAAAGTAATGTTTTGCTAAAAAGGTTATATGGCGGTTACCGATTTGGTGAGGTACAATCTCAAAACTATTACCTTTAGTAAAAAACATTTGGGTATACCTCAGCTGTTTAAGAAACGCTATAATACATCAAGTTAGTTTATAAGCTAATACTTTGCTAGTTTTTAATTAAATAGCATATCTATAATTTAACTATAGGATTCATAAGTAGGTGGCTGTGAATATTTATCCTCAGGATAAGGCAGGAGGCAGGAGGCAGGAGGCAGCAGCGAAGAGGGTTTGAGCTAAATTAACTTTTATTAACATAGTTTGATTTTTTCACACCGACTTACTTATTTTATTTTTGAGAAAACTCATTACACCTGAAAATGCCTTATTTGCTGTTGCCTCTAACCTAGATAATTTAAGAAATAAAACGCGATTTATAAGTTGTGTCTTCAATATTATATTTAAGTTTTTAAATTAGGAGCATTAAGAGATGAAACTCCAGTTTCAAACGATTTCTTTACTCAGCATCTTCGCTTCAATCAATGGATTTGATCGGGTAGTTATTGCTCTGCAACCCGAAGAAATTTATCAAAAAGCAAATCCGGCTGTTGTTGCCATTATTGCCTCGCAGAATCGTAAGTTAGTCTCCTATGGTAGTGGTGTCATTATCTCTCCAAGGGGATGGATTGTTACGGCAAACCATGTTGTAGCAAATCAGCGAAATGTGAGCGTTAAAGTATCAGAGAAAATCTATCGTGGAGCAGTGGTAGTACGAGATCCAAACAATGATTTAGCCTTGATCGAGCTTCAGTCTCAAGAACGGCTGCCAACTTTAAGGTTACAATCAATTCCTCCTAAAATTGGGCAAAAGATTTATGTTCTTGGCAACCCACTAACACTTGAAAAAAGCTTTACGGATGGGATAGTTAGCCGCTTAGACGATAATGGAGTGATTCAATATACGGCACCAAGTAACCCAGGTAATTCGGGCGGGCCATTGCTGAATGAAAATGGTGAGGTGATTGGGGTTGTGAGTAGAGGACAGCCAGTGTCTCGAACTGGAAGTCTTGCTCCTGGGATTTATTTTGCGATACCAAGCAGTAAGATACAAACTCTTCTTTCTACGAGGCGGCCAATTTCTGCTAAAGCTAGACAAAGCGCGACTTACCATGCAAATGGCTTGATTCAAGTGCAGAAGGGGAACTATCGCCGAGCTATTGAATATTACAATCAAGCTATTCGACTAGAACCGCGCAATGCCGGTATTTATCTCAATCGCGCAAATGCCCAGCTGAAGCTCAAAAATTACCGAGGTGCGGTTGAGGATTATACTCAAGCCATTCAATTTAATCCAAATTTCTCTGGTGCTTATTATAACCGTGGTAATGTTTACCAATTTCTCAAAGATAAAAACAAAGCGCTTCAAGATTATGACTCGGCAATTCGCATTAATCGAAATTGGGGAAATGGCAGTATTGCGGATGCCTACTACCGTCGGGGGCTGGTTCGATTAGATTTAGGGGATAAAAAAAGCGCGATCGCAGATTTTCAGATAGCAGCAGATTTATACTCAAAACAAGGAAAGACAACAGAATATCAACGGTCTCTTAACGAAATAATTAAGCTCAATCCTCGATAAGAGATTGCATGATTTGAATTATTCAACTCCTAGCTCGTGTAAATTTCTGGTATTGCTGCCATTAAAGTTTGAATCGTGCGATCGCTATATATTTTGATTCATATTATCTACCATTTCCTCAAAATTGCAGAATTTTCCCATCCCAGGTAGGAGGTCAAGCAGCTTTGGGTTAAGCGAAGCTATTTATACGAAGTTGTATTCAGTACAGGAAATTTTGATGACCCCAATTAGCAGCCAAACTAATTATCTTAATCAAGCAAGGACAATACTGAATAACTCGATTATTTTTTACAAGCAACGTCCGATTGGAACATTAGCTGCCTGTGATTCTTCAAAAGACGCTCTCAACTATAACCATTGCTTTATTCGTGATTTTGTGACTTCAGGTCTGGTTTTTTTGATGGAAGGAAGAGCAGAGATTGTCCGTAACTTTTTAGTAGAAACTTTAGCATTACAGAGCCACGAACAACAGATGGACTTTTTTAAGCCAGGGCCAGGATTAATGCCTGCAAGCTTTAAAGTCGATGTCGAAAATGGAAAGCAAGTTTTGACAGCTGATTTTGGCGAACACGCTATTGGCAGAGTCCCACCGATGGATTCTTGCCTTTGGTGGTTGATTTTGCTGCGGGCTTATGTAAAAGCAACAAAAGACATTTCTTTGGCTCATCAAAGCGATTTTCAACAAGGTATTAAGCTAATTTTGGACTTTTGCTTGGTACATCGTTTTGCCATGTATCCGACAATGTTAGTTCCAGACGGTGCTTTTATGATTGACCGCCGTATGGGCGTTTATGGAAATCCTTTAGAAATTCAAGTTCTATTTTATGCAGCTTTACAAGCAGCAAGCGAGTTACTTTTACCCAATAGTGATGAGATCGAGTATTTGGCTCAAACAGTTAAGCGACGTTTAGCAGCTCTTGAATATCATATCAAGGAATACTACTGGATAGACCTTAAGCGGTTAAACGAGATTTATTGCTATAAAGGCGAAGAATTTGGCAAGGAAGTGGCGAATAAATTCAATATTTATCCAGATTCTATTCCCTCCTGGTTAACCGAGTGGCTACCAGAGACTGGAGGTTACTTGGCAGGAAATTTGGGGCCTTCACAGATAGATTTTCGGTTCTTTGGATTAGGGAATTTGATGGCAATTCTAGTAGGCTTAACTAGCGAACAAGAATCCCAAATGATTATGGAGTTGATCGAACAACGCTGGCATGACTTAATAGGCTATATGCCTATGAAAATTTGTTTTCCGGCTCTAGAAGGTTTGGAGTGGAAGATTGTCACTGGCTCAGACCCAAAAAACATCGCTTGGTCTTACCACAATGGTGGACACTGGCCTGTTTTACTTTGGCTGTTGGTAGCAGCAGCTTTGAAAGTTGGTAAGGATTCGCTTGCTCACAAAGCCATTGAACTAGCTCAAAACCGCCTCTCTCAAGACGAATGGCCAGAATACTATGATGGTAGGCATGGTCGATTAATTGGAAAAGAAGCTCGCAAATATCAAACTTGGACTATTTCAGGATTTTTAATCGCAACAGAAATACTAGCTAATCGAGATTGTTTAAGCTTAATTACTTTTGACAAAGATCCTCAGATGATTACCTGTGTCAAATAAAACCACTGGAGGAGTTGTTAAGCAGGTAGAGATATAACCCCGATTTCTCACAAACAATGAGAAAATCGGGGTCAAAAACTGCCAAAATCTATATTGCACAACTATTTCAGCAGTTTAAATATGACGCCGATAGCATCAGATTGTATGCCTTCCAAGTTCAAATTTGAGTTACAACAATTAAACCACGTCTATCTTGAAACCCGTAGTTTTTCCTCATCTTCTTCAAGATGATTTTTCATCGACAAGCGATTGCAAATTTCAAAAGGACGGAATTTCCCATCACCATTAAAAAGTTTTTCTCCTTATCAACCAAATTTAGTGAGTACAATCCAAAGTTGGCTCAACGAGATTGCATAATAATGTTTGTTGATGAAATTTTTTGACTTCAGCTTAATTAGCCTGCTTTGTAGCTTAATTATTAGGAATAAAATTCCTTAAAATATCCACATTTACGTTTCATAATTCAAGGTGCAACCTAGTAATACCGATTGTCCATGAAGATGCACTTAATATTTATTAAACGAACCGCCTTCTCTACGAGAGGCTTCCGCCAACGCGAAGCGTCTCGTTCGCTCTTAGCGTCTCGTAGAGAAGAGAAGGACGCCAAGGAAGAAGGAATTATCATTAAGTGCAAGTTTACAGAGAATTGGTATAACAACAGGAATGTATTAATGTAAACAATTACAATTAAACTAGTACAAATTACTTCCATGTTGGGAACCCTCTTCGGTTATAACGAACCATGTTTTGGAGCAAAGACAAGTTCAGCCTGGGGATAGGTCTTTACCGATAATCTTTTTTTTACTATTTGAGTTACACCTACAAATGTAAAATTCTTGGGTATGAGGCTGAGATTTAAACATCAATGCTTCCAGATTGCAGGCGATTACAAGCACCGTGAAACTGTTGCCTAGAAAACAAGCAAAAGACTATTATACTCAGCACTTAGCAATCGTGAAATTAATAGACTTTGTAGCTAGTGATTGATTGTATTCCTATGAGCGATCGCTTTTGTGAAATGGTGTAATTTCAAAATTTCATAATTAAAAAACCACAATGTCTAAATTGTTTAAGGGAGAATTTTCTCGTCGTCAAATTCTCACCACTGCTTCCTTAGGAGCGATTTCAGCTGCTGCCATTGGTAGTGTAAGCGAAGAAGTTACTGCCCAACAACCAGGTGAGCAACCTACTCCACGTGGAGGAACTCTGCCGCCTCAGATTAAGTTTGAACCCATCTCGGCACAAACCGAAGTTGAGACGGGCGGGCCGCCAACAGCATTACCTCCAGAACGACGTTTGGGGTTTGCGATCGTTGGACTGGGGAGACTGACATTGGAAGAAATCATGCCTGCGTTTGCCGAATGTAAATTAGCAAAGCCAACTGCATTAGTTAGTGGAGATGCTGCCAAAGCAAATCTTGTTGCCCAACAGTATGGCATCAAACCACAGAACATTTACAACTATCAAAACTACGACAATCTGCGTAACAATCCAGACGTTGATGCAATCTATATTGTGCTACCTAACAGTATGCACCGAGAATATACAGTGCGTGGTGCAAAAGCCGGGAAACATA
Source organism: Nostoc sp. ChiSLP01 (assembly GCA_034531195.2). GTDB lineage: Bacteria > Cyanobacteriota > Cyanobacteriia > Cyanobacteriales > Nostocaceae > Nostoc. The sequence continues at coordinate 73,275 of JAVRBO020000027.1, forward strand.
TTCTGTGTGAGAAGCCAATGGCAACCACGGTGGAAGATTGTCAGCAGATGATCGATGCGTGCAAACAAGCTAATCGCAAGTTGATGATTGCATATCGCTGCCAATACGAGCCACACCATCGGGCGATGATTGCGATGATTCGCAGCAAAGAATTAGGCACTGTAAAGGTGATTCAGGCAGACAACGGACAAAACCAGGGTGGTGACTTAGATCAGTGGCGGTTGAAACGCGCTTTGGCTGGAGGTGGCTCTTTACCAGATGTGGGAATTTATTGTTTGAATGCAGCTCGCTATTTGACGGGAGAAGAACCGGTCGCAATCAACGCTCAAATCTTCAGTACTCCCGGCGATCCGCGCTTCAAAGAGGTAGAAGAAAGTGTCACTTTCCAATTGCGGTTTCCCAGTGGAGTGCTAGCGATTTGCTCGACTAGCTACGGCTTTCATGAAGGACGACGGTTTCGTGTCTTCGGTTCTGATGCTTGGGGACAACTCGATCCGGCGTTCTCTTACAACGGTTTGCGAATGATGGTTTCGCGTAAATCACCCACCAACAGTATGGCAGAGAACATTAGCGAAGTGCGTATCGGTGAAAAGAATCAGTTCGCTTTAGAAATCGATCATATGGCCGATTGTGTGATTAACAACAAGCAACCCCACACCCCTGGGGAAGAAGGTTTGCAAGACCAAAAACTGATAGCTTTAATTTATGAAGCGGCACAAACAGGCAAAACGATTACCTTACCACGCGTATCAGGACTGGACGTAACTCGCGGCCCTGCTCCCAGAACTTTTAAATAGGATTTATGTCAATTTAAGTGATTTATCGAGTCATAGTGAATGAGGTTATGGTTTTGAAATCCCAATTAACTAATCATCGGGTTGATTTACAAGATTGCACTATTTTTTATCAGCAAAGTAGATTGGAGTCGAGTTCAATCCCCATCCTATTTTTACACGGATGGGGAATCTCTACTGAGCCTTATCAAGAAGTACTGAAGCTACTAGCACAGCACCATACCATAATTGCTCCTGATTTGCCTAGTTTTGCGAGATCGACTTACTCTGAGCTAATTCCCGATTACGTTAGCTATAGCAAAATTCTCCTTTCATTTGTGGAAGTTTTGGATTTACGAGAATTTCATATAGTAGGACACTCATTAGGTGGAGGTATTGCCATTACTTTATCTACACTTGTTCCAGAAAAAGTCAAAAGTGTAATTCTGGTAGATAGTACCGGGATTCCCGGGCCGTCCATACCGGAGATGATACCGCGAAGGGCAATCGAAATGACGGTTCAAATGTTTCTTCCAAGGCGCAGATTGAAATTAGTTGATATTCCTTTAGTTTTCTCCTATAACTTGTTATTCAATACAGCAAATGTCATTCAAGGATTGCTAATTTCTTTGTACGAAGATATCAGCCATCTGCTATCAAAAATTCAAGCACCCTGTTTGTTATTATGGTCAGAAAAAGACTTAACTACGCCATTAAATAACGCTCAAGAAATGGCAGCAATTATTCCTAACTCGAAATTAATTACTGTAGAAGAAGGTTTACACGAATGGGGACTTTGGTATCCTGAAAAATTTACATCAATCATACTGGATTTTATTTATCAAGTTGAGCAATATTGATGCATCCACCTCTGTGATTTACTACCTTTTTATCATTACTGTGCAAAGAGAAAGAAACCCTTAACTGTAGTGCCGGATTTTTTTGCAATAGCAATTAGCTTTGGTTATACAATTGTTCAACGACTCGTAAAAACTCCTCACTCATGAAGTCACAACCAGTTGCATTATAGACCTCCTGCAACTGTTGATAAAACCATAAAGTTCCTTCTTTGCCAGTTTTAAACTCTTTCCAAATACTGCTGCCATGTTGTCGTAAATCAGCCAACAATGACCTTGCATTGTGCAGCTTATCCGCCAAAGATACCCGCCGAACTGAGGGTGAAGCATGACGCAGATTTTCTAAATACCTTTTCTTGCGTTCTGACCAAGGTGGTTTCGGGTATGTGTCGCATTCGGTACAGCCATCAACTATTGCCACGACTGTCTCACCAAAACGCTGACGGATTTCCTCACGTGTGGATTTGCCTCCTTGGTCTTCGACTGCATCGTGCAATAGACCGGCGATCGCTTCTTCTTCAGTTCCGCCAGCTTCCAGTATCAGTGCTGCTACACTCAACAAGTGAGCGATGTAAGGAACGCCGCTAATCTTGCGCGTTTGATTGGCATGAAGGCGAGTTGCATAGATTAATGCTTCTTCAAATTTTGGTGTTAGCTGTAGTCTATTCATAGGAAAAATCAGAAGTTTGATGGTAAAGCTGAAATTCTTTAGCGACATCGGCGGCAATACTTTGCCTTAATTCGTAAGGAAAGAGAACTTCGCATTTAGGCCGCCATGCACGTAGGCGCATAATGACGTTGTTATCTCTGTATTTCTCGTCTTGATAACGAATAAATACTTGATAATAAGCATCTTGGGATGAGCGATTGTCCAGAATTTTGAGTAAAGTCTGTTGTTCTGGTTGTTTAATTTTTTGTTTGATTAGCTTTTGTGCTTGCTGGTAAGAAATTTCTTCAAAAGTTTCATGGCGTTCAGTTCCTTTAACATAGCGATCGCCAAAATCTCTATCAAATCGCAACAACATTAATTGTGAGGGCAAATAAAAATCAAATCCCCAAGCTTTAGACATCTCTAAAGCAATATAATCTGGGTTGGGTAAAGTATGTCTTTGATAGTGTTGGCGTAAATTCAAAGGCAACTCTGAGTTATCCCAATTCAAAGAAATCATATTTTGAATACGATCGAGGCGGAAGTTATACCATTGGGTTTGTTTATCAGGGCTTTCACCATAAGCACATAAATAAACAGCCCTTTGAATATAGTAAATACAGACTGGATAAACAATGCAATCAACTTTTGTTCCAACTTTGGCACTTTTGTAGGTTATTTGAACTGGTGGAACTGGAGTTTTTGTCCAAAGCTCTCTTAATTGGTACTGCAAATCCTCAACAGCATCCAGGGTACTGCGGGGTATAACATAATCTACTTTCAAAAAAAAGCGTTGTACTTCGTTAATTTTTTGAAAGTGGTTTTGGGCAAATCCTACCAAATCTTCGTGCAAAAAATTCAATTCATAAGCGCTCAGCTTGCTAGGATTGGCTTCATCTTTTGGTGTAACTGGACGTTCCGGAAACTCGCTAACACGGTAATATTTTTCATTTTTGTAAACCAACCAACCTAAATTTGCTAAGGTTTCTAAATCCCCTTGCAAAGAACGACGAGTTACACCAAACAATCTTTGCTTTAATATCTCGTCATTCAACTTAGATTTTGTTATACCAGTGTGAGCTATCAAAGATTCTTGCCATTGGCGAGCAACAATTCCTGTTTTTTCGTTAAATAACCACTGCTCGATTGTTTTAGCGCAAGGACAATCAGGATCGTGCAAGCTGGGAACTTCTTCGCCTTTAGTGTGAGTGGAACTAAAAAATGCATCTCGCCATTCGGCATAGGTAAACGAATCATCTAAAGCTAAACGTTCTTGACGATCGCCATAAAGCGATGCTCCTTCGGAGCCGTATAACGAACGCAACCAAACCCATAACCGAATCGTCCGCAATAGTTTTTGCTTGAGGGAACCGCGTGCTAACCATTGCAGTAATTCAACTTGGGGAGCATCTTGAAATACGAGTTCAGACACTATAGCGTTTCTCTACATCTAACTTTTTTAAGATACAGCCTTTTGGAAGACATATTTTCCAACGGCGTGTATGATGTACCAAGCAAATCAAGGTAATGGTAATGTCTACTTACAAAATTGAGATTAAAGACAACCTATTACGAGTTAGTTTTGGCGAACCTGCCCAAAATGACCAGATTGTACGCGATGCGGCAGCCCGGTTAGAGGAAATGGCAGCATCAGGTGAACTAGCAGGAGGGCCGTTGCTTAAGATTAACGGGCCGATTTCTATACCTGTAGCATTTGTTTTAGCACATAAGCTGGCTCACATCTACGGGGCAGTTGCTTTTTACGATCCTAAGTTAGGTAAATATGTGATTTCTATCACACACAATCCTAGTTATAAATTAGGAGATTTAATTGATTGATATTTGATAGGCGAAGCAAAAACAGGAGTAGATTGGTTTGATAAATCTGCAATAATCATGACTACTTATCATATAGAGTTACAGGGTGAGATTCTTAAAGTAGGATTTGGCAGTACCCAAGCCACAGGCGATCGCATTGTCAGCGATGTAGCAAAAAAATTAGATGAAATGATTGCTACGGGAGAGATACCCGGAGGTTCCCTGATTAAAATCAACGGGCGAGTATCTGTATTAGTTAGTCAGGTATTAGGAGATAAGTTAGGGAAAGTATATGATGCGATCGCCATCTTCGATCCGAAGATTGGAGATAAAGGACTTGATAGATATGTAGTTACTATTAGCAGACATCCAGACTATCGAGTAGGGGATACCTTAGATGTGGTGCGATCGCAACTACCATCAAACATCAAACTTGTACTTTGTGGCTTTGCTAACACTGGAAAGACTTGCTTTCGGGATGGATTAAAACAAGCACTATTGCAGATTCCCGACGCACCAGAATCATACTTTATTTCCGGCTGTCCCGATGGCGATGGTTCCTGGTACAGCGAAACCGCCAGGCGCGATCCTGATTTAGCCGCCGAATTAAAAGCACAATACAAAGCAGGATTTACCCCAGAGTTCGCCAACCTCAAGGCCCAGGAAGTTAGAGGTATCAATACACCGCTATTCGTCTTTGATATTGGGGGGAAAATATCAGACGAGAATCGTTTGATTATGAAAGAAGCTACCCATGCGATGATTTTAGTCAAAGATGAGGCGGAGGTTGAGCCTTGGAAAGTGTTGTGTGATGAGTTGCAATTGCAAGTTATTGCGATCGTTTTTAGCGACTTTCTGGGAAATCATGATGTTGTTGAGTCGGAATTACCGATTTTACGTGGTAGGGTTCACGGATTACAGCGAGGTAAGGATGTATCGCAGCGTCCAACTGTGCAGGCTTTGGCGCAGTTGTTGGTGGGATTTTGTAAAAGGAAGTAATTGCAGGAGTACGTACAGATGGAAAAAGTAGAGATGCAGAATAAAAATTTTATTACAACTGCGTTTGCGTCTAGCATTGGCGTAGCGATCGCTTGGTGTTTGGCTTGGGGTGATGAGCGACAGCCTAAGTATAGCCTGGAAGTACTGCGGCAAATGCGCGAGGCTTTGAATAACGGTCAAGAAGTTCCAGAAGAAGTTCAGGCGTTAGTGAAGCAGGCACAGGAATTACAAAGTATTAATAAAAACTACTTTCCTGAATCTCTAAATGAATTAAAAACTCAATATCCTGATTTATGGAATCAAACAACTCGCATTGGTTTAGTTTATGGTGGTGCGACTAAAATTAAGCAATATGTATTTGAATCCGCGAAAATTCAAGATATTCGCGGTGCATCTACTTTATTAGACAGAATCAACCAGATTGATTTACCAGCATTTTTTAACCAAAATTATGAACCCGATAAAAATAATCGTAATCTGTATACTGTTCATTGTAATCAAGTTAGACAATGGCTAGATAATAATTTCTTTGCTGACTACAAACTTTCTGATGTATTAATTCCCGAACTTATTATTTATTCAACTGGCGGTAATATTCTTGCTTTTTGTCCATCTGCATATATTAATGATTTAGCAAATGCTATTGAAAAACGTTATACAGAAGAAACATTAACTGCTAATTCCTGCGCGGTTGGCGATACATTTAGACTTCTAGAAATACGGTTTGGCTTGCTACGACAGCCGATTGAGAATACATTATGGTTAGATTGGTATCGTCAGCAATATAAAAAGCCATTAGTACAAGCTTACTTTGGCGATCTAGAGAAGAATCTAGAAAATTCTCAAACGGAAAGGTGTACTGAATATGCTGTTTCTGTTGAAGATGCTTTTGGAGAACGCAAAAATTTTAATGAACTGACAACTAAATTAGCAATTTTATTTAATCAACGTCGCAGTGGTCATGATTTTTCTGGCCGTCCCAGTCGTCGTTATCCTCCCATGTTTGAAACCCATCCTTATTTGATGCGTGATGAGGGAGAACATAGATCTGCTGTAATGATTGTCCAACCACCAGCACTACCTAGAGAATCGAATTTTTCTGAAGCTTCGGCTCGTAAACATTTAGTTGGTTATAGAGCCAAGAAAGGAAATCCAAAAGAACCTGAATGGTATAAAAACTCTCAATTGACTTGGAAAAGTATCAGAGTTGAAGGCTGGGTAGATAAATTTAATTTATTTCTTAAAGCAAATCCTAGACTTCAACAAAAATACTACGCTGGATTTCAATCTGATGAAGTTGAAATCCCTGAAAATCTCAGCCATATTGCGAATGCTAGCAAAGATTTCATTGCCTATATCTATGCTGATGGTAATAATATGGGTGGCTACATTCAGAAAAAAATTAAAACACCACAGGATTATAAAGATTTCAGTATAGATGTAGGATTAGCTACAGAATATGCTGTTTACCAAGCATTAGCAGAGCATCTGCATCCTCACAAATTGCAAAATCTCAATGATGAAGAATCTTCTCTGGAAAATGGTGATTTAGTCCATCCGTTTGAAATTATTACAATTGGTGGTGATGACATTATCCTGATTGTACCTGCTAATAAAGCTTTACAAATTGCTAAAGCGATCGGCGAAAGATTTGAAAAAATTCTGCTCAAACAAGTGCCATTAGTTGAACAAGAGTTAGCAGCAGAAGTTAAATGTATTGTTGGTGACTATAAAATTACACCGCCAAATAAACCAGTGGATTTAAAAAAATGCCATCGCTATAAACCAACTGATGCTGAACCTTCTCAATGTCAACTCAGCACTTCTATAGGTCTACTAATTACGTCATATAACACCCCCATTTATTACGCCAAAGACCTGATGGAACAGTTACTAAAATCAGCGAAAGAGCGTGCCAAGAAATTGAAGAAAGCTGGATATTGTGGTGGGACAGTTGATTTTTTAACGATGAAATCTGTCACTATGATTTCATCCAACATTAAGGAGTTTCGTGAAGAGGGCTTGATAAAAAACCTCAGACCAAAGTTAAAGCTGTATGCTGCTCCTTACACATTATATGAATTAGGAGGCTTAATCAGTGCAATAGAAGCTTTAAAAAATGCCAAATTTCCTAAATCGCAACTTTACCAAATTCGAGCTTTGCTAGAAAGGGGTAAACACACTGCTATTCTCAACTACCGCTACTTTCGAGTGCGACTCAAGCAAAGAAAACAAGAATTAAAAGAACAGTTTGAAGACGCTTGGTGTCAGCCCAAAGACGAAAATAACGGGGGGAATTTAGCCCCGTGGATGTATGACGACGGAAAGCTTGACCCTAAAAATTTAGAAGATCCATTCTACGAAACAATTTGGCGAGAAATAATAGATTTGTATGATTTTGTGCCTTCCTCCGATGAGGATAATGATGCTATTGATACTTATCTGGTAACAACGGAGGCTAAATCGTGATTAATCTGCAACAATTATCCAACCGCATCACTTCATACGAAATTACAGCTGTAATTGACACGGCTTTGTGTATTGGTGCAGGTGGTTCTTCTGGTTCCCTTGCAGATAAACCAATTGTCCGTAACTCAGAAGGAAACCTCTTAATTCCTGCGTCTCAACTCAAAGGACGCTTACGCCATGAGTGCGAAAAAATGGCTAGAGGATTGAATTGGGCAATTTGTGATTCACCCAACCCGCAAACTATGTGTCCTCAAAGAGCAGGTTTAACTGGTAACTTTGAGCGTACAGAATATAAAATATCCGATTATGAAGACCAGCATCATTGTCTAATTTGTCAAATATTTGGGAATCCAGCTTTGCCATCACGAGTAATATTTGATGACTTAATTTGCACAGAAGATCCAGATAATTTACCTGAAGTTCTGCGCCCAGGTGTCACAATTAATCGCCGCCGCCGCACTGCTGAAGAACAAAAACTCTACTTTTTAGAAACATCTTCAGCCAATGCACAACTCAGGTTTACAGGACATATTCATTTATCTGGTGCGCCAGTCTATACAGGGGCATTAATTTTAGCTGGGCTGCGACATATTAATGCTTTGGGTGGTAGTAAATCAGTGGGTTTGGGTTGGTTGCATTGGGAATTTCCTAACCTACCATTAGAACAAGCAGCCTGGGATTTTTTGGCAAAAGGTGGTGTGCAATGAAACGGATTAATTTAGAAATTAAAGCATTATCTCCTTTAGCAATTGGACGACAGAAACCAGGTGGCTCAGTTAGTGAAGCAGACAGTTATATTCCTGGTTCTGTAATTCGTGGAGCGATCGCGGCTCAAATCCTGAGACGTGCTAATACATCTATTAGTGATGGCGACGATTTCCACGCACTCTTTTTAAGCGAAAACCCGGCAATTTTTCAAAATGCCTACCCTGCAAATTTTAAAGTTAAGTCAGATGTTAGAGTTGTACCTGCTACTGTATTAAGTTCCAAAAATAAACCAGGTTTTAAGTCAAAACAAAATGACCCTAAACATAATGGTGTCTTTGATACTTTAATTGACCGCTTCTGTGCTGAAGGTTATGGTCATCTTTACGATCCAAATTGCCCTGTAGATGGTGGTAGAGTTGATACATTCACTGGCTTTTATCAAATTCAAAACAACAAATATTACAGCAATTCTGCAAATACTCGTTTGTTAACACGAGTTGGTATTAATCGGCGCAGAGTAACTTCAGAAGAACGAGTTCTTTACAGCATTGAAGTTTTGAATGAATCTCAAGAACACCGAGAACAACCTATCATATATACAGTGAGTATATTCGTATCAGATGAATTAGCAGAATCTCTACAAAATTTCATTGATTCTCACCAAGAAGACCTACGTTTAGGCGGTGCCACTTCTAGGGGATTAGGAAGAGTCAAGATTAAAGCACAACCACCTGTAGAAATCAAGCCAAAAGTCACTAACCAAATCCAACTATTTAATAAAAAATTACGCCAACGTTGGGACGAATGGAAGAATATATTTGGCAATCCTATAGAAGATTTGCCAAACAATCGCACCTATTTTACCCTTGATTTACAAGCCGATGCCATCTTAACTGAAAACTGGCGATATATAACTGTAATTTCAGAAGAAATGCTCCAGCAATTTAGCGGTGTTAATGATTCTTCCTTGCAACTTCACGCCGCTTATAGCAGCTATGACTATCGTTATGGCTGGAATTCTGCTTGGGGATTAATGAAAGATATGGAGTTAATTACAAATCAGGGTTCTGTGTATTTATTCAGTACCGCTGAAGAAAATCTATGGATAAAAGCTTTAGAGGATTTAGAAGTTAAAGGAGTAGGCGATCGCACTTCTGAAGGTTTTGGTCAAGTACAAATTTGTAATGAATTTCATAATGTATTTCGGGAGAATGCTAAATGAGTGAACAATTAGATACTCAGCAGGAACTTAAAGTTCAAAAAGGAATCCGTCAGGCTGAAGATGATATAGTTACCTGGATTCAAGATGCTTTGGATAAAACAAGTTATGGTGATTTAGAAGAATCACAATTTCGTAACTTAGTACGTGTAGCTGATACTAGTGAAAGCGTAGAAGCCATTAAAAATTTTATCCGCTATCAAGTAGGTAGGGATAGGAAATGGGGTAGAGGTAAAGGTTCCCTAGCTGAAAAAATTCTCGAGGATATTGATGGCAATATTAAAAAATCTGCTCAAATAATTGCCGAATGCTGTCACAGTGATTATAAACATATTTGGATAGAATTGATTCGCCGCTATTTAGGCTATGGCGCACGTCATTTGAAGTATAAGCGTGATGGTGATAAACCCTAAAAATAACAAGGAAATAATTTTTTATGGTAAAAGTTCTGTTTATTACGGTTGGTGGTTCTTACCAGCCCATTATTACTGCTATTCGTGAAATACAACCTGACCGCGTTGTATTTCTTTGTTCTGATGGTAGTAAAGGTAGTAAATCGCAAGTAGTAGGAGAAGGAACACCCTGTGAAGTCAGACGTGGAAATGAAGTAATTGAAAGATTACCCAATATTCCAACACAAGTAGGATTAGGAGATCGTTTTCAACCTGATAGAGATTTGATTCTAATTCAAGAACCAGATGATTTATCAGAATGCTATCTGCAAGCAACACCATGTATTCAGAAGATTCAACAAGATTCACAAAATACTCAATTGATGGCTGATTATACAGGCGGTACTAAATCAATGTCTGTAGGGTTAGCAATGGCATCTCTTGATTATCAAGTCACATTATATGTAACTACAGCTGTCAGAACAAACATTATTAAGATTGAAAGGGGAGAATTAACAGAACAAGCAACTGTAGCACCTGTAGTTGCACAGCGAACTCTTGAGCAATTTTTACCAATTTTCTTACAACAGTATAACTATCCTGCTGCGATCGCACAAATAAAGAGACTCATCTCTTCAATGGCATTACCACCTGAAACTAAACGCAAAATTCAAACTTTATATGCTTGTTGTTCAGCTTTAGATGCTTGGGATAGATTTGAACATAGAGAAGCTTTAGATTTACTAGAACCTCAAATGAGACATCCAGAAATTCGTCAACTAGCACTATTTCTCAAACGTGTGATTAACAGCCGAGGACAAATAGATGAAAAATTTGATTCTAGTAATGGTACAGAAGGACATGGCTACGAGATTGTACAAGACTTACTAAACAATGCCCAACGACGTGCTGTTCAAGAACGTTATGATGATGCTGTTGGCAGACTTTACCGAGCTTTAGAATTATTAGCTCAAATTCGTCTCAATATAACTTACGGTATTAAAACAGGTGATGTTGACATTCTGCAATTACCAGAAGCTTTACGGAATGAATATGAGCAAAAGCGATCTCCTGTTAAGGGAGTGATTCAGCTAGCTTTGAGAAATAGCTATGAGCTATTAAGTAAACTCCCTGATGACTCTATAGGAAAGCTTTATCAAGAAAATGCTAACAAAATTATTAATGCTTTAGAAGTTCGTAATAACTCACTATTTGCTCATGGCTTTAAAACGATTAATAGTGAGGATTATCAACAAGTAAGTGAAATATTTGTCAATTTTATTCAATCTGCGATTACAGCTGTTGTTAAACCTAAATTACAATTACAGCCTCCACAGTTTCCCGATACTTTAGAAATTTAAACCTATGTTCGACAAATTCAAAAATCGACTAGAAACCACAGGTACACTCACCACAATTACAGCACTACGCATCAGGGCAGGTCGTTCTAGTGAACCAATTGGCTCAGATTTACCTGTAATTAAAGATAGCTTGGGTAATCCATTAATACCAGGTTCTAGCTTTAAAGGTGCAATGCGATCGCGCCTCGAAAGCTTCCTTAGAGGTATCAATCCAGATTTGGCTGCAAATCCCGCTATAGAAGCAGAATGGTCAATTACAAACGAACGTTTGAATGGAGAAAATGGTATTAAAAAAGAAGTAGAAAAACAACTTGAGCAATATCCGCAGGAAGAACGGAGTGCAAAAAGGGATCAGTTACTCACAGAGAAAATTATCACTGAAACCGATCTAACCTCTCTTGTATTTGGTTCACCCTGGATTGCTAGCAAATTCCAAGTTAGAGATTTAACTATAGTTGATAATACCTGGTTTGGACAATACCAAGAAAGAGACGGCGTAGCCATAGACAGAGACACCGAAACCGCCGCAGATGGGAAACTGTATGATTTTCAAGTAGTTCCAGCCGCGACACAATTTGAGTTTAAAGCTGTAGTCGAGAACGCAGAACCTTGGGAATTGGGTTTATTAATGATTGGTTTACACCAGTTTGAAACTGAACAGATACCTTTGGGTGGAGGGCGATCGCGCGGCTTGGGTGTCGTTAAACTAGATATTGACACGATGACATGGATTGATGTTGCTAACAACCCAGAAAAGTTGTTGAAATACTTGCAAACATTGGTAAATGAAGATACTAGCGATACATCAATCTATGAAGATGGTAAGCAATTTAAAAATACTTGGACACAATATTTGATAAATCATTTAAGTGACAAGTTAGCTCAAAATTTCACCCAATCAATTGCTTCAGGAGGGTAACTATGGCTTTCAGTAATTTCAAAACTATCGGGGAAGTTCTCAAAGCGTTTCAAGTCACTTACACTGAAGCAAATTTTATTAGCGAACTTGCTTTTACTGTTTCTGACTATTTCCGCGAAGATTTAGAACTCATGATGCGGGATGCGGTTGTTGATAATTCAGAGTTTGCGATTTGTGAAAATCTGATTTATCCCGTGATTAAAGAAGTTTGGAAAATCTATCGTCAATATTTTATTTTATGGAGTCATCAATCTTTGAATTATGACGAGAGATTGTCAGGATTTCCTGAATATATTTTAGCTAAACGTTCACCATTGGGTAAAGTTGTTTTTGATAAACCATACTTTATATTAGTAGAAGCCAAGCAAGATAACTTTGAAACTGGCTGGGCGCAATGTTTAGCAGAAATGATTGCAGCCCAAAGACTAAATGGAGAATTTCAAATAGTGATTTTTGGTATAGTTTCTAATGGCGATCGCTGGCAATTTGGTAAGCTGGAAGGAGAAATTTTTACCAGGAATAGCACCTTCTATACTATTCAAGAACTAGATAAATTATTTGCGGCTGTGAATTTTGTATTTCAACAATGTGAATTGCAGCTAAATAATTTAGTTGCTGTCTAATCTGCAATATTTTTTCAACTGAATATACTTATGCACAAAAGATTTGTTAACCATTGCACTATTGATTTAACCCTAATTCCTGACGGGCCGATTCTGATTAAATCAGGTAAGGAAGGAGCCGATCCGACTAAGCCTGATATGGAATTTGTGGAAACATATCATGCTGGGGGACGTTCTATATATTTACCTGGAAGTAGTTTAAAAGGTGCAATCCGCGCTCATGCTGAAAGGATTGTCAGGACTGTGGGTGATGAGAAACCAAACTCCAAACAATTACCTTGGGCTAACGATCCGTTAAGCGATAAATACAATTATCTGGAAAATAAGTCAGCACCAGATATTTATAAACTCTCTAGTTTTACCGATCAAATATTTGGTAATACTTCTATCGCTAGCAGATTAAGAATAGAGGATGCTTATCCAGATAAGTCTCAGCCTCTCAAAATTGAAGAACGTAATGGCGTAGCAATTGATAGAGTATTTGGTTCTGTAGCGGTGGGGCCTTTCAATTATCAAGTTTGCACTGCTGGGGAATTTAAAACTAAAATTCATTTGAAAAACTTTACTCTTTCTCAGTTGGGTTTAATTGGTTTAGTCTTGCGAGATTTAAATGATGGTTGGTTTGGTTTGGGGTTTGCAAAATCTCGCGGTTTGGGTACTGTACAGGTGAAATTAAACTCAGCAGTTGTGCAATATCCAGGATGTCAACTCGTATCAGGAAAAATCCGTCAGCTAGGACATACTCAAGAATGGGATTCAACTAATTTACTGGGTGCTGGAGAGTTTTTAACAAATGATGAAGCCGAAAAATATAATTTTCCTAAACCAGACAAGCAAGCTTCTGAAGGATTTGCAGAGTCTATGGAATTAGGAATTGGTGTGCAATTATCATGGAGAAACCACACTAATTCCGGTGTTAAAGATTTATTTGTAAGGGCTGCTTACTCTTGGGGTGATTTATTAGAGGTGTCAAAATGAAGGCTTTTGTTGGTGTGAAACAAGAACTTTTATCAGTTGCAGAATTACTAAATTTAATTCAAAAATTCGTAATTGAACCTAGTTACTACTTCTTACGTTGGACTCATAAAGTTAGTCAAGATTGGAGACTAGAACCTACAAAAGATGATTTTCCGATGCTTGAGGGACAAATGTTTAATCAAAATTGTGAATTGAGGTGGAAGTACAAGCGCGAAGATAGTTATGAAGTTCTGCTTTTGAGTGCTGTGGGTGAATATTCTGATTTTATCTCTGTGGGTAAAGATTGGGAAACTCAAGACAGAAATGCTCATTTACATTCACCGACAGAAACCCGTTTTCCTAAAGGATTTCCTGCTCAAGAATTAGATATCGCTCAACGTTATTTTATTGATAAACAAACTTCTACAATTCACTTTGTCGCTTTGACAATTAAACAATAATTATGACAGTAAATCGTCCGTCAAGACCGCAACCACCAAGTAGACCGAACCGTCCTAGTAGTGGGGGTTCATCGCAAGAATTTGTACCAAAACCTTATGAATTCGTTTCGTTTCCGCAAGAACGCCCTAATTTACAGCGTCCTGCTGGACATCACAAATATTTGAGCGATCGCCTACACGGTACCGTCTATCTTACTTTAAAAGTGCAGACATCTCTGCACGTTTCTACCGGGATAGTTGCAATGGGTAGCGACATCGGGAATAATCGCATTCCTTTAATTAAAACAATGATACAGGGTGTTGAGCAAAGGCTGTCAATTCAGGGCAGTTCTCTCAAAGGTTGCATCCGATCTGTATATGAGGCGATTACAAATAGTACGTTAGCAGTAATTACTTCTAGATATAGAGATAAAATTCCCCCAGAACGCTTACCTTGTCGTCACAAAGAACAACTTTGTCCCGCCAGTAGAGTTTTCGGTGCATTAGATTGGCAAGGTTTGTTAGATTTCAACGATGCTAAATGTGAAAGTATCGGCTTTGCTACAGGATTTATGCCTTCCTTGTATCGTCCTCGCCCAGATGAACGTAGTGCATACTTTATTCGAGGTAAAGTTGCAGGACGCAAGTTTTATTACAACACTAATAGAGCAATTGATAAAGGACAAAATGCTGGTATACCTGTACAACAAGCTGGCAGAGAATATATTTTTACAACTCAATTACACTACAAAAATTTAACAGCAGAAGAATTAGGAACTTTATTAATTGTCTTAGGACAAGATTCTAAATATCCTATTGCTTTAAAAGTAGGCGGTGGTAAACCGATAGGAATGGGGACAATGACTGTCACACTCGACAAAATCAACCAACCGCAAAATCTCAAACAGCGTTACTCATCCTATAATCTCAATCAATCTGATGAACTGATTGGGGAAAAATTACAACAATTTATCAAGGAAAAAATTCAAACCGCACATTCACGCTTAATTCAAAAACAGCAACTAGATGAACTCGCGGCGATTTTGCGCTATCCCACCGATCGCGAACCACCATCGGGAATGTACTAAATTATGACAATAACTGAGTTATCTTCCGAATCTCTCACAGATACACAGTGGGAAATTGCCCATGCGATCGCTCAAACCCTAGTCAAAGAAAATACAGATGTCAACGAACTAGGAAAAGCCGTTGCTTACCTCCGCGCCTCCGTCCAGCAACCAAATGCAAATTCTCACTTTTTTACTTACCTGAAAACCTTAGTCAGTAATGGTAGACAAATTGGACACAGTGGCAGAACCACAGATTATTACCGCAGCATTGAGAAAGCCTGTAGTAATTATCTCAAAGGTGTGAGCGATGCTCAGACAATGCTGCAAATTTTAGGCTGGGTATCTCGCTTGATGCGTTACTACAAAAATGCTGGTGTCCCAATCGGAGAAATTTCTATTCCGACAACGCCTGTTGTGGAGTCAGCGCGTCAAGCGGAAATTGCTAAAGTTATCAGTAATGTGAAATTCACAGTTGGTCAAATCTTGGAAGCTACGGTAGCGGCAAAAAAAGGTATTAAGATAACTTATGAAATTTTGGGAACAATTAAACTGACTGAAAAAGAACCCAAAAAAGCAGAGTTATTTTCTGAAGGGCAAATTGTTATGGTAGAAGTTTTAGATATTAAGGAAGACGGAACCATCCGCAAGGTTCGAGGTATCGATCAAAAAATTTGATTACTTGGCACATATATTATAGTGATTGTAATATAAATACATGGCTTTTTAAAGCCATATTTAAATGTAAAATTAAATACTTTAAGATGAAAACAGAGACTTGTAATTAATCAATCCAATCAAACTTTAAATTACCCCGCAAGGGGATTGAAACAGGTTTCTGCAAAATGGCTAAACTGTTACCTCAGTTTTAACCACTTCCCCGTAAGGGGACTAAAAGTCACAAAACACATTGTTATGAAGTAACTGCTGATTACAAAGCAGTTACCTTTGTCTGATATATTGAAGCGATCGCATTTTAAATTATGAAAAAAAGCAATAAAAGCTAAAAAGCAATCTCCCCTTCCAATCACTAGCATCCCCTACATCCCAAAACTCTCCTATCTAACCCATCTGTTTCCTTACTGAGTCCCTGATTGCTTGTCGAAAAACCTGTCTTCCTGCCATGCGGTATCTTTCAATTAGCGAGGGAATTTCTTGAACATTCAAATTAGGAAACACTAAACTTGTTTCTGTTTGGATGTAAGTAGAGTGGCGCAAAAAACCAAAGTATATAACGGAAAGTAAAGTTGCTCGAAAAGCTCTTCCCTTCTGCCTCCTGCCTCCTGCCTTGTTATAACGACAATTTTCAACACCGACCTACTTACTCCTCACCTTGCAATTGATAAATTTTGATGACTCCAGTCATCTTCAGATAAGGAGCGACGAGCAAGCATTTTTCAAATCAACATTACCTACCCCAGAAGATAGATACATTTTTGAAAAGTTGAAGCACACTTGTAAGAGCAAATTCAACTTTTAAATGATGGTCTGACAATGTGGCTAAAATATGGTGTAGATGAAGATGGAATATTAGTCTGTATTGAAGATACTAGCAGTGGTAAAACTTTGCTGAAATGTCCTTATTGCCAGGGTGATTTGATTGCCAAAAAAGGCAAGGTAAAAGAACATCATTTCGCTCATCACGGAGAAACTTGTCGCCCCATAGCTAATCGAGAATTTCCTACTCTGCCGCTTTATGACAATTTCAATATTCAATTATCTGGCAAGGATTTGAAGCAATTAAAACTGCTTTGGCAGGAGTACGGAGCCAAAAATTATCCTATTAGTTCTTACTTAGTTACCCCAGGATTGATAAAAGCAGGAATGTTGAGAAAAAATATATACTTAACTCCGCCAGAATATGAATTTAGTGATTTGGGTAAAATTCCTGTTGGAGCGTTGGAGTTATCGCAATTCAACGATGTACAGGAGCCGCTATTACTTAAAAAGCTGCTGAAAGTGGAGCTAGCTTTTGAACACGCCAAGCATAAAAATGCCCCAGATTTAGCATATAGGCTTACAGATTTAAAACTGTACCGCGCTCAACTCAAACGTATATTATCTTGTACACTTTATTTTTTGCACATTCAAACAGACAAAGATATTCTGTACAAAATAGGAGTAACCACTAGACCTATTAAAGACCGATTATCGGAAATCAAACTAGATTTAGCAGCACATTACCAAACTGTTGCGATTTCGGTACTAGGAACTTGGTTACACCGAGGAAATATTGAATTATATTTTAAACATCGCTATCGTAACTTTAATTATCTCATTGGGAGTTTAACTGAGTATTATAAATTTAATACAGAAAATATCAAAATTGTGCTGCATGATTTAGAGCAAATGCTACCTAAAGTACTTTCTCAAGTGGAAATAGATATTCTTGAGGTGAATACTAACTGGGAGCAAGTTGCTGTGTAGTATTTAACGCGATCGCCTTTTTCCCTCGCTTAAAACTAGAACTGGGGGTATAATTTTCCGCCGTGCATCGCCTCCCTCCTATCACCCCATCACTGCCAATCATCGACACTAAAAAGCGCCCCCTTTTGAGAAGAGCGCCTTTTATTTTAGTTAACCTAATTACTTATTAACCGTTGATGGAAGGAG
>JAVRBO020000028.1:0-70979 GCA_034531195.2 Nostoc sp. ChiSLP01
TCTCCAAGCCTCGGTAACATCTCAAATTTGTAAAAGTTGTTTCTTTACAGGCACTAAGCAAATACCAATAAATGGAAAGAGGTGGATAAATGAATACCCCACCCCGTAAGCGAAAGAAAGCCACCTCTGCCACCTCCAATAATTTAGAACTACCCAACTCAGACATCGCCCCTTCAGAAAACCCAGCTTCTGCAACGATTGATGTGGTTGCTGTTGAAGTACCTGAATTAACCGAGCAGGAGCAGAGCGATCGCCTACACCTGGAGCGAAAGGTGGAACGAGCATTTTTCGAGGCAGGTAAGGCTTTGGCAGAATTGCGCGATCGCAGGTTATACAGATCCACTCATCGCACGTTTAAGGAGTATTGCCGCGATCGCTTTGGTTTTAGCCGCAGACAGCCTTACCATTTAATGGAAGCTGCGGTTATTTTTGATAATTTGGTGGAAAAATGTGAACGGAACGTTCACATTTTGCCGACGAATGAGTGGCAAGTTAGACCACTGGCAAAGCTAGACCCAAACACTCAGCCCGAAGCATGGCAACAAGCAGTAGAATCTGCCAATGGGAAAGTACCCTCTCATCGCATAGTCAAAGATGCGGTGCAAAAGATAATGGAACGCACCCAAGTACCTAACAGCTACCAGATCAGTGAGGTGTGCCAAATTTTAGCCAAGGACAACCCGGAACTCAGGGGCAAAGGTGGCTGTTGGTGCATTGTTACTTATGTTGGGGAGTTTAGCTGCACTGTAAGAACTTGGGATGGAGAAGTAACTGTTGGGGTACAACATCTCAAATCTTATAACTACTTGCCCCAGGAATGCGAACAGATGCAATCTTTGTGCGATCGCATTACTCAAATATATTCTGATTCTCTGGAAGAGACAGTCAAAAATCTGTTGCAGTCGTTGGGGAAGCTCAACCGTCCTTATCTTACGGCGGTGGAAGAGAAGTTGTTGACTGTTCTGGAGTCTGAATACGAAGAAAGATAACTTCAGAACCGTTGAATTATTGCTTACTAAGTTAAATTATATACTAAAATATTTGCAGTATTCTCAACAATTGAGCAAAAATTTTCCATCGACCTGCAAAGTTAGAAATTCTCAAATGCCTACGCAAAATTTAACTGTCTATTTTATCGAGAAAGTCCCAGAGGATATTTTCCAAGGATTAGGCTGGGTAAAGATGGATTGCAATATAGCTCAAAGATTACAGATTCCTGTTAAATATACTGGAGTAATTACTATTCCTAATCCAGAGCCTTACTGTTGTCCTATCCAGCCAGAAGATAAGCTACCCTGGATTAAACCTAACTACCAGTCCCACTATTATATCCATCCTCCAGAAATTAGAGGCAAGAAGAAAAAATTCCTACTTCATATAAAAGGAGAGAATATTGCTTTATATACACAATATTCTTTAACTACTGAAGCTATCGTATCATGGCTGCTTTCATGGGCAGATAGCGATGTTCAATTAATCACTCCCGGTAACAAACGTATCTCTCTAGAAGGAAAGATAAAACCTAATAAAGCATTTATTTATTTTATTTTTAATTCAGATAGCTATGCGATCAAAATTGGTAGAGCTATCGATGTTGAGAAGCGATTACAATCTTTACAAACTAGTAGTCCAGTTCTCTTACAAATTTTGAAAGTTATACCAGTAGATAGTATAAAAAAATCTCAAGAGTTGGAGGCATACCTGCATACAAGATTTAGACATTTAAGAATGAGTGGAGAGTGGTTTAGGGCTGATCCAGAGTTAAGAAATTATATTATTCGTTGTGATGAATCATACTTTAAAGATTCTTTTTTAAGGCAGCCTAGTCCTAAGTCTAGCGTTCGATTATCAGAAATGTAAGTCATCAGAACACGGAACATTTCGGAAATAATACAAAAAGTCTAAAACAGCAACTTGGGAACTGGATCTTCATCAATAGCACAAATACCTGGATGCTGTTCTTGTATGTAGGGCTTCTTATCGAGTAATACTTTTAGCTGTTCACAAGTAAGACAAAGAAGCTCTACACCACTGACAACTTTCAATTGCGAACCACATTCCAAAGGAAATAATTGCCAGCCAATTTCTGAATTTCGCGCTAATTCCAATCTTTCAGAAAATGACATGGCTTTTACGTCTTGCCTCATCGCTTCATATTCATTTAATGGTATTGAAGTCCAAATTCCAAAACGTTTCTCTTCCATGACTCTGTACATACTAGGATTGTGCATGATGCGTTCTTCAAACCAAGGAATCAGCCTTGTTTCGATACCATTGCACTTAGTTAACCAACGAGCGCCATTTCTAAGCCGGTCGTACTCAATCCATCTAAATAAACTATTGGGCTTTCTATTTACAGCTTGCAAACTCTTCCGAACTAATGTTGTTGCAAGCCGAGTTTCTGTATAGTTAGCCAGATAACCTATAACTACTGTTTTGAGCGGAAGTTTTTCACTAGCAGGACAAACTCCAAAAACCAGCACTCGCTCGTTTAATTTTTTGAGCGACAGTGTTAGCATTTGAAAACTAGGTAACAACTTTTTTTGAGGTACTTTAGTTTGATTTAAAGTTGGGCAATAGTATTGTATGTACTGACGTTCTAGTTCATTAAGCTGAATTGGTAAGCAATTTAACCAAAATAGCTTGACTTCACACCGACGGTTAATTGCTTCCAATTGTGGTAAGCGATGATGATTTAGCCAACGGCTTCTAAGATTTACTGCTTGACCAATGTAGAGAACTTGATCGCGAGCTACAGCGAAATAGATCGCAGAGACTTCTGTTAATCTTTGTTTATCTACTAACCTTAAATAAGGTAGGTTGTTAAAATTTTCTAACACTTATTATATTATTAAAAATCTTGATATTTCGGCTACTTTATTAATTAAATAGGATATTTGTTATACCGAACAATATTAGTTTTACTTGATAACAATACTTTTTTTTCTCATAAACAAATTGTAAAGATAAGCCGCAGAAATGAACCAAAGCCACCAAAATCTTAGCAAAAAAATATCATAGCTTAGTTTAGGTGTTCTGAAATCAGTCAAGCTCTGTTTCAAACCAGTAATAAATAAAGTATAAATTGTAAAAATCCCAACAATTGGCAGAATTGATAACACAAGTATTCCGAAATCTCGAATAACTAATAAGCGAAACTTTGGTAATCTTAACCATTGTGGTGAATTTGACCAGAGAAACTTGAGTAGAAATGAATACGCTCCTGCCAAAATTGAAAACCAAATCAGAGCTAATAACAATGCACCGACAGAAACAATAAAGAAAAAAAGTAGACCGCCACCACCATTACCTGTAATAACTAGAAGACCCCCTACTAAGGAATAACGCCAAAATTCAAATGCAAAAATTACAGTTGCGCCAAAGTACGCTGGTATTGCTAATCTCATAGCCATCATCCACGATTGTGGATTAGGTAGCCAAGCAGGAAACCACCTTGTTTTGTTCATAGCTTCAATACTATTTATAAATTTTGGATAGAATATTTACGCTGGTTTCTAGCTAGTTCTTAGAATAACGATAATAAACGATGTATATTACATTGTCGCTACGAATATATACTTATGAAATACGGAAAAGTCTGATGCATACACCGATTGAGAGGGATTGTGCTACTCAGCACCACCAACTAAGGTAAGATGCATTTAATTTTCAAGCTGACAACGTTGCAGCAAGGCTTTCAGACTCTAAAAAGTACAATTGAGATGCCGCGACAGGTTAGGATCGTCAAAGATGTTGTGCAAAGGATAATGAAACGTACTAAAGCCCCAAATCCTTACTGCGTTGGGGAAGTCTGCCAAATCCTTGCTTTTGACAACCCCGACCTTAGAGGCAAAGGTGGGTGCTGGGGCATTGTAGCAAGAGTGAATGATTTCAGTGGCACCGCCAAAGCCTGAGATGGAGAGTACACCATTGGTTTGCAATACCTGAAGTCACTGAACTACTCGCCTGCGGAGTGTGAGCAGATGCAGGCTATCAGCGATCGCATTTCACGGGTATATTCTAGTGAACTGGAGGAGTCGGTGCAGAGGTTTTTGGAGTCGTTGGGGAAGCTGAAGCGGGCTTATTTGACGGATTTGGAAGAAAAAGTTTTAAAGCTGTTGGAGTCGGAAATGAGAGATTGATTTAATAAAGAAATAATGCAACAATCCTGTAGTTAAGACTCTGTAACAATGCTACCCAAATGCTTGAGGATTTTTACAACTCCAGATAAATTGTTAAGGTACTGGGATCGTGTGGCAAATAGATCCGAAGTACCATACTGTTTTCCCAAGGTTTTGACAAATAAAAAGCTGCTACCGTTGGCAATCATGCCATACAAAGGTTGTTCTGGTTTGGGATGAACAGCCATGTAAGCTAACGTTTGGGGAATTGCTAATTCTAGATCGAAGGTTGTCTTTTTTGACTCAATTAGGACAATCCATAATTTACCTTGCAAAACTAAAACATCAATTCTTCCGCGCAAAATCTCTTGATTATCTCCCTGAGCTTCAATCTCAACGGATACTTCGGTTTGAAATCTGTAGGGTGCTTGGTAGAAGCCTGCCAGTTCAAGTAATGGGGACAGGACAACCATTTTGATAGTTTCTTCTAAAAGACTTCCATAGGAAATTTGATAGAGATAATTTTGTCGAACTTGCTCTAATCTCGTCTGCTCTGCTTCACTTAATTCTGGTAAATCAGCTCTCCATTCAGTAAAAAATTGACTATCCTCACTTAGCCTTAACCCTAGTTTCTCTTCGACTTGGCGAAGGGTAGTAATTTTTTCTGCAATGGTTATGCTTGTGGTCATGGTAGAATTTGCACTACTTGCTTAATATTAGGATAATTTAAAGAACTACTGAAATACTCTGCTAGAACGCTTAGAAACTTAGAATAATGAAAAGTTGATGAAAACGAATGCTGCTCGACTACTTGATAAACTAGGCATCACCTACCAAATCCTAAGCTATGAAGTAGATCCCGATGATCTGGCAGCTCAAAGTACAGCGCAAAAAGTAGGGCTTCCTCCAGAGCAGGTTTTTAAGACTTTAGTAGTCAGAGGTGAAACAACAGGTATCTGTTTTGCTGTTATACCTGGAAATGCTCAGTTAGACATAAAAGCCTTGGCACAAATTTCAGGGAACCGCAAGGTTGAGACAGTTACGCTAAAAGATTTTTGACCTCTAAAGAACAGCAACAAGAAATTTACGGGCATTACACAAACCGAGTTGCTGAACAGCAACCTGTAATGTATTTGCTGTTGCCAACTAAAGAAGCTTTAGGTCGAGTGCCGTTAGTGCTGCCAAGTGAAGGTGGACTACGCCAACGGCAAATCCAGACTTTTGATTGGAATGAACCGCAACTAATAGCACGGTTAAACCGTTTAAAACAAGGGGAGCTGCCGATTGCTGCTAAGGGGCTAAGTTCGGTTCCTTTGGTGGAGTGGGTTTTCTATGAACCTATTAAGACGGCGAAGGAACTAGCGCAGTTATTGGCTGAAGCTGCCCGTCGAATTGAGCAGGTCATTCCCCAAGTCTATAAGAAAGAAAAAGCTGATGGATATTTACACAACCTATTGAAGAGTTTTCAACGGGAGCTACTGCCCACACTACAATTGACTTCAGAGAATGAGTGATTACTCACGTTGGGGATTATAGTTGCACAATCCAAACCTGGGATGAAGACTATACCGTAAAGATAGAACATCTAAAATCCTTGGAACTGCTAGATGATGATTGTAAATTTATGCAACAGCTATGCCTTCGATTACGGCAGTTACATCAAGTGGCCGACCATGACGTGTCTGTGGATTGGCTGTTGCAGGGGTTGGGTAAACAAGCCAAACCATATCTGTCATCATTGCAGGCGAAGCTGCTCTTGGCTGTGGAGAAGGAGTACAAAATCGAGTGGAAGCAGCAGAGGTGATGCAGTAATTATTCACAGAAAGTAACTGTGTTGTCTAATTCTCAATTCTCGGTTAGAAAATATGAACAACTGTCGATTAATTGAAGCACACAGTATAAAATGCAATGCTGTTTCAGCTAAACAGTCTGAAAGTAACAATATTGTAGAGATTATAGATGCTCTTAATAGGATTGTGAGTGGAAAATCTTTATAGTTTTTCTGCACTGAAGAGATGGGGCTATTTAAGGATAGGAGAATTATGAGCAAGCGGATCTTGATTACAGGTGTAAGCAAAGGTCTAGGATATGCTATGACCGAGGGCTTTATAAAGCAGGGTCATACAGTAATTGGTTGCGCTCGTTCATTAGGAGCGATTGAGAAAATGAAAAACAGTTTTTTAGTGCCCAATGATTTTACAACTGTAGATGTAGCGGATGAACAACAAGTAAAGAATTGGGCAACACAGGTACTGAATAAATACGAGCCACCAGATATAGTAATTAACAACGCAGCCATTATTAATTACCCAGCACCTTTATGGGAGATACCATCCGAGGAGTTTTCTCAGTTAATAGATATCAATATCAAAGGAGTAGTGAATGTAATCCGCCATTTTGTGCCAGCAATGGTAGAAAGGCAGCAAGGTATTATTGTCAACTTTAGTTCGGGCTGGGGACGTTCCACTTCACCCCAAGTTGCACCTTATTGTGCTTCCAAGTGGGCAATAGAAGGGTTAACGCGGTCTTTGGCACAAGAACTGCCTGTGGGTATGGCAGCTATCCCATTGAATCCGGGAATTATTCATACAGATATGCTGAGTATTTGCTTTGGAGAATCAGCCGCCTCTTATACATCAGCGTCTAAATGGGCATTAAAAGCTGTTCCCTTTATTCTGAAATTGAAACCGAAAGATAACGGTACTCCCCTAACGGTTCCCGGATAAAAACTATTGTTTTAGGTAAGGATAGAGAAGCAAGATAGTGCCAATGTACTATAATGAGGCAGAATTGATGGGATATAAAGCCAAACTACGAATTTATTTAAAGAATGCCAATGCAATTCGCAATTCGCAATTCGCAATTGTAAATATAACTGAGTAATTGATTTATTTTAAATACAAGTCTACGTTCTTGAAAGCTCAAGTTGGGAAACTATGAACAGCGAACACTCATAGGTAAATTCTTTGAAATCAGGCTGCTTAACCAAACAACTTGCTCCTAAATTTACTTATGAAACAAACAGGTAAAGCTTGTCAATATTTAAGCCTTCACTTTTAAGTGTGGTTTAATAATTGCGAATTGCGAATTGCGTTAGCGAAGCGGTAGCGAGAAACGAGCGTCATTGCGAATTGTTATGTTGAGGCGAACAGAGGGGAGCAAGTCGATTGGTGCAGAAACATCATTTGCAGTTAATCTGAGCGATCGCCCGGCTGTGCTACATGAACTCGAACAAATTGCTCTTTCTTGTCACCAACGGCTAGAACAAAATTCTACAAGGGGACGCACCTTAACTCTAAAAATTAAATTCTCTGACTACCAGCAAATCACGCGTAGTAAGACAATGCCTGACTACACCCGCTCTTTAGATATCATAATCGCCACAGCCACAGCACTGTTTGAGGCAGTTGAGTGGCTTTGTTGCATGAAGGAAAAAAAAGATATACTTTTTCTGGGTTGGAGCAGTAATTAGTCTTCAACCTTGTAGCTATCTGGCTGGCCCAAGTGAATCATGCGGTTAAGGGCAGCACATTGGAGAAATAACTCAACAGCTTGATTGTCAAAAAAGCGTCGTCTTAACTTGCAACCATTGATGATTTTGAGCCGAAACATAGCAGTCTCAGACAAAGAACGGCGATGATACCCGCTATCAAGTTTCCATTGCTTGCGTCCAACTTGATGTGTTCGACGCAGATTCTCATCCCTGGGATAAGGCTGTGCTTGAGTGTTTGAGTGCTGTTGAATTTTGGCGTTGCTGCGCGGTGGAATTATCGCTTTTGCCCCGCGTTGTGAAATGGTGTCGTAACAACCTTTTGTGTCATAGCCACCATCACCGGACACTTGCTCTAGGGGCTGATCAATCTGCTCCAATATGTCTGGTAACACTTCGCAATCAGCCACATCATTAGTAGTTACAACCGCGCCCAGAATTTCGCCACTTTCTGAGTCAACTCCTAGATGCAATTTGCGCCACGTCCGTCGTTTACCAACCCCATGTGTACGCACTTTCCATTCGCCTTCACCATAGACTTTCACCCCAGTTGAATCTACCACTACATGGACTGCCTCATCTTTTGGCACCACAGGTAGTTTCACCGACAATTTGCTTAATCGCCGCGACAACGTGGAATGATCTGGTACTTGTAGCTCAATCCCCATCAGCGTGAATAGCGATTCTAGAAACCCCTCTGCTTGCCGCCCTGGTAAATGAAACACCGATTGAATTATACCCATAGTGGCGTTCCCGCTTCGGGTTGCCGAAGGCATCGCCACATCAGAGTAATAATTTGACGCTCCCTTCTTACCTGTTTTCTGGTCGTTGCGCCACTGCTCGATTACCTCTTCATTCACCCAGAACGTTATACTGCCTCGCTGCTTGAGTGCTGCATCATAAGCGTTCCAGTTGCGAACTTTATACTTCGCTTTGGTTTTCATGGTGAAACTGGGAGTAGAAGAGGAATAAGTAAAATTTACCATTTTCCCTCATTCATGCAACAACGCCGTGGCGAACTGTTTTTTCTATGCCTTCAAGGTCTGTCAACTTACTTTTGTCTGCTTCTTCAAACAACAATGTTGCCAATTCTTCTAAGCACGCTTTAAGCCGTTCTTGCTTATCCTGGTTCATGATTCCTGATCCACATTTCTTTGTGTCTGTTATTTTCTCCTAAAATCTGTATATCTTCCAAAAGTGGATGCTCCCCTACCTGTTTCTCTAACTGTACGCGAAATTTATTACTACATTGTTATTCCTGGTTTTCGTGCTCAAAGAGTCAGTTTAATCACTACCCTATTAGATACAGCAATTTATTCTACCTTAGATATTGTTGAGCTTTACGGTAAGCGGTGGGATATTGAATTAGATTTAAGACATCTTAAAACCACCTTGGGAATGGATGTTTTACGATGTAAAACTCCTTCAATGGTACGCAAATAAATTTATGTTTATTTGTTGGCTTACAATCTACTTCGCAGCTTAATGTGGCAGGCTGGTATTACTTACAATACTCCGGCAAATCGCCTCTCACTACAAGGTACTCGCCATCATTTACTTAACTTTATTCCCAAATTAGAAGCGGCTTCTTCTCTCAAACGTCTCCGAATTTATCGCACTTTACTGAAAGTTATTGTTCACAAGGCTGTGAGCGATCGCCCTGGTCGTAGTGAACCACGAGTTCGTAAACCCCAAAATTTACCCCTTGATGACCAAACCCCGCCACGAATTACGACAGCAATTGCAAACTGCTTGAACCACAGGCTTTTCGGCTTTTCAAGCGTGCCATTCGGCTATGAAGCTTATACAGCAAGCTCTTTAACTTGCTTGTCGCTCCTTGAAGGGATAGGTTCATAAAAAATGATTAACCTGACGCAGATCGAGGATAATTTGAACAGCACCAACCACTGCTATAAGCCCAATCAATTCCATAGCTGACAAACCTGCGCCAGCTACACCGAGAATCAGAATCACAGCTACTGCCACAAGACGATATCCTGCTCGGACTTTGCAGCGTAGTCTGGTGTCAGTGGTCACACCGCTAAGATAGATGATTGCCAAAGTAAAGAAGCACAGTGCCAAGCTAGCGCAAATAAGCCAGCGCTCAGCAGATGCCAGCACCAGACCTGTATCACTTGCTAGGGCGTGTTCCACCCCAACTCCGGCAGCAGTAATACCAATTACCAAGGGTAAGTGCATGTAAACCCAAGTCTGATAAGCTCCTATGTGGCGGCACGCACGAGCAGCTTGGATTGCTGAGCCACCAAGGTTATCAAAATACAGCCACCACAAACTAAAAGCAATACTCAAACCGAACATTGCAGTATATGCTGATGAGAAATTCCACTCCTGTTGTGCAATACCATTAACTACTGCTAAGACTGTCTCGCCTAGCACAATTAAGGTAAATAAGCCAAAACGTTCGGGCAAGTGTGAAGCGTGGGGAGCTAGTTTCACATGCACAGATTTTCCTGCTGTCAATACTATTGCAAATTCTACTGTCAGGGCTAAGATCCAAAACCCAAATCGCAGTGGTATCGGTAGAAATGCCGACACCAGCCAAACCAATGCCCCAAGTCCAGTACTACTCGCGATTCGGGTCGTTAATGGGCGTGCTGCAACTATATGCTTTCCAGCCCGTAAAAACTCCAGGACAAGCAACACCCGAACAACAGCATAGGAAAGCGCGAAACCAACTGAACTTTTATCCATCCCGTCGTGTACGTTTACTGCTAGCGCCGCCACTGCAAGCATTTGTAAAGCGGTTAAGAATCGGTGTACCAAATCATCAGTATCAAAGAGATTGGCGTAGTATGTAACGCCAATCCAAGACCACCAAACCGACACAAAGAGCATTAAAAAGCTAAGGAAGCCTGATAGTGAGACATCCCGATTAAAATTGTGAGCAAGCTCCGAAATTGCAACCACAAAAAATAGATCGAAAAAGAGTTCCAACCACGTTGCGTGCCGTTCTTCTTCCTTACCTTCGGTAATACGTAACTCAGGAGATTTTAACCATTTCTTCATCCCACACACTCCTTAATCAACTGTGTATAAATTGCATAGTTGTACGCTCGGGCGGTATAAATTGGCATTCATGGCATTCAGATGTTACTTCGGCCAAAGATATGGGCAAAATGACCTGAAAATGGGTGTTTCCTGGTTCGGAAAACACGCGGATCTCGCCTTTATGCTTTTCAACAATTCGGTAACTAATGACTAAACCTAAACCTGTTCCCTGACCCACACCTTTAGTAGTAAAGAACGGCTCGAATATCCGCTCTTGGATTTCTGGCGGAATGGCTGGGCCATTGTTGGCAATTTCTACTAGCACGCAGTTATTTTCTCGTGCTGTACGGATCGTGATTTGTCCTTGTCCGCTCATTGCATCGATCGCATTGTCAATCAGGTTCGTCCATACCTGGTTGAGTTCGCTACCATACACCGAGATTAGTGGTAGGTTTTGGTCGTAATTGCGTATTAGAGTAATGCCGCCTTTGAGCTTATGACCGAGAATAGTCAGTGTACTTTCAAGGCCCTGGTGTATATCTACCTCCTGCATGGGAGCCTGATCCATATACGAGTACTCTTTAATAGCTTTGACTAGTTCCGAAATCCGCCCCGAACTTTGGTTAATTTCGTCCAGTAACTCAATTCCTGTGAGTGTGGCCTCGAGCCAAGCTAGAACTTCAGCAAGTGATTCTGGGGATAAATGTTCCGTAATGGTATCCAGGGATTGAGTATCCAGTCCTCCTCGGACTAAGGAAGAAACTATTTTCCAGCCATCAGGCACGTTGTGTAAATCCAGCCAGGCTATGACTTCTTGCTCGCGATCGCTCTGCGCTAGTAAATCTTCTAAGTCGCAGGGTGTTTCGGCACGTGCAATTACTCTGTGCAGCAAATTGTCAAGAAACAGCAGTTGTTCTTTTGTCATCTGCCTGTAATTGAGTTTGAGTCCCAGATATGGCAATTGTTGAAAGATTTTGTGCAAGTGCTTTGCACCTCGAATGACGGCTGTTGCTGGGTTGTTCAACTCGTGGGCCAGACCAGCTGCTAAAGTACCCAGTGCAATTAGCTTTTGGTGGTGCTGTGACATAGATTCCAACATTTGCACCCGTTGCGCCGTGATGATTAACAAGTCGCGTGTAATCGACGGGCAGGTTGTTAGCATTTGCCAGAAAGTATCTGTGTCCCATTTCAACATATAAGTTGGTTTCACAGCACTCACGTTCACGAGATAGTGAGGAACATCTAATAGAATCAGCTCGTGACCTGTATATGTTCCAGGGCCAAAACTCATTATGTGTCTTTCTACATTGCCGACTTGTTTTCTAAACTCAATCTCGCCTTCTATCAGCACGTAGAAATTCTCTATTGGTTCTCCCTCAAGGGCGATATATTCTCCTGGAACCAGCCATAGTTCATGGCCGTGGTCAGACAACCATTGAAATTGCTCATCTGTCAATTGTGCAAAAAGTGACACTTGACGCAAAGCATCTAACATAATTACACCTTACTTAGATATTGATGGATGAACTGAATAGCTATCGCACCCTCACCAACGCCGGAAGCAACTCGCTTCACTGAGCCGTTACGTACATCTCCAGCCACAAATATGCCTGGTACGCTCGTTTCCAGCAGGAAGGGTTGGCGATCTAGTTTCCATGCTTTTGAACATCGTTTATTGGATATCAAGCTTGGCCCGGTTAAGATAAATCCTTGTTCGTCTCTCTCCACAACCCCACCGAGCCAATCAGTATGTGGCTTTGCACCAATTAAAATGAACAGCAACTTTGTGGGAATGGTTTCCTGTTGTTGGGTTTTAGCGTTAGCGATCGTAATTGCCTCTAGGTTAGTCTGGCCGCGAACCTCGACAATGTGAGAGTGAAATCTGACACTGATATTGTCTGTTGCTAAGATTCGGTCTATCAAGTACTTTGACATACTTGTAGCCAGTGAGTCGCCGCGTACCAACATAGTCACATGGCGAGCATACTTAGAAATGTACACCGCAGCTTGACCGGCTGAGTTAGCTCCGCCAACTACATAAACATCTTCGTTTTGGCAGGAGAGTGCTTCGGTCATTGCTGCACCGTAATATACACCTGCTCCAGTCACATTCTCAATGCCAGGCACATCAAGTTTGCGATATGAGACACCTGTGGCAATCAACAATGCGTAACAGCTTAATTCTGTTCCATCTTTGAGCTTGATGATGCGATAAGAATCTTGCAAGCGAATGCCAATTACCTCTTGAGGCGAGAGAATCTCTACCCCAAATCGTTTAGCTTGAGTAACGGCGCGGCGAGCTAATTCCGATCCCGCAATTCCTTGGGGAAAGCCTAAATAGTTTTCGATCCGGGAACTCGTTCCTGCTTGCCCCCCTGGAGCTTCTTTTTCAATCAATACTGTACGTAGACCTTCAGAAGCTCCATAAACTGCTGCTGCCAAACCAGCTGGCCCACCCCCCACGATTACCAAATCGTAAAAGGGCATTTGAGGCTTCGTCTTCAATCCGATTTTTTCAGCAATTTCGGCGTGGGTTGGCTGTTTGAGATACGAACCGTCAGGGCAAACTAGTAGTGGCAAATGTGCGGTATTACATTGAGCATAACTAACCCACTGACGGGCTTCTTCTTCTATCTCAATGTCCAACCACTGATAAGGCATATAATTGCGGGACAAGAAGTCCTTAATATGATGAGTTTTGGGCGACCAACGGGAGCCAATAACGCGGATACCTTCAAAGGGCGGACGGTATGAGGAAAACCAATCGTCTAATAAATCGCTCAGAACTGGATACAGAAGATCTTGTGGCGGCTCCCAAGGTTTGAGAAGATAGTAATCAATCTTGGCTGTATTGATTGCAGATATAGCAGCATCGGTGTCCGCATAAGCTGTTAGTAAAACTCGTTTTGCAGACGGGAAAATTTGCATCGCCTGTTCGAGGAACTGCACGCCCGACATTTGTGGCATCCGCTGGTCTACCACACAGAGCGCAACTGTCTCGTTACGTAATTTTACTTGTTGCAATACTCTCAAAGCATTCGCACCTGAATCGGCTCGTAATACCCGAAAGCGATCGCCATACTCATGTCGGAGATCTCGCTCTATTACTCGTAGAACTCCGGGGTCATCGTCAACAGTAAGTAGTACAGGATTAACCAAAATAACTCCTTTCTGGGGATGATATTTGTAAATTATTTAGCAAGCCATAAAAACTAAATATTTTGTAGCAAAAAATACTACAATTAATAATTAAGGGAAGCTAAGTGTGCTGAAAAGAAAAACTTCCCCTGTCCCTGCTCCCTTTACTCCTTTTAACAAATAATTTTCCTTAACAGAACTGTATTGAGCGTAGTCCTAATAGCTTTGGATAAACCGCAGTTCTTTTATTGGAACTATTTATCTCTTCTCTAATTAGGACTACTCAAATGTCTTTTAACGCAACTTAGACACTTGCCAGTTGAACAGTTTCATACTCATCCAAAACGGTGACACTGTTGCAAAATGCACTCGTCTTCAGGAATTGTTTTACGTTCTCTGGTGCGCCAACTATGTAGAGTTCAACATCAGAACCCAGTTTTTGCTTGGCGAAAATCAGAGACCGGAGGCCAGCAGTAGTAATACATTCTAGGTCTTGTAGTAGTAAGACTAGACGAGCGATCGGCTGTGCTGTAGCTTTAGCGATCGCTTCTTGAAAATGTACCACACCATCAGCATCCAATAACCCAGTTAAGGAGATTTTGGCAATACCATTACTGACTTCTAACACGGTGGCGTCGAAAGATACTTGAGTCGGAAGCAGTCTGACTCTCACTTTGATATCGTCTTGAGTAACTGGCAGTTTGACTGTTAAGTTTACAGCATCAAAATCTGCATACTTTTGGCCATCGACCCAGACATCCCCAATCCGCACGCTGCCCGGTGGTAAGATATCTGGTGCAACTCGGAGGATGTTATCTTTAAAGCCACCTGGCTTTGGTTTAAAGTACAAATCCATTGGCTGTTTAGTAATCAGCAGATTTGTATAAACACAAGCTAAGTACGCCAATTCAAACGAGTGGTAACCGCTCATAGAGTGGCTGCCCTTACCTCGTTCCGTTCCTAGCAAGTAAGGAATTCCATTTGCCAGAACATTGAAGTAAATACCCCCAGCCACGTAATCGAGGAACCAAGCATTATAGAAAGCTGCTGCTTCGCGGGCTTGGCGTTGATACTCAGGTTTATCGAGGGAACCACTCAGGATCAGGTAGGCTAAGATAGCTTGTTCCTGCTGCCACCAAGCTTTCCGGTTATGCCAGACAAAGCGGTGTACCTCTTGCCCTGGTTTTAAGGTGCGTTCCACGACATCGTACCATCCCCCACGCTGTTGGTCGCTACCGACTGCTGGCATGATTTCTCCAATCTTTTCTGCCAAAGTCACATACTTTTCTTTTGGTTTCAGGTGGTTCATCCGCATTAAGTTCCAAGCAATTTTCAGGTTATGACCTACAACTGCTCGATTCTGCTGCCATCCCCAAGTTGTATCGTGAGTCCAGTCCTCATAAAAACGTTCTTGAACGAATGGGCTATGGTCATAATCTGGGAACCGCTTTTCAATGGTGTCGAAGGTGTACTCCAGGAAATTGGCGTATTCTTCTTTGCCAGTGGCTAGCCAAAGATTTATCAAATAAGCTGGGGCATGGTCACCTACGGAATTCCAGTTCTTCTTGGCGCGATTGTGGCCTAGAGTCTGAGAGTGGGGGCTGAGAGTAATCGGATCGATGTGAGAGAAAAATCCTCCTTTCTCTGTCTTGTCCAAGAAATACTTGTCAAACAGATTAATCGTCAACTCGATATCTTTGATGATGCGTGGATCGCCTGTTATCCGATAGGTTTGGGTAGGGCCTGCCAACGCATAAATTTGCTCGTAAGCTGGAATAGCGTCATAATCATCCCCAAATTCTGAGGAGAATATTTTCTGTTCGCTGCCATCTGGTTTGACATCAACAGCATGATACCAATAGCAAATCCCTTCGCCTTCATCTAGAAAGCGCATGTGTTGGCGGAGATATTCGGTGCCTTTTTCAGCAGCTTCAAGATAGCGATCGTCCCCAGTCATCATGTAGGCTGTGGCAAAACCGTAAACTAGACGAGAAATCGTGTCAGTTTCCTGACGAGTGCTATCTTCTTTGGAACCAACTAAACCGATACCAGTGCGATATTTTCGATAATCAATTTCGCTATCTTCAAACTGGGCTTTGAGGTAAAAATTGCCAAGGCTTCGTATCTGCTTGACCCACCAATCTGGTCTTTCAAAAAGATACTCGTTTTCTGTTCTACCGAGAAAAACTATGTGTTTAGCTTCAAACTTCTGTTCGCCTGCTTCAGGATAAAAAATGCCATAAGCGAAAAGATAGCAATTTGGAACTAGCATTGAATTTATTTGGCTAGTGCAATCAAAGAAAGGCTCATCTAAATTGCGTACTAGCTCGGCATAAGTCATTGAGGTCAATGCTACTTCAAATTTTCTGCCATCTGAAGTTTTGAGATCGAAAGTACCTGAATCTCCCTTGCTTGAGTCAAAAGCAGTAACATACCCAGCAATTAAATCTGCAAATGAAAAGTCTATATTACTCATCGAATTTACTCCTAGTTGGAAATTCATTAACTGGAAACCATTTGGAAACTAAAACAACAACGCTACGCTCTTTGACAGAATAGACATTACCTGAAACTACAGTTTCTTCATCTGGTTCGACAATATCCATTGGAGAAGCAAGAGCAGTATCTATGACTCTGAACCATTTTCTACCTTTAATAGAAGGAATTTCAAAGTCGAGATCTTCCCAGTACATATTGAGCATGACATGAATATCTGCTTCTCCTTCAAACCCTCCGAGAGTATATGCAAGAACTCTGGCATGAGAGTCGTGCCAACCTGGTTTGAATAACTTGCAGCCATGCCAAGCAATATCTGCAAAGCCACGCTCGTTAACTTCACCAGTGAAAAAGTTACTACGGCGTAAAGCAGAATGGCAGTAGCATTTGCGGAAATTAATCATTAGTTTGAAGAACCTGAAAATATCAGCATTCTTCTGGGCAAGATTCCAATCTAACCAACTAATTTCGTTATCTTGGCAGTAGGCGTTGTTGTTACCGTTTTGGGTACGTCTGACTTCATCACCAGCCACAATCATGGGCACACCTTGAGACAGCATGAGAATGGCTGCAAAATTCTTAATCTGTCGTTGGCGCAATCCATCAACTTCTGGGTTATCAGTCTCTCCTTCAAAACCACAATTCCAGCTCAAATTATCATTGATGCCATCCCGATTGTTTTCGCCATTAGCTTCATTGTGCTTGTGGTTGTACGAAACTAAATCATTGAGGGTAAATCCATCATGACAGGTAATGAAGTTAATGCTGTTA
This sequence comes from Nostoc sp. ChiSLP01, assembly GCA_034531195.2. Lineage (GTDB taxonomy): Bacteria > Cyanobacteriota > Cyanobacteriia > Cyanobacteriales > Nostocaceae > Nostoc. The sequence goes on from JAVRBO020000028.1 coordinate 17,026, forward strand.
ATCGGTAAATGTCTGCTCGATTGGTAAAGGTCAGAACTTCCAGCAATACGCCAAGCGACTGCCCCCACCATTCCTGGATCTCCTTTGACAAAGCGCCGGATATCGTCTCGAAAACGTCCGTTCCATTCTGCCCAACGATATCCAGGGAAATCACCAATTTGATAAAGCCCGCCGGCATCCCAAGCCTCAGCAATGATTTTGGTGTCAGCTAGCGTTTCCGATGTTTCAATGTGCCAAATCACCGGTGGATGGCTCATTGGTACTCCATCTTGGCTGCGAGACAAAATCGAGGCTTCATCAAAGCGGAAACCATCGACATGCATCTCTTTGACCCAAAATTCTAGGCAATCTACAATTAACTTTTCTACTATCGGGTGGTTGCAGTTAACGGTATTACCACACCCGGAGTAATCCATGTAGTACTGCTTATCCCAATGTACTAGGTGATAAAAGATATCGTTAAAAAGCCCTTTGAAGCTGATGGTTGGGCCTTCATGGTTGCCTTCGTCGGTATGGTTAAAGACAACATCAAGAATGACTTCAATCCCTTCTTTGTGTAAAGCCTTGACCAAATCTCGAAACTCTTTGATATGATTTCCGACATCAGGAAAAGCACAATATGAAGCTTCTGGAGCAAAGTAACTGTGGGGGTTGTATCCCCAGTAGTCTTTTAGTTCCTTTCCGTTGACTTCTCGGAGAATGTTCCTTTCGTCAAAATCAAATATTGGCAGCAGTTCAACAGCTGTGATTCCTAACTCTTTCAGGTAAGGAATTTTCTCGATAATTCCAGAAAAAGTGCCAGGATATTCGCAACCTGAAGAAGGCGATCTGGTAAATCCGCCAACGTGTACCTCATAGATAACGGTGTCACTCATAGAACGGTTAAGCGGGCGATCGCCTTCCCAGTCATAATCAGATATATCAATAACTACACTACGCATAGATGTAGCCACGTTATCTTTTGACCCTAAAGCATCATTGCGTTGCCAAAGAGCGTTGGTGTTTCCTCTAGCATAAGGGTCAAGCAGTACCTTATTTTTATTAAAGCGGTGTCCTCCTGCGTGGAGATCGGGATTACCGTTAACTCGATAAGCATAGTGAGCGCCCGGTTTTAAACCTCTGACGTAGACATGCCAAAAGTGGAAAGTTTTATTGAACTTCGGGTTTAATTGAATAATTTGTGTTGGCTGGGGAGCATCATCGCGATCGAACAACAAGAGTTCGACAGAGGTAGCATGTTCTGAAAAGATAGAAAAGTTTACTCCATCTTTGTCTGGCACTGCACCGAAAGGATGCGAACATCCTGGTTCTAATTGGTAATCAGGCGTTTTTAGTTCAACCTGATATCTATCTCTAGTTAAAGTCATTCTTTCTCTCTGTCCTTATGGTATCTAATTAGCAGGTTATTTTGCACATTTCTAGCTATCAAAAAGTTATTAATAACTAAAATTGTGTTCAATTACCCCTTAATTTTTGACTACAATCTTGCCCTGAATAAGGCTTAATGTTGGTAATACCTACTCATACATCTATTCAGTAATTATTGATTCAAAACTTGGCAAAAAGGTGAAATCTATTCATCTTGCTAATTAAATTGCCTGTTAATTAGCTTAGATGAAATAATTTTAATATGTGCTTAATTATAGTTGCAATGGTTTAACTTTTGGGTGAAGTTTGTATTTTTTTGATAACAAGTGAATAAAAATATTTTCAATATTTTTTTAAGATATATAAATTTTTGGATGCGTTTGCTGAGGCTAACGCATCCAGTGTTAATGAAAATTATTGATTTGTCAAAATTAGGAAATTAATCCGATAACACTTGTTCTGCACATTGCTGGATTAATTTGGCAATTAAACCTGTCCAACCAGTTTGATGGCTAGCACCAATACCAGCACCATTATCTCCATGAAAGTATTCATTGAACAGAATCAGGTCGCGCCAATTCGGGTCAGTTTGGAATTTTTCTGTCCCGCCATTAAAAGGCCGTTTACCAGACTCATCTTTCAGGAAAATTTGGATCAGCCTTTGAGCTAATTCAATTGATACTTCTTTTAGTGTCATCATTTGGCCTGAACCAGTGGGACACTCAACTTTGAAATCGTCGCCGAAGTAGCGATAGAACTTTTGTAGCGATTCTAGTAGTAGATAATTAATGGGAAACCAAATTGGGCCGCGCCAGTTGGAATTACCACCAAACATTCCTGTGCTAGACTCAGCAGGTTCGTAATCTACTCGATACTGCCGACTATCTACGGTCAAAACGTAAGGATGGGAGGCATGAACTTTAGAAACAGAGCGAATACCATAAGGGCCGAAAAACTCTGTTGCATCTAACATTTTTTCTAGAATGCGACGGAGTTTATCTGGATGAGCGATCGCTAATAGTCGGCGTTCGCCAATTCCTTGCTTCTGCATACAAGCAATATTTCGGGTTAGGTCAGGGCGATTTTTCAGAAACCATTGCGTCCGTTGTTTAAAACCTGGGAGTTGCTCTAAGGTCTGTGATTCTAAAATGCTCACAGCACATAATGGAATTAGCCCCACCAGCGATCGCACTTTCATCGGGAATTGATGACTATCAGGTAAATGTAAAGCATCGTAGTAAAAGCCATCAATTTCATCCCAGAGCGAGATTTCGGCATCACCAACGCCGTTCATGGCATCAGCAATGTATAGAAAATGCTCGAAAAACTTGCTGGCGATGTCTTCGTAGGTAGAATTTTCTTTCGCTAACTCTAAGGCGATGGTTAGCATATTCAGAGAATACATCGCCATCCAACTTGTGCCATCTGCTTGTTGCAGATATCCACCAGTTGGTAATTGAACGCTGCGATCGAAGACACCAATATTATCCATACCTAGAAAGCCACCCTGAAAGATATTTTTGCCCTCAAAATCTTTCCGGTTAACCCACCAAGTAAAGTTCAGCAGTAATTTCTGAAAAACACTCTCCAGAAATTTTTTATCCGCACGACCATAGATTTTTTGCTCAATCTGATAAACTTGCCATGCTGCCCAAGCATGAACCGGCGGATTCACATCACCAAAAGCCCATTCATAAGCTGGTAGTTGACCGTTAGGATGCATATACCATTCCCGTGTCAAGCGGCTCAGTTGCAGCTTGGCAAAATCCGGGTCAATCATGGCCAGCGGAATTACATGAAAAGCTAAATCCCAAGCCGCAAACCAAGGGTATTCCCATTTATCGGGCATGGAAAGTATATCGTCGTTAAATAAATGAAACCATTCATGGTTTCTGCCATTGAGCCGAGATGTTGGCGGCTGCGGGCCTGTTGCATCGCCTTTTAGCCATTGTTCAGCTACGTAGTAGTAAAATTGTTTGCTCCATAACATTCCAGCAAATGCTTGCCGCTGCACATTACGCCTATCCTCTAACAACGAAAACGGACAAATTCGCTGATAAAATTCATCCGCCTCGCGCTGGCGTTCTTGCCAAACTGTGTCAAATTCAGTCCCAAATGGTGCAATTAAATTTTGGATATCACTTAAGCGCAATCGTATTGTCTTGGTTTCGCCTGCACCGATGTGCAATTTGTAATTAGCTGCAAACTTAGTACCAATGCGATTGGGATTGACAGCCGTTTTTTGCCCATTGACTACATAATTATTGATTCCATCTTTAACGTATGGCGAAGCATTGCTGACCCCAAACAACCTTTGATTATTAGTCTCATTTTCTGTAAACAGTAGTTCTGGAGTTTCATTGCAATACAGCCATCGAGTTTCTAAAGAAGGGTGATAAGCTTCGATAGTGCTGAGGTCAGAGTTAGATTGGCTAATTTTTAACCAGGGCTTTTCTTCTCGATCGCCAGTCCAAGACCAGGTGTTACGAAACCAAAGTGTTGGTAGCAAATGCAGCGTTTTTGCTTCCGGGCCTCGGTTGATGGCACTAATCTCAATTAAAATGTCGTCGGGTGAAGCCTTAGCATATTCAACGAAGATATCAAAATAGCGGTCTCGGTCAAATATACCTGTGTCGATTAATTCAAACTCTGGACTTTGGCGACCTCTACGGTGATTTTCTTCTACCAGCTGAGTGTATGGGAAAGCAGCTTGGGGATATTTATAAAGATATTTCATGTAGGAATGAGTCGGGGTGTTATCCAGGTAGAAGTAGTATTCTTTAACATCTTCTCCGTGATTACCCTCATTCCCTGTGAGGCCGAAAAGTCTCTCTTTGAGGATTGCATCTTCACCATTCCAAAGAGCGATCGCAAAACATAGTCGCTGATGATTATCAGAGATTCCTGCAATCCCATCTTCTCCCCAGCGATAGGCACGGGAGCGAGCATGGTCGTGGGGAAAGAATTCCCAGGCGGTACCATTAGGGCTATAGTCTTCCCGCACCGTTCCCCACTGCCGTTCGCTCAGGTAGGAACCCCATCGTTTCCAGTAGGCTGTGCGATCGCGCTCTGCTGCTAATCTTGCTTCTTCTTGAGTCATAGCGATTTAGGATTTTGGCTTAAAAGTCTTCAGCACAAGGCTGCTGTAAGTGGCTCAAACAATACTATTTATGACGATTTTGGATTAATGCAAAACTGACACACTCCACGAATCGTTGGCGTTCTTCTCCTTCAAAGACGCGAACGCGAACGAGACGCTTCGCATTCACGTGTCTGAAGGAAAGCTTCTCTAGTAATAGTACTTATTGCTCGTGATAGTTTCGGCTCAATCCCCCATCTACATAGAAGGTGGCACCTGTGATGTAGTCAGCATCAGCTGAGGCTAAGAAAGCAACTATGGGTGCGATATCCTCTGGCTTGCCTAAGCGACCCAAGGGAATATTCTTTAACAAAGCTGCTAATTTTTCCGGGTCGTTTAACAGCTTCGTATTAATTGGTGTCTCAATTGCTCCGGGAGCCACGTTGTTAATTGTAATTCCCAAAGGCCCAAGCTCAACTGCTAGGTTACGCATCATCATTTTTACACCACCCTTGCTGGCACAATAGGCAGTGAAGTGTGGGAATGCTATTTCCTCATGGGTAGAGCTAATATTGATGATTTTGCCAGTTCGCTTAGTTTCGATGAAGTGCTGCACTATCGCTTGAGTTGCGAAAAATGTCCCTTTGAGGTTGAGATTAATCACTGCATCATAGTCTGCTTCAGTGATGTTCCAGAAGTCAGCATTCCGACCGTCGATTCCAGCGTTGTTCACTAGAATGTCTAACTTGCCAAAATATTGAATACCTTCGTCTATAAGTTTACGGATGTCGCTAATTACACTCAAATCAGCTTTAAGAGTTAAACCTTTACTGCCAGCAGCTTCTACTTTCGACAGAGTTTCTTCGGCGCCTTCGGGATGAGAGCGGTAATCAATCACAACATCTGCACCTTGTTCGGCAAGATGTACGGCAATAGCTTGGCCAATTCCTCCACTACTACCAGTTACTAAAGCTACCTTACCTTCTAGTTTCTTCATCGGTTTTCTCCTTCTAGAGTATTTTGATGTTTTCAGGTCTGATAAAAAGGAGTCAGAATTGCTGAATTCAGCACAAGTGGCAGATGAATATGCGGTGGAACATCACACTAAATCGTGTTGAATACGAGAAGATTTAGTGGTTTTCAATATAGTGGCGAGTCTAGCTTGAAAAAGAAAGTAGAGACGCGATTAATCGCATCTATACTGATGGGGTGTAAGGGTAGATTCCTTGTTCATTTTTATTCACAATTCAGGAGTCAGAACTGTGAATGCTTCTTGAAATATGCTGATGCTTTGGTAAATGTGGCACTTTAACATTTTTAAAAATGCAACGATAATTGGGAACATGAAAAAGTTTACCTGTTAAAACTTCCCGTTCGCCCATAGCTATCAGTTGAAAAACTCCAACAGCAGTGAATGCACCTATTGGAGATGCAACATAATAAAGCCATTGGTTTTGCCAAGACCATGCGACGAAAGCAGGCGCAAAACTGCGTGCTGTATTCAAACTAGTACCAGAAATTGGCGCTCCAAACCAAACCATAGTTGCGACTAGAAGCCATACCATTACAGGTGTCCAGCGCAATAAATGATGATGGCTTAAGAAGATAAAAATGGACAGGACTAACAGAAATGTCATGAAAACTTCAGCTAGAAATACATACCACAAAGGATAGTCTATACCAGGTGAGGTGATGCAATAATTGACACTTATCAAGTATTTTCCCCACAAAGCTAATGCTAAAGATGTGCCAATAATTGCGCCAATAAATTGACTGAAAATATATCCAATTAAGTCCTGTTTATGCATTTTACCTTGCAAAAAAAATGCCAATGATAAGCAAGGGTTAAGGTGCGAACCACTCAATTTTCCTAAAGGTGAAATGCTAAATAATGCACCACTTCCAGCGAAAATGAGACCATTAATTAATAAACGAGGACTCACTGCCGAGATGAGATGCTCCATAGGCAAGCCTTTACCAAAATTGAAGGTGATTATACTGAATCCAACCAAGATATTGAAAGCAGTTCCCACCAACTCTGCACCATATTCAGGCCAATTAAGGGTTTTCCAATTTGTGAAAGTATTCATGAGTTTCTGTGTGCCAATCAATAATTAAGCTATATACAGCAATTCATTTAAGTTTTGAACAAAATTTAGTTAATCGATCGCAATTTTGAACTTGTTCATCTCTTATTGAGGAATGCTGTATATAGCTCAGTTGCAATTACCCTCAATTTGCTGACAATTGTGGTGGATTCTCCTGATCGACGTATCCCTGGCTAATTTCAACGATATTGCCATCTGGATCGGATACCCAAACCGTGCGCCACCCAGGTATAAAGCTATCAAAGTTGAGCGGCCCAAGAGTGACTTTTGCATCTTTGCCGATTTCAGCCAACTTAGCATCAACATCATCAACCTGAAAACCAAAATGCCGCCAAGCTGGATAAGTAGGCCCGTCTTGGGTGGCTAAAGGGACGGGGGTTTCTCCTTTTGCTTGAAAGAGTTCAAGGTACATATCACCCAATTTCAGAAAGACAATCTGCTCATTATTGCCAACTGGTGCAACCCTTGCTCGCTTAAACCCGAAATATTTTGTGTAGAACTTTTCAGTTGCGATCGGATCTTTGCAGCTAATTGCCATTTGAGAAACTTTTAGCAAAGCCATGACTTCAGTCCTTACTGATACAACAAAGTAGACTTAATTATGCGTAAGTTCCATCAGGGTACTGAACTACACCAGCAAAATGAACAGCAATTTTGCGATCGCGCAACACCCAGTTATCATAGAAACTCACCTCGCCAACATCGCCATTAACGCTTCTAGTTTTCAAGTTTTCAACTATCATCAGCGCGTTCTCAGTTTCAGCCCACTGGTGAAGCTTGACCTCAAAATCTTCGAGACTAAAGATGCGGCTTTCAAAGAACTGTTTGAGCGCTTGGCGACCGCGCACGTAAATCGGTTTGCGGTTTTCAGTTAAGGTGCTAATTAACAGGACATCTTCAGCATATTGGTTGAGTAAACCATCAACATTTTTAGCTTTGATGAAACCGATATGTTCTTTATACAACTTGCCCAATGGAGATGCAGGTACTTCTGTTGTAATTGTCCCTGCATTTACATAAGTTTTATCTGGATACTGAATCACACCAGCAAAGTGGATAGCAATTTTTCCATCTTGCAAAAACCAGTTATCGTAAAACTCAACACTACCGACTTCACCGGTCTTACTTGTAGTTGTTAACTCCTCGACCATCATCAGCGTGTTTTCGGTTTCAGCCCATTGATTAAGCCTGATTTCAAAATCTTCTAAACCAAAAATCCGGCCTTCAAAAAACTCTTTGAGTGCTTGACGGCCTTGTACGTAAAGAGGTTGGCGGTCTTCAGTTAAGGTACTAATGAGCAGAGCATCATCAGCATACTGATTTAACAAACCATCAACATTTTTAGCTTTAATGAAACCGATATGTTCTTTATAAAACTTGCTGATAGGAGAAACAAGCAATTGTTCTATTGGTGTACTCATGGTAGTCCTATATGTAGGGGTTTAAGACTGAAAGAGGTTATGGCAAGGATAGTATGAAGGTGAGTATAACTAAGGTTAACTCATTTGTAGTTAGCGCTAGTTTCTAACTACAAACAACCGCCATTGCTTGAAATTTGTGCTATTCTAAGAAGCCCAAAAACCAAAGTGATAAGCAATCTGTCCATTACGAATAGTCCAGGCATCTCCAACTGATACTAGACCAAGTTTACAGTTAAATTTTGCTTGGAAAAAAATAGCGTTTTCTGCTTCTGTAAAGTCCAGAGACTTAATATCAATATATTCAATTGTTCTCAGGTAATCGTGAAAAAATTTCTTGATATTTTCACGCCCTCTAATTGTGATTGGTGCAGGTGTATTTTCAAAGCCATTGAAAAAGGTGATTAATACAGCATCTTCTGCATAATCTCTATCCACCATTTCATCGATTTTTCCGGCAGCAATAGTTTCTAGATGTTTGTCAAAGAATTGCCGTCCGGGTGAAATTGTTGAAACTGCCACTTTTATTTCTCCTGTAATTGTTATAGAACTGATGAGTATGGAGCGCTAATAAGTACACATAATTATTTTTTTGGTGGTTATATGCGCCCCAAAACTTCATTTTTTCGCAGATGTCTGCAAACTTATTTAAAGGCGGGCAGATCCTTCATAGTAACTAAGCGAATCAACAATGTAGGTTGCAATTACTGGCTTACCTGTTTGAAGCGATCGCTTCACGATCCAAGTTTGATAAGCATCCAAAACAATGCGTTGACTTTTGGCTGCTGGTGGGTTCCACACGCTAGCTTCCCATTTGACGATGACTTGAACAGTTGCTTCGTCTCCTGAAGGTTTAACGTTGACTTGCTTTAAAGTATGGACTTCATCAAAGAAAATTCCGATAACGCGATCGTACCAACCTTTAAATCCATCAAAACCATAAACTGTAGCTTCAGGAAAGCGCATTTCTAAACCATCTTCAGCTAGAAAAGGAATATAATCTTCTACCGGAGCGTGAACATCTAATTTTAAATACCAATCTGCTGCCAGTTGTTTAATTTCTGATTCTGTTAGAGGTGCTATTTTAGCTACTGTCATTGCTTTTCTCCCTTTTAATTGAGTAAAAATTCTGGTCTACTATTGACCACACTTAACGCCAATTTTTGTACCGACAATTTCGTTTGTCAGTACTAAATCAATCAAAAATGGGCCATTGTGATTCAATGCTTTTTGAATAGCTGGAGCAATTCGATCTGGTGTCTCTACCCGAACAGCCTCAACTCCCAAAGAGTTTGCTAATTCAGCAAAATTGATATTTGGATTGCACAGGTTAAAAGAAGACGGGTAGTCGTGTTCTGGTATTTCCTGTTCGCGCCAATAGTGCAAAATGTTGAGCTTCAGGATTTGATAGCTGTGATTATTGCAGATGACAAATTTGGCATCTATGTTGTGATGGGCAGCAGTCCAGAGGGCTTGGATAGTATACATACTTCCGCCATCACCTGTGAATCCGAACACAGTTTTATCTGGATTAGCCAGCTTAATACCGATCGCTCCAGGAATACCAACACCCAGCGAACCGCCTCGTGTTTGGAAATATTGCCCTAGTTTTATCGGTGGAATGTACCGACAAAGTTCTGGAGAATTGGTAATGGCTTCATCAAAAATAATCGCATCTGCTGGCAAATGGGCAGCTAATTCTTCTGCAAAACGAGTCATGTGCAGAGGTACTGCATCTCGAACTGCCTTATCAGCCTCAAGTTGAGCAGCTGATTGTCGGTTTTTGGCCTCGGCTATTTGAGTAGCCCTTTTAGAAGCCTCTTGCTTCTGTTCGGGTGTCATGGTTGACTTCAGGGCAGTGCTTAACTTGCTCAGCGTAGTTTTTGGATCGCCAAGCAGCCCCAGATCTACTGGAAAGTTTTTCGCTATTTCATAGGTATTCAAGTCAATGTGAATAACTTTCGCTGACGGGGCAAAAACTCCAGATAGCGCCGGAAATACCTCTGGAAAAACGTAAGTTCCAGTAATTAATATTACGTCTGCTTGTGATGTAACGCGACGGCTATCATCGCCAAACATGTGACCCAACAACCCCCCGAATAGAGGATGTGTAGCACTCATATTCGCTTCCGATGAGTCTGCTCCCCAGACTTGTGCACCGAGAAGTTCGGCTACATCTGTCAATTCAGCCTGGGCATCGGAAAAAGCTACGCCATCACCCATAATAATCAAGGGATGTTTAGCGGCGGCCAATAAACTTGCTGCTGTTGTTAGTTGGTCGGGTTCGGGGGCAACCCGTGTTACTGGAAAAGAAGTCGGAACAACCTCTTCATAATTAGCAGCATCAAGGATATCCATCGGTAGGGAGATGAAAACCGGCCCCATAGGTGGGGTAGCAGCTATTTTGATAGCTCGACGTAGCACGCGTAACAAAGAAGAGGGATCGATGACCCTGGTTGCCCATTTTGTTACAGGCTTGGCCATGCTGACCAAATCTGCTGCCATTTGAGCATCCATAGCATCGTATTTGATACCAGCTTCGCCAGCCAGTACTACTAATGGTGCATGACCGCGCATGGCCTGATAAATCATCCCGATGCCATTGCCCAAACCGACTCCGCTATGGAGTTGCACGATAGTAGGCTTTTTGCTGGCGCGGGCATAGCCATCGCCTGCCCCTACTGCTATTGTTTCTTGCAATGCAAAGATATATTTAAATTCTGGATAATAGTCCTTTAACGCGTCTAGGAACCCCTGCTCAACAGTGCCAGGGTTGCCAAACATGTAGTTTATACCATCTGCCAGAAGTTGTTCGATGATTGCAAAGCGACCATTTCTTTGAGCCATCAAAGGCTTTTCGTTACTCTGTTTGGTCAAGCTTACCATCCGTACCGCCTTAGTCCTTTATCTAGAACTTCTACTAACTTCTGACCAGTGGTATAAGAATCTGCGGTAGACCGACCTGTGACAAAGGGATAATCGACAATCACGGAGATTTCTTTACCAAAATTACCGTGATATGCTCCATCTGGCCCTGTAGCATCGCGGAGAATATATTCCAGAGGATAGGGAGGTGGCCCCATATTAATGTCTGCGCCGACAAATCCCGTACCATCTTTGTAATCATATTCTTTGCAATGGCCTGTAACGTGCTTACCCCAAATAATGCTCTTGCGGTCTGCTAAGTCACGAGCAAAGGCTAGACAAGTTACACCGTAGCATTCTGCGGCTATCGGTTTGTTCTTTCTGTAGAAACTGAGAATTAGGTCGTGAACCCGATGGTTATTTACTAAATCAACGATGGGGCCGCTACCGCCGACTATCAGTAAAGCATCGTATTGTTCCAAATCCTGCTGTACTGCATCGACTGCATTGTTGTATGCTTCCATATCCCGCAGGAATTTTTCAGCACTCCAGTAAGGGCGATCGGGTAACCATTCTGAGAGGATGATTGGATTGTCTAATCGCGGGTTCTTAGGATCTTCCAACTGCTTGACTTTTTCTGCCATCTCCTGGGAAACAACTGTCCGACCTAAAGGTGGGTCGATATAAGTAGCGTCCATGCTGGGAGGTAGTGCTACTGGTCTTTTTCCTGTTGGTGTTGCAAAGTCAACTTGATACCCCGCAGCATCAAAAGTTTCTAGGGGGCCTACGAGTTCTTCACCCCAATAACCATATTCCGATAAAATTGTCAGAATCTTTTTCACAAAATTGTCTCCTAGTGATAAATATGTTTTCAAATAGTCAGCTTGCAACTCTCAGTCTTGAAACAGAGGGAGTAGGCTTTCTAGTTGAGAAACGATTAGTGGCAACAGATAACTGTTGAATTTGTTCGGTAATCGCATCAATGAATGGTTCAACCTCGTGTTTTGAGCGACCAGTAACAAGGTCGCCATCCACTACAACACCTGTAGGTGATGTTGTATAAACTGCGCCAGCATTGATAATATCTGCAAGGACAACCTCATGGCAGATAACTTGTCGACCTTTAAGTAACTCAGGTATTGGTGTCAGTATCCAAAGACCGTGACAAAGTGCGCCTTTAATAATCTTGGGATTTGCCATTGCCTTGGCATAAAACTGTACAGCCGGGGAAGTGCGAACTTGTTCACCGCTAATTGGCTGACCTGTTGGTGGCTCAAAGTAACGCAGACGGACGCTAGTATAGTTAGCGGTCATAATCACAGCCGCATAGTCGTTAACATCTACGTTTTGAAAATCAATATTTACATCTATTGTTCGAGGTGTATTGCCCGTATCTTCATCACTGAAAAAACGAACGCTCGGCTGATTCCAGAGCCTAGACATCAGATGTACCGTTGCTTGAAGTTCTGAAAAGCGCTTTTGATAAGCTTCAATTTCTTCAGGGATAAACTCACTCTCTAGAAGAATTGCGATTTTTTTCCCACCAAGGGATCTAGGTATCATATTGGTTCAATATTCTTAGGGTCAGTAGTTTCTTAATTTGGAATGTACATGACTTATTATGAAGTCTTTAATGATAAGTTTAGAGAGGCTAAAACATAACTACAAGGGTGAATATTTTGTAGAAAGTTGACTTTTTTTATTTACGAGATTTTATCTAAACAAAAAGTATCAAACAAAATTACAATGGTGAATTTTTCGGATTAAGGTTGTATTATTTCGGTAAACAAGGCTCAACAAATAATGAATTTTGCCTTTATCATCTGAGCGACAAGGAATTAAAAAATATTCTAAAAAAATAGTTAGTTTTAAAAAATAAAAAATGTATTAGATTTTAAATAAAGTATGATTTTTTATTTATAATTGCTGAGTTATTAAATTATTGGTGTAATTAGAGTTTTTCTAAAACTATCAATAATAATTGGCAATTCTTTACAGACTTATTTTGACTTAACTATGAATTTAATCAACCAGGAAATTGATTATAAGCTAGAGCTAATGCGAAAGGCTCTGAGTGAAACTGATGCAATGGGGATACGATTGCGCGGTTCAGATTGGTTTGCTTGGTCTACTGGTGGCGGTTCTAACACTGTGCTACTCGCTAGTGAGACTGGAATAGCAGAAGTTTTGGTAACTGCTGAAGACGCCTGGATATTGACTGATGAGATTGAAGCTCAGCGCTTACAAGATGAAGAACTTCCACGTAGGGATGAGTCATCACATGCTCTCTACAAGCTGCACATTAATCCTTGGGCTGATAAGGTTGCCCGGGAGTTTTTCGTGCGTGAGGCTACAAACGGGGGAAAGATTTTGAGCGATCGCCCCACCGTCCATGAGAGCTTATTACCTGCATCACTCATAAATCAGAAGCGGGTGATGCTGCCAACAGAACTGGAGCGCTATCGGCGAGTGGGGCGTTTAGCAAGTGAAGCCATGACCGAAGTACTTTTAAAAGCCCTGCCTACTTGGACAGAGTATCAACTAGCCGGCGCAGGTGCAGAGGCTTTGTGGTCAAGAGGGCTACATCCAGCTTTGACGCTAGTAGCAGGAGAAAGGCGTCTGCCGCTATACCGTCATGCCACGCCCAAACAAGAGTTTCTGGGACGTGCAGCAATGCTGGTTTTTTGTGCGCGGGGATACGGTTTGTATGCGAACCTAACAAGATTTGTCTTTTTTGGTTTGAGAAAGGCCAATGCACAGACACAAAATTTCGCATCTGTGCATTCTGATGTCCATAAAATTGAAGCTGAAGCCTTGAACTTATGTCTTCCTGGCACACCTGTCAACGCAATTTATGACGCGCTTGGTCGGGCTTACGAGCAGCACGGTTATCCGCAAGCAATTCGTCAACACCATCAAGGAGGAACTACAGGCTATCTGTCTCGTGAAATTATCGCTAATCCAACTACAAGCGAAAATTTAGTGGAAAACACGGCTGTAGCCTGGAACCCAAGTTTACCAGGAGCTAAGGTTGAAGACACTTTCATCATCCTAAAAGATGGAGAGCTAGAAAACCTGACTTTCGATCCAAAGTGGCCGAGTGTCAAAGTTGAAGGACGCGATCGCCCTTTACCATTAGAAATTGACTAAAATTGAGCCAGCCGCAAGCCTCTTGATGTGGTATCAATGGGTCTTGCGGTTAGTTTGTTCTGATTTTATTGGTGGTCAGTCGCCCGTCCATAAGTTTCAGTCATTGCTCTGAGGCGATCGCCAATCTCTGGCGTTAAAGCTGTAGACTGATATCGCCAACCCCAGCTACCTACAGTTTTGCCAGGAAAATTCATCCGAGCCTCGGTATCCAATCCCAAAACATCCTGTAAAGGAATAATCGCCTGATTCGCTACAGAACTTAGTGCCAATCGAATCAAATCCCAGTGATTTCCAAACTCACTATTACAACCCAAATAACGCAAGACTTGTTCTCTTTCTGTAGCTAACAATTGATTGAACCAGCCAACAGTCGTGTCATTATCATGAGTACCCGTGTACACAATACAATTAGGCTGATAATTGAACGGTAAAAAGCGCTTTTCAGCTTGTGAAGCTTCACCAAAAGCAAACTGGAGAATTTTCATCCCTGGAAATTCAAATCTGTCTCGCAGAGCATATACTTGTGGTGTAATTTCTCCTAAATCCTCAGCGATGATTGGCAGCTTACCCAACTTATGTTTGAGTACCTCAAAGAAAGCTTCTCCAGGAGCTTCAATCCACCTACCATTGATAGCAGTTGTTTCGCCCTGCTTTACAGCCCAGTAAGCTTGAAACCCGCGAAAATGGTCGATCCGAATCAAATCTACATAATTAAGCATGGCCTGAAAGCGCTGCACCCACCATTTGAAGTTTTCCTGCTGTAGACGCACCCAGTTATAGACTGGGTTACCCCAAAGTTGTCCAGTAGCGCTGAAGTAATCTGGTGGTGTTCCTGCCATTAGCGCTGCTTCACCTGTTGATTCATCAAGGCAAAAGTTTCCAGGATTAGCCCAAACGTCAGCACTATCGTGAGCCACATAAATTGCGATATCTCCTAGTATTTGAATCCCGCGCTCGTTAGCATAGCGCTTGAGTTGTGACCACTGCGAGAAAAACTCAAACTGGAGATATTTATGGTAAAAAACTTCATCTGCAAGTTGCTGCTGCCATTGCTCGACCGCTTCTGGTTTGCGTTGAGCGATCGCCATCTCCCAAGTATTCCAACTAGCGCCGTTATGAGCATCCTTAAGCGCCATAAACAGAGCATAATCATCTAGCCAGTAAGCCTGACTCTGACAAAACTCCTGAAATTCCTGTTGCTGACTTGGTGTTGCACTAGTTTTGAAGTTTGTGCAGGCTTTTTGCAATATTGGTATTTTCGTCTGAATCACCTGCGAAAAATCTACTCTTTCAGTGGAAAACTTTGGTAATTTGGTGAAATTATCTTCAGTTAGCAAGCCCTTTTTTTGCAGAAGTTCTGGGCTGATTAACAGGGGATTGCCGGCGATCGCTGAATAAGAAGCATAAGGAGAATTAGTATCTCCTGTAGGCCCCAATGGCAGTATCTCCCAAAGCTGCTGTTTACTCTCTACTAAAAAATCAACAAAACGATAAGCTTCTGAGCCAAAGTCACCAATACCAAACTGACTAGGAAAAGAAGTAGGATGTAGCAAAATACCGCTAGATCTAGGAAAAAGCATAATAAACCTCTATTTTAACAAATGGGAATAAAATAATTGAAAGAACTGACCAACCCCTTAGGGATGGGTGTAAAAGAAAAAGAATTGGTTCCCTGAATCATAGATACAAGAAAGAGCTTTATCTCAAGTGACAAACCAATTAAGTTAAAATTCATTGTGGCGTTTGAGTTAATGGATAAAGCCCCGCTAAATAGTATGTTCTTCCGAAACGCTGCTAGCCGGGTTTCATGCAGATGTTGAAGAAGCATAAATTTTTACTCTTATATCTAAGATTAAGAGGTATAAAACATAGATGCAAAGGTTAGTTTTTCGGAGATAGTTTGTATTTTTTTTCTCTAATTATAGAAATTAAATATTTCTTAAATTTAACTACTCTTCTACTAATTTTTTTAAACTTTATCGCTATATCAGTATCAAAATAAGACTACCATACATCATAACTTATTCTTAATTTAGATAAAACGAGCGTGTGAAGAACCAAAATAAGTAAATTCAAAAAAAATGCAACCTTTAACCAAAAATTTAACCATTGCAGTTATGTTGCATATTTTTTAAATTCTTTCATGGTTAGCTAATAACTAATATATAAAGCCAACCAAAGTTGAATTTTCACAAAACTTTTGTTTTTTATGAAAATTTCTATCTTAAAATCAAATATTTGGTAAGTTGCAATTACTTGTAAATTTACCCATCCTTGATAGGAAATCTCAAAAAAAATAAAATTTTAGCTTTTATCTCCAAAGCAACTCTGTAGAAATATTTTATAAAAGGTCTAATCATGAAGTGGGGAATTTATGCTTCGTAAATCTTTTAGCCGTCGTAATTTTCTTCAAAGTGCCAGTCTATTCAGTGCGAGCGTAGCAACTTCAGTACTTAGTTCTAGTCGTAGTGGAGCTACTATTGGCGATGATTATTCAGAGGCTGTTGTTATCGGTAGTGGCTATGGTGGAGCTGTTGCTGCTCTACGTTTAGGACAAGCTGGTATTCAAACAGTAGTACTAGAACGCGGTCGCCGTTGGGAAATTCCATCTCAAAATAATCAAGACGTTTTTGCAACTTATCGTAAGCCTGATGGTCGAGCTGCTTGGCTTAGCTCAACAACTTTATTCGGAGATCCTGTAGATAAATATACAGGAGTTTTAGAAACTTTAAGAGAATACGGCGCAAATCCATTGTGTGGTGCTGGAGTTGGAGGTGGGTCGCTAGTTAACAATGCTGGTGTTGTAGTACCTAAAAGTAGTTATGTATTTTATCAAGTCTTTCCTCGGTCAATTGATTATGATGAATTGCTTGATGTTTACTTTAATCGCGTTCGTAAAATGCTGGAACCAAGCCCTATTCCAGCCGACATTTTAGCTACTAAATACTATGAATCAACTCGATTATTTCAAGAACATGCAACTAGGGCGGGATTTAAAAATTATTTAATAGATTTGGCTGTTGATTGGAATGTAGTTCGCGATGAAATAGCTGGAACTAGAGTAGCTTCTACAATTGATGGAGAAATTTGGTTCGGCTGCAATAGTGGAGCTAAGAAAAGCCTAGACCGCAACTACATACGTCTAGCAGAGCAGACTAAATATGTTGAAATTATGCCTTTGTGTGTAGTAACAGCAATTTCTCAATTACCTCACGAGAAACTTTATCGAGTTTCATACAATCGGATAAATACATCAGGACAAATTCTTGAAACCAAAACTATTACCTGCCGCTATTTGTTTTTAGCTGCTGGTTCTATAGGTACTTCCAAACTTTTAGTTAAGGCTAAAGCTACAGGTAAGTTGCCTAAGCTAAACGAGCATATTGGTAAAAATTGGGGAACTAATGGCGATACCGTTGGCCATCGCTCAAATTTACCACCTATTCAAGATCGAGGAGGATTTGCAGGTGCTATTCTCGAACACTATGATAATCCTATAAGTCCAACTATCCTGATGAATTATCCACAATGGAATAATCCTATAGGATCGCAAGAGTGTCTTGGTATGGGTATACCAAAAGCTAATGGGGTATTTAAATACGATGCAAGAACAGATTCCGTGAACTTATACTGGCCTTCATACCTTGACAACAATAAACAACATATAGATGCTACAAAGCTGACGTATAAAATCCTTGATGATGCCAATTTTAAAGATGGTAAACAACCCTCAACAGAGTTTGTTTACCAGAATGTTGCTCATCCTTCAGGAGGAGTTCCTATTGGCAAAGCGTGCGATGAATACGGGCGAGTCTTCGGTTATAAAGGGCTTTATGTCGTAGATGGTGCGCTTCTTCCTGGTTCTGCCGGAGGTGCAAATCCTTTCTTAACCATTGCAGGTTTAGCAGAGCGCGCTATGGACGAAATTGTCCGAAAAATTAAACACAGAGGCTGGTAAATACTTCGTTTATTACCTGAATATATTTCAGAAGTAAAAATACAGTTTCTTGCTGTTGATTTTCAACTAATAGCTTTCAAACAATATTTAATACCCGATAAATTTAACTTTAATGATTGGTATTAAATATAAGTTTTTGCTGTATAAATCTAGCCAATTACTCCAATCAAATAATTCAAGATTTTGAGGTATATGCTTAATAATTTGTATCGTCGTCGTCGTTTTCTTCAAGGTGCTGCCCTTTTTGGTACTGGTTTAGCAGTTTCAGTAGGGACTCCTATTTATCGAACTAACGCTACTAGTAATTATGAAGATACAGAAGCGTTAATTATAGGTAGTGGCTTTGGTGGTTCTATTGCATCTCTACGTTTAGCTCAAGCTGGTATTCAAACATTAGTATTAGAGCGGGGTCGTCGTTGGAATATTCGTCCTGATGGAAACACTTTTGCCAATTTCCGCAATCCTGATGGTCGAAGTGCTTGGCTAAGTTCAACAAATTTATTTGGTCAGTCTGTAGATGTGTATACAGGAGTTTTAGAGACTTTAAATGAAGATGGCATTACTGTTTTAGCTGGTGCTGGTGTTGGAGGCGGTTCTTTAGTTTACAACGCTATTATTTACCAACCCAATAAAGAGTTATTTTATCGAACTTTTCCTCGTTCAATTAGCTACAAGGAAATGGATGAAATTTACTATCCTCGCGTTCGTTCAATGTTAAGGGCAGCACCAATGCCAAATGATATTTTAAAGACTGATTATTATGAGACAACACGATTTTTACTAGAAAACGGAAAGAAAGCAGGTTTTCCTACTCGTTTGTTAGATTTAGCTGTTGATTGGGATATAGTTCGTCAAGAAATTAGAGGAGAAAAAATTGCTTCTGCTATTAATGGCGAACATTGGTTTGGTATTAATAGTGGAGCCAAAAATAGTCTCGATCGCAATTACTTACTTCAAGCAGAACAAACTGGATTAGTAAAAGTTTTGCCTTTACATATAGTCACAGAAATTTCTGAATTACCGAGACGTGGTTATCGAGTTAAATGTCATGAGATTGATGAACGAGGAGAATTGATTCAGTCAAAATCTTTTACCTGTCGGTATTTGTTTTTAGCAGCTGGTTCAATAGGAACTTCTAAACTTTTGCTCAAGGCTAAGGAAAAAGGCACATTATCTAGGTTAAAACCTAGTGTCGGACAAAATTGGAATAATAATGGAGACATGGTTGCCCAACGTTCAAATTTACCAAAGCCTGTAATTGGTAAAGGGGGCCCATCAGGTGCAGTTGTGGAAAACATTAATAATACTCAAAATCCGATTAGTCTGATGAATCTGGAGGATTGGTCTGGCGGCCCGGGAACGCAAAGGTGTTTGACTTTGGCTATGACAAAACCAAAAGGTTTTTTCACCTACGATCGCTCTACAGATAATGTCAAGTTACACTGGCCCGAACAAGAAAATAGAGATGGTTTATTAGCTGCAAAGGTTACTTACACAAGTCTTGATGGTTCCATTACTACCCCTACTATAAAACCGACAACAGACATTAATGCCTCTATCTGTGCCCATCCTTTAGGAGGCGCTGTCATGGGTAAAGTGTGCGACCAATACGGTCGGGTATTGAATTATCAAGGTTTGTATGTTGTTGATGGTGCGCTGATTCCTGGCCCTACTGCATGTACCAATCCTTCCTTCACTATTGCAGCGATCGCAGAACGCTGTATGGACGAAATAATTGCAGAAGATATTCACAAACGAAGATATTCTTTTCAAAGAAACAGTCATTCTCAGTTTGTAGCAGCTAGGGATTAGGGAAATCCAAATTGTAGAGATGACTGCGTTTTCAAAATTTCGATAGTTAAAGGATTTTTGTCCTTTAGGTAAAAAAAAGCAACAATTTTGATTTTTTACAAGCTAGCACATCTAAATCTACAAGCAATGAGAAATAGTTATTTATCCCTTGCTCAAGGTGTAAGCATCCTTTGTCTAACTTTACAAAGCGCTTCTGTGCTGGCTGAAACATTACAACTTACTCAAAGTTCTGAGCCAGTTGTAAATCCTACTATTGAAGCGTTGGAACCTACTTCGCAGATATTTAGCTTGATGGCTCAGACTGAAGCTAAAGCCGTTCATGAAGATAAGATTGCCCAGACACTTTCTTCTAAGTCCCAAGTTACCTCTGTAAACCAGCTAGCGGATGTACAACCTAGTGACTGGGCTTTCCAGGCACTCCAATCTTTGATTGAGCGTTATGGAATTATTGCAGGCTATCCTAATGGCACTTACCGAGGCAATTCAACTATGACCCGTTATGAGTTTGCTGCTGGAATCAAAGCAGCACTTGAGCGAGTACAAGAGTTAATTGCATCTGGAATAAAAACGCAAGTAACCCGTGAAGACTTATTAACATTGCAACAACTGCAACAAGAGTTTGCGATGGAACTGGCAACTTTGCAAGGTCGTGTAGACAGTCTGGAAGCTAAAACAGCAAATCTAGAAGCCAATCAGTTTTCTACTACCACCAAGCTTACAGGGTTAGTTGTAACTGCTATTACTGGAGGCAGCTTTAGTGGCGATCGCATTATCGATCCCAAAGGTGCAGAAATTGCCAATGAGAACCCAAATGCCACCTTTGTTTATCGTGCTTCTCTAAATCTGAACACCAGTTTTAACGGCAAAGATCTGCTGCTCATTCGTTTAGACTCAGGTAGCGGTCTAGGGAACGATAATCCGGCTGGATTTTTGGAACCTAATTTTGGTAGCGCCCTAGATTTTTCCTATCGCTCAGGTATCAACGACGAGGTTATGATTGCTCGTCTCAACTACAGCTTTACTTTGTTTCGAGACTTCAAACTAACCCTGGGCCCAACAATTACTGCCCCGGACTACGTTGACAAAAACACCTACGCTAACCTGGGCTATTTTGACTTTTCGACTCTGGCATTAACCAATAATTATATTCTTCTGCCTGTTTTAAACTTGGGAGGCGGGGCAGTCATCGAGTGGAACCCAGGGGCAGGATCGTTTACAATGCGGGCAGTCTATGTAGCTGGGGACGCTGCTAGTCCCAGTCCCAATAGTCAAAGTTCTCGTGCTAGTGTATCGCCTCTAGGTAATTTATTATATTCCGATGGGGATAGTAAAAGCGGCCTATTCAAAGATCCCAATCAAACCACCGTTGAACTGGAGTATTTACCCTCTAGCGCCTTAGCGATACGTCTCCAGTACAGTGGGGGTAATTTATTCGATGGTCGATTTGATGTCTTTGGGGCAAATGTTGAATTAGCACTTTCGCAACAACTAGCTATTTTTGGTCGTTATGGCTATGGCAGTTACAGTGACACAGATTTTGGCGACATTAAGCCCACTTACTGGATGGCTGGGCTTGCCTGCCGAGACCTTTTTGTAGCAGGCTCTTTGGCTGGTATTGCCGCAGCCCAACCATTTATTGAAAGTGCAGTCGGCAACGCCACACAGACCAACATTGAGGCATTTTACAATCTACCAATTGGTGACAACATTCGGATTACGCCTTTAATACAAATAATCACTAATCCTGCCAATCAAGAAAGCAACGGTACGATTTTTACAGGTGGTTTGCGAACAAGTTTCTTCTTTTAAAATATCCGGCAAAGTACAGTTTCCAGTTCAGCTATCAAAAACTATATGAAATTTAAAACAACTAGTAAAACGATTGGGAAAAATCGAACTATGTGAAGAGAAATGAACTAGGCTAAAGCCCTCTTCACTTTTGCCTCTTGCCTTATCCTAGCAATAAATATTCACACCAACATACTTACAAAAAGAGGTTTTTCTGCTATATGCGTAAATTTTTTTTGATTGTTTTGAACTGCGTACAAATTTTGCTGCTAGTGTCTTGCCGAGATACTAGTAAAGACTCTAGCCTGACACAGACCACAGCCTTCTCAGATACAGCTGTAGCTGCTAGCCCTGAAGTTACACTGCCGCCAGCGTATATCATCTCACCAACAAAGGTTATACAAAGCGACAAATATTCTGAGGGAATTGTCTTAGATAGTGCGGGTAACCTCTATTTCTCCCAAACTAAAGCCGGGACAATTACAGTTTTAACTCCTGAAGGGTTGACTAAAATCTGGGCAAAAGTCCCTGGTGCAAATGGTCATAAGATTTTATCTGACGGTACTCATATTATCGCTGCTCAAAATTCGGTGTTGCAGCTAGATGCCAATGGTAATCTCCTAAAAGCGATCGCCAAGGAATTTAATGGCAAGCCTTTGCAGTATCCCAATGATATTACTATTGATTCCCAAGCAGGAAGTTTTTACTTCACTGACTCCGGCAATTCCAACTCCGAAACCCCGAATGGCGCAGTTTACTATGTGGATTCTACAGGGAAAATTAACTCAGTCGCTACTGGAATAGCTTTTGCTAATGGCATTCACCTGACTCCAGATGGCAAGCGACTCTTTGTTAGCGAAAGCAATAAGAATCAAATTTTAGTCTACAACGTAGTTTCACCGGGAAAAGTGAGTTCCCAGAAAGTTTTTGCTGAACTTCCTATCAAACAGGGAGAGCAAATAGACAATAAGCCTGACGGGATATGCCAAGATGCAACAGGGAACCTCTACGTGGCTCACTATGGTATGGGTCAACTAGAAGTTCTCAATCCTGAGGGCAAGCTGATCCGTCGATATTCAACTGGTAATCTCACCACTAGCAACTGTGCTTTTGCAGGTACAAAGCTTGACCAAATATTTGTGACAGGTGGGATAAAAGCAGAAGACGGTTATGGAGGGATATTTCGTTTAGATATAGGGATGCCAGGGTTGGATATCCGTCCCCAACAGAAGGAGCCATCGCCACAATAAAGATAAATTTTAGTCAAGGCGCTTGCACTCCCATCAAGCGCCAAACAATAAGAAAATAAACACGATCGGTGACAATTATTAGTACCAAGTTTCTCTGTGGCTCAACCAACATTGTGGAAAGCTAGATAAAAATATTCAAAGTTTTTAAAACGCATACATACACTATCGTATTTATCAATGGCTTTTACTAAGCTATTACACCTCTAGCTTGCATATTTAAATTTTATGAAAATTTTCTGGGCTGGTCATTTTGCTGCCCTAATTATGTAATTTAAATTATAGAGCAGCTTCCTAATATTTTTAAATTTGTAATTAGCAATTTTAAATTTTTATCTGTATACGGTTAGTCTCTGAGATAAACAATCTCCGATTAAAAATTTTTGGAAATCTCCTAGCATTTTAAAAATTCCAAATTTTGACTTAATCTTCCAAAAATTAAAATTTAACTTGAAAAAATAAAGAACCGAAAAAATACAAACTTATTTCAAAATATTGACCCTTTGAATTGTGTTTATTTATTTATAAAATAAAGAAAGATTGGGGTTGACAGACAACACAAATAACTAAGTAGTTGAGGTTGCACTCAATTTTATTTAGACAGGAATCGCCCACCTAATTAACAAGAAATTAATGTGTTGCTATTAATTCAGTTATTAGGGAGAAAGCATTAGAAATACCAAATTCCAAATTAACATATTCATCGACAAACTTAAAGGAGAAGTAGATGAGTTTAGAAAATAAAGTTGCTATTATCACTGGTGCTAGTGGTGGCATTGGCGAAGCAGTTGCCAAGGAGCTGGACGCAGCAGGGGTGAATTTAGTACTCACAGCGCGATCGCAAGACAAACTCGAACGCCTCGCGTCAAATTTGAAACATGCCAAATTCGTTGCTGGTGAAATCACAAACCCCGAATTGCCACAAAAATTGGTAGATTTTGCTATCCAAACTTTTGGCCAACTTGACATTGTTTTTAACAATGCAGGCGTGATGACTGTAGGGCCGATTGAAGGTGTCGATATCGAAGCAATCTGCCAAATGGTTCGAGTCAATGTAGAGTCTGCTTACAGGATTGGCTACACAGCACTCCGACACTTCAAAGAATCTGGTAGTGGGTTTTTAATCAATACTTCAAGTATTGCTGGGCTAAAAACAGTTCCCCAACTAGGTGCTTACTGCGGTACTAAATTTGCGATCGAGGCTTTTACAGATTCCCTCCGCGTAGAACTTGCAGGAACCGACATTCGCGTATCAAGCATTGCCCCAGGCACAGTAGATACAGGCTTATACGATAAATGGGGAGACCAGCAAAAAGATTTCATCTATTCAGGAGGTGTACTGCAACCAACAGACATTGCTCGTTGTGTTCGTTTCATCTTAGAACAGCCAGGTAACGTCCTTATTCCCAGGCTTTTGGTAGTTCCGGCTGCTGAGCCAGTGTAATACCAAATCTGCCTAATAGGACTTAATTTCTCTTTACTATTGCAATCAAACCCACTTTTTTACTGAACTAGTTAACAATGGTTACCACGAATCCTTCCTTGACAAATATCTCTACCTCTGCTGACTTCCCTCAAGTTAGAAAGCTTTGGTCTGGTGTAGATATCACTAATTTTGGGCCTTATTATGAGGCTTTACAAGCACGACTGATTGACCGCATTTGGAATGATGAATCCCTCAAGCAAGAAATACTTACCAATCCAAAAGTTGTGTTTGAAAGAGAAACAGGAATCACATTTCCTGCAAATGTAGAGGTTAAGGTTTTAGAAGAACCTGAGAAAACTTTCTACTTTGTACTTCCTGCAACTCCACCAGTTGAAGAGCATTGGTACAGATACGAACAATTTGCTAGTTGGTGGCCAATCATTGATACTTTTTGGTATTTTTACTATCGACTCGCTGGCGCTACCAAAGCTAGAGCTTATAGAGAGTGTTTACAAGCGTTATGGATAGTTCGTTCTTGGACTAATGAAGCCTTCCGTCAAAAACTTCTTAACGATCCAAGATCTATATTTGAAGGAGAAATGGGAATACCATTTCCTGCTGACTTAAAGATTCAGTCATTAGAAGAAACATCGAATCTTATCTACTTTATTCTTCCCAAGAATCCGGAACTTGAGAAACTTGATGATACTGTCACCGTTGGTGAATGGTGGAAAGCATCACATGGTTTGTGGTGGTGGTATACCTCATTGCGCTTCCGCCAACCAGCTCTGAATACAGTAACAGGAGTAGTTGGATAAGTAATTAAAGACTTAACAAAAACGCTGGAACTGAAAAATAAAATAGCCAAAGCTTTGCAAAGATAAGTCTGAGCAGAGGCTTCCCAGCATCAGAGCTTTGGGATTTTTCCCATGACCCATGAGCAACTAGTCTGCTTTTTCAAAGAACAAAACCTACGTTTAGGCGATTGTTTTTTCTCAAAAATTTGAGTTATTAAAATACAATCGCCACTTTATTTACCAGCATTTAAAGTCTTTACATTTTAAATAAATATTCATTGCCTATAGAGAATAAGTGTAATATTAGTTGAAAAATTTAAAATACTAATTGGTTAGGATAAATTGATTTTCTAGGAAACTGGACATTACTAAATTTTGGAGAATTATATGATTCATAAGCCTTTTAACCGTCGTTACTTTCTTCAGAGTACTGCACTATTTTCTGCTGGTTTAGCTGGTTCATTGGCATTTCCAAATCGGACTCGTGCTAGCGATGATTATATAGACGCAGTAGTAATTGGTAGCGGTTTTGGTGGAGCTATTGCAGCTTTACGATTAGGTCAAGCTGGTATTAACACCTTGATTTTAGAACGGGGTAAGCGTTGGCCCATTACACCCAATCAAAATACTTTTGCAACTTTCGATAAACCTGACGGTAGAGCTGCTTGGCTAAGTACAAAATCTGTGTTTAACGATTCTGTAGATGTGTATACAGGAGTTTTTGAAACACTACAGGAAAAAGGAATTATTGTTGTTAATGGTGCTGGTTTCGGGGGCGGTTCGTTAGTTTACAACGCGATCACTTATAAACCTAAGCGAGAAATATTTTATAAAGTTTTTGATTATTCTGTTGTTGATTATGACGAGCTAGATTCGATTTACTATCCTCGAGTTCAAAAAATGCTAAAAGCATCACCAACTCCACAGGATGTTTTAGCTACTAGTTACTATGGTAAAACACGATTTTTCATAGATAATGCAAATAAGGCAGGATTGTCAAGCTTTTTACTAGATCTAGCTGTAGATTGGGATGTAATTCGTCAAGAAATCAATGGCTCAAAAAGACCTTCTGTTATCAATGGTCAATGTTGGTGGGGTGTTAATAGTGGAGCAAAAAATAGTTTAGATCGCAACTATCTTCCTCAAGCGGAAAATACAGGGAAAGTAAATGTGTTGACTCTACATTTAGTTACAGATATTACTAAAATACCTGGACAAGAAAATTACCGTGTTTTCTGTAATGAAATTAATGAGTCAGGAGAAGTGATCGGGAAAAAAACCTTTACCTGCCGCTATTTATTTATCGCAGCTGGTTCTGTCGCAACTTCTAAACTTTTAGTTAAAGCTAAAGCAAAAAATTCATTACCTCTATTAAATAACTTCGTTGGTAAAAATTGGGGAACTAATGGAGATAACATTACAATTAGATCGGGTTTAGGCCCTGTAACAGGTAATGGAGGAACCGCAGGTGCTGCTATTGAGCAACTTGATGGGCCGACTCCTATAGTTGTAGAGAGTCTTGAACTGGGGAATAATCCTGACGGTATTCAATCTTGTCTTGGTTTAGGTATTCCTCGTCCAAGGGGTAAGTTTACATACAATTTCTCTACAGATAGTGTTGATTTGGAGTGGCCGGGGCCCGCAGACGATCGCATTGTGAAAAAGACAGAGCGTCTTTTCGCAACCCTCGATCGCAGCCTTAATACTTTTGGAAAACAACCTCGCCATAAAACCGAAGAGGGGATGATATCAAAATCCCAAAATAATACTGTTGTATCTGAAAATAACGGTGCTGCTATTTCTGGTCATCCTTTGGGTGGTTGCGTTATGGGAAAAGCTTGCGATCCATTTGGGCGGGTATATGGTTACCCTAGACTTTATGTTGTTGATGGTGCCATGATTCCAGGCTCTACAGGTTGTACGAATCCTTCTTTTACCATTGCAGCTTTAGCAGAACGTTGTATGGACAAAATCATCGCAGAAGATATTAACGGTTAGGCGATCGTATCTGCAAAATAAAACTGAACTAATTCATTTACTTAACAAAGTTATGCAAAGACTAATAAATATATAAAGTATCACTGCTGAAGTTATTGATGAGCGTGAGATAGTACTTTGGGTCGGAAACCAATCATGAAAACAGAAAAAAGAGTCGCAGTTATTACAGGCAGTTCCAAAGGTCTTGGTTTTGAGATTGCCAGGCAATTAGCGAAGCTAGAAAATATTCAAGTTATCATGTCCAGTCGAGACGAAGCACAGGGATTGGAAGCTCGTGGTAAATTGGTGCAACAAGGTCTTAAAGTTGACTATCTACCTCTTGATGTAACTGATGACAAAAGTGTTGAAAATTTTGTCAGTGCCTTACATAAAAAGTATGAAAGGGTAGATATATTAGTCAATAATGCAGGCATCAATTCTACAAAAGAGCCTGAAGAAAGCAGTATACTGACTGCGAAATTAGATACACTTATCTCATCATTTGCAGTCAATACGATAGGCGCATTGCGGATCTGCCAAGCACTGATTCCTCTAATGAAAGAGCATAATTATGGCCGCATTGTCAATGTATCTACTGAAATGGCATCCTTAAGTCTTATAAGCAATGATTTTTATTCTCTTGCTCCCTCATATAGGCTGTCAAAAATTGGTTTAAATGGAGTGGCTTGTCTGTTAGCTAAAGAATTGAAGGGCACTAATATTTTAGTCAATAACTATTCTCCTGGATGGATGAAAACTGATATTGGAGGAGCAGATGCGCCCTTGACAGCAGAAGAAGGTGCAGAAACAGCTGTTTATTTAGCTACATTGCCAGATGGTGGCTCTCAAGGAGGCTTTTTTGCAGAGATGAGAAAATTTGGCGGCCCATTCCCTTTACCTTGGTGACAGTTTCTTTAGAAGGATATCAAGTCCGAATGAACACTTATAATTAAGGCTGATACCGAAAGTTTTGATAATAAGCAATCAACCGGGCATGATATCAAATTTTAAAAAGCAGTATTTTTCAGTTTAAATATATGCAATAAAGCCTGCTTATTGCAGGCTTTTCAACACAATTAATATTTTAAAAAGTTCGATTAATGATGTGTTTTGAATTTAAATAAAAGTTTTATTTAAATATAAATTGTAACCTAATTTTAAAAAATATGAATAAGAATTTTTATGAAAAATCAAACTTCAATTTATACAATCGTTAAAGATTCAATTAGTTCAAAAGCTTCTGTACAAAATTTATATCCTTTAAACTCGGATGAACCTCCAATAGAAGTAGAATCTTTAGATTGGGAATCACAAATCGCAAGGTTGGTTGGCTTTGCAGAAGAATGTCATGCTATTGAAGCCCCAGCTTTAGAAGACACTATTACTTTAGAACAGCCAGTTTCCCAATTACAAGAACTTGAGGCTCAACAATTCTTCTTATCTAACCCATTTGCTAAGTTAGGTTTGGTGGGGACTGCTACCTTAGCTATGGTTTTGTTAACAGCTGGGTTTTTATTCCAGCTGATGAATACCAGCACTCAAAAGCCAACAAATAATATTGTTGTCTCACAAGGGCGATCGCAATTAACTACTGCATCCACTTCTCAAGAGCTAGAAGAAGAAATAGAAATTTTGAAAACCAAATTAGCCCTGACTGAACAAGCAAAATCAATCGAAGCTACACAACAAAACCTTACAACTAAAAAATTAAAGCCTCCTGAACTTGCAGTCACTTCAAAGGTAGAACCCTCAGGTGATTCTAGAAGTAAACAGCCAATCACATTGCAAAGAACACCAACACCTATACAAAGATTTTCTCAGCCTGAGATAGTCATAGTTAAACGAGTACCTCAACCTTCACAGTTACCAGCTGTTAAGCCAGATAATCAATCAGTCGTTGATTTCATTCCATCACCCACACCAAACCCAATCCAGGAATGGAAAAGATTAGCAAAGTTAGGCAGTTATGGTCAAGTAAATATCATTGAGAAACCTAATAGTAGAATAGCTATCGCTCCACTTCCTAAAAATATCCAGGTGGTGCGACAAATAACAAATTTCAATCCTAACCAAATCCAATCGCTGACAACTCCGATGGTGAGCCAAGTACAATCATCAAAGCCAAAATTGGTAGCAGTGGGAACCAGCGTTAAAGCTGTATTAGCAACAGCTGTCTTTGGGGAAACTACTAAATCAAAAACTAACAACAATCAAGACGATAAAAAAAATGTATTTTTTGTACGATTGAAACAACCATTAAAATCTGTGGATGGTGCGATCGCTTTACCTGCTAACACTGAGTTTTTAATTAAAATTCATTCTATTTCTGAACAGGGTTTAATAAAGCTGGATGTAGTCAAAGTCATTTTAGAAAACGATCGCACTCTTACACAAAAAAGCTTACCGCAAAATGCTATGGTTATTCGCGCTCCCCAAGGAAAACCTTTAATAGCCAACCAATTTCCCAATCGAGGATCGTCCATTGCTGGGATTGATGTAGGACTATTTTTCTTAAGTGGTGCTGGTAAAGCCGCAGAGTTATCTAATCGCACTGATTCCCAAACCACCATAATTACTAACGGCACACAATACACCAACGACAACGCAAGAGGCAACATATTAGCAGGTGGGGTAGAAGGTGGGATGAAAACTGTACTTCCTGCAATTTTTCAGCGGAATCAACAGGCTATCTCTAAAATCAGGATGCAACGTACTAATATCTGGTTTTTGCACGCAGGTAAAGATATTGAAATATATGTCAATCAAGCGATGGAGTTTTAGATTTTAGTATCATAATTTTGTTTTCTACAGCGATCGCTTAAAAGCTATTTTCAGATCCTAACTGTTTAATTAATAGACCTGCCTTATTTTCAAGCTAGGTCTAGTATTTAGGTAACGCAAGTAGAAATAAGTTTGAAATTGAAGCACACTGAGCTTCCTAATTAGAAAGCATAGCAACAATTTCTTTACGCCCACTTTTTTTGGCAATATCTAAAGGAGTGTCTCCGTTCTTAGCTTTGATGTCTAAGCGAGCACCTGCGTCGATCAACAGCCTGACTCCTTCAATATTATTCTGCCAAACTGCATCGTGTAGGGCAGTATATCCGTTATAAGGTCCTTGAGCGTCTATATTAATCCCATATTCAATCAGAATTTTCATGACCTCTGGATGTTTCAAATAGGCAGAGGCGTGGAGTGCAGTGGCTTTCATATTTGAGTCAACCGCGTGAATATCAGCACCAGCGTCGAGGAGTAGTTTCACCATTTCTGATTGACCGTTAGCAGAACCGACAATCAAGAGGCTATTTCCACTACTGTCTGTTTGGTTAACGTTTACGCCAGTTTCAATTAATTTTTTAGCGTCTTTAAGATTATTATTAATTATCGCAGTAACTAAATTGGTATTCATAGTTCTAGGCTTAAAAACTTCAATTTATATTGTTTTAACCATGCCTGTTATTGATGCCAAAGCAATGGTATAACCTCTTTAACCGTGCTTGTTGCTACTTCTTTATTCTCCAATTTGATAAAGTTAATTAAGCTTTTAGCTTTTTCTTGAGCGGAATTTTCTAATTTTAATAAAGGCATTTCCAGCCAGCAACTTCGGCAGAACCAGTAGACTTGGTTATTACTAATGTGTTGTAGAAGCCGATGCGAGCAGCAAGGACAATTTTTCATACGATCTGCTGGTTGATAGTTGACTTTTAGCCACTGATTGCCCCCAAGCTTTGATTAGCCCTGTTTTATCACTTTACTTTTGAAGAAGCCAATTGCTGAAAAGCTATCAGAGCTTTAATTTTCTAGTTTGGGCTATTAATTCCATTTACTGTTAGAAAATAAAAGCTCAAAGCTTGACTCAATAAAACTTTCACAATCTTGCCGAGATTATTGTTTTACTTGAGTAGCAAAACAGGGTTAGTTCGGCAATCAGTACAAAAATATTCTATGCCTTGATTTGAACTCAACACAGTTCGGGATTTGAAACTAAGGTTATCTGTATCAAACCATTGTCTATTTTTGCAACAGAACCATTTTCGCTTTTTAACAAGAGTACTTCATTAGCAGCAGTACTCTTGTTAAAAATCGCAGCAATTTCTTGGATACATGCTTGTAACCTTTGAGCTTCTGCAAAACTCACAGTTGTGGTTTCCTGGGTGATTAATTCGTTTGAGCTTGTCTTTTGTGGGACTCTTTGCCAACATGGGATGCTCTTAGTCCGATTGGACTTTCGCCATGTTTGGGGGGTTGTATTGTGGAGTCGGAGAAATTGGCGACCGAAATGGCGTCTATCTAGATAGCCTACAGCTTCAGCAATCTGCTCTACCGACTGGTCTGTTTCGATAAGTAGACGGCGTGCTTCTACCATCCGACGCTCAACAATCCAACAAAGTACTGTTTTTCCAGTCTCTCGCCGTACAAGGTCGGTAAGGTAGGCAGGAGACCGACTAACCGCCTCAGCCACCTCTCTCAGACTAATTGAATTATGATAATTTGTCTCAATAAATCGAAAAACATGGCTTAACAAAGGTTGGGACTGAAGCAGGAACTTTTCAAAACTTGTCAGTATCGCTGTATTAATAGCGATGTTAACGTTATAAGAGTCAATGCCATTTAATAAGTAATTAGATTCCATCACTTTAGCCTCATTCATTGTATTAAACACACTTCGGTTTTATCTCAGACGTTCTGAACTAGAGTTGAGTCTAAATATTTCTCATTTGATGTCAATTCTCAGTAAAATTCCGAAAATGAATTGTTTGGCTTAATGCTATATTTTTCCTTCATTTATTTTGTCAAAGCCGGATCCAATGCAGCAATTCATTAGAGGCATAAACGTCACGGTAAAAACTAAGTTGCTCGCATTTTAAGTAACACGCACCTCGATGTCCTCGTCGAAGCAAAGTTTCGTTTCCTTTGGCAATAACTTCGTTTGTTTCGTCATCAAAACAATTCCATTCAGAGTAGATAACTTCACCATTGAACATAATAATTGGCCAAGCTATCGTTACACTTGGTTGAGCAAGAATTGCCCATCGATTTACTTCTCTATTTGTTGCTGCGGTTCTGCCATAAAAAGGCCCATCAGCACATAAATATACAAGATCGTTGACATACTCGCCTGCTAAAATGTCCCCCCGTCCTTGTCGTAGTGCTTCACAGTGGGTTGGCCACCAATGTTTATTTTCCTGTTCTACTTGCTGTAAACTGTATTCTAGAGTTATTTCAGGCAAAGCATTCTCGCGTAGAGAAATATATGTCTCTGCATCTGTGAGTAGTTTTACAGCTAGTTCATTAGAAACTAGCTCTGGCTTGGAGTAATCTGCTAACAGATCGTTGTAGTAGTTAGTTCGCTTCGTCATTTCAACCCTTTACAATCTTCAACCCATTTTTTCTGTCTATGCACTCGATCCTGAATGCCTATCATCCTTTTTTAGAGGGGTTTGGCTAATCAATTTTTTGTGCAACCTCATCATGGAATTAGTATTAGCGAGGGGTAGTTTTCATAAAGCTAGTTATCAAGCTGATAGGTGGGCAAGATGCCAAAGAGTTATAAAGCTAATAACTTTGTTACCTTGATTGTGCGGTATCTAATTTTTTAGATGGTGTTAACACTAAATCGATGTACAATAAGGCTTGAAACTGAAAAAACCAGGATGAATTTCACCAGATTGAAAGGGCTGGCTATCAAAACATTAACACCAATGAAAAAACTTTTTAGAAAGTTTTAATTTTTTTCCTGGAAGCGCCATTATGATATTTCTTCTGAGACTTAATATGCTGTTAAAAAACAATTAAGGTTTTGCTAAGGGTATGCTCCTTACTAAAAAGGAATCGAAAAGCAAAAGCATTTTTGTCCAGAATGTTTACATATAGCAGCCACAGAATTTAGAGGGAAAAACCCCCATGCATGAATCGGGGATATAACCGAGTAAGTTAGCGGTTACAGATCTTGAGAGTGGGTACTTCTCTCAAGGGCTTTGCGTAAAATTATCTATTTCAAGATTGCTTTTAACCAGTTAAGATAGAAAATTTAAGCCGAAAAGTTTATGTTTTTCAGTTGCATTTTAGTCAAAGTTCCAACTGAAGCGGTTTTTAGCCGATAGTAAATGTAAATAACAGTTTTTGCTAACTTTGCTAAAATTTGCATCTTGTACTATTCTCAAGCAACCCGTTATTTAAAGCAGCCTTGTGTTGTGTGAAGTACAAAGCTACGGATTTTGAGGTAACAGGACGGCAGTCGCTACAACAGGAAAACCCCACGCAGTTTGCTCAAGTCGGGAAACCTGCCCACGCAACTGGCTGTGCAACGCGCTACCTCCAGAAGGCAGGAACTTTCATATTTGATGCGTGAGAGTTAATTTGTCAACTCAAGTAAAGCCTTTGTCTTGTAAGGATTTCAGAAATTTGAGCCAATCAAGAGTTTATTCTCTGAAAGTTATGCCCAGCAATAAATTGGGTTTCCTTAAGATTTTCTTTACAAATTAGATCTGAGTCGTGTAAATTTAAACTTACAGAGAAGTTGCAGACAATTCGTTTAGCTTGCTTTCTGTTCGCCCCTGGTATCTCGCAAGGTAGGGTGAGGATGCGAAGTAAGCCCAAGGTGGGGCATAGTCTTAGAAATTTAATGTGCTAAGCACTTATGCAAAGCTGCATTAAGATGTTATGCTTTGCCAAACTTGTTTTTACAGGTCTACTTTCTTCAAACCTGAAATCGCGCTATTGCTTACGTATCAAGCTTTTTAGACTAAATAGTATATTTGTCTGTGCAACTTTAAACTTGAAGGGGAGAATGCCACAGAAAACAAAGAACTTATCTTTATCTTAAGTTTCTTATCTTGAGTTGCAAAAGTTTTGTAAAGTTAGCAAACTTAACTGCAAGAGGCATCAGTCAATCAACCACGTAGATGAGGGTGCGTAAGATGAGCAACCAGTAATGCTGCGAAACTTTAGATTCGTCTACATTGCCTATGGATAACCTCCTTGGGTTGCAGATTGAATCTCTTACCGAACGGTTTTGAGTACCAGCAAGGCACTTTGGCAGGATACGAGATGCAGGAGTATTTACTTCTAATTCTCCCAGTCCAAGTGAAGTTCCCTGATGAAGGGGGTTTGCAATAGGGAAGACAGATGACAGCGCCCATGCTTTGCTTTTTTCACCAGCACTGCAACTAAAGGGCAGTTTGGACTTTGTTTGACACTATTTCGAGCGAAATAAGCGTTGCTTCTAATTAAATGTGCATGACGATCGTCAAACACATCCTCTGGGCAATTGATTTGTTAGTTATAGAATAAAAGATTCCTGTTAGTTTCCATAAACCTTATACACGAATGAAGCCGTTTGTCAATCAGGTTTCTGTCAATACATAAGTCCTAAGGGTATGGGATCTTATCGCTATCTAAGTCATCTTTAATTACATGTTTGCTTGCAAACGTCCAGTGAAATTCACAGTTGGACATTGGGTTTCTCAAAGAAAGTCAGCAAATTAGCCATGTCTTGATAGCCAAGGCGGCGGCCAAGATGCTGAAAGACGTAGAAATGCAATATGTATTTAGTATTTCGGTAAGTGCGATGGCGTAAC
Organism: Nostoc sp. ChiSLP01; assembly: GCA_034531195.2. Classification (GTDB taxonomy): domain Bacteria; phylum Cyanobacteriota; class Cyanobacteriia; order Cyanobacteriales; family Nostocaceae; genus Nostoc. The sequence goes on from JAVRBO020000028.1 coordinate 51,599, forward strand.
CGCCCGCCGTAGGCGATCGCATTTCAATAGCACAAGATGTGACACAGTTCAATTTACTTACTTGACTGGCAATTTTTGGAATTGTCGCTTAATAACGCCTGACATAGCTCAACCCATTGTACTGTCTACATTTTGATGATCGGGCGAAATCTTTGCTGTGGCTGGATTTCATGAGTTATTTAGCAACAACTCTATTATTGACACGAGTGACTTGTCCAATTCTGTAGCAAACGTAAGTTAGGAAAGGAACTATGCCTAATAACTTGTTGATTAAAACTAAATCAGCGTGTTTTGTACCCAACGAAACAGCGATCGACGGTGCTAACTACACTCAAAGGCATCAATCCATTTCTGCAAAAGGTGGCGATCGCTTGACCTCAAATATGAGCCATGCAGAGAAGATAGCTCAAACTCAGAAACTTTTAGATAGGGCGATCGTATATGCTTGGCAGACAGTAAAAACAGATCGCAGACCACCAAAATTGACCCGTATACGTTGGGTGTGGCGAATGGCAGGTGCATACCATTCAAGCCGTCACACCTCACGATTGATGGAAGAAGCCGCTCAACGCTTCGCTGCATCTGGGCGGAAAAATTTGTCAGAGTGGGCTAAACAGAAAGCTAAACAGGAAGCTGGTCATGACCAACTTGCCCTGCTCGATATTCAGTCGATGGGCTATGAAGCTGAGGCTGTGGTACAAGTGCTACTTCCTCCTGCTGTAAAACCTTGGTTAGATTATTTCACCCAAAGCGTGCGGGCGATCGATCCAATTAATTGTGTTGGTCATTCTTATACAAGTGAACGCTTAGGAATATTTCAAGGAGAGCAGTACATCCAAAGTGTAGAAGCTTTACTACCACCAGGCACTCATGCAACACGCTGGTTGCGGGTACACAGCAATGTCGGCGCCGAAGTGAACCATGTACAGGAGACAGTTGAGATGGTTGCACAACTGATTCCTCAAGAGTGCATCCGCGTAGCGAGAGCTTGTTATGAAACTGCACTGTTGCGCTTTACTCCACCCAAGGAAGGCTACATATCAGACGAGGAACTTCTGAGGATATTGAAACCCCTAGAGTTAAATAGTTGTTTATGAGTTTGAACTAATTTTAAGAACCTAAAAAATCATTCAGTAACCAAGAAAGAATTTTCTCAGATTATCTTAAGCGTACTACTTCAAATACAAGGAGAAAAAAATGCGATTTCGGATTCTAAATTTTGGATTTTGGACTTTAGTATCGTTAGGGTTTAGTTTTGCCAATGAAGCTGTTTTTTCAACAATATTTCCCAATAAAATGAAGAATACAGCGATCGAGCAGCAGTCTTCAAAGTCGGAGAACGACAATTGGTTTATTGAGGTGAGTTCGGGTGTATTTAATCAAATCGGACTTGATGATTTGGAAAGTATCATAACCAATGAATTTGCCCAAGGATTGCCAAGCGATACTGAACTCGATATGTTTTAGATCTAGTCTATTTACTCATTCAATAATTTAGGCATTAAACAGCCGATATCCTTGATTGTCTAGCCTCTGAACTCAGAAGTCAAAGTAGCTCAACGCTGGTTAGCTCTGACTACTGTAATAACTAGACACTCAAGGATTAAAAATTATTGAGCAGAGAAATTTCCTCTTCATTGACCTTATGTTTCAGACAAAGTTTGTAATAAGTTAATCTCTAAGGTAGTGAAATTTCTTAATTTCATCTAACTGGTTGTCGAGGCTGTTTTTCATCAGTAACCGCCCCCAAAACTTTCAGCGTGCCAATAGTGCCTGTAGTTAAACCAGTAACTCCGATGATGTTCATGCGCTCATAGGGTGGTTCCGCTTTCATAGTTTTTAAACATTCACCAGTTACTATATTCCACAGTCTAATTGTTTCATCATCACCACTACTAGCGAGAATCTGATTATTAGGACTAAAGACAACTGACCAAAGCCTGCTTGTATGTCCTTGCAAGGTTATGAGACATTGACCTGTACTAATATCCCACAGCTTCACTGTATTATCCTGATAGATGATTGCTAGTATTCGGCTATCTGGGCTAAAGGCAATTGAAGGCAACCAACCTGTATTTTCCTGTAAGATTCTTAGGTATTCATCAGTGCTGACTCTCCATAATATTAATCTTCCATCCAGACTGGTAGTTGCGAGCAGTTCACCATCTGGACTGAATGTAACAGACGAAACCCAAGTTGTATGCTCTTTTAACGTTCTTTTACACTCACCCGTGTTGATATCCCATAATTTTACTGTCAGATCCAAAGAACCACTAGCTAGCATATTTCCTTGAGGGCTAAAGGCAACAGACCAAACGGCAGCCTGATGTTCCTGTAACGTTTTCAAACACTGACCCGTACTGACATCCCATAATTTCACTGTTTTATCGTCACTGCCACTAGCTAGTGTTTGACTGTCAGGACAAAAAGCAACAGACCAAACCAGCGCCTTATGTCCCTGGAATATTTTGAGGTATTTTCCACTATTAACATCCCACAACCTTATTGAAGAGTCATGACTGCCACTTGCCAAGGTCTGCCCATCTGGACTGAAAGCGGCTGATTGGATTGCTGCACGATGCCCCTGGAATATTTTGAGGCATTGCCCAGTATTAACATCCCACAACCTCAGTGAAGAGTCATGGCTGCCACTTGCTAAGCTTTGCCCATCTGGACTGAAAGCAAGTGAGAGTACTTGATTAGTATATCCCTTAAAAGTTTTAAGACATTCACCAGTCTGAACACTCCATAGCCTGACTGTTTGGTCGTAACTGCTACTAGCTAAAATATCACCCTGTGGACTAAAGGCTACATCAAATACCCAACCAGAATGTCCCTGGAAAGTTTTAAGGCATTCTCCTGTGCGGACACTCCACAACTTCACGATCTGGTCAAAACCGCTACTGGCCAAAATATCACCCTGTGGACTAAAAGCGACTGAATAGACTTCATTGGAATGTCCTTGGAAAGTTTTGAGGCATTCACCAGTAGCGGCATACCATAACTTTACTGCCCGATCTTCACTACCACTCGCCAGCATCTGACCGTCAGGGCTGACAGCAATTGCGCGTATTCCATCAGTGTGGCCGTAAAAAGCTTTTACACATTCAGAAGTACGGATATTCCATACCCGAACTGTATGATCGTCACTGCCACTGACTAATGTTTGCCCATCAGGACTAAAAGCAACGCAGCACACCCAACTTGTATGCCCTTGGAAAGTCTTGAGGCATTCACCAGTAGCGACATCCCATAACTTTATCGTCTGGTCATCACTACCACTAGCTAATAATTTACCATCCGAATTAAAAGCAACTGACCAAACTTCATGCTCGTGTTCCTGTAAGGTGTGAAAACATTCACCTGTACTAACATCCCATAACTTCACGCTATGGTCAGTACTACCACTAGCAAGAACAGTACCATCTGGACTAAAGGCTACTGTCAAAACCCAGTTAGTATGGGCCTTACAAAACAAAAGTTTTTTCCAATCTGAAACTTGGTACAAACGAATCTCACCATTGGTGTCACCCAAGGCCAAAAGTTTTCCATCAGGGCTAAAGGCAACTGACAAAACGCCACCGAAGGTTTCAGCAAAAACAGACCTATCAAAATTGGCATTTTTGAAATTTACATCGTGCAATTTCAAACACCGCAGGTCTGCTTGCCAAACACTTAAATAAGAAAAATCATAGCCACTGAGATCGCTTTCTAAATGACAAAGGAGATTGAGAATATTCCCAGCTGTATAACTTTGTTCTAACGGTGATGCCTCTCGTGACCTTGCTATAATTTGGCTTAGTTGATTCTCCAGGTTTTTTTTGCTTCTCAAGACAGTGAGCAACCCATCTATAACTGGCTTAAGAATGAGACGAATTTGAATCTCCCTTACGTAGTCTTTAGCCGTCGCCTTCATCAAAGCATGACACCTGAACAAATCAAGATTCTGAGTTTCAATCTCTTTACAAACTATCTCTATTAATCGCTGAGTCACATACTCCATGACTACAGGTTGTAGCGTAAAGAGTGCTGTGTTTTTCTCAACTAGCGATCGCCTTACCAAAGACTCCAGAGCTTCGAGTAAGTTTTGTGGTGGAATTGGTGATACAATATCTTCTCGTATTTCTGATAGCGAAACTGGCTCGCGATTGATTGCTAGCCAGTACATTATATCTTTCTCTAAATTTGCCAAGCGCGAAAACTGCTGGTCTAGCAGATCGCGAATATTACCAAAAACAGCACTGTAATGTTGCAGAAATTCCGCAATATTACCATCAAAAACATCTCGTATAGTTGTCGCAATTATCTTCAAAGCTAGGGCATTACCAGCGTAACGCTCAACTACTGCTGGTAATTCTGACTCTGAGCCAGAAAAACCTTTGGCTTCAAAGATTTTTTGCCCTGCTACCACCTCTAAACCACTGAGTTGCAATGAGCGAACAGCCAGTGTTTCTCCTTCAAGTGAGGCTATGTCTTTGGGTTTTTCACGAGAAGTCAGTACCAAGGAGCTTTGATGCATGACTTGCCCCAATCGTTTGATTAGTAAACCATAATCCTCATAGCCTTCTCGATAACATCCAGCATAAGCACCTGTTTGCAAAATAGTCTCTACATTATCTAATACGATTAGACAACGCTGTTGTTGTAAATATTCAATCAGTTGTGAAATTCTGCCATCTACAGTTTTTGCTAAATCAGTTTCTAAAACTTGCTCGTCAGAAAAAAACTTAATTAAATTTGCTAGTAGGTCAAAAAGTGGGGGAGCATTGTAGAGCGATCGCCAAATCCCATATTCAAAATATTCTTGAACCTGTTGTGCTAATTTGGCAGCAAGAGTCGTTTTACCAATTCCTCCCATTCCCAGCAGCGCTACTACTCGACAGCGTTCTCGGCGCAGCCATTGCTCCAAAATAGCCAGTTCATCTGTGCGTCCATAAAAAACAGATACATCCACTATCTCTCCCCAATCAACACGTTTGGAGACTTTCGAGGCTTTTTGCTCCTTTAAATCAGAGTCTGGGCTTGTATAATCACTTTGAGCTAATTCTAAATTAAACATCATAAACAGACGAACAAGCGTCCGTTTGTCAACCCCAGTTTCCCGAGTGAGTATCTTTCTTAAAGTGACAGGAGTGATCCCGGCTTGTTCGCTTAATTCTTCTAAGGTGCATTTGGAGCCATTATTTTCCCTAAATTCCCACTCAAGTTTTGCATTCTGAAGCTTTTGCCAGCCTTCACGAGTCAGTATCAGCCCACGATTACGTTTGGGTTTCTCTGGTTTCATAATTTATGAGAAAGAATTGTATTTCGAGTAATAGGCTCCTAACTCTGGTCTGTATGGAAAAGAATTCTCAGTAAATTTACAGTAAATTTAGAGTTTTTACAAGATAAGCTAAATAATCTCTAAAACCCAGTTACAGCAACTATTTCATAAATATAATTTTAGATAAATATAAATAAAAACAAAAGACTATAAGAGCTTGAATTAGTTGAGATTATTCAGTGAAAAATCTATTTTTAGCAGACTAATAGTTGATTGAAAATTAATACATACAACTTATAATTTTTTATGATAGATAAGCATCACTTAAATTAAATTAAAATTTTTAATTATATATAACAAAATTAAAAGTTGATGATTTGAATGTTAGACTTCTTTTTATTACTTGGCAATTTTCCATTTCCTAGTGAATAATAATTTAATTTTTTTTAAAAGTCAATTAAAATGGCTACAAAAATGCTAATAATTGCAAAATTTAATACTTACTATAGGATAAAATAATTTTGGAAGAATATTGTGATAGAATGCAGCGTATAAAAAGCAATTATTTACTGAAACTTAGACCTAGCAAGGATTTGAGTATCCTTAAGATTTTCTTTACCAATCAGCTCTCTAAATTTAACTTTTGAGAACAAAGCCTCAAAGTATCTAAAACACACAGCAAATCTCCAATTTATGCAAGTAAGTTAAATACTTAACAGCTTATAGCTTTTCAAACTTCGGTAATTTTTTATCATGCAATGAATAAATTCAAAAGCCGTCCCTTAGCTCCACGCTCAACACAAAGTGAAGCGAAGTCAAGGCAAAGAGAAAATTAATTGTCAATTGCTCCTAAAACTTTTAAAGAAGCAATTGTTGCTGGGGTTAAACCTGTAACACCAGTAATATTCATTCCCTCATAAGGTCTTTCGTTTCTTAAAGTTTTTAGGCATTCACCGGTCAAAACATCCCATAATTTAACAGTTTCATCTTCGCTGCCGCTTACCAAAGTTCGACTATCGGGGCTAAAGGCAACCGATCTTACCCAGTGGGTATGACCATGCAAAGTTTTGATACATTGACCAGATTGGACATCCCACAATCTTACCGTTTGATCTACGCTGCCGCTAGCCAGAAGTTTACCTTCATGACTAAAAGCAACGGACAATACCCAGCTTGTGTGTCCCAACAAGATTTTGAGACTTTGACCTGTGCTAACATCCCAAAGCTTCACTGTTTTATCTTTACTGCTACTGGCTAATGTCTCACCTTCAGGACTGAAAGCAACAGACAATACCCAACTTATATGTCCCGACAGAATTTTGAGACATTCACTCGTGTTAATATTCCAGAGCTTGACTGTTTGATCGTCACTCCCACTAGCCAGGATATTACCTTGAGGACTGAAAGCAACCGACCAGACCCCATGACTATGTTCCAAAATCTTCAAAACTTGACCAGTGTTGACATCCCAAAGTCTTACAGTTTTGTCATCACTGCCACTGGCGAGAATTTTACCTCCAGGAGCAAAGGCAACTGACTTTACCCAACCAGTATGTCCCCGTAATATGTTGTAGCATTGACAAGTGGTGCTATCCCACAGCCTCACAAGTCGATCGTAACTGCCACTTGCCAAGATATTACCTTGAGGGCTAAAAGCAACGGTTCTGACTCGATTAGGGTGTCCTTGCAAAGTTTTGTAGCATCTTCCATCTGCCACATCCCAAAGTTTTACCGTTTGGTCATTACTGCTGCTAATTACAGTCTGACCGCTAGGAGCAAAGGCAACAGACCATACCCCATTATTGTATCCCTGCAAGTTTCTTAAGGCTTGACCAGTGCTAACATCCCAAAACCTCACAGTTTGGTCATCACTACCACTGACCAAAGTTTGATCGTCTGGACTGAAAACAACAGACGAGATCGAACTTGTGTGTCCGTGCAATGTTTTAACGCATTCTCCTGTGTGGTAATTCCATAGCTTCACAGTTTGGTCATCACTGCCGCTAGCCATAATATTACCACTAGCAGCAAAGGCGACTGACCTAACCGTGTCACTATGTCCCTGGAAAGTTCTCAGGCACTTTCCATCGGAGATACTCCAAAGTTTCACAGTTTGGTCATCACTACCACTAACCAAGGTCTTACCTTTAGGATTGAAAGCAACTGAGAAAACTGAACTGGCATGTCCGTGCAAAGTTTTGACGCATTCTCCTGTGCGGAAATTCCATAGCTTTACGGTTTGATCGCTACTACCACTAGCGAGAATTTTACCTTTAGGACTAAAAACTACAGATAATATTATATCAGTATGTTCTTGCAATATTTTGTAACATTTATTATCTGAAATATTCCATAAACGCACTGCCCAATCGTCGCTGCCAGAAGCTAGAATTTCACCTTGAGGACTAAAGGCAATAGTTCGTACCCGATCGGCATGTCCTGTTAAAGTTTTCAAACATTCACCTGTGTTGACATCCCACAATTTCACATTCTGGTCAATACCTCCACTGCAAAGAGTGCTACCATTTGGACTGAAGGCGATCGCTCGAACCCAATCAATGTGTCCTAAACAGGTCAAAAGTGGTTCGCCCCCAGCAAAGTCTTGCCACAAGCAAATTTTGCCATTTGCATCACTCGCCGCTAAAATTTCACCGTTGGGGCTAAATGCTACCGCAGAAATTTTACTAAAATTTTTAGTAAAAACCGATTTAGATAAATTAGCGTTTTGGAAATTGACTTCAGGAAAACTTACACCCCGCATATCTACTTGCCAAACGCTGAGGTTAGAAAAATCATAACCTCTGAAATCTGCCTTTAATTGACGAAGTAAGTTGAGAATATTTCCGCTTGCATACCCAGGTTCCAGTGGAGATTCTCTTTGCAGCTTAACTAAAATTTCATTTAAATGATTTTCTACTTTTCTTGGGGTTTTAAAAACAGCGAAAAGTTTATCTATCACTGGCTTAATAATTAAGCCGACTTGAGTTTCTCTAATGAAGTCCTTGGACTGAGCTTTACTCAAAGCATAATACTTAAGAAACACAAGATTCTGAGTTACAATTTCTTGATAAGTTTGCTGAATTAATTTGCTAGTCACATACTCCATTACTACAGAGTGTAATGTGAAGAGTAAACCACTTTTTTCATTTAGCGATGGCTGAAATTTATCAATGAGACTTCTCCCGAGCAAAGACTCTACAGCTTCTAATAACTTGTATGGAATTGCTAATGAAGCTAAATCTTCTTGCAAATTGCTCAGTAGAATGGACTCACGATTAATTGCCAGCCAATACATCACCACACGCTCTAAATCAGATAAACGCTCAAACTGCTGCTCTAAAACAGTGTAGATATCGCCAAAAATAGCTGTTTTTTGGCTCAAAAATTCACTAATATCACCATTGAAGACATCTTGAATAGTCGTTGCAACTATCTTCAAAGCCAATGGATTACCACAATAAAGCTCAATCAGTGCTTTCTCTTGAGGTTCTGGGCCAGATAGATCTTTGAGGCGAAAAATTTTTTTTCCTTCTTCCTCTTTCAAACCCCTTAGTTGTAATGAACGAATAGGTAGTGCTTGTCCTTCGTCTGATGCCACGTCTTTGGGTTTTTCACGAGAAGTCAGTACCAAGGAGCTTTGATGCATGACTTGCCCCAATCGTTTGATTAGTAAACCATAATCCTCATAGCCTTCTCGATAACATCCAGCATAAGCACCTGTTTGCAAAATAGTCTCTACATTATCTAATACGATTAGACAACGCTGTTGTTGTAAATATTCAATCAGTTGTGAAATTCTGCCATCTACAGTTTTTGCTAAATCAGTTTCTAAAACTTGCTCGTCAGAAAAAAACTTAATTAAATTTGCTAGTAGGTCAAAAAGTGGGGGAGCATTGTAGAGCGATCGCCAAATCCCATATTCAAAATATTCTTGAACCTGTTGTGCTAATTTGGCAGCAAGAGTCGTTTTACCAATTCCTCCCATTCCCAGCAGCGCTACTACTCGACAGCGTTCTCGGCGCAGCCATTGCTCCAAAATAGCCAGTTCATCTGTGCGTCCATAAAAAACAGATACATCCACTATCTCTCCCCAATCAACTCGCTTGCAAGACTTTAAGCCTTGAAGTCTTGCTAAATCAGGATTTAACTTCAAATAGTCTTGGGGATTTAGCTCTAAGTCAAACGCCATAAATAGATAAACTAGCGTTCGTTTGTCAACCCCTTCTTGGTTAATAAATATCTTAGCGACAGTATTTGAAGTTAACCCAGCCCGTTCACTTATTTCTTCTAAAGTGTACTTGAAACCAGATTTTTCTCGAAGTTCCGCTGCTAGTTTTGCTTTCTGAAGTTTTTGCCAGCCTTCACGAGTGAGTATAATGCCACGATTTCGTTTTGGCTTGTGCCGATTCATAAATTACGCCTAATGTGAATTAAATAGGTTGAGATTGGAAAGTGAGAACATCAATACCAAAACGGCGACGAAGGAATAAACGTAATGTGTGAGATGCAATTTTTTTGGCAGCAATATGGACACAAAAGCCATCAACAGTTTTGTTGAGTAAGCGTGACGCCGGAGTACCGGCTACCGCTTCGCTATCGGGATTACGTCCGGTATTTTGAATTTCATGAAAAACACCTTCGACGCGCTGACGAACGCGACTAATAAAACGCTTCAAGCCATGAGAATGTTGAAGATGCTGGTTATCACGAGTGAGTGTCCAGATGCGATTACCAGTGCGACAAGCGATCGCCGCCTGCCAATCAGCCGAAATAAATCCCTTGTCTGCGTAAATATTGCTATGATTAGCTGTCTCTAAAACACCATCAGCAGCAATTCTCTCATCAGTATTAGCAGGGACTATATCATAACAGATGGGAATTCCATTCCATATTGAGAGCATCACTAGCTTGTAGCCAAAATAACGCATTTCTCTGGCTGCACACCAAGCAGGGGTAGCATTTCCGGCAAAATCGCTATGTCGCTTGTCGCGTTTGAGTCCTAACACTGGTAATGGTTTGGTGTCGAGAAGGAAATATTTTTCACCTTCCCCAACCAATTGCTCCACCCAACTGCGGCGTAATTTCTCTAACATTCCATCTAATTTACGTAAGCGACGATTGAATTGACTCTGGTCAAGTAAATTTGGAAACCATTCACTGTAATTTCCCCTGATGAAACCGAGAAACTGGGTTTCTCCAGGAAATGGGAGATAATCCATGATTAGTGCTAGTGTCATGATTTCACTGTCGCTCATACTTACTTTCACCCCTGGTTTTAAGAGGGTTGTGCTTTTTACTTGCTTTTGATACCAATCATCTACCACTACAAAGATTGTTGTAATTAGGGTTCCAAAGTCTATGCTAGTCATGGGGGAAGTCTGAGTTGAAAAGCTGGTAACTTTCATCTTCTTACTTCTCCCGCCTTTTTTACTAATTCACATTAGGCGTGATTGGTCTTTTTGAATGTAATACCATAATTCCTGCTGATTTACACTATTCAAATACTTCAAAATCTTTTCTTTAGTCAAGAGTTTCAAAGAAATTGCTCCATTTAGGCTGAGTTTAACATTACACAGTTCGTACTCTTCCTGGCGACTGCATACTACTAAATATGAAGGTTTATTCGGACTTAATAAAAAATGATTAATAGACTGTATGCATTTTTCCTGCCGTGTTGCTCTCAATTCATCTAAACTATCCAGTAGCGGTAATAACTGATGTTCTTCAACCCACTGTTGACCAATAGATCTCTTGCACGAATAATGTAAGCATGAAAAAATACAGGTCAAAAATTAAAGAGCAATGAGCTACGAACAGATAAAAAACCTGCTATCATCAGAATTTAAACGGTTGTGTGGAGTACATAACGCCACGTTTAGAAAGATAGTAGAAGTTCTAGAGCCAGAACTGGTGATAACTGGGAAAAAAGGCGGCCAGCCAAAGTTATGACTTGAACTTTTTCTAGTAATTCCGGGCGCTCCTCTAATAGTTCCATGTTTTGCTCCCGGCAGCAAGTACTTGCTCTGGGGCGTTCGCCTCACTGACAACGACTTTCAACAATAGTCCTAGACTATCAACTAGAGTCTGCCGCTTTCTTCCTTTTACCTTTTTACATCCGTCAAAACCATACACATCCGCTTTTTTTGGTCGGTTTTAACCGACTGGCTATCTGCCGCGCCCCAACAGCCACCCTTGCCCCTAAGCTCCGGGTTGTCTTTTGCAAAAATTTGGCACACCTCACCAATCTGGTAGCTGTTGGGTACTTTAGTACGTTCCATAATTTTTTGCACCACATCAGTTACAATCCTGGCACTAGGAACTTTACCGCCAGCCTCTTGTACTGCCCGTTGCCAAACTTTAACCTGCTGCTGGGGTTCTAGCTTTGCCAAACGGCGAACTTGTCCTTCGTTAGTTGGCAGGATTCGTGAGGGGTTAGGTCGAGTTTCATCCGCCTCCTCGTTTTGGGAACAATTTGTTCCCGTTTTATCCGCCTTCTCGTTTTGGGAACAATTTGTTCCCGTTTCATCCACTCCCTCCTGAAGAGAATAATTTGTTCCCGTCGCTATGTTGTCGAATACCACAGAACCAGCTATTAGATAATTTACACGGCGATGAATGTATCCAAATCTATCGCGGCAGTATTCCTCAAATGTGCGGTGCGTGGAACGATAGAGTCGGCGATCGCGTAATTGGGCCATACTCTTGTCCAAGCGATGAAAACTCTAGCCGAGTTAACTGGTGGCCGACTCAACCCTTACATGGAACAGCAGGTGAAGGATTACGCCGCTAATCTTCTGGCTGAACACAACCGGAAAATGTTGACTCCCTCAAAATAACACTGGCTTGGAGTTGTAAATTTTGCAGAGAGCGAGTTAGATAGAAAAGTTCCTTCGAGTGGTTCACACTACCGGGGGCATCTGGGTACATGGGTGAGGACATTTTACCCACATCTGGGATCTCGCCAAGAGGATCGCTTGGTTAACGGTACTCAACAATCAGTCTACGTTTATGCTTGCCACGATCCGGTGGTGGCTGCTGGTTTGACCAAAGCAATTGACGAGTTTTTCGCACACCCAAATCCGGTGGCTGCTCTTCGGCAGGCTGGGGCGTTCTCTAAGAAAGCTGTAGTTACTGCTTGATGCACAATTTTAGGACGGGCAATATGCCCATCCCAGAATTGGTAACTATTTCCTCAGAACATTTATCACTCAGCAGTCAATACAGCTAAAAGAAAACGAACACACCTGATAATTCTGTTAATGAAGCTATTGATTAAATGTGATGAACTGCCCGAACTGTGGAAGCTCAGAAATTTACCGTCAGAATCCAACCCAAAGACAGGTGTACTGCGATCGCTGCGGTTATTCATGGCAGGTAAAACAACCTCAAATCCCACTTTTAGAAAAAAAGATTTATGTAAGTCAAGGATCGATGAAAGGACAACACTATGTTTCGGTTTGGTACTGCCCAATTGATTCATCAAAATATTCTTTCTCTCTTAACTACGGTGGTGGAGTTTGTCTGTTTAATGAATTTCTTGAAGACCCATATTTAAGTGGCAGTTACAGCACTCCAGAAAAGGCATTACAAGCCGGTATCGCGGAGGGAAAAAATGGCTAAAAAACAAATAGAACTTTATGATTTTGTTCGTCCTAAAGTTGCACCGCTCAACTCTATTTGGCGAGTTATCGAAATCAAAGGTAATCAAATAACTGCTCAAATGGGATCCCACGAACTAGAACCAAAAGAAATAAAACGAGTCACGTCAACAGCAGATTTTTTTGAGTTATTAGATGAAGAAGAAGATGGCAATGATGACTAAATATGAATGGCTTTTACAAGGAATGTCTTCTGACTTCTGATTGCCACTTGACGAATTGATATTTTCTCCTGAATATGTGCTGCAACTATTTTTTCTCGGAGATCGATTGAATATGCTTTCATGAAAAGATATTATTTTTCTTCTTACTAACTGTACCTAATAACAACGGGAAATGCTGTAACTTTACTTTTCTGGGTTTATTGTCTCAATTTTTTCCAGTATTCTTGATTTACTTCCTGCTTTCTCTGTGTGCCAGTTTTGGGTGCGGAATCACGGTTACAATCGTGCTCTAGCTAATTTGCAACGTGCTGCTAGTGCTAATTTCTCTACAGCTACATTACAACCGTAAGGTCTTACGTAGACAACAGATAGTTAATTTAACTCTTTCCAGCTATTGTCTTCATTCTGCGATGGAAAGACAGTATTGTTCTCATTCACTGCATAAAGCATTGGCGGATTGTTGGGAGCGATCGCTACCGCAGTTAACGGGTGGTCTCCCATAATCATTTTTACCTGAATACCTACTGTTTGTAAGCAACCATAACTGCGTTTGGTGATTCCAGCTGAAGATAGAGTTACTCAAACTGAGTGCCTTGAGGATATCGTCAGGGGGTACTTCCAGTTCCTTTGTGATTTCTTGTGAGATAGAAGCTAACATTTTAATATTGGCGAGCGCTTGACTTCGCTTAGAGCGAGCCTGCGAGCGTCATTGCGAATTGTGAATTGGTATCAGGCATTTGTGCAATTCTCCTAACTTCTCACGGTTGGGGTTGTTCTGCCGCGTTATCCGACCTCAACAGTTTAGCTGTCTTTGCGGGCAACATGAACAGCAGAAAGGAACGAGAGTTGTACGCTATCTCCAAATTTTTCTAGCTTCTCCCGCAATCCGGTAAATAGTAACTCTTTTGCTTGTGGTTCTAGTTTTCTCAAGGTACTCAAAAGCTTGAAGTAGTCATCAATGCTATAGGTAACTTCACACGCAGTTTGCTCGACAACCAACTCTTTGAAACAATTGGAGTCTAAAATCTCTTGTCCAAACCCCCTCAAAATCTCCGCTTGAATCTCTGCACCTTCATATCGAACAAGGGAGGGCGCATAAGCTTGATACACTTCCTTAATCGCTTGGTAAACTTCGTAGTTCGGTTCTGGGGTCAGATTCCATAGCAGGATAAGAAAACCGTTATCGTACATTGCCTCTGCTGCCTTGGTATATCTAATCCCTGGCGGTATCCAGTGAAAAGCATTGGCTGATATAACGGCATTGAACTGTTTTGCTTCTAGTTCCCACTCCTCAAATGATGTATTGCAAATTGTAACTTTTGGATATTGAGCGCAGTTGTGTTGTGCCAAATGACAAAAATCCTGGTTTGGCTCAAGACACGTCATGGAAAAACCAAATCCAGCAAAAGCCACTGTTGCATTTCCTGGGCCACAACCAACCTCAAGAATCGACGCATCTGAGTCAAGTTGGGCTAAAGCGATAGACTGATCGATTAGTTCCTTTGGATAGTGCGGTCTTGCGTTGTAATAAACATCAGCAACGGGGGAATACCAAGTTCTTCGCTGTTCCAAATCCATAAAAGCTCTGGCATTTATTTCTTGTCTAGAGTCTTGCATAAGCTAGGGAGTCTCAGCGATGAAGTCCAATAACTGCGCTTGTGTTAAGTGGGGTAACTGTTCCTTGCCCCAGTTAATCGCATCTTGAGCTGTTTTCCAATCCTTCCAGGGTTGTGATTGGTGGCTACCCTTGTTGGTTGGAACTATCTCGATAAGTGTAGCTTCTAACCAAAGGTGCGCGTCTTCATCCCGCATGAGATTTTGGCGTGCTATTAAGGTTGCGATCGCATCAGATCCGCACGGATTTGATAGAGATGGGGATGGTGTGGGTTGCCAACGGCGATGAAAAGTCATCAACCTAAGTTTTTCTCTAAATATTGTGTCATCATCCGCTTGAGATCGGCAATTAGACTATTAACATCGCCACCTTGAATGTGAATCTCTTGTTCCTGACCAATGAGATAGCTTATACCTTTATAAAGGGCTTTCATTACCCTTGCAATCTGTAATCCCTGGATAGGATTGAGATGAGGTCTAACCCGTAGAAGTAAATTATATATATTGGTTAATATTTCTTGCTCAACTCTTTGAGCCGCTTGGGCCAGCGTGATTTGTCCTTCTTGCCCAGCATTGAGATGTCTAAAAGCCGGATATTGACGTTCAAAAGTAATCATGGGGTCAATCACCCGCGAAACGATAGTAGCAAAATCTAAACCGGAAACATCCTGCTGTAAAGCAGTTATTGTATTGTTACTTAATTGCTGTATATATCGCTCTCCCAAAGCAGCTAAGATTGCTTCCTTATTTGAAAAATACTGATACACCGAGCCAACAGAAATCCCAGCACGCTCGGCTAAGACATTAGTGTTGATAGCTTCTATCCCTCCTTGAGTCAACAAATCGGCGGCGGTATCTAGAATTAAATCACGTCGTTGCTGACCACGCTTGCCGCAAGGACGACGACGAGTTTTTTGAGATCTTGAATCGTCACTTGAAACTGGTGAGTTGATTGTTTTATTGCTTGGAGATTGACGATGTGAGCTTTTGCTCATATACTGCCTAATATGAATGTGAGTAATAGCTCACATTAACAAAGTTGGGACGAAATCTACAAGCAATACAATCACCAGGAGATAAAGAGCATGAATGGTAAAACAGCATTTGTGACTGGAGCGACAGGTTTGCTGGGTAGTAATCTTTGCCAATTGCTAGTCTCACGAGGATGGCAAGTTAAGGGGCTAGTGAGATCTATTGAAAAGGCTAAACGTTTTCAGCCAAACAGCCCAGTTGAATTTATTCAGGGTGATATTGAGAATGTGTCAGCTTTTGCTCCAGCATTAAGAAGAGTAGATGTACTATTTCATACAGCAGCCTTTTTCCGCGAATATTATCAGCCGGGTGGTCACTGGAAGAAAATGAAGCGCATCAACGTGGATGCTACGATAGAACTTTTGCAAGCAGCACAACAGCAAGGGGTAGCAAGAACGATTTTCACCTCATCCAGTGGCGTTATCCAAACTTATCCCGATCGGGCAGCCACTGAAACTGCTCCTTACAGCAAATTCGCCCAAAAGAACCTTTATTTCAAAACTAAGGTTTTGGCAGAACAAGAAATTTATCGGTTTCTGGACACTAGCCGAATGGATGTGGTGATGATTTTGCCTGGTTGGATGATGGGGCCTGGGGATGCTGCACCAACTTCTGCGGGACAATTGGTGTTGGATCTATTGGCAAGTAAGCTGCCGGGGATAATTAATGGTGGTGCTTCATTAACTGATGTTCGAGATGTAGCCGCAGCTATGGTTAGCGCTGCCGAACGAGGGAAACGGGGTGAGCGTTATATTGTAGCGGGAACGCTCAAAACCATGAAAGATATTGCTTTAGAATTAGAAGCGATTTCAGGGGTGAAGGCTCCGAAAATGGAAATTCCCGATGGAATTGCACTCTCAATCGCATGGTTGCTAGAAACCTGGGCGGGTTTGACAGGTGGGATCAACCCTATGCCATTGGCTGGCGTCCAAACCTTATTAGAAAAAGCTAACTTAAGTTCAGCTAAAGCTATCCAAGAATTAGGAGTCAGTTTTCGACCTTTGACAGCTACATTGAAAGATACAGTTGTGTGGTATCAGTCTCAAGGCTATTTACATAAGTGATTGTTTGAACGCAGATTTTATTTGTTCTGTCTTTACACCCCCAGTTTGGAAGCGTAGACGCTTTGCGGCTTGTCCTTGCGAACGAATCCCCAACTATATTGCTTGCAATTACTTGAGGTGCGTTCAACTAAGCAATCCCGATGCCGCCGGTTACACCATAAACTTCTCCGGTGATGTAGCTGCCTTCTTGGGAAGCAAGCAACACATACACAGGAGCAATTTCTACAGGCTGCCCGGGCCTTCCAAGCGGAACTTCAGAACCAAATTTCTCGATCTTGTCCTGGGTCTGACCACCACTGGGCTGTAGCGGTGTCCAGAATGGGCCAGGTGCAACTGCATTAACGCGCACTCCCTTGTGGATCATCTGTTTGGCGAGAGATTTGCTGAAATTCTCAATGGCTGCTTTCGTCATCGCATAGTCAAGCAGACTCGCTGAAGGTTGATATGCCTGGATCGAAGTGGTGTTAATAATTGATGCTCCGGGCAACAGATGTGGAATGGCAGCTTTGGTAATCCAAAATAGCGCGTAGAGGTTTGTCTTCATCACTTTATCGAAATGCTCAGTCGTGATATCGCTAATTGAGGGGTAAGATGTCTGTGCGCCAGCATTGTTCACGAGAATATCTAAGCCGTTTAAAGATTGCACTGCATCTGTCACCAGCTTTTGGCAAAAATGTTCGTCGGTAATGTCACCGGGAAGCGCAACCGCTTTGCGCCCTGATTGTTCAATCAATTGGATGACCTCTTGAGCATCAGCCTCCTCACTCTTAAGATAGCCGATCGCAACATCAGCACCTTCCCGCGCAAATGCAATCGCAACAGCGCGCCCGATACCAGAATCGGCTCCGGTGACCAATGCCTTGCGACCTGCAAGCTTTCCACATCCAATGTAGCTGTGTTCACCGTGATCCGGTTGGGGCTGCATCTTTTGAGCTAGTCCTGGTACGGGCTGTGGTTGTTGGGGAAAGGGGGGAGCCGGATATTGCTGCCGGGGGTCTTGCATCTCTAATCGATCGTCTTTCATCACTTGTTCTATGGAATAGTTTTTGCAATTCAAGACTCAAGTATCAAAGATCGAGCAGAACAATTCCTCACCCTTTGAGCAGAATAATGTTCCAGAGTATACAAGACTTAGGGGCGGGCTAATTGATACGTTTGTAGCTGCTGTAATCAGACCCAAAATTTGTCAGGGTCTGGTTACAGCATTATGTTTTATGTTAATGTCGCATTGCTGGTTTCTTTAGCTACTCATTATATTTAATGTCGGCGATCGCTTGCTCATAACTGGGAATTATAAGGTTAAAGTAATTATTCAAGACAAATGCTTGTTAAACTTCGCTTTATTGCCCTTGGTAGTTTCCTTTTAGCGCAAATGGCTGTGCCTGTCGTTGCTAACAACATTAATGTCACAGTTATAAGTGTCGGCGATGGTGACACCATACGGGTAAAGACTGGTAACAAAACAGTAACTGTTCGCCTCGCTTGCATTGATGCACCAGAGATGAAACAAAGCCCTTGGGGTCAGCAGTCAGCAGCAAGGCTTAAACAACTGCTACCAGTAGGACAAGCCATTACTCTACGTCCTGTTGAAACTGATAAGTATAAGCGATTGGTTGCAGAGATTTATGTAGGGAATCGTAGTATCAATGTGAATATGGTTCAAGAGGGACAGGCTGTAGTTTATCAGCAGTATCTCAAAGGCTGTCCAGAGTCTAAAAATAGCTTGTTACAGGGGGTGTGATTTGAACGATAATTTTGCCAAACGGTCACGAAATACTTCAAAAGCACTTAGGACAAGATATAGTTCATACTTGAGATATGAGTTATAAGAATGATAATCGTATAGTTGGGGGAGACAGGGGTGAGCCTTGCTCACTCCTGTCTCATTAATAAAGAGAATGGGAAGAAGCTGCCGACGGCAGCTTCTTCCCCCACCCGCATGATTATCATTCTTATGTCGTTGACTGTGACTCATGCCCAACAGTGTCTCGCTTGGGTTTACGTTGTCCAACCCGTGTGCCTGACTTTTTCTCACGGCTGTTATCTGTTTGCTGTTGCGTGTCCTGGGTTATCGCCTGAAGGTCAGTACTAGAATTACTAAGTGGCGTTTCAGTAATTTCAAGTGTTTGAGTAGATGTAGTTTTCTTGCGAGTCTGCTTTTTCTTCGGGGCTGGTTCTACGGGGATCTCGTTTGCTGTTGTGGTCGTAAATTCTTGTGGTGCAGGTACGTTTGGCTTTTTCCGAGTCCGCTTTGTTTTAGTTGATGACTCTGTTTTCGATGAAGTCCCAACGCTACCAATGAGCGGAGTTTCATGGGTGACGGCACTAGTCGGTACATCGGTTGAACCCATCCCTATTTGTAGCAGATGCCATAAGTGTTCGCGGCGGCTCTCCATATAGCTAAGTTTTTCTTCGCCTTCAGTTGCTTCTATTGCCATGCGTTCGCACTGGGCTAACGTTAGGGTATGCTCGTGTAATTGTTTTAAAGTTAAAGCTTTATTTCCATCATTTAATGCCGCAGCCACAGCTCTGACCTAGATTCCGCAGGTGCGCTCGTAAATGCTGTATTTTTGAAAATGACCTAAA
>JAVRBO020000029.1:0-25227 GCA_034531195.2 Nostoc sp. ChiSLP01
CCCACACCTCCCACACCTCCCACACCTCCTGCCCCCTGCCTCCCGCCTCCTGCCTTTCTTGGTAATGTTTGAGAAAACAGTATGACAAATTTATGAAATATTTGTGTAGTAATTATAAGCACACGAATATCAAATAAAAAATAATAAGAATCGAGAAATTTCAAATCATATGGAAATATTAGGAGTTATTCTACATAATTGCCCAGTAGTGAATAGCGATGAGCATTCTTACATTATTTATACTTTTGTACTGAGCTAGTAGCAAAAATCGCGTAAAGCTTAACTGCAATTAATAATTTTCTACTTTGTAGAAAATTAATTTTCATCTAGAGTAGGACAAAGATACCTGCTGTGACTACAGAAACAAAAGCTAGATCGAGCCTCTGGCTTGTAGCTTTAGGAAACCAACTTTAATTCTTGAGAGTCTGGTTTCAAAATGAGTAACAGCACCATTCCCCATCAGCTCGATCACCTATGCTAAAAGTTATGCACTCGGCCACCAACTCAGCCACTCCAAATGCCCAGTGGGAGGATTTAATCAAGCTTCCAGCCC
This sequence comes from Nostoc sp. ChiSLP01, assembly GCA_034531195.2. Taxonomy (GTDB): domain Bacteria; phylum Cyanobacteriota; class Cyanobacteriia; order Cyanobacteriales; family Nostocaceae; genus Nostoc. The sequence continues at coordinate 554 of JAVRBO020000029.1, forward strand.
CAAACACAGTTCAATGGGACAATATCAAAACCCAATTAGACTTAGTACTGTTGGCGCTAGAAACCTTAACTGGGATTGGTTCTGAGGCTATGCTTTCGGCGGCAACTGATTTGAATTTAGAGTCAAGAGTGCCAGACCGCGTAGCTTTATGGCGACTACGCCAATCAAATCCGCTACGCAAAGGTCAAGGAGGGCGAAAAAAGCTAGATGTAGAAGAAGCGCGATCGCTTGTTCTTATCACCTGCTACCTAGCCAAACAGCACCAGGAATTGATTCGCCGCGCTGTTGGTTTGTTAGAACAAATGGCAGAAAGTAACCGGGAACCTCACCAGGCTGCTTTACTTGGAGATTATATTGATGCTTTTTGCAACACCTACCAAGAGCGGATGGAAGAGGACGAGCAAATCTCAACAGATTTACTTACCAACCTGGCACTAAAACTGCTTGTAGATTTACTTTTTTACAGCGCCCCAGGTGGGCATCGCCGTCTTTGGCTAGCACTTATAGACCGTTCTACAAAATTTTAAATTTGACTTTTGAGATTCCTCAACCGAAATTCGCCGCTAGGTCAAGAAACCTCTTTAACAATCGCTAGCCCTTAGGCAATGCGCTACCAACATTGATTCTTCCTTGGACATTAATCAGTTTGTACAAAAAAAGAATCGAACAGAATTATAAGTCGCAACTTTTATTTGCAAGCAACTTGCTCAACTTTTGTCTTTGACACGCTACGCGTAGCTTGCTTCGACTTAGGAGTACGCAAAATCCCAAATAGTCTTCCTTGTTGTTCCTGCCATGCCTCTATCAAATACTGTGATTCGTAGCTACACACCTCCTACTTGCACGCTAGAAGTATTCGCACAAAGTTCGCCTTTGTCTCGTTGGATGGGGAGAACTGTTCTCAAACAGCTAAGCTTTGAACTGCGTTTTGACGATCCCCGACTACCAGAAGAACACAGAGTTCCTATTCGAGGCGATCGCAACCAACTAGAAGCTTTGTGCGATGCAGTCACCAGCTATGTACAGCAATTCCTCCAACAGCCTCCAGAAAGCTTTTGGGTTCGTTTCTCAGGTAACCAAGAATCAAGCGCGGTACTGGATGAACCAGAATTAGGATTATCAACAAAAACATTAAATTCTTTTAATACCCAGCTTCCAGGCGCAAATATATATTTAGAACCCAGCAGCTATTTAACTCACAATCTATTTCTTGGTTCTCTCGCCAACCAAACATCCGGCCCAGTAATTCAACTGAGTTTGTTGCAACTATTCGATTTGGCAACTGCTTTAGATGAATACTCAACCGATGTTATGGCACTCCCAACTCTTAACACTAGGAGTTCAGATATGAGCTTCCCGGCTTGGGCGCCTATTGCCGCAGTATTAGTATTAGCCGTCGGTTTTTTACCAGTTACTTGGCAATATGCTAACAACATTAGGCAAAAACAACAGACAGCCAAAACATCAGACCCAACAGAGGTAAAGACTGCGCTACAACCTTCACCCTCTGTAACCTTTCCCGCACCCCAGCCTGGACTCACCACCCCACCAGGTAATTTGCTCGGTTCTACCCCTCCACCCCCGGCATCTAGTTTGCCCCAAACACCGCTAACAACCACTGGTTCTGGTTTGACTACGACACCACCTGTATTGCCCAACAATGCACTGGTCATACCTCCTACAACTCAGGGTAAGACTCCAGTCCTACCAAAGAATTCAGCAATCCCACCGTCCACCAAAATCCCCGGACAGGAAATTGCCATACTACCAAATCTGGGACAGAATCTTACTGCCTCAAATCGCCAAGCAGAGGCTCTTCCCAAGAGACGAGATTTACCTTCCAGCCTATCTTCTAACACACCCAACTTCTCACCCAACATCTCGCCAGTAGTTCCCCCTCAAGTTGCCACCATACCCAGTAACAACCGTGGCACTATCCCCACCCAAGGTTCTCCATTAACCCCACAACAACTGGACGAAACAATCAGTGCCTTACAGGCAGCTTCTCCTGCAAATAAACCGTCCACAGAACAGCCTGCGTCTGTGACTCCTACTACTAATCCATTTATCGATCGATTAGGGGACGGAAGCAAAGCCCCCACATCCAGACAAGTAGCAACTGGCACATTATTTGATACACCTCAGGTAGCAGAAGCCAGAGAATATCTAACAAAGCGCTGGCAACCACCTGCGGGATTGGGACAAACACTAGAATACAGTTTGATAGTCAGCGTTGACGGCACAGTTGAACGAATTTTTCCACTGAATAAAGCAGCCAGGGAATACGTTGATAGCGCTGGGATGCCGCGAGTTGGTCAACCTTTCGTTTCCGCCAATACTCGCGGACAAAATGTCAGAATTCGAGTTGTTCTTAGCCCTGATGGCAAGGTACAGACTTTTCCAGATGATTAAGTAAATTCATTTCATTTTGGGTTTTAGACTTCGGCTACCCTCAGTCGAACGATTTTAGATTGGGAATGGCTTTCTAAATCTAGTTTGTATCAATTTATTTGCTGCAATTTTAAATTGGTATCATTCCTTTGTTGACACTTTTGTAACTGGTACAAACTTTGTGCCAGTTTTTGTTTGCTCCAATTGCCCTGAAGCTAGACTTTTTGAGTCCAGTTAGCAAACTGGCCTGAATATTGATATCAGTAAACTTACCAATCAATACAATTATTTTTAACAATAACTATCCCAAAAAAATTAAAAATACAAGTTTTAAAACTCTAATGTGAGTTTGACAAAACCTAATTACAACCCCTTCCATTGTAGGTAAGGGGAAAAAATCCGATCTAATAATTCATTCTAGATTTTGAATGGATTCTTTTTCAAAATTTGCTAACAATCACTCAAGTAATAAGGTAGGGAATATGCAAACAGCTGGTACTCAAAAAGACAGTCTAGCTTGGGTTATTCAAACATGGGCAGCTTTTCTGCTTTCTATTTCTATGACTACTTTTGGTATCGTGCATTTGCCAGTGGATAGCTGGGTAAAAGGCTTTATGGGTATGGGTTTGGCTTTTTCTATTGGCTCAACTTTCACCTTAGCAAAGACCACTAGAGACTTGCACGAAACTAGAAAATTAACCGCTAGAATCGACGAAGCAAAGGTAGAGAAATTGCTTTCACAACACGATCCTCTAAATTTTAAATAAATAGAATTAGAGGAATTTTAGATTTTAGATTTGAGATTAAAAAGCTCCTATCCATTCTAAATTTTGATTTGAGTAACAAAAACGTCTCCGACTTTGCTCTCAATTGTATAACAAAAAATAAAAGGACTGGTACAGCCAGTCCTTTACTATATTTATTTAAATTTTTTTTATCTTAATAACGGGATTTTTTACTCCTTAACTTTTGCCTTTTACGTCGCCGTTCGCTAGCAGCCACGGCCTGTTCTACCGGATAACCTACTACAGGAATTACCTGATATTTGCGCTCTTCTTCTAACTTTTTGAGTTCAGTGTAATCAACCCAGTGAATGCAATCAACCGGACAAGTGTCAATTGCTTCTTGGATAATTTCTTCGGCGTCCCCATCTTGGCGAATTACTCGCGATCGCCCATAATCTGGTTCAATGTAAAAGGTGTTACGCGCAACATGAGCGCAGTGCTTACAACCAATACAGGTGAGTTCATCAACGTAAACACCATTTTGGCGCAAAACTCCGCCCAATTCCGGCTCTAAACCAGAACGTTCTGGGGCATCCCGCAAAAAACCCCCTAATTCTGGTTCCAAACCGGAACGGTTGTCTTCTTGTTCTTCAGGCGACGGCAAAAAATCAGCCATTACGCACTCCAGCGTTGTACTACCAGGCGAATTGAACCATCTTCATTTTTTTGTTCTTCAGCGACTTGAAAGCCAACACGAGCAGTTTCTTTCATCACTGTTTGGTAAGCATAACGCTGTGTTACCTGGCGTAAAAATCCATCCACAGAAAGATTTTGCTGCCAATATTGCAAGTCTGCCACCAGTTCGTATTCCTTGCCATTCCATCTAAAACCGATGTCATAGCCATTTTCCTGCTCGATACTAACTTCCGCAGGATGAGTTTGACCCCGATAGCCGCGTACTTCGCGTGGGCCTGGTTTCCAGTCTATGCCTAATTCAGTCAGAGCATCTTTCAAAGATTCAAGGTTACGGATTTGAGTCTTAATTTGGCTAAAGTGTGACATGGTGGTTTGAATTAAATGAGATTAAACTACTGTGAAAACTTACCAATCGCTGTAAGTGTTTTGGGTATTCGCCACGTTCGACTGTTGCACCTTGGCGGCGAAGTACTCTGAGGTTGGCTCATTCTTAAGTACTTGCCCCAGCTGCGCTTCTATTGCTGCTGTAACCTCAGCGCAAGAAGCACCCACAATGCCAGTGACTTTTTCTTGTACCCGACCATCTGGATAAATTATGAACTCTAATGTCTCCATGCTCTTGGCCAACCACGATAAGTACATTTGAATTCTACTGCTTTAGCAGAAGGCTACAAATATAGCCATCGGAACATTTTTACTTAGATACAAACTTGCCATTTGTTAACCAATGTTCCATCTTTCAATATATATATCTCAGAATCTTTACAAAAATTATTAATTTTGCTATCACTCACATCAGTCTTTAGTTAGTCTCTCTTAACCTCTTTGATTAGTCAAGGTAATAATTCAGTTTGCTACGTAAGCAGCAAAAGTCCTCAAAATGAGCATCAGAGGTACTATAGCTAGCCAAGTAAGTTACAAAAATATAATTTTATTGAAAAAGTTTATTATTATCGTTAAGCTTGGCGATCGCTAAGGTGAAATTCAGCGTAGGTAGCGCAACAGCAAAATGGTAGGTGTGCGATCGCAGTTCTAAACCTTTCGAGTGTAGTTAGTTCAAAAGGATAATATTAGTTAAAATTAGCACTAAAAAGTTTTTATAGATATCTGTTGTACTAAAGCTTAAAGTATTATTCAGCAAACATTTCAGACAATGTATCTAGAACTGATCTTTGCTCGTAGTTACTAATTTGACCAAGCAGTTTGACCAATCTAGCTTTATCCACTGTGCGAATTCGATCGAGAACAATCTGCCCATCTTTCCCTTGAAACTCACAAGCTATGCGTGTAGGGTATGCCTGACCCTTTGTAGTCATGGGAGCAACAATGACGGTAGAAATATGCCGATTCATCTCATCTGGGGAAATTACTACACAAGGACGCGTTTTTTGGATTTCACTCCCAACACTGGGATCGAGATTAACTAAAAAAACATCAAAACGCTTGACTACCATTGCCATTCAGACTCTTCCCAGTTGGTCGTATTAACGTCATCTAGGAGAACATCATCGTGTTGTTCTGCCATTGCTGCAAAAGCTTCGTCCCACCCAACTCGTAATTTTGGTGCAGCACGAAGAATTAAACGATCGTTATGAACTTCAATTTCAACCTCTGTCTGAATACCACTTTGCTCTAACAGAGGTTTGGGAATACGAATACCTTGGGAATTCCCAATTTTCACAATTCGGGTTCTAATAGCTGCGCCCATATTTTAGGTTGCTTTGAGGACAAATAGTAATTACATTGTATCTACGTTCATGACAATTCTCAAATGTAACCAAAAGCTAGTTAACGTCTAGTGTTTATATGTGCGCTCGCCGTATGATATCTGTTTATGCGCGATCGCTATCATTGGGAGATTCACCAAGAGTTTGCTGTGAAGCGTGACGTATATGAAGAATACGAACCGTAGATATTTCTTGACCTTCTAAAATGGTAAAAAGTACACGGTATGAGTTACGCCCTCGACCGTAAAGTATCTGGCGAATTTCTTGGCTAAAGTAAGCATTTTCTCTGGCTAGAGAACATCGCATTGGCATTTGCGAGAGAGATTCTATCGTTAGTAGTAATCCTGCGTACCACTGACTCGCTTTCTCAACAGAACTAAGTTGAGACAACTGTAAAAATACTTTGTCGGCTTCTGCTTGGGCTACGCTGGAAATTTCAATGCGGTATTTGATGAATCGGGTGGCAGGTTGTACTTGCGACGCTGCTCTTGTGCAAACTCGTCAAAAGTACGAAACCTACCTGCTTCAAAGTCATCTAATCCTTGCTGAATGCCATCGATAGCTTCTTGTGAATCTTGGAATTCCCACTCTAGAGCGCTAGCTAGTAATTCAGCAGCAACAAAACTAACGTCTTGCCCTTGTATTGCAGCTTTCTCACGCAGTCGTGCTTCTAATTCTGGACTAAGAGAAACAAAAATCGTCATCTTTAGTATATTTAACTGAAAGTTTTTCAATATCATTCTATAGTTGGTTTACCTTGGGCCGCTTGTAAGCTTAGTAAACTAATTTTTTGAAGAGTAATTTTAGTGCTGCGATCGCTTCGATCTGTCTGGAGAGTGTGAAGTTTATTTTATTGAGACTCATCAAAAAGAGATGGAAGATTACGACGACCACTAACTACCCGTAAAATTTCAATTCCATCATCCAAGACTCTATAAAAAATTACATAGCCTTCAATAGGTAATCCTCGCAAGTCAGGACGGATTCCTGCATAACTTTTACCACTGTTGGGAAAGGTTACAAGTTGTTGACACTTATAGGTTAAATTCTTGAAAAAATTGCTTACCCGCTTCCAGGCTGTTTTGTCCAAAGTATTCAGCAATTTCGTTGAGGTCACGACTGGCAAGAATATTGATAACGTAGCGATTCATTTTTCTATCTGACGTTGTTGCTCAAATCGCTCTAAAATTTGATTTACAAAAGTCTTACCATCAATAGGTGGTGTCTGTTCTGAAACTGCGATCGCGGCATCGATTTTTTCTCGTACATCTTTCACCCATTCAGCCTCAGCACGATCGTACTCATCCAGCAACCTGAGAGCGATTTCCAACACTTCCTCTACAGAGTTGTATTTCCCAGCTTCGAGCTTTTTTTGAATAAAATTTTCTTGGTTAGGAGTGAGACTGATCCTCATAGGAAATTTAAATTAAGTGGGCTATACATAAGCACCATTTTAAGCTTCAAGCCTCAAGAACGACGAAAATTGCCAAGGCTTTGTCAGTATTGACATAAATTTATATTCTTTTTTCTAAATTTAGTGCTGCGATCGCTCTCGCTACTATCGCTTAAGCTGTCACCATTTCCGGGAGTGAATCAGGGGATGCTGGCTCTATTCCGTCGGCTCCGTTGTGTTGTTAGCTGCCTGACTGCTACGGAATGCTTCAAGTTTCCGTCGAATTGCTGCTTGAATCTTTTCGTCAAAATCGGGGTCGCCTGGGCTTGCAATAATTGATTTTGGACGCTGATTTAACCTATCCAAGTATGCTTGAAAAGCAGCCTTATCTTGGCGGTTTGCCAAAAAGTATTGTTTCAATTCGGCATCAGTCATGCTATCAAAATTCACTTGACTCATCAGATCGTGATTACATGATTTCTTCAGCCAAAAGTTGACCTTTGACCCGTTCGTATTCATCCTCAAGAAGCCACTCTTGTGCTGCTTGGTAGTTGGGGTGAGAGACTACGAGTTTATAGTTAGATGCAGGATTAAAAATACGACAAGTGCCATCTTGAGCGCCGATTAGCATGAGAATCTTAGGCGGGAAAACAACCGGATCTACCCATAGTTCTAGAAATTTCCAGGTTTTAGCTTGTTCTGCGAGGTCTGGTGCGTGGGATTGCATGATACTCACCTGTAGTTTTCACAATTTTAATCTCGCCGTAGTAAAGTGGAATTTGGCTCCCGTCTGCTTTAATTATGTAACCGATCGCCTCTGGAAAGTAGAGTCCATATCGTTCATAATCATCCTCTTCATCGTCTATTCCGGTTCGCTCTCCCTCTGCAATGATAGCCTGGGTAACTCGTTCCAAAGTGACGCGATCGTTGAAAACATGCGCTCTACCTTCTGTTCGGAGCAGTCGTTGGATTTGGGGAGTGTTCGGCAAATGGCGATCGATAAGGCTTGGTCGGGGATCGGGAGTGATATCTCGGTCAATTCCGCTCATGAGTTGGGCGATCGCACGTTATCTCAGAACCGCCATTGTGAGCGATTGTACTGCTTAGGATTGCTAAACTCAAGCAGACGATACTAGCTCAAAATGTAACACCATAATTTGCTCCGGGCGTAAACCGATAGATTCGTATGTGCGACCGTGGCGATCGCTAAATTCAACTTCAAACGCAGCGCCACTAGCCAATAACTCTACTACTGTACCGACTTGACCGCGCCAGAGATTATATTCAGGTAGATCGACTATCAGTGCTACTACATCCAGCAACTTGATTCTACTTTTATTCATCTTGGATTAAAAATTCCATACAAACATAAAACTGTATATTATGCAATTTCATTGCCTCAAATCATAAACTTGGCAGATTGATTTCTTCATACGTTTTCAATATCCTAGCAGCAAGTTGTTTGAATTGTTCTTCAGTACCTATATTAAGAGGAAAAAACTGGAGGCGCTTTATTATATCAGGCGCATTCCCTATCAAAGCTAATTTAACATAACAAAGATATATGAATGCTACTTCACAAGTAATAAAGCCAAAGTTATTTCTATTGCTTCCACTAATCCATAACACAGCGAACTCTATAATTTTGTCTCTATATTGTTCTAAATCTGTTTTGATTTCCTCAAGAGTAGAGAAACCTGAAGAAAATAGTCGTTCGATTATATCCGATTCAACACCTTGATTTTCGTAAAGGCGTACATTTATTCTGATAGATATAGTTTGACTTATTTCTTTAATTAGAGGTTCTCTTTTTATAAACTCCTTAATTGACTCTATATCAATTCTTACATTGTTCCAATTATTTTGATTTATACTATCTTCGATCTCACCTTTATAGTCCTCAATTGCATTACGAATATCTTTGAATTCGTCATCAGCCAGTTCGAGAAGCCCTGCAAGACGGTAAAATCTTCGCTGAATTGGTTGCGGAGGTGAATTTTTGCTTTTGTATCCAAGCTCATGTTCTATCTCAGCCCAAGAATGCTGAAGAATTGAACGAATTTGTATTTCAAAACGAAAATCTGCAAATAAAGTATTTTCAGGTAACTGACCTCGAATATCAGACAAAGAAGCTACATAATGAAGTGAAAGATAGCCAAATATATTGGGTTCTAGAGCTTTTCTTTTATCAATAGAATTTTGCTCATCTATGTTAAATTCAGATTCAATAATTTTTGCAACTTCATCAACAGTATCAGAATAAAGAGTGATGACTCTAAAACCAACAATATCAGTTATATCTCTTAAATAAAAGTACTTGTTTTTACGCTCTATTTTTTTGCTAAGGCTATCCTTTGATTTTATTCTTGAACTTATAGTATGAATATTTGCTTTATTTGGTTCTAAAAGCTCCTCTAAAAGTTTTGTTATCTTTTTTTCAAGTTTATCGAGTATTATCAGGCTATTATCATACTCATTGAGAATGTTGTTTTGCACGTTATCAGTCATGGCTATCCCGTTCAGTGTAATGATAGATTCGTCTTTCGGTTCCAATGCTGTGTTAGACGCCTGGTTACTAACATTTTTTGAAGCTTCTAACTTTTGACGAATAGCTGCCTGAACCTTTTCATCAAAATTAGGGTCGTTAGGAGATGCAATAATTCTGAGTGGACGTTGGTTAATTCTGCTTAAATACGCCTGAAATGCAGCATCATCTTTACGATGTTTGAGAAAATACTCTCTTAACTCAGCATTAGACATTGCATCATAGTTAATGCGGCTCATCAGCAAACTCCCCGTTGGGTAGAATTTGAAACTCTAATTCTTCGCTATAGCCAGCTAATAAATACACATTGCGAGTTCGATTATCAACACAAACAAGATGTATCGGTTGAAGCATAACATACGTAAGTTGATAGGCGATGCGGTATAGACTCTCTAGCTGGGCAGCAGTAGGCATTCCGAACATTTCTTTCTCTATCGATCATCCTAGCAAGTGATTGATAAAAATTAATTTTTGATACTGTCCAAGTAGCTTACATAAAAAAACATCAGTCCGCCAAAGAACCCAGGATAATGATTCATAATTAACCTCTATAGCTTTGAGCTATCAGCCATCAGCCGCCAGTTACAAGCCGGAAGCTGAAATGCCGAATGCTAAAGGCTTTTAACTCAATTCAACAAATTGACTATGAATACAGAACAAGCGAACAAAACAATCCGCGTCGGAGTACTGGGGTTTGGCGGACTTGGACAAGCCGCCGCTAAGCTACTTGCTGGCAAACGCGAAATGATTTTAGTCGCAGCAGCAGATCAAAAAGGCTACGCTTACGTCGCTGAAGGTTTAAATACTCAAGAATGCATCGCTACGTATCAGTCTCAAGGTTCCGTAGGTTATCTAGAGCCAGTTGGGACATTAAGCAATAACAGTATTCAAGATTTAATCGCTACCAGTCAGACTGTAGATGGGTATTTTCTGGCTTTACCCAACTTGCCAAATGATTTTATTCCCTCTGTTGCCAAGCAATTTATCGAATCTGGTTGGCGGGGTGTGCTAGTGGATGCAATTAAGCGTACCAGTGCTGTAGAACAATTACTGGCGATGAAAGAAGAGTTGGAAGCAGCTGGAATTACCTACATGACAGGATGCGGTGCTACCCCTGGACTGTTAACTGCCGCAGCTGCTTTAGCTGCCCAAAGCTATGCTGAAATTCACAAGGTAGAAATTACTTTTGGTGTCGGAATTGCCAACTGGGAAGCTTACCGCGCCACTGTTCGGGAAGACATCGGACACATGCCTGGTTACACAGTGGAAGCTGCTAGGGCGATGACTGATGCAGAGGTGGAAGCACTATTAGATAAAACTAATGGGGTGCTGACTTTAGAGAATATGGAACACGCCGATGATGTGATGTTAGAAGTAGCGGGAATAGTGGGGCGCGATCGCGTTACTGTTGGTGGTGTAGTCGATACTCGCAACCCTAAAAAACCCCTCAGCACCAACGTTAAGGTCACAGGACGCACCTTTGAAGGTAAAACTTCCACCCATACCTTTACTTTGGGAGATGAAACCAGCATGGCAGCCAATGTCTGCGGCCCGGCTTTCGGCTATCTCAAAGCTGGTAGACAATTCCACCAACGCGGCATTCATGGAATATTTACCGCTGCCGAAATTATGCCCCAATTTGTCAAGTAACAAATGTTGACGGTTAACAGTTAACACTCAAGTGAAATCCCATCCCTTTTTAGGGGTGGGATGAGCTTAACTCTGTTTTTTGCCTTTTTACCAGCCTCTACCTGCGGAAAAGCTGCCCCAACGGTGCGGGAACAGGCAAAAGGGAACAGCCAACACAAAGAAGAATTAACCCCGAATATTGGGTTTAGGGACACCATTATTTATTTAGGACTTACGCACCCTCTACGAATCCTTGGCGTTCTTCTCTTCGAGACGCTTTGCGAAGGCGTCTTGGCGGTTCGATAAATTAAGCTTTTTGGTGATTTTTGCGTAAGTCCTGTTATTTATCAAAAATATAAGAATATTTGGAAGTTCCTTTGCATCGTCACGAAGTTTCAATGTGTCATTATCCAAATCCCCTATTTTTAATAATGGGGATTTTCCTGTTCCCTGTTCCCTATTAACTTTTACCTCGATGAAGTTTATAAATCGTAATCTCCAGCAGATTCTGACAGCTACATTTCCAAGTGCTTGAGAACGCCTACGACAAGGTGAAGCGATGCTGAAAGGAGTCTACTAACTCATAAATTCGTCCAGAACCCTGTCTGCTTATACCTTATCTCCTTGCTCCCTTGTCCTTTTGTCCCCTTGCCCCCTTGTCTTTCCACCTCTCCTGTTCCTGCCATAACTAGGGTTTTTACTAGGTATTTTTTCCTACTTTTGGGGTGGTTTTGAGGGTAACAAGTACCCTCAAACTACAAAAAATCCTGAAATCTATATAAATTAATGGTTTCATCTATCCACATCAGGCTACAACACCTTAGAATGATTCATTGAAAAGTCGAGCCGATGGGATGTACAGCCGTTTTGAGTAAAAATACTCCCAAAGGATGATTTTTGTATTTCTAACAACAGAGATTGTAGTACAGATGTATCAATATACATCCGTAAAAAAATCTCAAGTAAACTTAGGAGTTTGACATGAACAAAGGTGAATTAGTTGATGCCGTTGCCGAAAAGGCTAGTGTTACCAAGAAACAAGCCGATGCAGTTTTAACTGCCGCACTGGAAACGATTATTGAGGCGGTTTCCTCTGGCGATAAAGTAACGCTGGTGGGATTCGGTTCTTTTGAATCACGGGAACGTAAAGCTCGTGAAGGTCGTAACCCAAAAACAAATGAAAAAATGGAAATTCCAGCGACGAAGGTGCCTGCCTTCTCGGCAGGGAAGCTATTTAGAGAAAAAGTAGCACCCCCAAAATCATAGGCTCTTCAGGAAACGTTTTTTTAATGCGGCAACCAGCACACGGGGGAAATTTAGCCTGGGCAGCAGCACTGGCTGGCTGTCCCCCTGATGCTATTCTGGATTTTTCTGCTAGCATTAGCCCTTTGGGGCCGCCAAACAGCGCGATCGCTGCGATCCTGTCCCAAATTGGTAATATTAAGCACTATCCAGACCCAAACTATAGTGAACTGAGACTAGCTCTCAGTCACTTCCATCAATTGCCGCCTCAATGGATTCTGCCTGGTAACGGCTCAGCAGAATTACTTACTTTAATAGGTAAAGAATTAACACAATTGGCGGCAACAATTTTAATAACTCCAGCCTTTGGCGACTACTACCGAACCTTGGGAGCGTACAAAGCTAAAGTGCTGGAGTTTCCTTTGTCATTAGTCGCTGGTCAAGATTCATTGGTTATTAGTCCTTTGTCATTAGTTGTTGACAAACAGAGAAGTCTGACCCAAGGCTTCCTTGGTTCAGAACTTCGGGGACTAAAGGCTAAAGACAAAGGACTGTTGTTGAATAACCCCCATAACCCAACAGGCAAGCTATTTTCGCGGGACTCGATTTTGCCCTACTTGGAGCAATTTGCCTTGGTAGTGGTGGATGAAGCGTTTATGGATTTTGTGCCACCCAACGAGGAGCAAAGCTTAATTGGGGTGGTGCAGGAATATGCGAATTTAGTAATATTGCGATCGCTGACAAAATTTTACAGTCTCCCAGGACTGCGATTAGGATATGCGATCGCTCACCCCGACAGCCTATCTAAGTGGCAGCTATGGCGCGACCCCTGGCCAGTAAACACGCTAGCGGTAGCGGCGGCAATTGCGGCACTCCAGGATACGGAGTTTCAACAGCAAACCTGGACATGGCTACCACCTGCACGAAAACAGCTTTTTCAGGATTTAGCTAAAATTCCCGGATTGCAACCCCAAGCAAGTGCTGTTAACTTTTTACTGGTTGAGTCTCAAAAATCCACTTCGCAGTTACAGCAAGAATTACTCAAGCACCATCAGATTTTAATCCGCGATTGCCTTAGCTTTAAAGAACTAGGCGATCGCTTTTTCCGGGTTGCTGTACGAGAACAGTCCGATAACCAACGCCTACTCACAGCGCTGAGTGAGTGGGGAGTAGGGACTGGGGACTAGGGGAGATGAGGAGTGTGGGGAGTGTGGGGGGAAAGAGAATTAATGCTTCTCCATCCTCCCACACCTCCCATCCCTTCCCCATCCTCCCACACCTCCCACCCCTCCCACACCTCCCACACTTCCTGCTTGCCCCATACCCCATGCCCAATGCCCAAATAACAAATGACTATTGATTACGATGTCGTAATTATTGGTGGCAGTCTTACCGGATACCACGCTGCCCTAGCTGCTAGCCAACAACGTGCTACAGTTGCCTTGGTGCAACCCAAAGTAGACTATGGGTTTATTCATCATTACGCTTTGAGCGAAATTGCTAAACTAGCACAAAAATTGCGTAATGCTGCTGGCTTTGGTATTCATGCCAGACACACTGATACCTCACAAGAGTGCCACATATCTCTGGCATGGCAGGAAGCGATACTGTATGCTCAAGCCGCTGCCTCAAATCTCGAAGAACAATATTCTCCCGCCATCTTAGCGGCGCAGGGAGTCGATGTCATCGTTGGTGCTGGGCAATTTCAATCCTCAGCCCAACTGGCTTTTGTTGTTAACAATCGGTTATTACGCGCACGCACCTATTTGCTAGCTAGTGGTTCGCGTCCAGAAGTTCCCGAAATTGAAGGATTAGAAGCTACAGGCTACGTTACGCTAGCTAACATTTGGCAATGCCTAAATAAAGCCTCCTTACCCAAAAATTGGGTAATTATTGGCGGGGTTCCCCAAAGTATTGAAATCGCCCAAACTTTAGCGCGGTTCGGTTGTAATGTGACGTTGGTAGTCAAGTATTCCTACGTTTTACCTCATATAGACCCAGAAATAGCCATACTGCTGCAAGCACAGCTGGAAGTTGAAGGTGTGCGCGTCCTCACCGGTAAACCAGTGACTCAAGTCAGGCGAATTGATGATAAAAAATGGCTTCAGGCAGGAGATAAAGCCATTGAAACTGATGAAATTTTAGTGGCGACTGGACAACAGCCAAATGTTGAGTCTCTAAATTTGGCAACGGTAGGTGTGAAATGGCATGGACGCCGTTTAGTGGTGAATGAGAAACTACAAACCACTAATGACCGCATCTACGCTTGTGGTGATGTCATTGGTGGTTACGACTTTGCTAATATCGCTAATTATGAAGCTAAAATTGCTCTGAAAAATGCACTATTTTTCCCCAGATTAAAAGTAAATTATCGCTGCATTCCTTGGGGAATGTTTTCAGTGCCCGTGATGGCGCAAGTGGGTTTGACTGAGGCACAGGCAAAACGCCAATTTCGCCCTGATGAATTTTTAGTTTTACGACAATATTTTAAAACAGTGGCAGCAGCTCAACTCCGGGATGAAACCACGGGTATGTGTAAATTAATTGTGCTACGCAATGGTGAAATTTTAGGAGCTTCAATATTAGGTGCAGAAGCTGGAGAATTAATTAATTTGATTGCTTTGGCTATGTCTGAAAAAATTAAAATCAAAGATTTAGTAAATTTCTCTCCAGTCTATCTAAGTTTCTCAGAAATATTAGACAAAATTGTTTCAGACTGGAGTAAACAAAAGTTAAATAGCAACATTGCTTTGCAAGACTTTCTAGAAGGTTTCTTCCATTTTCGCCGCAATTGGAATTTGTGAATTTGTCATTAATCATTTGTAAGTAGGTGCGTTACGGCTTTAGCTTAAAGCAGCATTTGTCGGATGCTAACTTTATAGCTATTCTCAGTTGAGTGAGGTACAAACCAATGTTTTTAAACGCAAAGGGGCGCAGAGTCAAGCGCAGAGGCACACAGAGGTTTTCTTAGTTACACATTAATAAAATGGTGTACTAACTAAGTACCTTAGTAGATTAGGAAATGCTATAGCTTGATAGTTTACAGAAGTAAACAATCAATAATGAAAAATTCCGAACTCAGAATTTGTAATTAATTACGAATTGTTAAAACCTGCATTATTATCCAAACTACTGTTGCCGCTACTAATGGGACACTGAGGTTATCAGTGCCGTGGGGTGAGACTGCTTCAGCTAAAGTCGCAACAATAGCAGTTGCGATCGCTGTCAATAAAGCCCATCCTAAAGTAAAAGGGATTGCTAGGGGGCTAAGAAACGAACCAGGAAGTAGCAACAGCACTAAGAAAATCGCTACTGTACTCGCTACAAACATCGCTGCTGAACCTTCCCAAGAACGCACAGAATTACCTACTTGATATTTATGCTCTCCGAAGCGTCTACCAATTAAGGCTGCTAGCGCATCACCCCAAGTCATAGCCATTACACCAGCTACAGCTATTGGAACGTTATCTACAGGGCCACTTGGTCGCCACAGTAACCCAAACAGTAATGTCACGGAAATAGCGAAATAAACTGTACCAGGGGAGCTATCTTCGGTATCCATTGCGCCAATAACCCGGTAGCGGTAAAACAGGTAATTGAGGGCGATAAACGTAGCAAAAGGTATAATTCCGATTTCCCAGCGATTAAACAGCAGTAGGACGCCGAAAACCCACATTCCCGCGCCAACATGGATTACCTTACGAGTTAAATCCGGCTTGATACCAAACAGCCTACGTAGTCCCTCGCCAATAATAAGTAAACTAGTTGCGTATACGTAAGAAATTACTAACCCGATAATATCGTTGTTTGTCATTGGTCATTAGTCATTAGTCATTAGTCATTGGCCATTGGTCAACCGTCATCAGTCATCAATCACCGATCGCTATTTTCGTTTAAAATTCTTTTCTATTAACGAAACGCTACCAATACCTTGGAGAATACCACGACCGATTAAACCTAAACCACGACCTATTATTTGGGTCAAAATGAAAACAATACCACTACCTAAAAAGGCTACTAGTGATTTTAAACGCGGTGCGATCGCATCACTAAATTCTAAAATCAGTGTGACGAATAAAGGAATATTAGAAAGTTTTGCTAATTCCTGATTGCGAGGCGCATAAATTGAAGTTTTCGCAATACCGCGAGGAGCAATTACAAAGATTTCGTAGCGACTTTCAAAAATTGCTTGTGCTTCGTTAATATAATTATTATAACGATATTTCCATGACAATTCGTTCCTAAATCTTTCAATCTCCCTTGTGGAAATCAATCGGGTATTATAAAAATTTTGCTTAATAATTTCTACATCTGCTAAAGAATTCAGTAGTGGTTGCACAACTCCATTCGCTACTTGAATCAAAAAGTTCTCCAAAATCATTGCTGCTTGGGTTTTTGCTTCAACGCTGACTGCTGCATAGGAAGCATTATCAATGTACATTTCTGTTTGAAATAGCAAATAACTATACAATTCAAAAATTAAAGGAATTTTATCGAGAATTTCTGTTTGCACAGTTTGAGTATTTTGCAGCAACAAATTAACAATTTCTATATGTTGTTTACCTAATTGAATAAAAGAAAATTTACCAAAAAAATCTGTTACTGCTGCTTGCCATAAATCAATTATTAAACTACTTTTTACTCCAGACAATTGACTTATTTCAATTTGAGAAACCCGCAATTCATCTAATTGTTGAGCTAGTTTTTGCAGAATCAAATAAAGTAATTCTCGCTTTTTTTGTTCGCGCAAAATGTCAATTTCTAAAGGGGTGTCTGTAACGTTTTCTAAAGGGAATTGAAGTTTAGTAACGCAAGATGCAAACAAAGCAGATTGTAACGCTGCTGTGGTTAACAGAGGTGGCGGTATTTGAGTTTGTTGAATAGCACTACTCAATGAAGGACTCACAGGCGGCACATCAGCAACCGGAATATTGTCTTGTTGCCTTTCTTGTGGCGAAACCAGCAATTGATTAAGCAACCAACGAGCTGCTAGCAGTTCTCGCCGCTGTCCAGCCAGAATTGCGCGATCTAATACTGGTATTCCAGGTACTTGTAATTGTCCTGTTACTGCCGATAAAGTAGCGTTAATGTTACTAATTCCTGACAAACGTAAATTATTTCGCAGTTTGAACAGAGGCAGTGGCGAATGTGTAGAGACGCGATTCATGGCGTCTGTTATTGATGTTTGGGTTTGGTCAAACCAGTAGGAATCACCGCCTGCAACTTGTTGCATAGCGATGACTAATTCAGAAATAGGTGTGCCTTTAGGGCAGTAGCCATTTACACCAATGGATTTGGCAGCTGATAGTAATCCTTGCTGTTGAATAGAACTCAAAAGCAAAATTGGTAGATTGGGGTACAAAGCTATCAGTTGCCGACAAAATTGCAATCCTAGCTGCTGACTGGTGTTAGAGCGACCGTTACCTAATTCCAAAACTACCAAATTCACTTGGTTAGGGTCTTGTTCGGCAATTTCTGTTAAAATCTGCAATGCAGCTGTATAACTTTCTACCACTGCTGTAATTTCCAAATCAGGAATTGCTTCTAGAGCTACCCGTAATCCCAGACGAAAAATCGGGTCTTGGTCGATTAGCAGTAATTTTAAAGGGCGATCGCTCATATTCTGCTCAATTATACGAGTACTGTTTTTTAATTAGTAAAAAACAGTTTTGATACAAAACTTTGCCTTACCCATTGTGACTTGTTTTCGCAAACTGAATAAATCGATCATAATTGCCATAGCAGCCTTCAGCTTGTAATTAAATGAACCTGAGTATTAGGCACTGGTTGGCAGAACATAATATCGCAATCGATGGAATCAGCGGATTTTCTGCGGGGCAATTGGCGGGTATTGCCTACCGTATTGTTGGGGATATGGAAGTCAAAAGTCTGATGCCTTTTGATATCTGTACTTTAGTAGAGATTTTAGAACTACCCTTAACTATTGTTTACCAAGAAATCAGGGTTATTTCTGAGTTGACAGCAAGCTTGTTGCGTAGCCTCAGCCAAAAAAAACCTTTAAAACGTAATGAGGGCACATGGCTAGCCTTTCAAATAGCCTATCTCGAAGCTTTGCAAACAATTTTAAAGCAGGAATCAAGCTTGCAAAGGCCTTGGCTAAACCGAGCAACAATACTTACCCAACCAAATATCCTCCAAGATCCTCAACTGCAAGGACTCCTGAAAACTCTTAGTCCTGGTAAATTAACTGACACTCAAGCTGAACAAGCACTGTCTTTGCTTGCCGACTCATTACTGGTACAACAAATAAATAATGCTGCCATAGTTTGGTTCGTCGCCAATGGTGCAGAGGAAGTTGAAGCAAAACTCCTAACACAGCGTTTGCTAAACTCATTTCCTGGTCATTTGCTAGTAGTAGTTACCGAAAATGCTGCCCCTTTAGCCCAACTGCAAAAATTTGTCAGATTGGGAATTTCATCAGTTAATTCCACAGCAAGCGATAAAATTGACTTGCACCGAGAAAGTTATCGGGCAAGTTTGATTAAAAGTCTGAGTACACCATTGCTTGCAGAATGCTTTGCTCTTAAGGATATCTATGTAGCACAAAAAGGTTTAATAGTAGAAGAAAATATTTCTGAGCAAGATAACAAAACTCTGACGCCAGTTGATTTAAAAACATGGGTACAACAACAGCTAACTGATTTAGAAACCATCACTGTTATTGAATCAGAACCGGGTTATGGAAAAACTAGTTTTTGCCAACTCTGGGCGGCAGAATTAGCAGAAAAACTTTACCCAGATTGGATACCGATACTAATTAGATTGCGAGATATAAAATACGGCAAAACTTTTACTGAAACTCTTAATTCGGCTTTTAATATTAATCTTTCAACTTGGTTAGAACAAGAAAATCCTCGCTGTTTGTTGTTACTAGATGGTCTGGATGAACTACCACCTTCTGTTCAGGGTATAAGAGCAAAAGCAATTTTTATTCAGCAATTGCTAAATTTTCAGTCTCAGCATCGCCACAAAATTGTGTTAACGGTTCGGTCAAAGGCGTTACAGGAAATTGACTCAGAAATATTAGTTTTATTGAAACGAATTACTATCCAGCCGTTAGATGTAGAAGAACTCAAACAATGGTTTCAGCAGTGGACAAAAGTACAATCGTTGCCCATCGCTCAAAATTTCTTTACGTTCTTAAAACAGGCGGGGTTATTTGGGAAATCAAAGTTTCCAGAATTGTCTATTTTTGTGCGTCAACCTTTAATGCTGCATTTATTGGGCATTTTGCACCGTGAAGGGCTGCTAGATGATGAGTTATTGCAATTAACTAGCAAGGCTTCTTTATTATGGGAAATTCATTATCGCTTGAGTCGCTGGTTGTTAGGTTATCCGCTAACTGGTGAAATGAAAACTATGCTGTTGCGATCGGGATTTGCTCATATTCACCGGACTCCAGAAGCGATCGCTAATTTACTTGACTATCGCCATGCCCAAGATTTATTTGAGCAGATGCAAGCGATCGCTTTGAAAATTTTACACTCGCAGCGCTATCAAATCAACGAGGAATCGCAGAATTTACCGCAGTTTTATTTTGAAGTGAGGGATTGGGAAAGTTCAGAGAAAGCCGCAAAAGTGCAAAGTAATTTAGTTGCATTTTCGCATGGTCAATTGGGAGAATATCTTTGTGCAAAAGCTGTTGCTGATGAGTTGAAATTGTTGACTCAGTACCAAGATGGAGATTATGGGGCGCTGAGTTTTGTGCTTGATTCTCCCGGTAGTGTAGCCGAGCATATTTATAATTTACTGGGTTATGGAATTCTGAGTCAAGAAATTGAAGAACTGGCGATCGAGGGATTACGCAAAGAGCAAAAAGAGCGATTTTCTTTTGAAGTTTTATTTCAACGTCTTTTGTCTTTCTGGCGTGGTTACTGTCAAGGACGTTGGTTAGATGAGGGAATAGCACACAAAGCTTTGACTAATTTTCACGCATTACAAAACCCTGGGAATGTTGAACAGGTAAATGCTGCGGTGGGACTGAATGTATTTTTATTACTTTGTGCTTGCTACCGGGAAACAAAAATTTCTTTTTGGCCTTGTGGCAATCCAGTAAATTTAACAGAATTCAATCCAGAGGCGTTAAGTTTGCTGATTGCTAGGACAACTGTTTTACACAAAAGTGCCTTCACAAGCCGAATCAAATCTTTGGCTGGACTCAACCTATCAGGAGCCTCTTTATTGCAAGTAACGTTAACTCAAATAAATCTTGAGCAAACAAACTTATCTAATGCGGAATTAATCGGGGCGAATCTCGCAGGTGCAAATCTTCAACAGGCGAATCTCACAGGCGCAAATCTTCAACAAGCGAACCTTGCAGGCGCAAATCTTCAACAGGCGAACCTCACAGGCGCAAATCTTCAACAAGCAAACTTAATGGGGGTAAATCTAAATTTTGCTAATCTCACAAATGCTTACTTATTTGACGCCATTCTTAGTGAGAGCGACAAAAAATTAGCCGCTGATAATGGTGCTTTGTTTGCTAAAGAAGCATTTCCAAAACTAAAAAATTTGCGATCGCCTACGGCGGGGCGTAGCCCATCGCAGCAACCCTTATTGAACGCTAAAAAAATTA
Organism: Nostoc sp. ChiSLP01; assembly: GCA_034531195.2. Lineage (GTDB taxonomy): Bacteria > Cyanobacteriota > Cyanobacteriia > Cyanobacteriales > Nostocaceae > Nostoc. The sequence continues at coordinate 21,498 of JAVRBO020000029.1, forward strand.
CGCCCAATACAGATGTTAATTGGAACCATCCCGCAACAATCGGACTAATTGAAAGCTGCGAAGGCACAATTGTACCAGTAGGTTTATATGATGATGACCCAGTTGATGAAACTGTTTTTGGTAATAATTCGATTAGGGAATAGGGCATTGGGCATTGGGCAGGGAAAAGGTTAAAGGGAAAAGGGAAAAGGAATAAATTTAATCTTTCCCCTTTTCCCCTTACCCCTTTCCCTTTCCCCTTGTCCTCTTCCTATACCCCATGCCCCATGCCCTATGCACAAATTAACTTTCTTCTGAATTACGATAACCATAAAAGTTAATACTATAGTCAGTAATTCGCACTCCTGTTTGTTCTTCGATTTGGCGGAGAAAATCTTCTGGGAGTTGTACGTGAACATCGAGAATTTGATTTGTATCTAGACAGTTGACATGGCTGTGAGAATCACTAATATTCCCATACAAACGCCCGTCGCAGCGTTCGATACACTCGATGATTCCTTGACTTGATAATGCTTCTAAATTTTGATAAACCGAAGTATGACCGATTTCTTTGCCTTGTTGGTTTAAGCGATCGTAAATCTCTCTAGCAGAAAGATGTTCGTTTGCTTGCCAAAGTAGTTCCAGAATAAAGCGACGCTGGCGACTGACGCGCATACCCAGTATTTGACACCGCTCTAGCGCATCTTCTAAGGAACGAATTGGTCTTGTAGAAATTGTTTGTTTTTGCATACAGCTTATTAACTGTTAGGGGAGTTTTCCCATCTCAATGTTTATGGTTATTGAATATATGCAAGTTTATTGCACACAATTTTTATACCTGTACTTGTGTTTTGGCTTTTGATGCTGCGGAAGTCACAGGTTGCAATAATGAATTTTTTGCTTTTGATGCCTACTTTGTCAGACCTTAATCTAAAACAAACTCATTACAACTTTAGCTTAAAAATGGCATAACTGTCTACCTGAGAGTAGGCATTACCTTGACAAAAGACACTTATTCTGGTGGGATGCCATATGAATGATGTAGTCTTTTTTGAGTTAAAGGTGTGTAATTATAGCAGGTGTGAAAGTAATATATCAATTGAGCAACATTATGGTGCGAATGGCGATCGCGAGACATTACAAGTTTTATGACTGAGGACTTTTTTGCGGAATGTAGCATCAATGGCTCAAAACTGCTACTGTGTATTCTCGATCCTAGAGTTGAGCATAAAGAAAGTGGCTGCTGAGTCAAAACCAATTGCGATCGCACTCAATAATGAATTGATTAACAATTTAGATCTGTCGCCTGCATCAATGGCGATCGAACAACTGCTGCAAGATGGGATCGCCTCCCACGAACAGCAGCTACGATTTGATATCAATTACGACCTCGAACCTGGCGATCCGCGGGAACTCTCAGAAATTCCAGAAATCCGGCTGTGGTTTGTGCGTCTAGATGCCAAATACCCGTGGTTACCATTTTTACTAGAGTGGAAGTCTGGAGAATTTGCTCGTTATGCCGCCATGCTAGTACCACATCAGTTCAGTTCGCAAGAAGGCATACAGTACAATCCCGAAGCCTTAGAGATATTTTTGATGCACAAAATCTTTATCTTGGATGAATGGCTCAAACAGCAAGGTATTCCCAGCCTATCCCGCCTGAAATCTATGGCACAAATGCTGGGCTATGAATTAGATGATGCTTTTTTCGAGATATTTTGAAGAATTCAGAATTTAAAAATGCTTGAAGTACGGGATAGGGGAGAAACCGCGACCTTTTAATATTGCCTCGTTTTCAGCCATCGGCTGGGAACGAGGCAATATTTTAAAGCTTCATCTGAAGTTGACACAGATGATAGATGCACGGGTTTCTACGTAAATAATCAATTACAATTTTCGACTAATTGATTCTGAATTGTGCGTTCTGTTAGCGCAGCGGGGCGTAGCCCATTCTGTATTCTTCTTCAACCACCCCAAATTTTCTCTAAAACAGTTTTTGGTGAAATATCCGCCGTTTTGCCCGTCGGGGATTTAATGGCAAGGAATTTATCATTTTTGGGCAATAACTTAGCTGGATCGGTGGGGCCAAAGAGAGCAATAGTATAAGTTTGTACCGCAACGCTGAGTTGTAGTGCTGCACTATCAGTAGACAAGAGCAAATTTGCGCCAGCAATCATGGCAGTTAACTTGCCAATATCGCTTGGGGCACTCACCTTGACATCTGGAGAAGACCGCAGAAGCGATCGCACAAACTGGTCATCTTCAGCCCCCTTAATCGCCACCACAGGCAGATCGGGCTGCTTGTGTTGAAAATCTTGGATAATTTGCTGCCAACTCTCCACAGGATAGATTTTATCCTGTTCTTTAGCTTGAGATAATTGCTCAGAACAGCCATGAATCAACACATAGCCTGTTTCATGTACCCCTAAGCGTTTTTGTTCTTTTTGTGCCCACTCAATATCTGGTTTTGGCACATTTACTGCTAACTCTGGTACAGGAGTATTGATACCCAACGGTTGCAGCAGCTCGTGATATGCCGCCGCACCATACTGGGATGGTTTGAACGGCACAGCCTGGGTTAGATAAATCGAACCCTTGCCTTGGTAGCCAATGCGTATGGGAATTCCCGTCAACCAAAGTAAAAGACCAATCGACCAACTTTGCCCAACAGCAATGGCAACATCGTACTCGCGATCGCGAATTGTGCCTACCAGGTTGCCCCAATCTGCCAAACTATTACGGTCTTTGAAATCAAAAGCCAGTACCTCATGAACTGACTTGCTGACCTGGTAGGCGGCCTTTGCTTGGGGTTCAACAACGACATCTATCTGAGCGTTTGGGTAATAGCGCTTCAGGTCATCTAGAGTCGGAAAGAAGAGAATTTGGTCGCCAATCCCGCCAGGTACAAGGGCTACTACTCGCATAATATTTATTGACGCTTACTCGCTCCTTATTTTAGGGGAAAATATATAGCTTAAAGATTGAGGAATTCTGTGTATTTACTAATTCCCGCTGCCGGAATCGGAAAAAGAATGGGGAGTAACCGCAATAAACTCCTACTCCTCGTGCGATCGCAACCAATTATTGCTTGGACTTTGTTAGCCGCCCAAGCCGCCAGTAAAATAACTTGGATTGGAATTATTTCCCAACCGACTGACTGGCCTGATTTGAAAGCAATTCTCGCGGATCTCAAGCTCACCAAACCAGTGGAATTTATTCTCGGCGGCTCCACCCGCCAAGAGTCTGTTTACAACGGCTTACAGGCGCTCCCAGCGAATGCAGAACAAGTTTTGATTCACGACGGAGCCAGATGTTTGATCACACCAGATTTATTTAATTCTTGTGCCCAAGCCATTGGCGAATGTCGCGGTTTAATTGCTGCGGTGCCCGTCAAAGACACCATCAAAGTTGTCGATGGACAAGGGATAATTCAAAGTACCCCCGACAGACAAAAGCTGTGGGCAGCACAAACTCCCCAAGGATTTGATGTCAAATTGTTGAAGCAGTGTCATGCCGAAGGCGTGCGCCAAGGTTGGGAAGTCACAGACGATGCCGCTTTGTTTGAAAAATGTGGCATTCAAGTCAGAATTGTCGAAGGCGAAGAGACAAATTTAAAAGTTACCACCCCACAAGATTTGGCGATCGCAGAATTTATCCTCACAAGCAGAGGTTTTTGAAGGACTGGGCATTGGCAGAGGCAGGAGGCAGGAGGCAGGAGATGTGGGAGGTGTGGGAGGTGTGGGAGGTGTGG
>JAVRBO020000030.1:0-8769 GCA_034531195.2 Nostoc sp. ChiSLP01
TCTGAGGCTCAACTTTGACCTTCTGAGGCTCAACTTTGACCTTCTGAGGTTCAACTTTGACCTTCTGAGGCTCAACTTTGACCTTCTGAGGCTCAACTTTGACCTTCTGAGGCTCGACGTTGACCTTCTGAGGCTCAACTTTGACCTTCTGAGGCTCAACTTTGACTTCAAAACCTGGCTAATATCAAAATCTAGATTATAATTCCTGAGACATATTTCTGCCTCGACAAAATTCTGATGAATGTTCTCATCAATTTATTGCTTTTTTTACTGCCAATTCTAAGTAGCCTGTGGATTGCTCAAAGTTTTAATCCTTTATCTTCTTATCAACCTCTCCAGGTTATAAACGGTGCAGCTTTATATAGAAAAGAATTAACCAACGGTAACGAAGCTTATTTACAAGTTATTGACCTCCGAAAAATGCACATCGACCAAATCGTTGGAGAGGTGGATAATATGGGTCAAAACCAAGGTAAATATTATCAAGGAGAAAGTGGACATTACAGCCCTTTCTTCAAGAACAAATTATTCTCTGAAGTTGCAAATGAATATCAACAGCTTTATGCTGACAACGTTTTTTCTATCATTAATTGTTCTTTTTTTGAACAATATCAACCCAGCACTCAATTATCTTTTCCGATAAAACTCAATGGTGTAGTCATCAGCGGCGGTAGTAGTCCCTACGGCCCCGTCAAAGAACCAAAAGATAAATATTATAGTAATATTCGCCTCAAGGCTTTAGTCTGGGATGATAAGCAGGCATACATTACAAATTACGATCGCCTTAGCGGTGCGCCACTAAATCAAAAAGCAGTAAAAAATGCCATTGTCACTTACCAATACAGCGATCATCCGGCAAAAGTATTGGCTCAAAATCAAGCCAATAAATACCAAGTCATCGGTACTCTTAACAAAGATGGTGTTAAAGGTGACGAATTGTTGTTGATTATGACGGTGAATCAAGCAACTTTAGACGAGGCAGCGGATTTATTACGTAAATTAGGAGTCAAAGGCGATATCATCACCGTTGACGGGGGCAGATCGACTTATTTGTTCAATCCCCAAAAAGGAAATATTATTGTCCCACAACTGTCTAATGTGCAAGAAAATCCTACTTTCCGAGATTTACCTCATTATCTAGGATTCCGTAAGAAAAGTAAAAATCAAGTCGCACCAAAAATTGTTCTCAGTCAGCCAGCAGGCAAAGTCCTTGCAAACAAAGATCGGTCTTTTTTAATATTGTGGCGAGACAATTTTGATGGCGATGTCTCGATTAGGTTGTACTATGAGAAGAAACTTATTCAAAATATTTCTTCCCGTACTGCTAGCGATGGCGTTCATGAGTGGAAACCACCTATTCCTATAAAAGAGGGCTATTTTGTTCGAGTTTCTAGCTCTAAAGACAGGAATATTTTCGCTCAGTTGCAATTTTAGCTCAATGGGAAAATGAAATGGATAAAGGAGGCAGGAGGCAGAAGGCAGGAGGCAGGAGGCAGAAGGTTTTTTTTAGCTATAAGAGGATTCAAACCCCTCCTGAAAAAGAGCCACCTTTCTTGAAATTTGGTGTTCTTGTCTTAAACCGCAAGTTCGCTTTGATCGCAGCAGGAAACAGAGGAGCCAGCGCCGTGGGCAGCTATACCGACTTGGGGCGACTGGCGTGGCTGTTTTCCTCCTGCCTCCTACCCTCTGCCTCCTGCCTTCTTTGATAACTGGCTGATCGCAAACCTCTCAATAAGATTGGCGGTGTGGCAGTGGTCGGAATTGTCATAGTTTCTCACAGTAAACAATTAGCTTTGGGCGTGCGGGAACTCGCCGCGCAGATGGTTCGAGGTGAAGTCCCCATCGCTATTGCAGCAGGTATTGAAGATCCGGAAAATCCGTTGGGTACAGATCCCATCCAGGTTAATGAAGCGATCGCTGCTGTTTTCTCTGATGATGGTGTCTTGGTGTTAATGGATTTGGGTAGTGCTTTACTCAGCGCAGAAATGGCGCTGGAGTTTCTGCCAGAGGAACAGCGGCAAAAAGTCTATTTGTGTGAAGCACCTTTGGTGGAAGGTGCGATCGCTGCTGTGGTAGCCGCAGCAGCTGGGAGGAACATTCAGCAAGTGATGGCGGAAGCACGGGGCGCATTACTAGCAAAAGCAACTCAATTAAGTGGAGTTAGTAGCCCTGCGTCAGTTGGGGATAGCAACATCCCAGCCAACAATCCAGAATCCCCAACGCGAGAAATTCGGCTGATTGTCAGCAATCGTTTAGGTTTACACGCCCGTCCCGCAGCTCAGTTTGTAGCAACCGCAGCTCGCTTTCAATCTCAAATTCTAGTGCAAAATTTAACTAGAAATACCGGGTTAGTCCGGGGCGACAGTATTAACCAAGTCACAACTTTAGGGGTGCGCCAAGGACATGAATTGCTAATTACTGCCACTGGCTCAGATGCAGATGCAGCACTGGCAGCATTGCAAGTATTGTTTGCCACTAATTTTGGCGAGGATAATGCTGCTTTTAATCATCCACCAGTCTTGCAACACAAAGTTACCCCAGCCATTGATGGCGAACTCTCAGGTATTCCGGCTTCTGCGGGAGTGGCGATCGCACCTGTGGTTCATTATCAACCCGCCCCAATTGCCGTTACGGAATATCACGTAGATGATACCGAAGCAGAGTGGCAAAGGTTACAGGCAGCTATTCACATCGCCCGCCAAGAAATTCAGGCGGTGTTCTCACAAGCATCTTTTCAAATTGGCGATGCTGAAGCTGCCATCTTTGACGCCCATTTACTATTTTTAGAAGATCCAGTTGTTTTAGAAGCGGCTCATCACCGCATTTTAGAACAGCATATAAATGCCGAAGCCGCTTGGCAAGCCGCAGTCGATGAAGTGGCGACTTCCTATCGCACACTTGATGACTCTTATTTACAAGAGCGAGTAGACGATGTTGTGGATGTGGGACAAAGGGTAATGCGCTTACTAACTGGCAATGCCCCTGCTAACTTGCATCTGGAGTCACCAGCGATTTTGGTAGCCAGCGATTTAACGCCTTCGGATACCGCCGGACTAGACCCTACAAAGGTGCTAGGGATTTGTACAACTTCTGGGAGTGCCACTTCCCACAGTGCAATTATCGCCCGGACTTTGGGTATTCCCGCAGTTTTGGGGGTAGATGCCCAGGTGTTGCACTTGGCAGATGGTACGCTCATGGCATTGGATGGTGAAAGCGGCAAAGCTTGGGTAGAACCAGAGTTAGATATTCTAGAACAGCTTCAGGCAAAGCGAGAAGCTTGGCAAACTGCCCAGCAACAAGCACGAGCCACGGCACACCAGTCGGCAATTACTTCTGATGGTCGGCAAGTTAGTGTTTTTGCCAATATCGGTAGTATCAGCGATGTCCAAGCTGCTGTAGCTAATGGTGCCGAAGGTGTGGGACTACTCCGCACCGAGTTTTTGTATTTAGACAGGACAAGCGCCCCCACAGAAGAAGAACAATTAGCAGTGTATCAGGCGATCGCTGAAGTTTTGGAACATCGTCCCCTACTGATTCGGACTTTGGATATTGGCGGCGATAAGCCACTTCCATATTTGAGGGTAGGGTTTCCTGAAGCCAACCCATTCTTAGGCTGGCGGGGAATTCGTTTTTGTTTGGGTAATCCAGAAGTTTTCAAAACTCAGTTGCGGGCAATTTTGCGAGCTAGTGTTGGACGCCAAATTAAAATCATGTTGCCGATGATTGCTACTCTAACGGAGGTGCGTGCAGCTAAGGCAATTTTTGGCGAAGTCCAGGCTGAACTCAAGCAAGCTGGTATTCCCTATGATACAGAAATAAAACTAGGGATTATGGTAGAAGTGCCATCAGCGGTGGCGATCGCCGAACGGTTAGCCGCTGAAGTAGACTTCTTTAGTATCGGCACTAATGACCTTAGTCAGTATGTCATGGCAGGCGATCGCACTAACCCACGGGTGGCAAATTTAGTTGATGCGCTGCATCCAGCGGTGTTAAGGATGGTAAAGCAAACCGTTGAGGCTGGCCATGCAGCGGGAATTTCCGTCGGTTTATGTGGCGAATTGGCGGCAGATCCTTTAGCAACAGCGATTTTATTAGGTTTGGGGTTAGATGAATTAAGTGTGAATCCTCAAAGTATACCTGCAATTAAGCAGGGAATTCATCAGTTAAGTTTAGCCGAGAGTGAGGCGATCGCCGCATCAGCATTAGAACAAGATTCAGCACAACAAGTCAGAGAACTATTAACCCACCCACACCTATAAACATGTAGAGACGTTGCAATGCAACGTCTCTAGCTCTCAAGGTATTCTGGAAGGGGGGTAATAAGGGTAATAGGGAGTACGAGACCTAGTTTTTTTTGACTGCTAGTTTAAATTCCCAGCCTTTTCAACAACTTTCTTTAACTCTTCAAAGGTGATACTACCGTTTTTATCTCCGTACATACTCAGCAACTCCTGGGGGCTACTGACACCTGTTTCTGCTGAGATGATTGCACTTAAGCCTGGGCTTAAAAAAAGCTCATTTATCGAAACTTTACCATCTCCATCGGTATCCAAGGTATTAAAAAGAGATTGAAGCTCTTGCTCGGTTGCCATAATTTTTCTATTTGAATTAATTCTTCTCTGATCGTACAGGACTAGGGCGATCGCCAAAATCATCCCTACTATAAAAAAACTGCAACATGCTTCTGTTGTTCGATTAGCATTAAGCGAATTTGATATTAGACACAAAAACAGGACTTACGCAAAAATAGCTGAAAAGCTTAATTTATCCAACCGCCAAGACGCCTTCGCGCAGCGTCTCGTAGAGAAGAACGCCAAGAATTCGTGGAGCCTGCGTAAGTCCTAAAAAAGATTTTTCACCCAGCCCCCAGTCTCTTGCTATATCTGCCAAATTTTGATGGTTTGGTCAGTACTACCGCTAGCGAGTAACTTACCATCAGGACTCAAGGCCAGAGAATTCACCGTCTCTGAATGGCCGGTGAGGGTTTGCAGTAGTTCGCCTGTGGAAAGTCGCCAGATTTTGATAGTTTTATCTGCACTACCGCTAATTAGAGTTTGTCCATCTGGAGTAACGGCTAAGGATTTTACTGTTTGTGAGTGTTTAGTTAATGTGTGCAGCAGTTTACCAGTAGCCAAATGCCAAACTTTGATGGTTGTGTCAGCACTACCACTGAAGAGGAGTTGTGCGTCGGGACTCATGGCAATTGAATTGACTTCGCCATCGTGACCGTTTAGCGTGCTTAACGGGTCACCTGTGCGTGGATTCCACAACCTGATTTTGTTGTCAGAACTACCGCTGGCAAGGATTGTACCATCAAGGCTGATTGCTACGGCATGAACAGCAGATGAATGCCAAAGGGTACAAATGCGATCGCCTTTACCTAAATTCCAAATCTTGATTTTATTACTGCCACTGGCAAGAATTGTACCATCTGGGCTGATTGCCACAACATTGACGGGTTTTTGATGTCCTAAAAGTGTGTGCAATACTTTGCCTGTTTTCAAATGCAAGACTTTGACATTACTTTTGGGGTGTTCGCAGCTACCAATAGCAAGGAAATTACCATCGGGGCTAATTGCTAGAGATGAAACTTCACCCAAATTCTCTGTCAAAGTGCGAATTAGTTTGCCAGTTTGCAGATTCCAGAGATTGATGGTTTTGTCTGCACAGCCGCTAACTAAAATCTCGCCATCAGGACTAACAGCTACAGAGGTGACTTTACCAGCATGTCCAGTGAGGGTGTATCTGAGATTGGCATTTTCTAAGGTAAGTTTATATTTGAGAATGGCGATCGCATCTAAGAGTTTTTCTACAGCTAGAATACTTTGGCGATCGCTCACAGTTGTAAAATATTCTTTTAAGTTTTGGAAATACTCTTCATCTTCAATTCTCACAGCCGATTGCATCGCCTCTAAGGGGTTAGCAAATTCCTGCGGTGAGGCTTGACGCAATTCCAACCATGTGCTAATTGAATAATCAATTTGTTCTTGTGCCCAAGAGCGATCGGGTAAATGAGATAAACTTTGAGCTAATTGCAAAGCCAATTCTGGAACCCAGTAACGTCGTTCCTCTTCTAGAGCTTGGTAAACTTGTTTATAACCAGAAGCTATTGCTTCCACAGATTGTAAATCAAAAGCATCTTTGAGCAAACTTGGCAGCAACTTTGGCAGCAAAGGCGGTACATCGTAATGAACTAAATGATAAATATCCGCTACCCAAGCAGCAACCAGAAAGTGACAAGTAATCAACACCTGGCAAAGTTTTTCAAAATCTTGATGATTAACTTGATATTGCAAGGATAACTTGCTCACATCAATACCTTGAGCCTGCCATTTTTCTGATTTTTCTAAAATAGCCAAATTAAATACATTATCTCTACCCAAAAGATTGATTTCTTCTAAATTTTCTCCCAACGCTAATAATTCGTCTCGAATTTTTTTCCACTCCAGAGCGCGACTTTTAGCTGATTCCTGAAGAATTTCTTTATAAGACAATCGTGCAATTGTTTTGTAATAATATTTATCTTGTTTTAATCCCCAATAAGCAATCCGAAAATTTAGGTAATCACCATCATTTTCTGACTCTAAAATTAAAATAGGCTCTGTTTTTAATATGCCATACAGAGCCTTGATGCTGGATTCACTATGAAAACGTTTACTATCCCAAGCCCCTGCCAAAAATTCTGTTGGTCTAATGGGATTGTGTAGAGAATAATGCTGATTGAACAATTTTCTTAAACCTTCAGCTAATATCAGTTCTATTTCAGATATCCCATCAGTCTTATGTTCAAATTGATCGAATTTGATTTGGGGAGGGGCAAGAAAAACTTTTAGCGGAGTGCGTCCTTGATTTGTATGAGATTCTAAAATTTGTGACGGGTATAATCTTAAAGGCCAACTATCAAAAATTTTATATACTTCTGGTAATTTAAGAGCAGTCTCTCTTTCTTGATTTGCTACTTGTAATTGTGTTTCACGCTGATAAACAGCTAATTGTTGTTGCAGAAGTTTTGTTTGTTCAAAACTCGAATCATAGCTATCATTTTCTGCCATCAAATTCTTGCCAAATCTGACAGCTTCATTGATGACTGTCGGCAATAGATAATTAGTTGTAGTCAGACTTTCTTCTTTTCTCTTTTGTATTAGGTCTACAATTACAGGTGCAAACTCTAATACCAATTGAATTAGTAATCTTAGCCCTGGCTCCATAAGGAGAGTCCTGTTAAAAAAATAATACTAACAGCGTGCCGAAAATCTGAATAATAGCCGAGCATTGGACAATGTATAGACAATACATGCTACTTTTTGTCTATAGAATGTCATCAGAATGTCATCTATCCAAAAAGATAACATGTATTGTCCAAACTTTCCCGAAACAGTTATCAGGCATATGATGTCGGATTGAGACGCACCATTTAGTATTTCGTTTAACCGATGTGTATTACCAAGTTATCAAACGATTATAGGCATCCTGAATCATCAGCCAGTTTTTCAAGACGGATTTTATATTTTGGATTAACCCCACGAATAAACCTAAAGGAGGAGCCATTGATTAAAAAAATCTATCGCTTGTTCCCTATTGTCTATTCCCTAAAGATTACCAATAAATTAATTATTCAATTTTGTAAAACTTTGTGGGGTGGGCGTCTCGCCCGCCCCTAACTCTAAGCACACAAAATATCGATAGACAATAATAATTTCGATAAGTAGAAACACTAAATTAAACTAAAAAAGAGGTTGCCGGGTTTCGACTCCGCTCAACCTTCGTCTTCTCAGGGTTCGAGCATTGAGCGAAGTCGAAATGCGTCTTTTAAATAATTATGTCCACCTACTTATTTTTTAATTTGCAAATCCCCTATTACCCATTGCCTATTACCTATCTCAAGACACCTGTTAAAATCTGACTCCCACTTGCCCATTAAAGCCGCGAATAGAATTGTAACCAGCACCTACAAAAACGTTATCAGTAGCGCCTACCTGAACGCCACCTGAAACCGCAACACCTTTATCTTCGGAATAAAGCCCAACTCCTACATAAGGTGAAACAACAGGCAAACTGATAAATTTCAAAACATCTACTCCTGTAGCACCATCAGGGCCTGTTCCTAGTTCAACTCCAAAATTCAAAGCCCTAGCTCCTACAGCATAAGTTATATCCCCATCTTTGCCACCCACTGAAACCCAAGGTTGCGGTATCAGTTGAGCCGATGCTTGACTTGGAGCAAATAAAGTGAAAAATCCTATGGATGTAATTAATGTTTTAGCAATAAACCCTATTTTCACGTTGTTTTCCTACACTAACTGCCACATTTTAATACTGATGTCCCGCAAGGATCTGAAGTTCCTTGCTCATAGCAAAAGTCATCTTAAGATGACTAAATAATACCCAAAATTTTTTAGTCTACTTGAGTAGACTTGAACTGTTAGCCTGGAACTTTACTTTCAGAGGCTATTTATAAATTAAAAATAAAATTATTGTAGGGTGTGTTAGGCGCGTATTTTTAGATTACTTGTCACGAAAAATATGATATCAGCGTCTAACGCACCGCTATATAAGACGGTGCGTGATAGCAAAGCCGTAACACACCCTACTTAAGATTTACTTTATAAATGATCTCTCAGGCGGGTGAGGAAGCCAACAGTTAAGCGATTTCTAAGTAGCTCAACCTAAAAAAACGTAAGACGTAAATGTATATAAATGTAGGGTGTGTTATGGGTTCTTGGCAACTTTTGGTGATCTAGGTTGGGGAAAGGCAGAAGGCAGAGGGCA
>JAVRBO020000031.1:0-20907 GCA_034531195.2 Nostoc sp. ChiSLP01
TGCTCCTTGTCGAAAATATTATCTTCTTTCTTAACTAACCTGCGGAATGTGGGTTATAGAAAAGATTCAGCTATTTTTACAACTTGGATCTACAGTTAGTATTCTCATCGATCCTGACAAATTGACGCTCACAGTTTATCGCCTCAACCAAGAACCGATAGTTTTGCAAGACATCGACAAACTGACACTACCAGATTTATTACCAGGTTGGGAGCTAGTAGTGTCAGAACTCTGGCCTCCAGTATTTGACTAGAGACGTTGCAATGCAACGTCTTTACAGCCAGGGACGACTAACTTTTTCTAGTTCTTCGATTTCATCCTCGTTTAATCTCCAACCCAAAGCGCCGGCATTTTGACGTACATGTTCGGCTGTCTTAACTCCAGCAATGGGAATGACATTACCCTGACAAATTAACCAATTGAGAGCAACTTGGGCTGGGGTGCGATCGTATTTTTCTCCCAAACTGCGTAGTAAAGATATTACTGGTGCAATTTTTTGTAAGCCTTCTTTACTAAATCGCGGATCTATTTTTCTCGCACCAGTGGGAGTTTCGGCACTATCACCAGTGTATTTGCCTGTGAGTAATCCCTGAGCCAAAGGACTATAAGCCAACAGAGTCACACCTAACTCACGGGCTGTTGCTACAATACCCTTACTTTCAATTTGGCGAGTCAGTAAAGAATAGCGTACTTGGTTTACAGCCAAAGGCACTCCACGGTCTGCCAAGATTTGATGCGCGTCTCGCATTTGCTCTGCTGAGTAATTACTCACGCCGATCGCAGCAATTCTACCTCGCTTCACTTCATCGGCTAAAGCATTCATCAGAGTTTTTTGGCTTAAAAAGAAAGCAAAAGGCCAATGCACTTGGTAGAGGGCAATTTGCTCAACTTGTAAGCGTTTGAGACTGTGTGTTAAAGCATCAGAAACAGATTGACCTGTAAATCGCCACGGTAGGGGGCCAAATTTTGTGGCGATTTGCACAGGTTGTTGCGTCTGTTGCATAAATTCGCCCAAAAATTTCTCTGATAATCCCATTCCGTAGATTTCGGCAGTGTCGAAGAAGTTAACACCAGCTTCTAGTGCTGCGGTGAAGGCTTCTTGTAACTGTTCTGGGCCGTAATCATTGCCATAATTCCAAAAGAGTTTATCACCCCAAGCCCAAGTGCCTATGCACAAAGGTGTTACAACTGGGCCGTTTTGCCCCAATGTGATGGTTTCCACGGTTGCAAAAATTAAATTATTTACATTTCTTTACTTTTTTAGTGTAGCGTTTCAAATAAAGAGCTATTGTACTTAATTAGTACTCACTCATACAGTTATTTAGTATCACCAAATTTCTTATACTCCCTAATATACTTAAAAGGGAAAGGGATTACGGTACTTTGTCCTGTACGAACAAAATCAACATCCATAGTGGGGAGAATTTGTCTAAATATCAGTTTTGAGTCATCCACCGCCACTATTCTACGAAGATGACAGGCATCTTTAAAATGCAATTGCACATTATCTCTTCTTTCTCCAACAAGGTAATAAGCTTGTTTTTCTGTTTCACCAAAATATTTTATGTTGAGAGAAGCGTCAAATAAATCTTCTTTGCTCTGGTTATCCTGGGGTAACTTTAATCGAATTTGATGTTTATCTAGAAGGCGATCTCTAAAACAAGTAGCCTCACTTGTTATACTAACATCAATTTCCTTATCTCCTGTTTTCCTTTTTGTTCCCAAATACTGTGCGATTAAAGACTTAAAATCTACTTTTGATATAGTTTGACTACCGATTTTTCTAAGTTCCGATGAGAATGATTTCAATTTTTCAACATCAAGGTCAGATGCAGATGGTTCTTGTAAAAATTCTTCAACTATATCAGCTAACTCATACCCATTTCGCTTGTTTTCGGGAAGTTCAGTTTCGACTTCCCTTAGAATAGCTTCGATTTTATAAAGGTCAGGAATACTAATTTTATCAGTTATAAATATTTGATTTATATCACCATTATCAGAAATAACAAGACCTTCTAACGCCTCGATTTTATCTCCTGAGCTACCATCTGTCATGAACTTTCTATATCGATCAAACTTTTGCCAGTTAAATATATCTTGGCCATCTATTTCGTAAAATTGAAAATTACCATTTGGTTGAATTTCCATAAAAATTACTTGGTCTGTATCGTCATCCCAAGCAGCAAAAGTCCAAATTCCTTTTAGTTGAAGTTTAGTCCAATCGAACAAGTTTAATGTTCGAGAACTAATATCACGTTTTATCAACTGTTCCTTTACAATTGTTTTAACAATGGGTTTAGAGATATTTGTAGTAGATTCAACTGTTAGATGTTGTCGCTGAATTTTATCTGTTGAAGGGAGATATTCGTCCTTATGCCCTGCTTTTTCATAAAATTCAGCATCATGTATAATTCTAAAATTTAGTGCGTTTTCTTTATCTCGTTTACCAATAGTGATTAGCTTTTCATCAGTGATATAGGGAAGAAGATATTCCTTCAGTGTAATTGTTAAATCAGCAGCATTTTCATCATTAACTCTATCAACTATATGTATTGCCTGACCATCAAGCTTTGAGTGAAGTTGGTTTGGATTTTTAAGTACGGTGTTTTTGAGTTCAAGGCTGTGGTCAATTTCAAGAGTGGAAAAATCAACGCTCATGTACTCAGACAGATATTCTTGAATACTATTAAAAACTTGAAATAAAATACCTGCTCGGCTTTTCTCAAATTTTTCTATACTTCCAAATTCAAGAAAATTAGTATGAAGCTTTTTGCCTTGTTTAGCGCATTGTATGTAAGACTGTGTAGGATCTGTCTCTTGACCCTCAGATGGAAGCCACCTTCTCAGTGTTCCTGTACCACTATGGAACACATATTCAGGTCTCTTAAGAATTTTTTTTAATTCTGCCGTACCTTTATATTCTTTTAATATAGAAACCTTTTTTCTATAAGAGACTACACTAACTTTCAATAAAAATTCGTTTGTTTGACTCTCATCACGATCAAGAGTGATTTCAGCAACACCAATCGCATCATAAAGTTTATTTTTTAATAGAGGGACTTTAAGTAATGCTCCCGTCAGATTTGAGAAATGTAGATGTTTAAATCTAGAGCGTGATGAGCCTAAAGAGTTAATTAATAAGCGGGCAAGTGTTACTTCACATATACATTCATCATTTCCAGTATAAACAGCCTGGGGTTTTACGTCAATTGCAGATACACTAGCAAATTTAGGATCGGTTCTAAGTTTTTGAAGTAATGCGTAAGTATCATTTGATTTTTTATCAAACATAGCATAGGCATATTGAGCATAACCAACGGACATGGCCTTATAATCTTCGCCTATAACACGATCCAGTTCTTCTGCTCCCCACCATTTGCCCTTTTTGTCTCGTTTGAAACGGATAAAAACAAAATCTCTTTCAATAGCATCAATATGAAAAATTACCTTCAGTCTATTTGTAAGAATGCTCATTTCAAAAACTCATTCACGATAAATTTAAGTGCAAAATCATCAACCTTATCATTTTTACAGAGATAGGGAATCTCTATAATTTTTCCGTCAAATGATGGAATTGGAATAAAAGGAGTGTTAGAAGAACCAAGAAGGTTGATAACAAAAACTTTTTCTGCTTCAACAATCTCCATTTTTTCACAGATTTTTTCGATTATTTCATTAGCTTTGACTGCAACCCGATCATTCCATAGCTTGAAGTCTATATAGACATTTTGCTCTGTTTTAAAGTCAAAGAGTTCAAATTCATTTACGTTTAGTTCTAGTAAGGGAATATTTAAGAGGTTTTGAAAAATATGTTTCCCAGATACTTCACCTAATGCTCCTTTATAAATATTGTTGAACATCGGAGGTGTCAGCATTAGTTTAGATTTAGGAAATGTTGTTGCCCAGCCAGAATCAGTGAATAATTTATGAAAAGTATCGATTTTCATCAATTCTGAAAGACGAGCAGTTCGTTCGCTTACTTGTTTTACTTCTTTTTTTCTGTAGTCATCAGTAAAGAAAACTTCGATATCATCATAGTCATTTTCATGTGAGAAATAATATAAATTGTCTGGTTTTGGCAAATTTAGGTATATGTTACTCCAGTCAGTATTGCATTCTGATTCTTTTGCAATAGCTGGTTGCTGAAGTACTTGTTCTCTTAGTTCTTGCCACTTTTTAACACTCTGATTTGTCCACGGTGTACTCAGTTGGCGACGTATATAAGTAGCAGTTTGATTACTTTTATGAGATGCACGGTTCTGTGCTGCTATTAAATCTTCAGATTGGTTAGGTGATTCACCTGCTGATTCAAGGAGAGCAGTATATTCACGAATAGGAATTACATCTTCTGGTAGAGAAAATCCAATTAAATGTTTTCGGATAGAAACGTCAGCAAGAATATGAATTTTTGGAGCTTTCATATTGGTACGACATATTCGACCCAATGCCTGAATAATGATTTTATTTAAGTAGCGTGAATAAGCGTTTGTATTGTATGGGTTGCTAAAGTCTTCAGCTTTTCGTCTAGGCTTATATCTTTCTATATATCTGTGAAAGGCTTCATCCAACTTGCTTTTAAACTGGTTTAGCGAAAAATCTCCATTCTCTCGAATAAATTCCAATTGAAAAATATATTTTATAAATTCATCTTCATTTATATGATTTCCAAATATATTAACAATAATATTTGTAGGGTTATCTAAATATATTCCGTTAATATCCATATTTGAATGTTTGGGAAGGCTATTAATATTTATTGGCTCTACCCCAAAAGGAATTGGAAATTGTAAATTTTGTCCAACCCCAATAGTTTGGTATGCAGAAATAATAAATTGGCGTTTATTATCTTTTAGCTCATTGATCAGTTTTCCCTTGTTTGCATCAAAGTTATTTCCACTAAGTACAAAGAATGTATCAGCTACAGAAATATCAATATTATTTTGATGGCTTTCTAATAAAAGTTCCGCATATTTATGCAGTATATGCAGGTCAAATTTTGGATCGGAAGGCTTTGGTAATTTATTGAAAAGACAAAGGAACGCATGACAATCAGGATGATCTAAAAAATATTGCCATGCAGTTAAAGCTCTGACATAACGGCAAAATGCAAACTTAATACTTTCCTCCTTCTCATCGGTAATAGTATGAAGAAGAGTATTCCATAAATCCTGGGCTGCTTCTCGATCATTCAAAAGCTCTTCAAGCTGTTTGATTGCTTGCTCTTGTGAATCTGTCCCAATAAATTGAGTTTTTATAGAGACTTTATCATAGCCTTCAGTTGCTTCGTTATATAAGTTTTTCAGTTTAACAAGCGCATCATCTTTAATACGTATAAATGAATCTCCTAAACGAGATTTCAAGTACTCTAGATCATAATTGCCAATATTTGTATAAAGTCCGGCAGTAGCTGAAATTCCGACTACAAAAGCCTTTGAGCAAACTCCAGCTAAAAATGATTCAGGTGTACGGCTGAAGTTAAACATATATATTTTTGATAATGTATCATGCTCATCACTATCGACGATATCGTAGTAACGAAAGCCTGTATCATAAAAATTATGACTTTGTATTGATCCTTGATAGGGTTGCAAGCCATAAGGTAAATCATCTTCAAGAATTCTATTGGTTAAAAACTCGACATCTTTAAGGTGGAAATTATTAAGAACTGTCTGAATAGCTAATTTCAGTGGAAAAGTTTCCTTACCGCCTTTATCTTCTTCTTTTAAACGGCGATAGTTATTTGCTAAATATTTAACTCCTGTCTGAAAATAGGATAAATATCCTGTAATACTACTCAGCAATTCCTGTATATCAATACCTGATTTTTGATGTTTAATATCAAAGGCTTTAATCCAATTTGTACGACTATCTATATCTCCAATAAGCTCTATACGTTGATTACGAGCCAGAACATTATGGAATTTATAATCATAAAAAAGAAAGTTTCTTTCCTTAGTTGAAAATTCTTCATGAGATTTACAGATATGCTGTAATTCATATTTATTAAATATATAGTTGGCTTTTTCTCGCAATGATTCAATCTGCTCTCTTAGAGATAGCCAATTTTTGCCTGAAGATGCTTTTTTTCGCCATTTTGATTCTTGCACGAGTACTTCAGGACATTCAGTTTGCATTAGATGATTATGAATGTTCAAAAACAAATCAATAAGATCTACCCGATGCCGTAATCCAGACTGAATAATATTTTTGAGTACAGCGTCTTTGGTAGTATCGAACTCATCAATAAAAATAACTGACTCATTAATCAACCGCTCGTAAAAGTAATATGATGGTTCTACAAGTGTTGAATTTTGAGCTACGAACTTATCTATACTAAGAAATAAGATAGTTTTCTCATCTGTAAATACGGCAGGATAAAGTTCTCCAATCCATTGGTAGTCTTGATTATTCTTTATAGCCAACAAACGAGCTTTTTTTGTTTGAAAATTCTTGGTCAATGTTTTCTGAATAATATCTCGGAATGTAGGCTCAACATTTTTACGAATATCTATTTTAATCTTTTCTTTAAAGCTGCTGGGCAATTGTTCATTTTGGAGTAGTTCTATATCTTTTTTTAGTTCTAAATATATTTCGGTTTTAAATTGATCGGGAATTTGGTTATCAATTTCAAGCAACCTATTGATAACAGTATCTACATTAGAATCAATAAAAAGAAAATATTTCTTAAAATCTTCCTCATCTCCATTTTCGATAAAAAGTTTCTTGAGTTCGTCGGTAGGTAAGTTCTTCTTGAGGTTGGTAATAAACAGAATTTTTCTCTCTTGCTTGACAAACTCCTTGTAATTAGAATGTATAAACTTTAGAACGTTGTAGGTTTTACCAGAACCAGTTGGCATACTCAGGAGCAGCAGACCAGGATTATCTTGTTTACAGTATTGGTTTAATATTTCTTCCATATCCCTGACAACCTTAATAAAATTTAAAATAGTGAGATGTGAATGCTACATCTAGCTAGCGATCGCCAACTATGTATGACATCAGTATTAACGGTAAAAGGCAGCGATAAGCAAGTAACTATCTCAGTTCGCCTCTATTAATGCCCAACCGCGTTTAATCTAGTTATGGTTGCACAACAAGCCCTGAATTACCAAAAAGTTTTATGTACCTTATGCTGCGGTGTCTACCGCCAAACCCAAAAACTGATATACCAAAATTACTGTTTTTTTGGAATATAGAACAGTTTATTCTTAATTAAAGAAAGACTATATTCTATATAACTTACGCACTCTCTACGAATCCTTGGCGTTCTTGGCGTCTTGGCGGTTCGAGAAATCAAGCTTTTTGGTGATTTTTGCGTAAGTCCTGTTCTATAAACCATACAAAAAAGTAGCTATGGCAAGCGGCGAAGTATTCGATCCCCAAACAAAATCCCTAGCTGTGCCGAGGGTCAACCTGCTGACTATGTTCCGGCTGGGTTTATTTCAAATGGGGTTGAGCATGATGTCCATTTTGACTCTGGGAGTACTCAACAGAGTCATGATTCAAGAAATAGCAATTCCGGCGACGCTGGTATCAGTAGTTCTAGCACTGCCTTTATTTGTTGCTCCTTCTCGTGTCTGGTTCGGCCAGATTTCCGATGCCAAGCCTTTATGGGGATACCATCGCACGGCTTATGTTTGGGTAGGAGCAGGAATATTTGCGATCGCCTCATTTTTAGCTGTACAAGTGATATGGCAACTAAATATTGCTGCCAGTAATCCAAGTGGCTGGGTATGGACAACTCAAACAATTGGCTGGATAGCACTTCTATCACTGATTTTTGCTGTATACGGGCTAGGAATTTGTGCTAGTAGTACCGCCTTTGCTGCTTTATTAGTGGATATATCTGAAGAAGACAACCGTTCTAAAGTTGTCGGTGTTGTTTGGTCAATGTTGATGGTGGGGATTATTGTTGGGGCAATTATCAGTTCTAAGTTGCTAACACCAGATGCAACAGCAGTAAGTTTACAGGCTTCCGTCAACAGATTATTTATTATTATTCCAGCAATAGTATTTGGATTAGCGTTCGTTGCAACAATAGGTGTAGAAAAAAAGTATTCCCAATACTTAACCCGTTCCACAATAGTTAACCGAGAAGACAGCATCACTTTGGGTAATGCTTGGGCAATTTTGACAGCTAGTCCGCAAACAGGTTTGTTTTTCACCTTTTTGCTGGTGATGACGATTAGTTTGTTTATGCAAGACCCAATTTTGGAACCTTATGCGGGTCAAGTGTTTAAAATGCCCTTAGCTGAAAGCACAAAATTGAATGCTTTTTACGGAACAGGTATATTGATTGCCTACGGCGTCACCGGCTTTTTTGTTGTGCCACGTTTGGGTAAGCGCAGAACTGCACGCTTGGGTTGTGTATTAGTAGCATTTGCAGCCGGATTGCTAGCTGTATCGGGATTTTCTGCTAATCCAGCCTTTTTGAAACTAGGTTTAGTCTTATTCGGTTTAGCCGCAGGTTTCTTAACTACGGCAGCAATTAGCTTAATGTTGGATCTCACCGCAGCAGAAGCCGCAGGTACGTTTATTGGTGCATGGGGATTAGCGCAGTCTATCTCTAGAGGTGTGGCAGTAGTCCTTGGCGGAACTATATTAGATGTGGGTCGTAAGCTAGTACCAAATTTGGTACTAGCTTATGGACTAGTATTTGCCCTAGAAGCTGTGGGTATGGTGCTGTCGATTTGGTTTCTCAATCGGGTCAATGTTGCGGAATTTCAAACAAGTACCAAACAGGCGATCGCTTCAGTTTTAGAAAGCGATTTGGATTAAACTAAAAACTTAACCTAACCCCAATCTACCTAATCTTGGCTCAGGGGAGTCTTTGCGCGAGAATTAACCAATGAATGATTTTTGGACAACAATTCTTGATTTTGCCCAAACTACCACTACCAGAGTGGGCAAACAGCTAATGCAAGATTTTGGGCAAGTACAGGCTTCGCAAAAAGCTGATGGTAGTTTGGTAACGCAAGCAGATAAATGGGCAGACCGCGAAATTCGGGATGCCATCGCTTCTAATTTTTCTGGTTATGGTATTTTGACCGAAGAAAGCGAACGCTCTTTTCCCGGTACCGAGTGGTGCTGGGTAATTGACCCCCTTGATGGTACAACTAACTTCACACGGGGTATTCCCATCTGGTCAATTTCTCTGGGTTTACTGTATCAAGGTACTCCAATTTTTGGTTATGTTTACGTACCACCCCTGAACCAAGCTTTTCATGGTTTTTGGCCGGGTTCATCTGGGATAACCACACCAACTGGAGCATTTCTCAACCATCACCCCATCCACAGCAGTAGCGATAGTCCCAGTAACAATCACTTTTTTAACCTCTGTTCCCGCAGTACCGCAATTATCCGCAACGGCTTTCCCTGCAAAATCCGGATGTTGGGTGTAGCTAGTTATAACTTTTTGACAGTTGCTACTGGGGCAACTCTGGGCGGAATTGAGGCGACACCAAAAGTTTGGGACTTAGCGGGAGCCTGGGTAATTGTCCAGGCTGCTGGTGGTGTTTGGTCATCGCTGAATTCTCAACCGTTTCCTTTATCAGCGGGAGAAGATTATAGCGATCGCTCTTTTCCTACCCTCGTGGTTAGTCGCCCAGAATTGGTTCCCGTGTTTGAACCTTTTGTGCAAGGCTTCACGAAGAAGGGAAAAGGGTAAAGGGAAAAGAAATTACAGGAGGATTGTGACCTCCCCCAATTAAAGACCGCACTTAAATGAGGGGGCTTTAAACCCATTTGGGGGAAGGGAAAGGAGAAAGATACGCATGTTTTAAAAAATTCCATCCCTTTCCCCTTTCCCCCTTTGTTGGTAAGACTTTAAGACGTTAACTCGCTGCCTAGAAAAAAATTATTTTGTCAAAAATTTTTTTAGGCAGCATACTATACAAAACTAAATTAAACCTTTATCAAAGAACGGTTTAAGTATAATTAAAGCTCCCGTCTATTAATTGGCAACTAACGCTACCAGTATAAATTCTAATTTGCACTGTGTTGGGGCTTGCCTTACACTGGGTCACTGACTATAGCAAACTGCTGAGTATACAGCCAGTTGCTTCATTGCTCCTTTGTAATCAACGCCGTCTTAACCCATGTGACTACAGCAATATATAAAAATTTATGTTGTCTAATCTAGATTTGATTCGAGAGTTTATCCAAAACTCTATCCACAAAAAAGACATTTTATTGTCAAACCCTTCTTTCACAGCGCAAACACTTTATAAGGCTAACCAGCTGAGTGCAAAATCTGAAGGTGTGATTGCGATCGCACAAATATCTAACACAGTATGTCAATTCTCAATTTCTCCAAACTCATCCCATTGGGAATTGATAAATCAGGCATTAGCAGAATATAGTTATCTTCTCAAAGGAGAAATTGATAGTCGAGGTTTCTATCAGTATCAATACTGTGAAATTCCCAAAGGCTATCAGATGCAGTGTACTAAATCTGTACTGCTATGGCGGGCTTGGTGGAAATATCGCAAGTATACTTCAAGACCGGGTATTCCTTTGGAACTTTTGATTAGGACGCGAGATTCATGGTATCCAATTAGAGATTTAATTATTAGCGATGGACTTCTTTATATAAAAACCTTAGGAAGCGAGATAGCACTTGATTCAAACGATTTGGTTACTTGGTTAAATAAAATTGAAGTGAGTTGATAAGTAGAAGGCAGGAGGCAGGAGGCAGAAGGCAGAAGGAAAACCAGTTTTTATAGGGGTTTTAAAATTTTGTATTTTACATTTAATTATGTCTATCTACTTACTAGGATTATCTCTAGCTCACTAATAGCAATTCTATATGAAGATGCACAGAATATTAAACGCTGAAACAGTAATGAAAGGACTCTGGCTCGAAAACAACCAATTGCAACTACGCACAGATATCCCCATTCCTGAACCGGCACCGGGAGAAGCTTTGGTACGCGTCTTGCGTGCAGGTATTTGTAATACCGACTTGGAATTACTTAGAGGTTATTATCCTTATACTGGTATTCTAGGTCATGAATTTGTCGGCGTTGTCGAACAAGGGCCAAAACACTTACTTAACCAACGTGTAGTTGGAGAAATTAACGCTGTCTGCGGCCATTGTCGTTTTTGTCGCAGCGGACAACCGACTCACTGCGAAAACCGAAGTGTTTTAGGTATTGTCAACCGTCACGGAGCCTTTGCTGATTATCTGTCTTTGCCAGTAGAGAACCTACATTTAGTACCTGAGAATGTGCCAACAGAAGTAGCAACATTTACTGAACCTTTAGCAGCAGCTCTGGAAATTCAACAGCAAGTACCATTACATCCAGACAATCGCGTGCTGGTGGTAGGAGACGGCAAACTAGGGCAGTTGGTAGCCCAGACGCTAGCTCTAACTGCCTGTGAACTCTTAGTTGTAGGGCGTCATCAAGACAAACTTGCCAACTTAGAGGTACGGGGGATTAAAACAAGTCTTGCTAATGCTGTCACAGATGGATATTTTGATATCTCAGTAGAATGTACTGGCAATCCAGAAGGATTTGCGATCGCCCGTCGTGCCCTACGTCCACGCGGTACATTAGTCCTTAAAAGTACCTATGCTGGCAACCTCAGCCTGGATGCTTCTTCTTTAGTTGTCGATGAAATCACCCTCATCGGTTCTCGTTGCGGCCCCTTTCCCCCAGCACTTCAGTTGCTAGCCACAAAACAAGTGGACGTACAACCCCTAATTCATGCCAGCTACCCCCTACTTGAAGGGCTTGCGGCTTTTGAACAAGCCCAAATTCGTGGAGTTTTAAAAGTTTTGTTAGAAATTAGTCATTAGGCATTGGGTATAGGGAAAAGGGGAAAGGGAAAGGGGAAAAGGGGAAAAATTAAATTTATTCCTTTTCCCTTTAACCTTTCCCCCTCCCCTGCCTCAAGAGTTCCCTCTGCCTCCGCTGCCATTTATTTCCCCACTTCCTAATACAAATAAGGATTCGTCTTCGGTTGATAGTCAGAACAATCAATTGCCTCTTCTGTGTTGGCAATGGATGGGCGGACAGTGCATTTGAGACGGTAATTATCGGTAAAATATTGGCAACCAGTACAGGGAATTTGATGCATTTGCTTGGCTGTAGCCACGCTATCTCGCGCCGCAGCCCAAATATTCAAAATAGCCAGAATAATTACAGCCCAAGTAACGACAAAGCAAATCGGGACTAACAAAGGTTGAATTCCACGAATGAGGAAATAGATCAGTTCTAGCACGGCATTTCCTGACACAAATTAGGAGTTAGAAGTATATTAACTCCTAACTCCTAATTCTTAACTTCTCACTATAGAAGTATAAGTTTATTGATTGAGTGCTTAAGGTGTGGGGAGGCTCTTAAGGCAAGGGAAAAGGTTAAAGGGAAAAGGAATAAATTTAATCTTTCCCCTTTTCCCCTTTCCCCATACCCTGTTTGCCCCATGCCTAACTTAGTACTGTTTTGTTAAATGCCAGCATGGCCAAGCGCTAAACCAACAACGAGCATTCCTAGAACTAGGAAGGGTTGGGCACTGGCTTGGTACTTAACGTCATTAGCCACAGGATCGCGTAAAAAATAGATATTCTGCAAGATGATTTGGGGGATGATTAGCAGTAGAAGTATTCCTGCATACAAATTTTCATGAATGTAGACCAGATAAGCTGCGATAAATCCTTGAAATACATCAATTGTTAGTACGCAAATCCAGGCCGCAGTGTTGATACCAAACATCACGGGTAGTGAATTTAACCCTAACTGCCGATCGCCTTCTACACTCTTGAAGTCGTTGACAATGGCAATACCCAATCCAGCTAAGCTGTAGAACATTGTCAAAATGACAATTGTAGAATTGAGGTCGCCAAACAAAGCGTGTCCTGTAGACCAAGGCAGGGTAATATAGCTTGCACCCAAGGCGTAGCTACCCAGCCAACCGTTTTGTTTGAGTTTCAGGGGAGGCGCAGAATAAATATAGGCAATGAAAGAACCAATAATAGCGATCGCACCAATTGTTGGGAATTCATGACCAGCCCAAACATCGAGCAAAAATGCCAAACCAATACCACCAATTAATAATACCCAAATTTGCGTAATTACCTGGGTTAGGGAAATTGCTCCAGAGGGAATGGGGCGATAGGGTTCATTGATGGCATCGATTTCGCGATCGTAGTAATCATTGAGGATTTGGGTATAACCTGTCATCAATGGCCCAGCCAGGAACATACAGGCTGCTACCTTCAAAACATTTTCTAGCGTCCAGGTATAGTTACCAGAAGAAGCCGCACCACAAACTACACCCCAAATTAAGGGAATCCAGGTAATGGGCTTCATCAGTTGCAAACGGATTTTCCAAATTGAAGTTTCTCCTGATGATGCACCTTTCATCCCCAACAATTGCCGAGTTTTGGCAGTGCGTTCAGGTATCATTGCTTGGTCGCTGGGATTATCGATGGCTGAGTCTAATGCCTCAGCGGATTTGGAATCTGGCGTAATGGGAGTTAATTCTGACATAAGGCGTATTTTTTTTAGAGTGAGGAGTGAGGAGTTAGGAGTTACGAGTTATGAATTATCATTTTTATTCCTAACTCCCCACTCTTAACTCCTAACTTTGTTCCTAATTCCTAACTAAATTAAAACGAAATTATCAAATAATTATTCTGAAACTTTGCTCCAGCAATTGGTCTACCACTTAGAGCCGGGGGCAAGGAAATATTCCGCCGTTGGTCTCCTGCTTCCACTGTGACTTCTGGGCCATACTGGGTAAGTTTGACCTGTTTTTTGTCAAATCCTGGTAAGAATAAGCGTACCTGACGATTGTGGATGTCAATTTCAATTGGTTTGGGAGCTTGTACTGCTTGGGCTTCAAAGTTAGGTAGGGCGTCTATGAGTGTTTGCCAGTCACCTGTTGTGGAGTCGGGAATGACGCTCACAGGTAGAGGTGTAAATTCCTCTGACAATTTAATGTTTGTCTCAGAAGATACAAGCAGAACACCACCGACAGTTAGACCAATTTGCTGAGCGCTACCCCACAAATAACGGGCACTTGCTACCTCAAGGGGGTCTTGTGTTGTCACCAAAAAAGCGGCAACGCGCTTGGGATCGCTAAGAGCAGCTCTGCCTTTGTCTAAGAAATTATTGACTTGGTTAGTGGGGGCTGCAAAGTTGTCTGCTGTCCAATTGACGTTAAAAAAGCTACTAATCAGTGGTTGAATTAAGGGCGATTCCACAATTGTTTTGCCTAAGTCAGAGTTAACAAACAATTGCCGGAATCGCCGGACGTACCAACTCAGAGACTCTGGCAATCCCAGCATCCGCAGGGTGGAAGAATCACCGGTACCATCGTAGACGATCGCATCATATTTGCCACTGGCATCATATTCCCGGATAGCATTCAGGGCAAGGGCGCTGTCCATTCCCGGCAATGCTACCAATTCTTGACCAAAAACGTCTTTGAATATGGGTGTGCGGAGGTATTGCGCCTCAAGTTTCTTTACTTCTTCCCAGTTGCTCTCTAGTAGTACAGATGCTTGAAACTGTACTGCTTGCAAATTGGGTGCGATTTCCTGAGGTTTGGAACCAACAGGAGTACCCAGCAGGATTGACAGTGTTGGTTCTGCTAGTCCTGCTAAAAGTACGCGCTTGCCTTGGCTTGCCAATAATTTGGCGGCGGCGATCGCAATTTTGGTACGAGCGGTGCCGCCTTTGCCCAAAAATGTCAATATTAGAGCCATTATTTAATTCCTCTTTTCACCGCCGATCTTCAACTCCAACTTAGCATTCAACAAATATTCTCAACCTGGGCTTTCAAATTCAGAATTCAACAGAAAAATCCGTTTTTGAGTTCTTTTCCCTACACAGGCTTGATTTCATCTTCAAAAAACCAAGTAGAATAATTATCCTCAAACAGTACCACTACACCGATTCCTTGACCATCAGTAACTTTGTACCCTTGGATAATACCCACTTGTCCTAATTTTTTTGCAATGGGAGAAGAAACGCGATCGCGCAAACGATAGACTTTAACTTTTTGTCCGATTTCCATGCCTGATTACAATGCAATAAACCAAGTCTCAGTTTAGCTGAATCCGTGACTCAGCTCTCATAAATTCAGGGAGAATTGTGGAGATGGGGAGATGGGGAAGGGGAGGCAAAGAAAAACAAATGACTAATGACTAATGACCAATGACTAATCACTAATGACAAAAAGCTTAAAATTAAATCAACAACCAAACAGGTACAACGATAATGTTTGTCACAGCGCAACAGCTAGAACAACAGATGCCCGATGCAACTCGGTTGTTAAGTGATGAACCGGAGATGGAAACTTCCTTGCATTATACGCAGCTACTACTGCTAGTAACTTCCCTTGAGTGGCTGTGGCGTGACTGTAATGATTTCTTTATAGGTGCGAATTTAACAATCTATTTTAGCCGTCAGCAGTTGCGAAATCGAGATTTTCGCGGCCCAGACTTTTTTTTGGTCAAAAACACCGAAAAGCGATCGCGCAATTCTTGGGTAGTCTGGGAAGAAGATGGCCGTTATCCAGATTTGATTATTGAATTACTTTCAGAAAGTACGGCTGATATTGACCGCAATTTGAAGAAGAATCTCTATGAAAATCGATTTCACACACCAGAATATTTCTGGTTTTCGCCAGAAAATTTGGAATTTGTCGGTTTTGAATTGGTAGGCAACAGGTATCAGGAAATTACACCAAATGCACGAGGATGGCGTTGGAGCGATGTGCTGGGGCTGTATTTAGGAGTAGAAGCAGGGAAACTGCGCTACTTTACACTTGATGGTGATTTAGTTCCAACACCAGAGGAAGCTGCTATTGCAGCACAACAAGTGGCTATTGCAGCCCAGCAACAAGCATCTCAAGCCCAGCAACAAGCATCTCAAGCCCAGCAACAAGCATCTGAGACACAATTGCGGTTGGAACAAGAACAGCTGCGATCGCAACGGTTGGCGGAACATTTGCGATCGTTAGGAGTAAATCCCGATAGCTTGAGTTAAGCAACAAAGGTAACAGCTATGTATCAAACAGATCCCCCCCGTCCACCGCAAGAAACCATGCCTACGATGTATGATTTGCCTAGTGAATTAATAGGGGAATCAGGTTTGCCAGATGAATTTCATTGCATTCAGGCGGATTTGCTGACTGAAACTTGTCAACCTCTGACTTATCCATCTGACGAAATTTTAGTTGCTAGCGATTTGAATCTTTACTACGACCCGCGCCATACTTTGTGGTACAAGCGTCCTGATTGGTATATGGTTCTAGGAGTATCAAGTGCTACTCAACAGCAAGACCTACGCTTAAGTTACGTCATTTGGCAAGAGGGAGTTGTGCCGTTTGTAGTCGTGGAATTACTCTCACCTGGTACGGAACAAGAAGACTTGGGAAAAACCCTGCGCGAGGTAAACCAGCCCCCAACTAAGTGGGAAGTGTATGAACGCATTTTACGGGTTCCCTATTACGTTATTTATGACCGCTATGAAAATCATTTGCGTGCCTTTCAACTTCAAGGCACTCGCTACGAGGCAATCTCTTTACCAGAGAATCGCTTTTGGTTAGAAGAATTAGAACTAGGATTGGGTCTGTGGCAAGGTTCTTATCAGCAGACAACAGGCTTGTGGTTGCGTTGGTATAATGCAGCAGGTTGGGTGCCGACATCAAAAGAAAAAGCCGAGCAAGAACGTCAACGAGCCGAACAAGAACGCCAACGGGCCGATAGATTGGCAGAGTATTTGCGATCGCTCTCAATCGATCCAGATAGTTTTAGTTAAGCATAAAATTGCCCCTTCACTAAACAAAGCAGTGTTGCCGAGAAAATTTATATTTCTAGTAAAAATACACTTGGCTATAGCCGATTCATTGTATAATCACCAAGACAATTTCGGGAAAATTTGGTGGTAACAATTATTTTCCAAAAAACATTAAGTATATTTTTATAGCTATGAGGCTTTCAAGGAATTGGGTGTGTAGGTAGTGAACGAAGAAGCAGGAGTTGTTACAAACAATGCGAGGATTTATACGTCAAGCGCGAAGGATCGGGCGCATAGTACCTGTAAATGAAGGATGGTGGGCAAAATTTAACTTGCTGAGAACTTTGGTCAGGCGGGATTTAGAAGCGCGGTATAAAGGTTCTATTTTAGGTAATTTATGGCCTGTGCTAAATCAGCTATCACAATTACTTATTTATACTTATGTGTTTTCGATTGTGCTGAGAGTGAAGTTGAGTATCAAAAATTTACCGGAAAATAACTTCACTTTTGGTTTGTGGCTATTTGCGGGTTTGCTTCCCTGGATTACTTTTTCAGGGGGATTGATGCAGTCTGCTAGTTCAGTTGTAGTACAGCCGAATTTAGTCAAAAAGGTTGTATTTCCTGTAGCTTTGTTACCGCTCGTGCCAATTTTATCAGCATTCATTGAGAGTTACTTCGGTTTAATAGCGTTGATTTTTTTTGTGGCGGTAAGTTCTCATACTTTACATGTTACCTTGGCGCTATTACCGTTGGTATGGCTAACCCAATTATTGCTCACAGCAGGATTGGGCTATTTAGTAGCAGGACTAACGGTATTTTTGCGAGATATTCCGCAGACTTTAGGGGTGATTTTAAATCTTTGGATGTATTTGACACCGATTATTTATCCAGCATCAGCAATTCCAGAGGAATGGCGGGGATGGGTATTTTGGTTAAATCCGATGACAGGAATCGTTGAAGTATATCGAGATTTAATTTTAGCAGGAGAAGTTAAACATTGGGGTGAGTTTGGAGTTTCGTCAATAATCGCGTTAGGAGTTTTTTGTGTAGGATTGTGGTGTTATCGCCACCTGCGTCCAGCTTTTGCAGATGTATTGTAAAGACGAATTTTGCAGTTTAGACGCATAATTGTCTTTGAGTAATAACGTGGCAGTTTTGAGGATTAATAGCAAAATATGGGAGAAAAAGCTGCAATTTCCTTGAATAATATATCTAAGTGCTTTAAACGATATGCTCATCCTGTAGAGCGACTCAAAGAGATTGTTTTACCAGGAAAATGTAGAGCGGACGAATTTTGGGCATTACGCGATATTAATTTGGATATTCCCAAGGGAGAAACTGTAGGAATTATTGGTCAAAATGGCTCTGGTAAAAGTACTTTGCTACACATCATTGCTGGGACTCTGACTCCAACTACAGGTGCTGTAAAAGTTAATGGTCGAGTTTCCGCCTTGCTAGAGTTAGGAAGTGGATTCAACCCAGAGTTTACCGGGCGACAAAACGTATTTTTTAACGGACAGTTGCTAGGCTTAAGTAAAATAGAACTTGAGCAAAAATTTGAAGAAATAGCTGCATTTGCAGATATAGGAGATTTTATTGATGAACCTGTTAAAACTTATTCCAGCGGTATGTTTGTCCGCTTGGCATTTGCAGTAGCTATTAATGTGAATCCCGAAATTTTGATTGTAGATGAAGCTTTGTCTGTAGGAGATGGCGTGTTTGTGCATCGCTGCATGGCAAAAATTAAAGATTTTCAAGACTCTGGTGGAACTATTTTGTTTGTGTCTCATGATATAGCATCTGTAAATCGCCTTTGTTCCAGCAGTATTTGGGTTAATCATGGTCAAATTGTTGAACAAGGTACTCCATTAGATGTTAGTAAATCATACCAAGCTTGGGTATATGACAAAATAAACGATGGAATTAAAAAAAAGACAGAACGCTTAAGTGATTCCCAACCAAAGATAGAAGTTATCAAAAATTCCAAAGGTAACATAGAAGTTAAATCCGATAAATATATAGAAAATTTAAATCAAAATTGTTTTACGGGTAAAGAATTTCTGGCATTTCCGACAGTTAAGAGGTTTGGTACCGGACGTTGTGAAATTTTAAGTTTAGAAATTTTTAACAAGGAAGGGCAAAAAACAGGTTTTGTTATGCCTGATGATACTTTGATAATCTGCACAAAAATTGTCAGTCACGACTACGTTGAAAGTCCAATTTTTGGTATTACAATGTATGACAGATTAAGAGTACCGATTGCTGGATGGAACACAGACCAGTATAAGTATCCATTACCAAAATTTGAAAAAGAAAAACTGATTAGTGTGATTTTTAGCATAAAATGGCCTCATATTAAAAGTGATAATTATTCACTTGAACCAGCTGTGGCCGATGGTAGCCAGGAAAGCCATGAAATGATGGATTGGTTGCAGGCTCCTGTTGCGATAGAATCCGGGGTTACCGATTTAACTTTTGGTTTTATTAGATTTACTAAAGTTACCGTTTCCCATGAAGTAGATATTTTCTTAACAAATCAATTATTAACAAATACTTTAGTCAAATGATTTGTTATTGTTGCGGCTCCAGTAACTTAAATGCTTACGATGTTCTGTGGAAAGAATTAATCGATGAATGGCGTATAGCACCTTATGAAGTTGAATATATTAACAAACAGCAAGGTCTACATTGTATAGACTGTAAGTCTAACTTACGCTCAATGGTACTAGCCAAAGCAATAATGAGATGTTTTGGCTATACAGGTTTTTTTAAAGATTTTGTTAAACAGAAAAAAATCCAAAACTTACAAATCTTAGAAATCAATGAAGCTGGGAGTTTAACAAAGTTTTTAGTCGAAATACCGAGTCATACTTTAAAGGTATATCCGGAAATAGATATGATGAATATGAAAATTGCAAATATGACTTTTGATTTGGTTGTCCATTCAGATGTTTTAGAACACATCAAGCATCCAATTCGAGGTTTATCGGAGTGCCGCAGGATATTAAAGCCTGGTGGATATTGTGCTTTTACTATACCTATGGTTGTT
Organism: Nostoc sp. ChiSLP01; assembly: GCA_034531195.2. GTDB lineage: Bacteria > Cyanobacteriota > Cyanobacteriia > Cyanobacteriales > Nostocaceae > Nostoc. Next base: position 19,801 of record JAVRBO020000031.1, read on the forward strand.
GATAGGCTAACTATTTCTAGAGAAGGTATGCCTGCAAGTTATCATGGTTCTCAAGAAAATCAACCAGATTTTGTAGTTCATACAGAATATGGATGTGACGCGTGGAAGCACGTAATCCAAGCAGGATTTACAGAGTGTCGGTTGTTCTCTGTTGACTATCCTTCTGCACAAGCTTTAGTAGCAGTAAAGTAATTTTATCAAATTGATAGGAAGTATGGAAATTACAGGTGAGAGATATGTTCCTTCTCTAAATGGTCAAATTAAATATGAGCATCTACATCGATATGCTCTATGTGTTGACTATGTGGCTGGGAAATCTGTATTAGATATTGCTTGCGGTGAGGGATATGGTTGTGCATTACTCGCAAGTGTAGCGAAATCAGTTGTTGGAGTTGATATTAATTCTGAAGTTGTAGAGTATGCCACTAAAGAGTATAGTACTCATAAGAATGTAACATTTATGGTGGGTTCGTGCGACTCAATACCGCTACCCGATAATTCAGTTGACGTAGTAACATCTTTTGAAACAATCGAGCATCACGATAAGCATGAAGAAATGATGCAGGAGATTAAGCGAGTTCTTAAGCCTGGTGGAATATTAATTATTTCCTCTCCTAATCGCTTAACTTATTCAGATGAACCTAAATATTCTAATCCATTTCATGTCAAAGAGCTTTATTATGACGAATTAACAGCCCTATTAAGACGTTATTTTGATTATGTTGAAATCTATGGACAAAGAATGGCTATAGGATCTTTCATATTTAAATTAGAAAATTCTCAAGCAAACATTTTTCAAGCTTTTACAACAGATGCTAACCAAGTCAAGCAAAAAGTTCCTAGTTTAAATTCACCAATTTATTTTTTTGCAATATGTTCAGATAAAAGTCTTACTAATAACCAAAATATTGATTCAGTTTATATTGATAGCCAGGATGATTTATTGAACTGGATGGAAATAGGTTGGCGTCAAACTGGGGAAGTTTTAGAGCAAACACGATTGCAATTACAACAAACACAATCAGAATTAAACCAATGCCAATCTCAAGTAGAACAAACACAAATAGAATTAAAGCAATCCCAATCTCAAGTGCAACAAACACAAAT
>JAVRBO020000032.1:0-24553 GCA_034531195.2 Nostoc sp. ChiSLP01
GTCAACGTCGAGCCTCAGAAGGTCAAAGTTGAGCCTCAGAAGGTCAAAGTTGAGCTTAAATCAACCTTAAATGCCAAAATTACCTCAAAAAGTTTGATAAATTCCGAAATAGAGCCTGTAGCTTTAGTAGTTATCTCGTAAACATTAGCGCCTCAAAATTAAATCTGGTAATGAACCCGCAAAACAAGCCCAAAAGTTTACAAGATATTCTTAAGCAACGTCAACAATCGGGTTTTGTAGGTCGTGAAGACCAGGTAAACCAATTTCGGCAAAATTTGGCTTTACCGTTAGAGGATGACCGCCGTCGTTTTTTGTTTAACGTTTGGGGTGAAGGCGGAGTTGGTAAAAGTACATTGTTACGCCAGTTTCGCAAAATTGCTGATGAAGCAAAAATTATCTCAGCTTACATCGATGAAGCTGAGAAAACTGTACCAGAAGTCATGGGGCGTTTAGCCCAAGAGTTAGAACGCCAAGGTCACAAACTACCGCAGTTTACAGAACGCTACAAAGTTTACCGTCAAAAGCGCCACGAATTAGAAACCGATCCTCAAGCTCCTCAAGGCTTTTCGGCGTTTGTCGGCAAAACTATGGTAAAAACAGGCGTGCGTCTGGCGCGTCGAGTTCCCGTCAGTGGTGCTGTATTTGATTTTGTAGATGAGGATGCTTTGGCTAGCCAAGCCGGAGAATGGGCATCTTATGTTGCTAAGAAAATAACAAATAAAGACGAGGTGCGCTTAGTTCAAGAACCTGAAGAAGTGCTGACGCCGCTATTTTTGCAAGATATTTTTCAAATTGCTAAAGAAACTGCTGTTGTTTTGTTTTTTGATACTTACGAACGCACCGGAGAATTTCTAGATAACTGGCTGCGGGAAATTTTGGACGAACGCTACGGTGAAGTATCTCTCAATACATTGATAACCATCGCCGGTCGCCATGAATTAGATAAAAATCATTGGGCACCTTATGAGGGGTTAATAGTTCGTTTCCCTCTGGAACCCTTTACAGAAGAAGAAGCTCAACAATATCTAACTCGCAAAGGCATTACTAACAGTCAGGTTGTAGAAACGATTTTACATCTTTCTGGAAAATTACCCCTGCTGGTAGGAATGCTAGCAGATGCTCATCCCAATGACCCCAACCAAGTATTTGAGCCTAGCAGTAATGCTGTAGAACGCTTTTTAAAATGGGTTGATGACTCCAAGCGGCGACAAGTGGCGCTTGATGCTGCCATTCCTCGATGCTTAAATCGAGATGTCATAGCCAAGTTAAGAGGAGAACAAGAAGCGGATGAGCTATTTACTTGGCTAAAAGAAACATCCTTTGTCAACGAACGTACCGACGGCTGGGCTTATCATGATGTGGTGAAAACGCAAATGTTACGCCACAAGCGCCTTTCATCGCCGCAAGGTTGGGCTGAGATACATAGTAAGTTGGCTGATTATTATGACACGCTAGGTAAGCAATTGCAATTGGAGGAAGTAAAAGCTTGGCGCGATCGAACTTGGCAAAGCTATAAGCTCAATGTTTTGTATCACCGCTTATGCCAATCTCCACAAAAGTACTTACCTGTAGCTCTCAATGAATTCTTGGCTGCTCTAAAAAACCAACGGAGTTTTGCCCAACTTTGGGCAGCAACAATGCTTCAGGCTGGTAAAGATGTTGACTCTGCTGAACTTCAGCGTTGGGGCGAGCAACTAGCCAATTGGTTAAAAGCCTATGAAGACAAACATTATGAAGCTGCCGCCCAAATGCTCACAACCCTGTTGAGCGATGCTAGCCTTGAGGACAAATGGCGTGCAGTAGCTTTAGATTGGCGTAGTTATATTTACTCTCAATCTAATCAATACTCGAAAGCTTTGGAAGATTTAACCCAGGCAATAAAGTTAGTGCCTGAAGAAGTTGAATATTTAACAGTTCGAGGTATGACTTACTGCCAAATTGAGCGCTACCAAGAAGCACTGCAAGACTTTAACCGTGTTATTGAGCTTAACCCGAATTCTCAATGGGCGATTTCCAATCGAGGTATCGCTTATCGCCTAATGAAACGCATCCAAGAAGCACTCCAAGACTTTAACCGCGCTATTCAACTTGACCCTAACGACCAATGGGCGCTAGCACACCGAGGTATAATTTACCGCTTTATGCTGCGTTACCCAGAATCACTGCAAGACTTAAACCGCGCTATTCAACTTGACCCCAATTATGTATGGGCGATCGCCAGTCGAGGTGATACTTACCGCTGTATGCAACGCTATAATGAAGCGCTGCAAGACTTTAACCGTGCCATTGAACTTGACGGCAATTTCCAATGGAAACCACCAGCCACCGGATTTAGGGGTTTTACTTACCAACGAATGCAGCGTTACCATGAAGCGCCGCAAGATTTAGACTCAGGCATTGTACTTAACCCGAATTACCAAGATGATTGGTATTTGTACGAGCGTGCTTTAACTTACCTAGCCCTTAACCAACCAGAAAAAGCACGGCCTGACTTGACGCTTGCTATAAAGCTTGCTACAGAGCATTGCAAAAAAGATGCTAAAAACTGGCGTAATAGCTTTAACTTAGCTCTTTACTATTTGGCTGCCCAATGTAATCAACCAGCAGAGCAGTTATATCGGCGTACCTTATCTCAAGGTGCTTCCTTAGATATCCGTATAGCAATCAAAGTGGCAATTCAAGACTTAAATGACTTTTTAGCTGTGTTTCCTAACCACGTGCAGGCTACATCTATGCGACAGTTGTTGCAGTCTTCTCTAACAAAGGTTGTGTAATTTTCACTAAAAATATAAAGCGATGCCTGCGTTGAGCTACGCCTTTACTTATGCCCATTTGATGACATTTTAAGGCGTAGTCCAATCCAGGCATTACTTATTAAACTTATTAAACTGTGGGTAATCGATCGTAAGATTCCGGTTCAATATCTGGTACTTTCGCTAAAACTGCGTCGTATTTTTCTCGACTGCCTCGCTTTGCTAAGTCCCCCAAATAAACTTCAGTTGTTAGCGCAGCGATTTTTTCTGCAACTGCTGTCGCCACAAACTGATCGATAGAAATTCCGTCTTGTTTGGCAAGTTTCTGCAAACTTTTGTACAAAGAGTCAGGAAGCTGGACGCTGAGGTTGCTCATGACAATGCTCCAATAGATTGCAAAAACTCCGCAGGTGTCAATATCTTTATCCCAAACTGCTCAATGCCATTAAAGTCACGAGCATTATATGTTATTACGCTATCACATTGCGCCTTGACTGCTAGCTCCAGCACCATATCGTCTTTCGGATCGGGCAAGTAAGGACGCCAGAGGAAGAAAATTTGATGCTGCTTTGCAACTGAGCAATGGAACTCGATAAATTCTTCAATATCTAGTGCACTCACATACAGATTTGGGAGTTGCCGCGATAATACTTCTCGATACTCCAAAACGAGTGGAACTTACCTTTTTGCTGACAAACTCGTTTGCGATCGCTCTACTCAATTGCATAGAAATATTAAGCGATCGCCTTCGATGGGCTACGTCTACGCCTTCACATTATGCCCATTTCATGACATTGTGTAGGCGTTGGCGCAGCCCGCCGTACTCCTTTGGAGAAGCAAGCTACGCCCTAGCGTCTCTGAAAGAGAAGGCATCGCTATATCCATAACTCTTGCAAAAATCTTTCAAAGATTACTGCCGAGTATCCAGGGAACACACTAAAAACTTACTATTAAATTTTCTCATTAATAAGTTAAGGTTTTCCTCTCAACATCAGCGAAACTTGGGATTAACTATTGGTAGTTCTTTAAAACTCTCTGGTTGTGGTTCTAAACCTTTGTCAGCAAAATGCTTATTCATCAGCGCTGGGACTTGTGGCGCTTGAATGTGGCTGTAGCGGGTTTTGTCAGGCATCACTAGATTTGGCCCGGCTTTGCAGTTTTTCATACAACCAGTGCCCTTGATTGTAACTTGGTCTTCTAAACCGCGATCGCTCAAAGCAGCCTCTAACGCCTGGCAAACTGCCTTACCACCGCGTTTCATACAATCAGACTTTTGACACACCAAAATTGTCGCTTTCGTCTTCGCTGGTTTTACCTTCGCGTTGTCAATTGATGGAGGTTCTTGTGGTGCAGCGATGGTTTGAACTCTCGCCACTTCAGAACGTGCCGCCATCACACGTTCGGCTTTGAATGTAACTTTGTCTTTTTTTATATCGTATTTTTTATAACCAACAACTTGCAGCCAAGTACCTCGTGGTAGCCGCAAATCAAAAGCAGCCCGTAAATGCTTAGCGAGTTTAACGTAACATTCGCCCTCGTGAGTACCCAGCAGCAAACCTTTTAACTTATAGCCATCTTTAATAACAAAATCTATAAACCTGCCCTCAAGGCAAAATTCCGATACTTCTAGACTCTGATATGCACCCATTTTTTAACCTTCTTTTAACTAATACAAGCTAACTACAGCAATGTTTTCAGCACCAGGGTAAAAATTAGCGATGTAGATTAGGACTTTTGATAACGACTTCTCCAACAGCATTCAAGACTCCAGATTTGGTCTTGGCGAGAGGCAGTGAATCGCTGTATTACACTCCAAAGTTGAACAGCCGCAGTAGCAGAACTAATTTCAACTTGTAATGGCTGATTAGTCATACAACTACAGGGAATGTCTAACTCCTTTAGGCGTTGATAGACTTGCCAACGGTCTGCCCAATTCACTTCTACAACGTGCTTGTTTTCTACTTCTGAACTAAACGATTTCAAGATAATTGCCCTCAAAGTGCAACAAACTTGCAGTAAATACCGCGATATAACTTCTTACTTTTTGAAAGTCATAGGAGTTTGACCTCTTAAAACCAGCATACCTTAAGTGCAAACAATTCTCATTAACTTTGAAAAAAATAATTACTGGGCATGGGGCATGGGGCAAGCAGGAAGTGTGGGAGGTGTGGGAGGGGTGGGAAGATGGGGAAGCATTAATTCTCTTTCCCCCCACACTCCCCCATCTCCCACACCTCTGCTCCCCATGCCCCAGTCACTAGCCCCTTAAGATCGTTCAACAAACAAATAAACTCGACAATTTTTGTAGCTAATAATTAAAAATTTAGTCATAGCGAATTGACCTTGCCATTATTATGAAAATGTTAGTATATAAAGACTAAGCAGTTAAAAACTGTAACTGCTAAAGAGCGAGGAGAACAATGTCTGAAACACAAACTTTGCTACGAAATTTTGGTCATGTATATGACAATCCTGTGCTGTTGGATCGCAGCGTAACTGCCCCAGTTACAGAAGGATTCAACGTTGTATTAGCTAGTTTCCAAGCACTTTACTTGCAGTACCAAAAGCATCATTTTGTAGTTGAAGGTGCAGAATTTTACTCTCTGCATGAGTTTTTTAACGAAAGTTACAATGAAGTGCAAGACCACATCCATGAAATTGGAGAGCGCTTAGATGGATTGGGTGGTGTGCCAGTTGCGACCTTCAGCAAACTAGCAGAATTAACCTGTTTTGAACAAGAACCCGACGGCGTATATTCTGCCCGCCAAATGGTACAAAATGACTTAGCTGCCGAACAAGCAATCATTGGTGTAATTCGTCGCCAAGCGGCTCAGGCAGAGAGTTTAGGGGATCGGGCTACACGCTATCTCTACGAAAAGATTTTGTTAAAAACTGAGGAACGTGCATATCATCTGTCCCACTTCCTCGCTAAAGACAGCTTAACCTTAGGGTTTGTCCAAGCTGCTCAAAGCTAAAACTCTCATAATCTAGATTTTTCTACCTAGAGCGAAAGAAAAAGCCAGCAGGATTAACTCTTAAAATATTATAAAAAATGGCAGAGAGTAGCATTTCTATCTCTCTGCCATTTTTAATATAAGTCAACATATTTAGCTCGTATTTAACTTTGAAAATATTTAGCAATTAGTTAGCCAACATATATTTCGCTCTAAGTAATCTATTTGTTATAAATAAACATGCAGGTATCTGCCATAATGAATTAGCATTTGTTGAAAATTTTCATCAAATTAAATAAAAAATATTTGCAAGAACCAGAAATAATTTAGCATCACAATTCAATAAAATTAGAAATAGGAAATAATCTATTGGGCATGGGGCATGGGGAGCAGAGGGGGCAGGGGAAAAGGAATAAATTTAATCTTTCCCTTTTTCCCCTTACCCCTTTCCCAATGCCCAATACTTCTGTGCGAGAGGCTGCACCAACGACTTTTCTACGAGACGCTACGCGTAGCTTGCTTCCCCAAAGGGGTACGTTCAGTACAAGTGCCCAATGCCACATGCCCTATCAAGTTAGAAAACTTAATAATAAAAAGCACGATCGCGGGTAAACACCCTTAAAATAATCAGGATTTGTATTCTCGTACTCCAAGGCAACTACTATGCCCCGCCGTGATGACCTCCGGAAGATTCTACTGTTAGGTTCTGGCCCAATTGTGATTGGACAAGCCTGTGAGTTTGACTACTCTGGCACTCAAGCCTGCAAAGCGTTGCGAGAAGAAGGCTATGAAGTGGTGTTGGTCAACTCTAACCCTGCAACGATTATGACCGACCCGGAAACGGCCGATCGCACTTACATTGAGCCGCTGACTCCGGAATTGGTCGAAAAAGTAATCGCTAAAGAACGCCCTGATGCTCTACTCCCAACGATGGGAGGACAAACTGCCCTGAATATTGCCGTTACCTTAGCCAAAAATGGCGCATTGGAAAAATACGGCGTTGAGTTAATCGGCGCTAAACTGCCAGCCATTGAAAAAGCTGAAGATAGAAAACTTTTTGGCGATGCAATGGCCAAAATCGGCGTAGCTGTATGCCCCAGCGGTACAGCCGAATCCTTAGACGAAGCAAAAGCCATCGCTCGTCAAATTGGCACTTATCCGCTAATTATTCGTCCTGCCTTCACAATGGGTGGAAGTGGCGGCGGTATTGCCTACAACCAAGAAGAATTTGAAGAAATGGCACAGGTCGGTATAGATGCTAGCCCTGTTTCCCAAATTCTCATTGACCAGTCTTTACTCGGTTGGAAAGAATACGAACTCGAAGTGATGCGCGACCTTGCAGATAACGTGGTGATTATCTGCTCCATCGAAAACCTTGACCCTATGGGCATCCACACCGGGGATTCGATTACCGTGGCTCCCGCCCAAACCCTCACTGATAAAGAATATCAAAGGCTGCGGGATATGGCAATTAAAATCATCCGCGAGATAGGCGTGGAAACTGGCGGTTCTAATATTCAATTTGCCATTAATCCCGTTACTGGAGATGTGGTGGTGATTGAAATGAACCCCCGCGTTTCCCGCAGTTCGGCTTTAGCTTCCAAAGCTACCGGTTTTCCCATTGCTAAAATGGCGGCCAAGTTAGCTGTAGGCTACTCTTTGGATGAAATTAAAAATGACATCACCAAGAAAACTCCGGCGTCCTTTGAACCAACAATTGACTACGTAGTTACAAAAATCCCCCGCTTTGCGTTTGAAAAGTTCCCTGGTTCCGAACCAGTGCTGACAACGCAAATGAAATCAGTCGGCGAAGCAATGGCAATTGGGCGGACTTTCAACGAATCCTTCCAAAAGGCGCTGCGTTCTCTGGAAACCGGACGTGCTGGCTGGGGTTGCGACAAAGCCGAAAAATTACCCAGCGGCGAACAAATTCGCGCTCTACTGCGGACACCAAACCCCGATCGCATTTTTGCCGTGCGTCATGCCCTACAGCTAGGAATCACTGCTGAGGAAATCTACGAACTCACTGGTATTGACCCGTGGTTCTTGGATAAGATGCAGCAAATTCTAGATATCGAGAAATTCCTCAAGCGCACATCATTAAAGGAATTGACAAAAGAGCAACTTTATGAAGTGAAGCGGAATGGATTTAGCGATCGCCAGATTGCTTATGCTACCAAAACCACCGAAGATGAAGTCCGCACCTATCGCCAACAACTAGGAGTCATTGCAGTTTACAAAACTGTAGACACCTGTGCAGCGGAGTTTGAAGCATTTACTCCTTACTACTATTCTACCTACGAAGAAGAAACAGAAGTTTTACCAACAACCAAGCCCAAAGTCATGATTTTGGGTGGCGGCCCTAACCGCATTGGGCAGGGAATTGAGTTTGACTATTGTTGTTGTCACGCTGCTTATGCCTTGAAGGCTGCGGGATACGAGACGATTATGGTCAACTCCAACCCAGAGACGGTTTCCACAGATTATGATACCAGCGATCGCCTTTACTTCGAGCCGTTAACAAAAGAAGATGTCCTGAATATCATCGAAGCGGAAAATCCTGTAGGCATCATAGTCCAGTTTGGCGGACAAACACCGCTGAAGTTGGCTGTTCCCCTCCAAGAGTATTTGCAGGGATTGGAGACTGGGGAGATTCCCAAAATTTGGGGTACATCGCCAGATTCCATCGATATGGCAGAAAACCGAGAACGATTTGAGAAGATTCTCAAGGAGTTGAATATTGCTCAACCGCCCAATGGTATCGCTCGGAGTTACGAAGATGCGCTGATTGTAGCCAGACGCATTGGCTATCCGGTGGTGGTGCGTCCCAGCTATGTATTGGGGGGACGGGCGATGGAAATCGTCTATTCCGATGCCGAGTTAGAACGCTACATGACCTTTGCGGTGCAGGTAGAACCAGACCATCCAATTTTAATTGATAAGTTTTTAGAAAATGCCATTGAAGTCGATGTCGATGCGATCGCCGACCACACAGGACGGGTTGTGATTGGCGGTATTATGGAGCACATTGAACAAGCGGGAATTCACTCAGGAGATTCTGCTTGTTCGTTACCTTCGATTTCCTTACCACCAGCAGTTCTCAACCAAATTCGTACATGGACAGTGCAACTAGCACAGGCGTTGTCAGTGGTAGGGTTGATGAATATTCAGTTTGCCGTCGTTGGTGCAAGCGGCTATTCTCCCCAAGTTTACATTCTGGAAGCCAACCCCCGCGCCTCCCGCACAGTGCCATTTGTTTCTAAAGCAACGGGTGTCCAGTTAGCCAAACTAGCGTCCTTAATCATGTCAGGGAAAACCTTAGAGGAACTAAACTTCACCGAGGAAATCATCCCGACTCACATTGCTGTTAAGGAAGCTGTATTACCCTTTAATAAATTCCCTGGAACTGATACAATATTAGGCCCAGAAATGCGCTCCACTGGTGAGGTGATGGGGATTGACAGCGACTTTGGACGAGCCTTTGCCAAAGCCGAATTGGGTGCTGGGGAGCGTTTACCCTTAGCGGGAACCGTGTTTGTATCAATGAGCGATCGCGATAAAGCAGCTGCCGCAGTTGTGGTGAAAGAATTTATCGATTTGGGCTTTAACGTGATGGCCACACTTGGTACGCGCCGGGTTCTTCTCGAACAGGGTTTAAATGTTGAATTAGTACTTAAACTGCATGAAGGGCGACCCCACGTCCTCGATGCAATCAAAAATCAAAAAATCCAACTGATTATTAACACACCCTCAGGGGAAGAAGCCCATACCGATGCGAGGTTAATCCGCCGCACAGCCTTGGCTTACAAAATCCCTATTATAACCACCATCGCAGGTGCAAGAGCTACCGTCGCCGCCATTCGTTCCTTACAAAACACAACCTTAGATGTAAAAGTCATCCAAGACTACTGCAAGGTTGCGAGGGAGTAGGGAGTGGGGAGGTAGGGAGCAGGGGGAGCAGGGGGATTGGGGGATGAGGGAGTGTGGGGAGTGTGGGGGGAAAGAGAATTTATGCTCCCCTCTCTTCCCTCTCCTCCCACACTTCCCACCCCTCCCACACTTCCTGCTTGCCCTATGCCCCATTCCCCATTCCCCAAAAATTAAACAATCCTTATAAGAGAATGACTATAGTTCTCATTGAGATATTTTAACAAATATGAGGAAGTTTCTTTGAGCTAGATAATGTAGTCTTTTTCCTTTTAAGCGGTATTAAAAGGAAAAAGACTACTGCATAAACTGTAACAACAAGGAAATTTATTCAGGTATATAGCCAAAACCTTATCAGAAAGGTTACAATTGTTAATATTAATCTAATAGAAGAATGTTTAAGAAATTACCTTTTATCTAACTGTAGATACTTGTGCAGAGTAGGAAATAACTGTAACTTTTAGCAGTTAAGAAGCTCAATTTTGATTATTTATGAGCAGCCGAATTTATCGGGCGCGTAAGTTGCAAAGCATAAGTATGGGTTCCCAGTCAGACTGGCTACTACCCATAAAGAGCATCTATCCCTGAATGACCTACCATCAAACCCATCATCACCAAAGAGTAGCGCCATGAAGACCGCTCAGACAGCCACAGACCTCGTGCGGACTTACCTGCGTGAGATTGGCCGTGTGCCACTCTTAACCCACGAGGAAGAGATTTTCTATGGTAAGCAGGTGCAACGTTCAACGGCTTTGCACGAATCGCGGGAAAGTCTTGCCAACCAGTTAGGTCGCGAACCAACTCTAGAAGAGTGGGCAAAAGCGGCACAATTAGAACCAGAAGAGTTGAACGAAGCGATCGCTGATGGTGAAATTGCCAAGCGCAAGATGGTAGAAGCCAATTTGCGGCTGGTGGTCTCCGTTGCCAAAAAGTACATCAAGCGCAACGTCGATTTACTGGATTTGATCCAAGAAGGTAGTATTGGAATGCAACGTGGTGTGGAAAAGTTTGACCCCACCAAAGGTTATAGATTTTCTACCTATGCCTATTGGTGGATTCGCCAAGCTATCACTCGTGCTATAGCAGAAAAAGCTCGTACCATTCGGCTGCCTATCCACATAACCGAAAAATTAAATAAAATTAAAAAAGCACAGCGGCAATTGTCTCAAAAATTGGGACGCGCTCCTACAGCTGGTGAGCTAGCTCAAGAATTGGAATTGACGCCAAAGCAAGTGCGAGAGTATTTAGAAAAGGCGCGTTTGCCTCTTTCTTTGGATTTGCGTTTAGGTGACAACTACGACACCGAACTCGGAGAAATGCTGGAAGATCCAGGAGCTTCTCCAGAAGAATTTGTTATGCAATCTTCCCTATCTTATGACTTAGAGCGCCTCATGGGCGATCTCACGCCACAACAAAGGGAAGTAATTACACTACGCTTTGGGTTAACTGACGGCCAAGCACTGACTCTGGCAAGAATCGGTGAAATTCTCAATATTAGCCGGGAACGAGTCCGGCAAATTGAACGGGAAGCCTTGACAAAACTTCGCAAATCTAAAGCCAACATGGATGAATATTTGGCGAGTTAGTCACTGGTCATTAGTCATTAGTCATTAGTCATTGGGAGTGTTGGCTGATGACTGTTGACTCAACGTGCTGAGTTATGTGGCTATTTTCCTTGTCGCCTTCTCTTTATCTCTCCCCATACCCAACGCCCCATGACTACTGAGCAATTGGTGAGAAAATACGCTGCTTTTGGTACGGTTACACCCACTTTCAGCAGCAAAAGAGCCTGTTACATTATTTAACAGGAAGGCTAAATAGTCAGTTTAAGAGAAATCCCCAAAACGCATTTAGTCTCCAAATACGAATACCCTAGCTAAAAATCGTAGTCAAGGAGATACAAAATGAATAATCCATCTAATCGCGTTTCAGAATTTTTCAATGGTGAATCAGAAACTAGCGATTTGCTTTGGCAATACGTCAAGTCCTTGAGTCCTGAGACAGTTACTCAGTTATCTAAACCCAGTTCTGCCGAAGTTTTTCAAGTGATGGAACGTAACATTACAGGACTGTTGGGTAACTTACCTTCAGAACACTTTGGAGTTACCGTCACCACAAGTCGGGAAAGCCTCGGTCGCCTTTTGGCCTCTGCGATGATTAGCGGTTATTTCTTGCGTAACGCCGAGCAAAGAATGAATTTTGAAATCGCTCTGCAAGGAACTGAAACCAATAATAGCGAAATTGACTAAAAATATTACAGCAGAATTAAAAATTCAGGATTCAGAATTGGCTAGTAAAACAGGTTTCTCGCTTGGGTTTTAGACGAATGCTTGTGTACTTTACCTTAGTTGCAATTCGCTGTAAAATTTAGGAAGTTTAATATCATTGGGCTAAAGTCACTCCCAGTTATGGCTAGCATCAGTAAGAAAATAGCCATCTGCGAAATCTTTGTGTAGAGTTTGCAATCATGCATTACATAAGTATTTAACAAGAAGCAAAAAACAAGCGAACTTGGATTGAAATTGATACCCAAACGGTACAGAGTAATGCAGAATTTTTTAATTCGTTTTTCTCGAAATTTACCTAATTTGGGAATTAGTGAAATCAGAGGCGTATTTTTAAATGAATAACAAAAACGTGTGGATAAACAAACAGCGATAAATAAGATTCGCAATCAAAACAAACTCGGCAGGGTTAAAAGTAGTCTGCCGAGTTTTGTTATGGGGTATTGGGCAAACAGGGCATGGGGAAAGGGAAAGGGGTAAGGGGAAAAGCCCTTTAACCTTTTATCTTTTCCCCTGTGCTCTCCCTCGCCCCTGTGCCCCTCGTTTGCTTTGTTCCCCATTCCATACAGACAAGGGTTAACCCTTATCTGTAGCCATTCCTCACTCCTAGTTCCATAAACCATGAGCCAAAGCAGTTCTTACCCACCTCATAAAATCATTGGCGTTGCCGTAATTTGGAACGAGCAAAAACAAATTTTAATTGACCGTCGTCGTCCGGAAGGAATGATGGGTGGTTTGTGGGAATTTCCTGGTGGTAAGGTTGAGCTTGGTGAAACTATCCAAGAGTGTATTCAACGGGAAATAAAAGAAGAATTGGGAATAGCGATCGAAGTGGGAGAACATCTAATCACTGTCGATCATACCTACACAAATTTGCGCGTTACCCTCACAGTACATCACTGCCGTCATGTTGCGGGTGTTCCCCAGCCTTTGGAATGCGACGAGATTCGCTGGGTAAGCTTGGAAGAACTCGAAAAGTTTAGTTTTCCAAAAGCAAATATTCAAATTATTGATGCTCTCAAGCGGAGTGGGGAGGTAGGGAGCAGGGGAAAAGGTTAAAGGTTAAAGGGAAAAGGAATAAATTTAATCTTTCCCCTTTTCCCCTTACCCCTTTCCCTTTCCCCATGCCCTATTCCCAATCCCGTAACAATCTATTAATTGCATCAGGTTGAGTCACGCAATTTTCTACAATAATCGCAGGGACTTTGATAAATGGTGTCAGTAAACAAATGCCTAAAACCGTTGCCGACGTTATGAGCCGCGATCCGATTGTGGTTCAGGCACAAACTCCACTCAAGGAAGCTATCCAAATTCTCGCAGAACGCCACATCAGTGGGCTACCTGTTGTGGATGAGGGCGGTAAGTTAGCGGGCATTATTTCAGAAACCGATTTGATGTGGCAAGAAACTGGTGTAACTCCACCTGCATACATCATGTTTCTTGATAGTGTCATCTATTTGAAAAACCCTGCTACCTACGAACGTGACTTGCATAAAGCTTTAGGGCAAACCGTTGGAGAAGTGATGAGTACAAACCCCATCACTATTTCCCCTGAGAAAACTTTAAAGGAAGCTGCTACATTGATGCACGATCGCAGCGTTCACCGCTTGCCAGTACTTGACAGCGCAGGTCAAGTAATTGGTATCCTCACTCGTGGTGATATTATTCGGGCAATGGCAGCAAGTCAAGATTAGTCGTTATTGGGCATGGGGAATTGGGCATTGAGAATGGGGAAAGGGGTAAGGAGTAAGGGGGAAAGGTTAAATTTATTTCTTTTCCCTTTGCTCTTTAACCTTTTCTCCTGCCTCGCCATCTCCCCATTTCCCCGCACTTGCCTTTGTCCCTTTGTCACCTTGTCCTCTTCATTGACCTTTGGCTCTTTTTTATACGTTTGAAAATCAAGGATAATAAAATGAGTATTAATCCAGAGTCTGTTAAGCAACTGCTTAGTTCTGAGGATGTAGGCGATCGCTTGCATGCAGTAAATCAAATCCGTCAATTAGAACAAGCCATCGGTTTTGAATTGATTCAAACTGCTATTGCCGATCGCAACGCCCGTGTCCGATACTCGGCTGTGAGTCAAATGGATACACTGGGAAAACAGGATTTACAGTTATCTTTGGAAATTTTACGCGATCGCTTGCTCAACGATCCGGAAATAGACGTACAAGCAGCGGCCGCAGATTGCTTGGGCGCTCTGAAATTAAGTGAAGCTCTGGAAGACTTAGAGAAAGTTTACAATACAACTGATGAATGGTTAGTACAATTCAGTATCATTGCTACACTAGGCGAGTTAGGCGATCCAAAAGCTTTTGAACTACTCAAACAAGCACTCTCTTCAGAGAATGAATTAGTTCAAACTGCCGCTATTAGTTCTTTGGGCGAGTTGGGAAATATAGAAGCGGTTCCCCTTTTAGCTCCTTATGCTACCAATCCAGATTCGCAAATCCGTTACAGACTTGTACAAGCCTTGATTCATTTGGGTAGTCCAGAAGCTAAATCTATATTAGAAACTCTGGTAGATGATGATGTAGAAACGATCGCTACTGAAGCTAGAAAATATTTGCAATCAGCTTAAGCTTCTCCAGATATTGCATAAAGCGTGAATTAAGTACACAAAATTCGTCTAAAAGCAGCGTAATCAGCTTGTTTTAACCCTCAATTCTGAATTTTGCTGTAAAATAGCCTCTTTTTGAGGTTTCCATATTCGTAAAACCTCTTTGTAGTAAAAGAGGTTTTTATTTGTCACAAGACGCGTTACAAAAATCGCCTTAACAATAGACCTGCCTTGAAAATAAGGCAGGAGGCAGGAGGAAAAGACATTTTCATTGTTCCTTGTGAGTTGCACTCATGAAGTCTCTTGCAAAAGTAACTTTTGCAAGAGGGGGGAAAGGGACTCATGTTAAAGAGAAAAGGGTTTTTATGAGCCGCTTTCCCCTGGTTGGTGAGCTTGTCGAACCATACCCCTTACCCTTTTCCCCACAAATGCCAAGAAGTCTAATGTGTTGCAAAGATTTTTTGAATTGGCATCAGTGTCTTTAAGTAGTACTTACTTATAAATACGTATAATAAAAAACCTAAATAGTCTTTTGTTTTAATAATATTCATATATAGCGATTTACCAATAAAGATTGTGTGAATTAAGACGCGAGTAGATGCACTTACGTAATTACCCCGGTTAATATACAAATACAGAGAAACAAATGAAAACAAAATTTTTCATCTAAAAAATTACTAATCAGAGGAAAAAAGTCTAATGAAAAAGTTAACTATTTTAGCAACAACAATTGCAGCATCTACTATAGGTTTAAATGTAATTGGTGGTATATCTAAAGCTCAAGCTGCTTCTTTAGTTCCTCCAGTAGAAGGAGAAATTAAATTAACAAATGTAGCTTGTTTGACTGGTAACTGTATTGATACAGTTCCTTATGGTTACACAGTCACCAGCCAGAATTACAACGCAAATTACAAACCAAGTCTATTATTTAGCGATGATAGCGCAACGTCAAATTCTTATGGTTTTGGTATTTCCTTTGCTAAGCCAGACGCAGGAACTAACTCAATTGCAGGTGAAAACTGGTTCCGTCCTGTGGCTATAAGAAGTAACGGCGAACTACCTGAAAACGGTCAATTAGAAGTTGGGAAGTTTACGTTTAACTTTACTAGCACAATTTCTGAGTTAGTACTATCCTTCTTTGATGTTGAAGATATAGGTACTTCTATTCTGAGCGTTAATGGTAATCCTTTTGTAGGAACAATTAGTCCGGGAGATAATGCCAACATTAAGAAAGTTACCCTGACAAATGTCAATTCCTTGGAACTCAAACTGGGTAATATTGGTGGTAAATTTGCCACTGGTGATGGTGTTCGCTTGGATGTCAATCAAACTGTTCCCGAACCAGGAACCACTATGAGCTTGGGTGTTTTGGGATTAGTAGCTTTGTTTGGTTTGCAAAAGCGTAGAAAAAATTCACAAACAGTGTAATCTTCGCCATAAGCGATCGAGGTGAAAAATTCAAACAATAATTAATTTTGAATTCTCAACCTTGTATACAAAACATTAATGCTTGTGTGTATCTTTTCCTAAAAATTAAGTTTTTCACGGTTATATTGAGTAGAAAAAATAACTAATTATCCCACTTAGTTATTCTATCTACTCAATTTTTTTATGAGAGTAAATCTGGTGAAAGACTCGATAAATTTTAAGCGCCGTATACCTGTGGCCAGGTTGTAATTATGAATACTGTAACAGCTGCGATCGCCAACAACCCTTGAATCAAATTCCCGACCAGTGTACCGACGACAATTCCGATACCTGCTTTAACCGCTAATCCTAATTCACGTCGGTAAAGATACTCACCAATAATTGCTCCCAACAACGGCCCTAGTAGAATTCCTAATAGCGGGCCTCCAAAGGGTAAAGCTGGCAATAATCCCAAAAATCCCACCACTAGGCCGACAACTGCGCCAATTTGTCCCCACTTGCTAGCTCCGGCTTGTCTTGCTCCTATATAACTAGCTAAAAAATCCACGCCGACACTGAGTAGCAAAACAATAATTGTCACAATTAATGGAATCTTGATAGCTGCGAAGGAACTGCTAACAATTCCCCAGATGATAATTGCAATTAAAATTAAGCTGGCACCTGGAATCGCAGGAACTACCGCGCCGATAATCCCCACAACCATTACGGCAATTAATAGCCAATAGGTAATTTGCATAGATAAAATTTGAAATTTCCAACTCAGTTAGTCTTTTGTAGGGTAGCATCGCTGTGCTACCCCAAAACGTGTTACATCCAAAAAACAGCATCTATAAAATGATTAATATAAAGTAAATCGATCGTATTTCCGAGAAAGTGCTTGCTCATTCGATCGAGATGGTGATATTCGCCTCGACTTCAACCTTAATCAAAGATGCGATTTATACTATTTAAAAAAACTAAACAGCTACTAAAAGCACTTAGCCTTGGGAATTAGAAATCAATGCAGAGAAAAATATTAACTGGACTAAATTCGCAAACTTACGAACACCCTTTCGATCGCAAAGCCTTAGCATCTTTACAAAAGATGCCTGGTGTCTCTCTGCTACTCAAAAAAATAAACGAATACGGTATCGATCGCTTACTCCGCATCCAAAGCCTTGGCAGTAGTATCAGAATTACCCCTCGTAATTTTCCCCAATTGCATCAAGCATTAGTAGAAACTTGTGAAATTCTAGATGTTAACCCACTTCCCGAACTATATCTGTTTCGAGCTACAGGCCACATTCTCAGCTACATTGTCGGAGTAGAAAAACCTCTTATTGGTATTAATTTAGATGCAATGGAGTGGCTTGATACAGATGAGTTGCTTTATATTTTGGGACATGAAGTTGCTCGCATTAAGAGCCAACATATGGTTTATCACCAAATGGCATTTGTGATGCCGACTTTAAAAAATTTGTTGAGTAGTACTACATTGGGGGTTGGTGGTTTGGTAGCCAGTGGTATGGAATTGGCTTTATATAATTGGCAGATGATGGCTAGATTCACCGCCGATCGCGCTGCTTTGTTGGCTTGTCAGGATATTAATGTCGCAACTAGCGCACTGATAAAAGTTGCAGGTTTACCAAGTGAATACTTAACTACTGCTGTGATTGAAGATTTTCTAACTCAAGCGCGTGAGTTTGCATCCCAAAATCTTGATAGTGCCGATCGAGTGACCAAAATATTAAGTTATACAGAATCTGGACTTCCTTGGGTTGTGATGCGGGCTGGCGAGTTATTAAAATGGGTTGATTCTGGAGATTATGAGAATTTACTTCAACAGAAAAATTTCAATACAGCCGAACAAAAACAAGAAAATATACCAGAAGAAACAGAAGGGTGGAATTTTTTAACTTCTTGGTAATTGAATTTTTAGGAGAAATTAATCTGGTTACCAATTAAAAGGAGAAGCTATATACTCTCTCATATAGATACCCGCTCAGTGTAATCCTCTTACATTTCCTCAAGTATTAAGTGTAGGAGGTTTTCCCAATTCAAACTTTTTGTCTGCGACACGCTACGGGAACGCAAAATCTAAAATTGGCTAAGAGTAACAGCTAATTTATCAGCAATTCCCGCAATCCACTTTTCATCTTGTTTGGTGTAACTGCGAGGCGCGTTCGCTCCCAAAATCAGCACACCTCGATCGCCAATGGGTTGACAAATTACCCCTTGAGTATTTTTAGGTAAATAATCAAATTCAATCTTACCGGGATACACTTTTAGCGCCACTAGATAAATCGGCTTTTGTTTTTCGAGTACCTGTTTTAAGATTGCTCCCGGTACAACCTCAGATTTAGTACCTAAAATTCCTCGACGCAACAAAACTTTACCTTGATAAAAAACTACTAGCGATCGCGTTACTGTATTGGTCAACAATAAATGAGATGCCCAAGCTAGTTCAGTTTTCACGGCTTCTGGTAAATCTGGTGCTAGTATAAAACCCTCTTCTCCGATTAGCTCTACAGTATCAGGCGATCGCGGCTGTACCTGCTGCCAAATTAAACCCGTCAAAATTAACACCGCACTCAAAATCACACCCAACACATCACCACGCGCTTGAGATTCAGTTAGTTGCGGTGTCAACAAGCGGTTAATTAGCAAAAGTACAGCGCCTAGTCCACCTACAACAATGGGTAGACGCCGCAAAACTCGATTAGGATCGGATTTGGTCATTAGTCATTGGTCATTAGTCATTGGTCATTAGTCATTGGTCATTAGTTATTGGGCATTAGTCTTTCTCATTGTCCCCTTGTCCCCTTGTCCCCTTGTCCCCCCTGTCCCCTTGTCCCCCCTGTCCCCTTGTCCCCTTGTCCCCTTATCCCTCTCCTACTCCTCTCCCGGTTCAATAATGCGCTGGAAAAGATAACCAGTACCTCTGGCTGTCAATATTAATTCTGGGTTGCTGGGATCGTCTTCTAATTTTGCCCGCAAACGGGATATATGCACGTCTACTACGCGGGTATCTACGTGGCGTTCTGGTGTGTAACCCCAAACTTCCTGCAAAATTTCTGAACGTGAAAAAGCTTCTCCAGAGCGACTGACTAACAACTCTAGTAAGCTAAACTCCATACCCGTCAATCGAATTCGTTCGTCGCCTTTATAGACTTGTCGCTTATTGGTATCGATTTTGATGTTAGCAACATGAATCACCCCAGAACTAGGAATGCCAGTAGCACTAGTTTTGTCTACTCGCCGCAGCACTGAGCGAATGCGGGCTTCTAGCTCTTTGGGGGAAAACGGTTTAACTACATAGTCGTCAGCACCTAATTCTAATCCAGTGATGCGATCGGCTACATCCCCTAAGGCTGTTAGCATAATAATCGGGACATCTGATTCCTTGCGTAATTCTTGACAAACACCGTAGCCATCTAGCTTTGGCATCATTACATCTAAAACTACTAGGTCAGGATCGGCTTTGCGAAAAGTTTCCAAAGCTTCTTCTCCGTCACCAGCTGTCACGACATCGTAGCCAATCATTGAAAGGCGCGTTTCCAAAATCCGGCGAATGCTGGCTTCATCGTCTACTACCAAGATTTTTTCTTTATGACTTTCCAAGTTAATCGACGCTCCTTCACTTAAAATTTACATGATTAATTTTTAATACCATAATATTAAGATATCATTCCATAAATTGATTTGGAAAAAGCTCTGATTACTACTATGATTGGATTCTAGTATTCTCCAAAACTTAAGTAAATATTAAGATTATTTAATAAGATTTACGAATGGCAAAGCCAAAAAGTTTTTACGTTTGTAACGATTGTGGGGCGGAATCCCCTCAATGGTTTGGTAAGTGTCCAGCCTGCGGTACTTACAATTCTCTAGAAGAACAACTCCTAATCCAATCTTCTGTAGATGTACCTACTCGTGGAGGAGTAAGTGGTTGGCAAGCCGCACCCAATAATGGCAAATCTAATACTAAAGCTCCTAAACAGCGGGCTTCACTGACATTTGACCAAATTAGCGATCGCCAAGTCACTCGTTGGGAATCTGGTTATGGAGAATTAGATCGGGTATTAGGTGGTGGAGTTGTTCCCGGTTCGATGGTGTTGATTGGCGGCGACCCAGGAATTGGCAAATCTACTTTACTACTGCAAGTATCCAATCAATTAGCGCAAAGATACCGCATCCTTTATATTTCTGGAGAAGAATCAGGACAACAAATAAAATTACGAGCTTCTCGTTTGGGAGTAGCAAAACCTCTAAGTGTTGTTGATGATGGCGATGAGCCAGCAAGAGAAAATCCTGGCGAATCACAAGCACCGGAAAACGTAGGCGCGGATTTATACGTATTGCCAGAAACAGACTTAGAAGAGATTTTGCGGGAAGTAGATTCACTCAAACCGAATGTAGCTGTAATCGATAGTATTCAAACAGTGTTCTTTCCCGCCTTGACTTCCGCGCCTGGTTCCGTGGCTCAGGTACGCGAATGTACTGCGGCTTTGATGAAGGTGGCGAAGCACGAAGATATTACCATGTTGATTGTGGGACACGTTACCAAAGAAGGAGCGATCGCCGGGCCGAAAGTCTTGGAACATTTAGTAGATACAGTGTTGTATTTTGAAGGCGATCGCTTTGCCTCCCATCGGTTATTACGTACAGTGAAAAACCGTTTTGGGGCAACACATGAAATCGGCATTTTTGAAATGGTGTCACACGGACTGCGGGAAGTTCCTAACCCCTCAGAGTTATTTTTAGGCAATCGTGACGACCCAGCGCCAGGTACAGCAATTGTAGTTGCTTGTGAAGGTACTCGCCCCATCGTTGTGGAATTGCAAGCCCTTGTGAGTCCCACCAGCTACCCCTCACCCCGACGTGCAGCCACCGGCATAGACTATAACCGCCTCGTGCAAATTCTCGCCGTCTTAGAAAAACGCGTCGGAATTCCCATGTCGAAATTAGATTCTTATGTTGCTTCTGCTGGCGGATTGAATGTAGAAGAACCAGCAGTAGATTTAGGAATAGCAATTGCGATTGTTGCTAGTTTCCGCGATCGCATCGTTGACCCAGGCACAGTATTGATCGGTGAAGTTGGGTTAGGCGGACAAGTGCGATCGGTTTCCCAAATGGAACTGCGGTTGAAAGAAGCAGCTAAATTGGGATTTAAAAGAGCGATCGTGCCCAAGGGACAAAAATTTCCCGATCTAAATATTGAGATTTTACCAGTCTCTAAAGTCATAGATGCAATTATCGCCGCCATCCCCCATCAAGAATTGACAACCGACGATTTAGAACCCGATGAATATGAATGAGGCAGACAAGGGAGACAACACAGACAAGAAGAATAATTCTTAACTCCTAACTCCTAACTCCTAACTCCTAACTCCTAACTCCTAACTCCACAATCAAAAAAAACCCATTATGACAGTCGTCACCCAAGATTACAAAATCACTTGGGAAAAACTCCCCGATGATTACAAACTGCCAGATGACCCAGTGGACAACATCAACCAACCAGCCTTAGCTGCTGCACTCACAGAAAGCCTACTATTAGCCGGAAAAATTCCAGCTAACGCCCTGGCAACAACTAATTACGGCATTTGTGCCACCCTAAATAACAAAATAGTCATTAAAGCCCCTGATTGGGCTTTCATTGCCAAAATTAATGTTAGTAGAGAAGAAGTAATACGCAGTTATACACCTCAATTACAGGGCGACACTCCTGTAATTGTGATGGAATTTGTTTCCGATACACAGGAGACAGAATACTCTATCAAAGCCACATATCCTCCAGGAAAATGGTTTTTCTACGAGCGTATTTTAAAAGTACCAAACTACATCATCTTTGAGCCAGAAAGCGGCAGTATTGAGACGTATCGCTTACAAAATACACAAGAGTACATCTTGCAAGAACCTGATGAAAATCAACGCTACTGGATACCAGAAATCAATCTTTTCCTTGGCGTGTTGCAAGGCACTCGTGAAAACCGCACAGGTAAGTGGTTACGCTGGTGGGACGAACAAGGAAACCTTCTACCTTGGGGAACAGAATTAGCCGAACAAGAACGCCAACGCGCCGAACGCCTAGCAGCACAATTGCGGGCTGCGGGAATTGAACCTGAAGATTAGACTTTTTGTAAATAATTAAAGATTGCTAGGTTTAGTTAAAAATTTGCTAAATCTAGCATTTTTTTTATAGCAATGAAATTTTAAATAACTTGAATTTAGCCTAATTTATTGACGTTAAAACTTGGGAATTATTGATAGAAATTTTTGAATTTATAGTTGACAAGTATAATTTTATACATTAATATTAAAGCATGATAAAGGCGATCGCCCAATCCCGCGAAGATGAATGCGATCGCCCTTATCTGTCCCCCTTATCAGGAGATAAATACAATCATGGCACAACCAGAAAATTCCGCCCAGTCAAAGTTAGAACAGTTCTTAGGTGAATATTTAAATACACCTGCTGCCAAACAATCAACTCAAAGCCCATTTCCCAAGAGAAAACCTATCAAGCATATATTGATTGGTTCTCTTGAAACCGTTACCAGTACCATTCACCATTTGCAAATAATTGGCTACGCCAGCGTCGGAGATTGGAGTCCACTAGTACCAACTGGCAACCCAGATGAAGTAATGAGTATTTTAATCCGGCAAATTCTCATCCAATAACCCAAATGTAGAGACGTTGCATTGCAACGTCTCTTTTTCAGAATTCAGAATTTTTATTAGTTCCTATCCAATCCTTCTTCCTGGTTCCCAGTTTCATTAGATTTTTGTGCTTCATTAGCAATCATGCCATTGATATAGCTAACAATTATCGCTAATTCTCCAATTGCTTCCAGTTCAGCCGCGTCTTCTGGTGTTTGAGAATCAGCAGTTTTTTTATCAACAAGTTCTTGCATTCGATCTGACATTTCATCTGTAATTTTAAACAGATAAAGTTTATTGACTTTTTGAAGTTGAATACCATTCTCTAGCCAGGATGAAGGTTTAATTACTAGTGGTGTCATAGGTTGATTATGATTCAATACACTGCTTATTGTAGGTTCGATGAGAATCGCCTTAAGTTTATCTTCCTAAACAACGTCAAGTCAGCTATTCGCTACTATGTCGAGATATTTGGCAAAAACTGATATTTATGATGTGCCAAAATAAATATCAGTGAAACTACGGTTTTGACCAATGGCGTGGAATTCTGGGGAGCAGTTATTTGGTGGGCGCTACATAATTGAGAGAAAATTAGGCGAAGGTGGCATAGGCATAACTTATTTAGCCAAGAATCGACGCGGCGAATTGCGAGTTATCAAAACTCTTAGAGAACAAATCCTGAATCATCCTGACTGGATACCACATCAAGATAAATTACGGCATGACTTCCGAGATGAAGCTTTGCGACTGGTTTTATGTCACCATCCTCATATTGTGCAGGTAGAAAACGTTTTTGATGAAGGTAATTTTCCCTGCATGGTGATGGAGTATATCGAAGGCGAAGATTTAGGGAAGCTGATAACCGAAAAAGGGGCTTTACCAGAAGCAGAAGCACTGCAATATATTCGGCAAATTGGTGAAGCTTTGATACTGGTTCACGACAAAGGCTTACTGCATCGGGATTTAAAGCCGGGTAACATTATGATGCGTGCGGGTAAACCAGAGGCAGTGTTAATTGACTTTGGTATTGCTAGACAATTTATTTCCGGTGCAGTTTTACAGCATACAGAGAGTAGGACTGATGGTTACGCGCCACCAGAACAGTATGTACCCCATGCCGAACGGGGAGAATATATTGATGTTTACGCCTTAGCCGCCACTTTGTATTCTTTGCTGACTGGACAGTTGCCTATGCCAGCACCAGCTAGACTGCAAAATTTTACCCTAAAATCGCCTAAAGAATTTAATTCGAGTGTAGGCGATCGGGTGAATAACGCAATTATGAAGGGGATGGCGTTAAATTACAGGTTTCGTCCCCAGTCGGTGCAGGAGTGGTTGGATTTGTTGAGAATACGAAATAACTGGGAATGCGTCCACATCATCCCAGGTATTTCTGGAGAAATAGCCTTTAGCCCCAAGGGAGATATCTTAGCAAGTGTCGCAGGTTCAGTTATTCACTTGTTTTCATCAACTACAGGTCAACTTCTCTACACCCTGAGTGGTCATTACTCGGTTAATTCCGTCGCCATCAGTAGTGATGGGCTTTTGTTGGCTAGTGGGAGTGATGGCAGCACTATCAAACTGTGGAATCTAGCAACAGGCTCAGAAATTCGCACTCTAACTGGTCATTCCTGGTCGGTTAAATCCGTCGCCATCAGTAGTGATGGGCTTTTGTTGGCTAGTGGTAGTCGCGACAACAATATCAAACTGTGGAATCTGGCAACAGGCTCAGAAATTCGCACCCTAACTGGTCATTCCAGGTCGGTTAAATCCGTCGCCATCAGTAGTGATGGGCTTTTGTTGGCTAGTGGGAGTGAAGACAAGACTATCAAACTGTGGAATCTGGCAACAGGCTCAGAAATTCGCACCCTAACTGGTCATTCCAGGTCGGTTAAATCCGTCGCCATCAGTAGTGATGGGCTTTTGTTGGCTAGTGGTAGTCGCGACAACAATATCAAACTGTGGAATCTGGCAACAGGCTCAGAAATTCGCACCCTAACTGGTCAT
>JAVRBO020000033.1:0-24592 GCA_034531195.2 Nostoc sp. ChiSLP01
GAAGACGGAAAGTCTTACAGGCTGCGCGTTATACTGAAACGTCAAGGCGGAAAGTCTTACAAGGAAGACGGAAAGTCTTACAGGCTGCGCGTTATACTGAAACGTCAAGGCGGAAACTCTTGCAGGCTACGCATAAGGTAAGACATTGGGCATCGAGAAAAACTCCCAGTAAGTAGCATTTAAAATCGTACTAAACTGTAATCGATTGTTTTTTGAAAAAATGAAAGTTTGTATTGTTGGGGCAGGTGCAATCGGTGGATATTTAGGAGCGAAATTAGCACTGGCTGGTGAAACGGTGACGCTAATTGCTCGTGGTTCTCATTTGGAAGCAATTCAAAAAGATGGGCTAAAACTAGTGATGACGGACGGTTCTAGCCAAGTTGTTCGTCCAGTGGCAACTAGTAATATTCAGGAAGCGGGACAACAAGATGTAGTAATTTTAACTGTTAAAGCTCACAGCGTTCCAGCGATCGCCCCCTCCCTTTCTACACTCTACAACCCCGACACCACAGTTATCGCAGCCCAAAATGGTATTCCTTGGTGGTACTTCCACCATCACGGTGGCGAGTACGAAGGAACGCGCATTCAATCTGTTGACCCAGATGGCATTGTGGAAGCTGGTATCGGTGTTGACCGGGTTATCGGTTGTGTTGTTTACCCGGCAACTGAGATAATTGAACCAGGTGTAATTAAGCATATTGAAGGCGATCGCTTTACTCTCGGTGGAATTGACGGTAGCAAAAGCGATCGCATTCAATTATTAGCCCAAACTCTCAAACAAGCAGGATTCAAAGCACCAATCCGCAATCAAATTCGCACGGAAATCTGGATTAAATTATGGGGTAATGTGGCATTTAATCCCATTAGCGCCTTGACTGGTGCGACTTTAGAGGATATTTGCCGCTATCCCCTCACCCGCGAACTAGCACGGCAAATGATGACAGAAGCCCAGGCGATCGCCGAAAAGTTGGGTATAAAATTTGGCATCACCTTAGAACAGCGAATTAATGGTGCCCAAAATGTTGGCGCCCACAAAACATCAATGCTACAAGATATTGAAGCCGGACGCCCCACGGAAATAGATGCCATTGTCGGCGCGGTGGCAGAATTAGGTAAACTCACTCAAATCCCCACACCTCATATTGATGCTATCTACGCCAGCGTTAAGCTGTTGGAAGCAACCAAACAAAAGAATAATTACTAATTACCAATTATTTGAGTTTGCTTAGCAAAATTTTTGTCCGTCAATTCTGTGGGTGAATTCGCCCGCACAGCGCGGAACATTCCAAATCGGCACAGTCCTGTACCAAATGCCAAACGCATCAGCAATAAAGTCGGCACCTCGCGCACAGACTTGATAAAACCAGACAGCCCAAAACGCACTAATCCCTCAGGCCTGGCTATCCCTTGCCAGATGGAATCTAACCAAGAAGGAAGCGTTTGTTTCGTCCAGTCTGCTGTAACCACCTCCCCCTCGACTAATTTTGTCTCTTCTAAAAGCTCGCTAAACCCTTCTATGCTGGAAAAAGCTGGATGAGACCACTGTTCGAGGAGTTGTTTCATCACTGGTTTCTCCCAGAAATTTAGCGGCTTTTGGCGGTCATCCCTCTGATTCCAGTCAGCTACAACCAAAACCCCACCAGGCTTTAGCACCCGCATTAATTCCCTAGCAAAAACAGCTTTATCGGGCATGTGGGGGCCTGCTTCAATCGACCAAACTACATCAAAACTGGCATCTGGAAATGACAACGCCATTGCGTCATCAACCGCAAACTGGGCGTTAACTCCTGGGGGCGTTAACTCCTGGGCACGTTTCACTTGCTGTGGACTAATCGTAATTCCTGTGACAGCAAACCCATAATCTCGCGCTAAAATCCGACTACTGCCGCCAATACCGCAGCCGACATCCAAGACGGTGGTACCGGGAGGTAATT
This sequence comes from Nostoc sp. ChiSLP01, assembly GCA_034531195.2. Classification (GTDB taxonomy): domain Bacteria; phylum Cyanobacteriota; class Cyanobacteriia; order Cyanobacteriales; family Nostocaceae; genus Nostoc. The sequence continues at coordinate 1,935 of JAVRBO020000033.1, forward strand.
TATCTAAACCACCCCATTTGACCATTTCATGTACAAAGTCAGATTTAGCAACTAAAAAATCCTTGCGTCGTGGCGGCGAACCGTAGTGACCGAGGTGAATGTGTTCTCCCCAATAAAACTCTAGGATGCCGTCAACAGTCCAGTCATCATAGGAATTAGCGACTGTGGCAGAAGATTGATATTTGCGAGGAGTCAGGAAATAAATCCCGATTCCCATCAATAAAAGCACAAGAACAGCAATTACAAAATATAGTAAGGTTGACATTGTTTTGAAAGCTTTCCATACACCTAACCTAGCTGGTTAGCTGACAAAACTCAACTAGCATAGCAGTATGACTGACGGTAAACTCTTTTTTGTTACTGCTTTTGAGCTAGGAAGGCGTAGGTTGGGTTGAGGAACGTAGCAACCCGCAGGGTAATCCAACATTCTTAAGGCTTTGTTGGGTTTCGCAGTCGCTCAACCCAACCTACTATTCTGCTTTTGAGCTAGTTAAAAGGCAACAGGCAACAGTTTGATACCTGATATTTTTTTGTCTACTTTCCACTTAAAAGAAATTCATTTTTCATTTAGATAAATAAATTTAGTTCCTCGGTGACCCAATATTCGGATAGTATCTTACCGCTATTATCTGCCTCAATGGCTTGGTAATGGCTGTACGATAAATCTATTTAATGAAAGGAAATAACCCAAACTCTTGACGAATATCTAACAGTGAACGGTCTAACATTGGTTCAAAGTTAAGAAAAGGTAGGAAAGTTTTATGATTACGAGTTTTTAGCCACATTGAAATCAACTCTGGCACTAATCGTACTAATTCAAAAAAAATAGAACTGTATAAGCGAATCACACCATCACGCTCGATCATATCTTCATACATCACATTTACAGATGGATTCTGGCGCTCGCGCAACCAATCTCTAAATTTGAAGTCGCTCGTCCAAAATGTCAGCGGCAAAAGCTTAAGTTCGTCGTACATATTTGTGTCACAGCCATAAATGACATGACTAGCATCATGAGCAAGCAAGATTTTGGCAAAATCCTCTGGTTGAGTGCTGGGATCGGTGATATGTAAATTGACTACATAGTATTCCTCCAGCCCTTGACGTAAAGTTTGGCTGCTATTTTTGTTGGTATATTTGGGTCGAGTTTGCAAAGACATAAGTCTGTAAATTAGATTATCGATACTATTAGTATCGATAATATTAAATATAAATGTCAATCACATTTATGGTTTGCTAGAGATAAAAGTTAATTCTCTTCAGGAGACAGAACAGGCAACGGACAACGGTAATATTTATGCTCATAGATACAAGCGTTCAGTTGCTTGTTCGTTCCTTGGACACTATTCGGGGTCTAAGTCTCCCTGTTGCCTGTTCCCCCTTCCCTGTTCCCTTTTTAAAACCTTGTTACATGAGCGAACCCGCTAAAAAGCGTCCTGGAAGACCCCGCAGCGTTGAGTCTCATCAGGCAATTCTCCAGGCGACAATTGATTTATTGATAGAAGTTGGTTTTACTCACATGAGTATTGATGCGATCGCTGCTCGTGCTGGAGTAGGCAAAACTACGATTTATCGAAGATATAACTCCAAAGAAGAGTTAATTGCAGATGCTATTGAAAGTCTCAGACAAGAGGTTGTGATACCTGATACAGGTAGTTTCTGGGGCGATATCGATTCTTTGATCGAGAGTGCTGCACAACTGACACTCAACCCTTTAGGAAAACAGACTGTTGCCACGATCGTTAGTAGCGCATTAACCAATCCTGATTTTGCTCAGATGTATTGGACGAAATACCTACAACCTCGACGGCAAGCATTTGCGATCGTGCTAGAACGAGCTAAGGAGCGGGGAGAACTGCAAGCAGATGCCGATTCTGATTTATTCTTCGACACAATGAGCAGTATTATGCTTTACGCATCAGTTTTTCCACTTAGTGGCGAATCATGGAGTGCTTATGTTCGCCGCGTTCTAAATTTTCAGCTAGGAGATAAGGTGCTTTAAACAGTAAGTGCTAGAAGAAATGTGTAAAGAAAATCTAAAGGTAGCAAATAGCGATCGCCTAAAAACAGAATAATGCAGCTGAGTTTTGTTCGATGGAGTCTTCATATTTTCTGCAAAATTTCTTTCACCCAAGCTTCTTCCTGGGGCGATCTGACTATTTTTAAAGGTTGTGAATAATCAATTGTCAAGTCAAATCTAGCACGTTCGTAAACTTCATTGAGTAACCTTTGCAAGTCAATTATTGGCTCAGGTTCTCCTTCACGTAAAGGCACGGGAAAAACAGGAATTGGGTGTTTTAAGTCGAAAGTATATAAATCTGCATCAGGTCTGTTGTAGCTGCGACTCACCAAGATACTATAATCTGTGGCGATCGCTCCGAAAACAGGCATTGACTCTCCTTGTCTTAAGAGGTCAATTTCTACCAAATTAGTCCCAGAAGCCAAAATTTTCTGTCGTTTGCTTTGATAGGCGGCTCTACCTTCTTTTGAGCGTTTATTCTTAGGGGAAAGTACTTCTACCACAGCAACTACTTCTTTAGTTTGAGTTGCTCGCACCTCTAAAAATCGCTCTGTCACTTGTTCTGGTATGGGAACCTTCACTTTACTAGGTTCAGTAACTTTTGCAGCAGTCAAAGTTGTGCTGATATCTGTAGTGTTACGGTTAGCAACTGCTACATCAGCAATTCCCACAAGTAAGATATCATCTACACTAGTGTAAACTCGTTCTTCTATAGAAACTCGGTATTTCGGGGCAATTTGAGGAGTCAGGTCATCAGCGATGGCTACAATCAAACGATTGTGAACTTGATGCCACAGTTCAGGTTGTTCCAAATATGGGTTCATTCCAGGAAATGAATTTCCCATTGCGCTTTGCCTTAGTTATTTCTCCTCGATTGAGACTATTCTATCTGTTTTAATCTTCTGAATTGTTCGTTGCTCTAGGATGGACACTTCTTTGTCAATGAGGTAAATGAGAAAAAGTTTGTAAAGAAAATCTAAAGGTAGCAAATAGCGATCGCCTAAAAACAGGATAATGCAGCTGAGTTAGCTAATCCTTCTTATTCTCTAACTATGGCATCTACACCGAAAATCCTAGCCTTTGCTGGCAGTACCCGTATAGATTCTTACAACAAAAAATTAGTAAAAATTGCAGCGGCTGGTGCTAAGGCAGCAGGCGCAGAAGTTACATATTTAGACCTGCGGGATTTGCCCTTACCTCTGTATGATGAAGATTTAGAAGCTCAAGAAGGAATGCCTGCCAACGCCCGCACATTGAAGGATTTGATGATTTCTCATCAGGGATTTCTCATTGCTTCACCTGAATATAACAGTTCCCTCACAGCAGTTTTGAAAAATGCGATCGATTGGGCATCGCGTCCATATCCAAACGAATCTCCCTTGGCGTTGACTGCTTTTACAGGTAAGGTTGCTACAATTATGAGCGCCTCTCCTGGCGGTCTTGGTGGTTTGCGGGGGTTGGTTCACCTGCGTTCTATTTTGGGAAACATCAAAGTTTTAGTACTTCCCGACCAAATAGCCGTATCCAAAGCTTATGAAGCCTTCAATCCTGATGCCACCTTAAAAGATCCCAAACAGCAAGAATCTATTGAAAAGTTAGGTGAGGGTTTAGCAAAAATATTGTTCAAGCTTAATTAAATTCTTCAGGTGTTCAGTTAATAGCGAACACCTAATTTCACAAATTATAAATTAATAGTCTTAGATAAAATTGATTTTGGCAACATTCCATGTACGCCTTTTTGAGGACTATTCACAACTTGAGTGATGCTAAAATTCACCGCTAAACTACACAATACATAAGCATCTTCTGGCGACAAATTGGCGAAACGTTCCAGAAAATCGATCGTATTTTTTAAAGCCAGTTCTAATGCTTCATCTAAGGTTTGAGCAAAACCCATTGTGATAATATCAGTTGCAGTTTCGGCAATTGGTGTTGTTAATTTTAAATCCTTGCGGAGTTTGAGTGTAATTCTACCGTTCATGGAAGTTTCAATGGCGGTTACATTGACTTCGCCATCTCCTTGTGCAGAATGTCCATCACCAATAGAAAATAACGCACCTGGGACAAAAATCGGCAAGAATAAACGAGAACCTGCTTGGAGTTCGCGGTTATCGATATTACCGCCGTAATAGCCTGGTGGGACGGAAGTTCGAGAGGTTTCTGGAGTAGCAACACCAAGAATTCCAAAAAAAGGTTTGAGGGGAATTTTAATTCCTGTACCGGGTGGAAATTCAGCGATATTATTTGCTAAATCTAAAGGAATGAATCTTAAAGCGGGTTGAGAAAACTGATGCGGTAAAGCTCCCCAACCTGTACGAATTGCATTAAAGCCTACAGGTAAACGAGGTGCGATCGCTTCTAATTTTACTTCTAAAACATCCCCTGGTTGAGCATCCCGCACGTAAATCGGCCCTGTGAGTAAATGCGGCCCTCCAGCAATTTTGCGTTCTGGTAAAAGATTTTGGCAGATGTCGAGAAATTCTGGTGTGACAAACTCTGGTGGTGCTTTCTCATAAACGTAATAACCAGTATAAGTTTCTACATTAACTGTATCACCGGAGTCAATAGTGAGCGCTGGGTTTAGCAGATGGGAGAAACCACCCAAATGCACGGTATCCTTAGTAGCTTTTAAAGTGTAGTGAGCGATCGCTCTACCTCCTTCTAACTCTGGGAAGTTCCAATTTCAGGTTTCTTAAGTTAAAAATTTTCTTTAACTTACCCATACAGAGAATAGACATAGTACGGCTACTATTGCAACACCCACCCTACAACCAACTAAGCCACCGAGAGCATTTTGTTACCTGTCAACAGTCAACAACCAACACTAACACCATCACTGACTGTCGAATTTCAAAGCGTAATAGCTTATTTTCATGAGAATGTTCTCATATTTCTTTAATTTGCTTCTCATAAAGCTCTGATTAAACTTACTTTAAGGTCAAGTTAATTTATACTCAATAAAACTTTTATTTTCATGAGGAGGCAAGTTAATTAAAAAAGATATCTAAGATTAATTAAAGACTTAAGCAAAGAGATGAGAATAAATGCTAAACATCAGAATCATAGCACCATAAATACGCAATTGAATAGATTTCTGCAATATTTTCGGCAATTAAGCCGTTGGCAACCAAAATTACTATTGGCACTATTTTTAACTTCTATATCTGGTGTCACAGTTTTTTTACCTGATGGCTTATCTATACAAGGGCGGTTGACTGTATTTATTTTTGCGGTGACCGTAATTTTGTGGTCAACGACCTCAATTAATGCTGGTTACATTGCCTTGGTTTCGGTATTCATGTTGCTATTAATCGGCGGCATTTCCCAAGAAGAATTTTTTGAATCTTTGGGTTCGGATGTCGTCTGGTTAATGATAGGTGCGTTTATTTTGGGAAGCGCAGTCAAGCACACTGGTTTAGCCACAAGGCTAACTCAAACAGTAGCAGCCAAAGCGCACAACGTCAGCAGTTTATTTTGGTTGCTTACTACAGTCTTAATTCCGCTCTCCTTTTTGATTCCCTCCACCTCTGGACGTGCTGCTGTTACCCATCCGATTTTTTGCAGCGTTATCGGTGCGATAGAGAATAAGCGTACCCGTCGCGCTTTGGCGTTGTTGATGCCTTCAATTATATTGGTGTCTACAATTGCTTCCTTAACTGGTGCAGGTTCTCATTTAGTTGCTAAGGATTTATTAGAAGAAATTTCCGAAAAAGATATATCTTTTAGCCAATGGTTGCTTTACGGCTTACCCTTTGGAATTGTTGCCAGTTATGCGTCCTGCTGGGTAATCATGCGGTTGTTTCTAGATAAAAAATCCTTGCAACAAAAGTTCGATGTTGAATGCTTGCAATCAACACCCCTATCTGTACCAGAACGCAAGACATTATTAATTGTCTTGTTGATGTTGGCGCTGTGGTTAACCGAGAAATGGCATGGTTTAGAAATTGCCACCGTCACTGTCATCGGTGCCATGATTCTCACTGCGCCCTATTTTGGAGTGATGAAGTGGAAAGATGCAGTCAAAGATGTTTCTTGGAATTTGATTATTTTCGTAGGTGCAACACTGGTTTTAGGACGCGCATTAATTAGTTCTGGGGCATCAGAATGGATTATTAATCATGTCTTTCGCTTCAGCGAAATCGACAGCGCCAATTCTCACTTTCTGATTTTGGTACTACTTACCATCATTAGTTTGACTTCCCACATTTATATGACTTCTCACACAGCAAGAGCAGCTGCTTTAGTCCCTCCCCTGCTGTATCTCGCCAGCAGCCTTGATATAAATCCTGTTGCTGTCTTGTTTTTGGGTACTTTAGGTATGGACTATTGCCTAACCTTCCCCGTCAGTTCCAAAGCACTGATGGTTTACCAAGATGCAGAAGAAGATGGCTTTAAACCAACAGATTTACTCCGGCTAAGTTCAGTAATGATTGTTATTCACTTCGCTTTAGTTCTTCTGTTTTACTACACCTGGTGGCGTTGGGTAGGGTTATCGTTCTGAGTGTTGAGTCCCCTCTGGCCAATTTAATGACAAAAAAAGCGGCTGGATAGCCGCAGGAAATTAATAATGACACTAAACATTTTAATCGCTCCTTCTGGATTTAAAGAAAGTCTTGATGCAGAACAAGTAGCTGACTGTATCGCTACTGGTATCACCAGAGTTTTGCCAGATGTAAATATCTGTAAAGCACCCTTAGTAGATGGCGGTGAAGGCTTTACTAAAACTCTGGTAGCAGCCACAGGCGGAACTTTACATCACCTGGAAGTAACCGGGCCTGTGGGCAAAAAAGTAAAATCCCACTTTGGCTTCCTTGGTGGAACTACGAAAAAAACTGCTGTGTTAGAAATGGCGGCGGCGGCTGGGTTGCGTCTCGTACCCTCCGATATGCGAAATCCGATGATAACAACAACTTACGGCGTCGGGGAGTTAATTAAAGCTGCTTTAGATGCTGGTGCAGAACGCATTTTAGTAGGCTGCGGTGATTCTGGGACTAATGATGGCGGTGCTGGAATGGCGCAAGCTTTGGGTGTGAAGTTGTTGGATGAGGATGGCAATGAGTTAGGTTTGGGTTGTGGCGAATTAATCAAACTCAAACGCATTGATTTCTCTGGGCGAGATTCGCGTTTAAATCAAGTCCAAATTGATGTTGCTTGTAACTGGCATAATATCCTGTGTGGTGATAAGGGTGTGGCTAGAGTTTTTGGCCCTCAAAAAGGTGCATCCCCAGCAACAGTAGAAGCAATGGCTTCAGCACTAGAACACTACGCCGCAGTCATCAGGACAGATTTAAATATAGATGTGCGACAAATGCCTGGTGGCGGTGCTTCTGGCGGTTTGGGTACAGGTTTACACGCTTTAATCGGGGCTAAATTATACCCGCGCTACGATATCGTCATGCAGTATTTGGAATTAGATAATCTGATCCCCAAAGCTGATTTAGTGATTACTGCGGAGGGCTGCATCGATTTTCAAACCCCACGCGGTAAAATTCCGGCTGAAGTGGCCAAGCGTGCCAAACGTTATAACTTACCAGTGATTGCACTTGTGGGCACCATTGGTAAAGGTGCGGACATCAATTTCCAGCAAGGTATCGATTACTTCAACAGTATTTTGACTCATCCTTGTCAATTGAGTGAGGCGATTTCTCAAACGTCAACTTTGTTAACAAATGCTGCTGAACAGGTGGCGCGGTTGTTGTTAGTGGGTAGGCAAATTAGAAGCTTTAAATCCCAGGTAAACACACCATACAAGAAGCAAGCAACAAGATTCAAAGTTAAAGATAGTTTGTTTTCTAAAGAAGCAAGCTACAGACGTTGATTTAACGTGAATTCGACAGACCTCACCCACCCAGCCTCCCTCTCCTCGAAGGAGAGGGAGGAGTAAGAAAAAATTAGGCTTTTTGCTCTCTTCTCCTTGAAGGAGAGGGGCTGGGGGTGAGGTCAAAATCTTATACATCGAACTCAAGTTAATTTATTTGTTGGAAATTACTACTCAGAATTAAAATTTCAGAGTAGTCCGGATAGTTCCAACAAAAATACTGTCGTTATTGGCGTTATGTTCGGGGTTAGTAATCACAAATAACCCAGGTGTAATCGAAATATTATCTGTCACTTGAAAACGATAAAAACCTTCTATATGTAAAGAAGTATCTGTATCAGCAATTAAACTACTATTGGTAACTTTTGGTGGCATTCCCAAAACTAAGCCAGCTAAATTACCTTGATTTCCCAAATCAGGAAAGGCTAAGCTAACAGCATAATTCAAAATCTCGGCATCATCATTTGTGAGTGCTGACTCGGCTTTTGTATAACCAACCCAACCAGAGAGAACAAATTTTGAATTGATTCGCCAGCTAGTTTCTAAACCAAATGAATTTGCTGTAGTTGGAACATTTCCAAAAGGACTACGAGCCGTTAAGCTACCTGTACTTCCTGTTAAATTAACTCCAGTTTCGCCAATTCCTGCATAGTAACTATGAAGATAGGTAAAAGTAATACCAAAATTATCAACTGGCTGAAAATACAAGTGACCAAGCGCAGCAAAGTTACCACTAAATAAGCCATTATTTTCTGTGGGAACTGATGCATCATTAGCGATATAAGCAGCAGCAATTTGAGTATTTTGATTTAGTTGGTAGTTAATCCCTAAACCTGTTCCGTCCATACTTCGTAAAATCGGATTATATCTACCAAAACGAGAAACTGCGCCTCTACCACTACTCGATAAAGGATTTATTGGTTCAGCAAAATCATTTAATTCCATTTCAGCGATCGCAATTGTTGTTTTGAGCTTTTCACCAATAGGAAATGAATAATATACTTCATCCAAGCCAATATCATTACCAGTATCTTCATCAAAACCCAAACGAGTCATTGTTGTCCCAGTAATACTCTCATCCAATTCTGGGATATTTCCTGATTCTAAGCGGAGATTTAATTCATCTTTTCCGGTGAAGCTGGTGACAAAATTTAAACGTACACGCTGGGCAAATATGGGATTATTATCCAATTTAGAATTGTTATCTCGATTATCATCGCTATCGGCAGTATTTTCGCCAAAAATACTAGCAGCAGTCAAAATTGCTTCAGCTTCCAGTTTTGTTGTTGGCGAGAATTGATTTGCTTCTAGCTCAGACGTTCTATTTTCTAAACTATCGACCTGGCTGCGTATAGTTCCTAATTCTGAGGAAAATTCTGCTTGCAGTTTTTGAATTAAATCCAAATCTTCTTTAGTTGTAAAACTCTTGTTTTTCGTGGTAATTAATTTTTGTAATTCTGTTAAACAGGCATTCAAATTAGCTGCAAATTCATAACGTGTCATTGCACGCTCTCCGCGATAATTTCCGTTCGGATACCCAGCAATACAACCATATTTTTCAATGAGCGATCGTAAAGCCTGAAATGCCCAATCTGTAGGTTGTACGTCAGATAGTTGAGAAACAGATGTTAGTTGTGATGCCCGTTCTAGAGAAGGCTGTTGCTGATTTTCTAGGGCAAAAATTGGTGTAATAACACAAGTTGTAGCGACGTTTAAGCTGGATGTTAACATGAAAAGCTGACAGATTCTATTCATTTTTACTGCAACAAAAAATACAAAAATGCAATTCACTTTTAGAATAAATTAACATGCTTTTATGTAAGTAATAATGAGAGTTTTCTCATTATTTATGATTGATAAATTCATCTTTTTATGAATTGAATATAGCGATATTATCAACATGAAAATATATAAACTATATATATTAATTTTTGTAATTAAATTAAAAGTTTTCAGATATAAAATTGATTATAATTGTGTATAATTAAGCAAATAATAGTCAAAGTTGATGAGCAAAAAACACCTCGACTAGAAAGTCAGTGTCTACATTTAATGTTATAAAAGCCTGGTATAAAAATTATTTGAGCAAAGTCGAACCCAAGTTAACTAAGAATGATGTCCGGCAAGGAAGTAAAGTTTTAGGCAAATGATGAAGCCAACAGTGAGTACAAAAACAGAAGTCAGGGCTGACATTGACAGCCCTGACTTCCCACGCTCTACAATGATTATTATTCCTAATCACTGAGGATTTTATTTTTTAAAAGTCCTTATATCCACGAAAGTGTACTAATGTTGTTGACGTATCCTTTGCCACACAGTAAAACCCAAAAGCATAATAATACTACTGGCGGTAGCTAACATTACAGCGAAAGTCATACCTTGTATTCTCATTGCTAGCAAGTTGCAAACCAAAGTAATTCCCCACAGCGTGAATGCTGCATGACGTTGGGAGAGTCCCCAAGCTAGCAAGCGGTGGTGCAGGTGGTCTTTGCCAGGAGTGCTTAGGGGGTTATTTCCTGCTAATAGCCGCCGTACAAATACTTGAGTAGTATCTAGCACGGGCAACAACAGAAATAAAACCGTGGGTACAAGGGCGTAGACTGTGTTTTGTTGCAGTTTGCCTAAAATACTAGTTGCTGCCAAGACATAGCCGAAAAAGTATGCTCCAGCATCACCCATAATAATCCGTGACGGATGGAAGTTGTGGCGTAAAAAGCCCAGTGCCGCACCCCCCAAGGCTGCCAAAACTAAAGTTGCTGCTGCACGGTTGTTAAATTGCGCTGCAACCCCTAACAAACTCATGGCGGTGATAAAGCTGATTCCTCCCGCCAAACCATCCATCCCATCCATCAAATTGATGGCGTTGGTAATCCCGACTACCCATAGTACTGTTAAGCACATGGATAAAAGCGAGTCGATGGGTGTGCCAAATAGTACTTTGACACTGATCCCGTTAGCTACCAGTAACAGTGCTGTGACAATTTGTGCCCACAAACGAACGGAGGGCGGTAAACCGAACTGATCGTCAATAAAGCCCACTAGGACTAATATTGAACCCCCCAACAGAATAGTTAGTACCTGAGCCAATACGTTTTGGAGTTCGATAGGTCGTAAAAGACTGGCTAATACCAGCGCGGCAATTACGCCAGCGTAGATAGCTAGCCCCCCTGCATTGGGCAAAGGTTCTCGGTTGAGCCGCCGTGCGTTGGGTTGGTCTGCCCAACCTACTCGCAAGGCGAATTTGCGTACAGTCGGAATTAAACGCCAGGTTACAAGCCAAGCTAAGAGGAATGTAAATACTACTGCCAACCAGCCGGTGCCGCTAGGGTCGGCAATACCAAGGGATTTAAGGGAGTTGTCTAGGTTCATCTCCCAATTCAAGCATTACTGCCAGTATTTAATATGAGGATCACCTGTATATTAATCAATTTTTCATTTCCATTTGTAACTTGACTTGCCCAAGACATTAGCACTCTTGACCTGTGAGTGCTAAATTGTCTAATGGAAGCGCTTGAGAAATAAAACATGGCGAAAATTATTGCATTTGACGAGGAATCGCGGCGAGCTCTAGAAAGGGGTGTTAACGCCCTTGCCGATGCCGTAAAAATCACCTTGGGCCCCAAAGGTCGCAACGTTCTTTTAGAGAAAAAATTTGGCGCACCTCAAATTGTCAACGATGGTATCACTGTTGCCAAGGAAATTGAATTAGAAGATCCTTTAGAAAATACAGGTGCAAGACTCATCCAGGAAGTGGCATCAAAAACTAAAGATGTTGCTGGGGATGGCACTACAACTGCTACGGTTCTGGCACAGGCTTTGATTCGGGAAGGCCTTAAGAACGTTGCGGCTGGTAGTAACCCAGTGAGCTTAAAGCGCGGGATCGACAAGACTGTCGAAGCGCTGGTAGAAGAAATTGCCAAGATAGCTAAACCAGTAGAAGGAAGTGCGATCGCTCAAGTTGCCACTGTCTCAGCCGGTAACGACGAAGAAGTTGGTGATATGCTAGCCCAAGCAATGGAAAAAGTCACCAAAGATGGTGTCATTACCGTTGAAGAATCTAAATCCCTGACAACTGAACTCGAAGTGGTTGAGGGGATGCAGATTGACCGGGGTTATATTTCTCCCTACTTCGTCACCAACAACGAACGGCAAATCGTCGAATTTGAAAACGCCCGCATCCTGATTACTGATAAAAAAATCAGCAGCATCCAGGATTTAGTGCCGGTATTGGAAAAAGTCGCTCGTTCTGGTCAGCCTTTGCTGATTATCGCTGAAGATGTGGAAGGAGACGCTTTGGCAACTTTGGTTGTGAACAAAGCGCGGGGCGTACTTACTGTAGCTGCCATCAAAGCCCCTGGTTTTGGCGATCGCCGCAAAGCTTTGCTAGAAGATATTGCCATTCTCACCGACGGACAATTGATTTCTGAAGAAATCGGCTTGAGTTTAGATACTGCTTCTTTAGAGACGTTGGGAACTGCTCGCAAAATCAGTATCGATAAAGAAAACACTACAATTGTTGCTGGTAGTGACAGCAAGCCAGAGGTGCAAAAGCGCATTGGTCAAATTCGCCGCCAGTTGGACGCCAGCGATTCTGACTACGATAAAGAAAAGCTCCAGGAACGCATCGCTAAGCTAGCTGGTGGTGTGGCAGTAATTAAAGTGGGTGCAGCCACAGAAACCGAACTCAAAGACCGCAAATTGCGAATCGAAGACGCCCTCAACGCCACAAAAGCAGCCGTGGAAGAAGGCATTGTTCCTGGCGGTGGAACCACCCTGATTCACTTAGCCAAGGCAGTAGAAGCAATTAAAAACACCCTGGAAGCAGAAGAAAAAATTGGGGCTGAGATTGTTCAGAAAGCATTAGAAGCTCCTTTGCGTCAAATCGCAGACAACGCTGGTGCAGAAGGTTCTGTGGTTGTCTCTAGAGTCCGGGATACCGAATTTAACATTGGTTACAATGCCGCTACCGGAGAATTTGAAGATTTGATCGCAGCTGGCATTATTGACCCCGCTAAAGTCGTGCGTTCTGCTATACAAAACGCTGGTTCCATTGCTGGCTTAGTGTTAACCACCGAAGCGATCGTTGTTGAAAAGCCTGAAAAGAAAGCCGCTGCTGCTCCTGATATGGGCGGTATGGGCGGTATGGGCGGCATGGGCGGTATGGGCGGCATGGGCGGCATGTTCTAAGCTCTCCCCATCTACAGATGTAAGAATTCAGAATTCTCAATTCTGAATTCAGTAGCCAAGCCAAATCCTGACATAAATATTTTTGAAGCAGTTTGTCTTACCAAGGCAAACTGTTTTTTATACCATTGCTGATTGAGAAGCAATATGTTATCTCTATTGCTGGTAACTTACTGAAAGTAAATAAATCTAATTATGAAAGTTTCAGTACACGGATAGGGGCACAACAATGTTCATTAGTGTCAACTTAACGTGAAACCCTTGTCAAAACTCGATTTTGGATTTACTCATTTTCCATGAAGATCCGCTCTACCCCACCCCGGTTTTGTCTAAAGCCAAAACCGCCCCTCCCCTTAGCAAGGGGAGGGGTAGGGGGTGGGGTAAAACGCATGTGGGATAAACGTTTGAGCTTAAGTTGACACGTATGAACAATGTTGTGCCCCTACGATAACTTGTGCCTCACACCTGTTGCAATCTGCTGTAATTAGCCAGGTAAATAATGGCGTAACTTAGAAATTACCGTCTTTCTATTCATTTTTGTAAAATTACGTGTATGTCCTTTGTCATTCACTAATGACCAATGACTAATGACTAATGACTATTAGGTAATATTTCATGCCACCAAAATTGCGCCGCGCTCTAAAAGCAGTAACAAAGGTATTTGAAGATGAGTTCCATCACCAACCTGGAACTGTGCCAGGAACGATTTTTATTGATGCAGACGCTCCACCGCCAATAATTTTCTTGATTGACTATTGCCAAACGAATTTTATTCGCGAACAAATAGCAACTCCAGAAGAATGTATTCCGTATTTAGACATGGAAAGCGTTTCTTGGGTAGACGTACAAGGTTTAGGTAGTAAAGATATATTACAAAGATTGGGTCGAGTTTTTGATTTACATCCTCTTGTTTTAGAAGATGTAGTCAATGTACCAGAGCGTCCGAAAACAGAGGATTATGAAGACCAATTACTTTTCATTTCTCGCATGGTAGTACCAAAGGAAAAAACATGTGGTTTTTATAGCGAACAAGTAAGTTTAATTTTGGGTAAAAATTATTTGCTGACAGTTCAAGAAGAACCAGAGCATGATTGCTTTGAAGCAGTGCGATCGCGAATTGAAAAAGGCAAAGGCATCATCCGCAATCAAAAAGCCGATTATTTAGCTTATGCTCTGTTAGATGCAATTATTGATGGCTATTTTCCAGTACTAGAACTTTATGGCGAGCGCATCGAAGAATTAGAAGAGGAAGTAATAGTTAAACCTACTCCCCAAACACTACAAAATATTTATCAAATTAGGCGAGAATTACTACAATTACGTCGTGCTATCTGGCCGCAGCGAGATGCAATTAATTCGTTGATTCGTGATGGCAGCGATCTGATTAGTGAAGATGTGCGAATTTACCTGCGAGATTGTTATGACCATGCAGTGCAAGTCATGGATATGGTGGAAACTTACCGAGAACTAGCATCTGGATTAATGGATGTATATCTTTCAGCGGTGAGCAACAAAATGAATGAAATCATGAAAGTGTTAACAGTGGTTTCGTCAATTTTTATTCCATTGACTTTTGTCGCCGGAATATATGGTATGAATTTCAATACCGATAAATCACCATATAATATGCCGGAATTGAATTGGTATTGGGGCTATCCAGCGTGTTTGGCATTAATGGTGGCGATCGCACTTAGTTTACTATGGTTTTTTTGGCAACGAGGCTGGCTGCATAATTCTGTCACAGTCAAACGTGATTAGAAATTACAAGCGATCGGTGAGTCGAATATACATTCATTAGCACGGGAGTTAATATTTTAGAATTATGAGGAGTAGCGACCAGAATTTAATAATTTTGACGATTTATATTATTGTTGTCTCCTATGTTTTTAACCGGATGGTTGAATCCATCGACGACCAAATTAAATTTGAGTTTAAAAAAGGAATTGTTGACGCTCAGCTAAAAGAACAAAATCTCGACGACAAAATTGGAATTTCCTTTAGATTCAAATCCTCATACCCAATTGATGACCTCAAAGATTTATCGCTGAGTATTGAAAATAAATCTGATAACATCGCCGTATACGTTGATTGGGACAATAGCTCTTTGGTAGTTGAACATAGTAAACAATCGCGTCGAGTAATTCGCAAATCACCAGACTTAACCCGCGACTTAGCTGTACCCCAAAGCCCTAGCTTGATTGCTCCCAAAAAAACACTTTCTGAGACAGTAACAGCAGAAGATGTTTTGCAGCGTCAAGAAAATGGAACCTACTCAGCTAGCAAAGCACTAATTGATATTAATGGGCTGCAAAAAGGGCAAAAAAAATTGTACAACGACTTTATAAATAGAAGGAAGGAGTTAGACTTTTCTTTGCAATTAGTATTAAGAATATCTGAGGTGCGTGTCGGTTTAGCTCCTGGTGTAAATTTCCCTCCTATTAGCATTATCAATTGTCCTTTTACAGTCAGAAAACTGCCTTGGACTTACGCCCTACCTTGGAATAAAAAGAAGTAATAAACTGCCGCGCATCCAAGGCAACAGCCAACATGAAATCTTATTCCCCTTTTATAGCTGGGATCGGCTTACTAACTTAACACAGTATGCCATCCAAGATTACACTGGATGTAGGGAGAGAGTAGGCGCAGGCGGTTGCAGATCGGCGATCGTCACCGATTTGAGGAAAGTCCGGACTCCCGAAAGACCAAACTTGCTGGATAACGTCCAGTGCGAGCGATCGTGAGGATAGTGCCACAGAAAGATACCGCCAAAATAGTTAGGAGTCAAAAGTTAGGAGTTAGGAATTATTAATTCTTAACTGTTAACTCATAACTCCTAACTAAATTTGGTAAGGGTGCAAAGGTGCGGTAAGAGCGCACCAGCAGCATCGAGAGGTGCTGGCTCGGTAAACCCCGGTTGGGAGCAAGGCCGAAGGAACTACGGTTGGTCTTTTACCAGTTCCGCTCAACAAGAGCCGCTAGAGGCGTCTGGTAACAGGCGTCCCAGATAGATAACTGCCCTCGCAAGAGAACAGAACCCGGCTTATGTCTTACTCTTTCCTTCAAAATGGAGTATCAAACTTTTTTGGTTTGTACTCCATTATTTTTTTATGTATTTAAGCGATTAGGCAATAGGCTTAAAAGCATCTATCTTAGTATCACGGTTTTATGAAGAGTAAAACTTGTTCGTTAGTCACTTCAGAACATACCGGAGTCACTAAAACTTGTTCGTTAGTCACTTCAGAACATCCCGGAGCTACTAAAACTTGTTCGTTAGTCACTTCAGAACATACCGGAGTCTCTAAAACTTGTTCGTTAGTCACTCCAGAACATCCCGGAGCTACTAAAACTTGTTCATTGATAATTTAAAAATAAAATTTTTGCTTAAAACTTCTATTTGACTTATTATTTAAATCCTATTTATAATTAAAAATCTAATTTTTTAAAGAACAATTTATTTTGACTTATTAATAAACATGATTTTCTAACTAAATATCATCATCTATTAGCTGAACTTAAGCTGTATTAGCTCCAGCGTGTAGTTAACTTATCAAAGGAATAATTTTTATTACGTATCTTCATAAAACTGTTAAGAGAGAAGGTTGCTACTTGGCGAATGAGATAAACCGATAATCAGGGAGTTGCTAATAGTCGCCTTCTATGGAGGAATTGAGTAAACTGAGTTAATAGTCTAGTTATACCAAAAACGTACTACATATATTACTCGTATCACTATTCGATCGCTCAAGATTACGATTTATTTGTACGTTTTGAAAAATAGTAATCTCAAATGCCTGTAATATCATTAATTTAGGCGTTACCCTACTTATTGCGAACTCTTTGTTGATTTGTCAATGACCAATAACTAATTACTAATCCCTCTTGACTAAGAACTGATGACCCTAGTTTATCCACGCCGTCAACGACAACTCGAAAGCTTAGTCAAAAAATTTGGTTTGCCAGTACAAGCACCAATTAAATGGCAACTATTGGACTTAGCGCTAACTCATCCTACTGTTTCCGACTCAGCAAATTACGAACAGTTGGAGTTTGTTGGTGATGCGGTGGTACGGCTAGTGTCAGCTGTTGTGTTGTGGGAAAATTACCCAGATTGTCCGGTAGGGGATTTTGCGGCAATTCGTTCGGTGTTGGTGAGCGATCGCATTCTTGCCCAATTAGCTAGAGAATATGGTTTAGAGCTATATTTACTGGTTGCTGGCAGTGCTACGGCTGATAAAGTTGGTCAAGAGTCACGACTAGCAGATGCTTTTGAAGCAGTTCTGGGTGCGCTTTACTTAAGTACTCAAAATCTAGAATTAATTCGCCCTTGGCTAGATCCTCACTTTCAACAACTAGCGACAGAAATTCGCCTCGACCCAGCTAGACTTAATTACAAAGCTGCTCTACAAGAATGGACGCAGGCACAATTTAAAGTTTTACCAGAGTATCGGGTTGTAGAAGTCAATCAACCCTACCGCAATCAAGAACGTTTCCTTGCTGAAGTCTGGCTACACGGAAACATGCTCGGACAAGGTAAGGGACGCTCAATCAAAACCGCCGAACAAGCCGCAGCTAAAGTAGCTTATTTAGCAATTGTAAATCAGGAAAAACCCTGAACTCAAAACATTGCAATTAAACTAATAATTCAGATGATTGTCATTAGTCATTAGTCATTAGTCATTAGTTATTAGCCTTTTGTCATGTTATCTAAAACTAATTACCAATACTCAATGCCCAATGACCAATGACCAATGACCAATGACTAATGACTAATAAAAAATGACAAACCAAATTAAAATCGCTGTTATCGGAGTTGGGCGTTGGGGAGTGCATTTACTAAGAAATTTTTTAGCACATCCACAAGTAAGTGTTATTGCTGTAGTAGATCCCCATCCAGAACGATTGGCAGCGGTAAAACAGCAGTTTAGCTTAAATGAAAATGTAGTATTAACAACACAATGGCAAGATTTAAAGCAAGTGCCAGGGCTAACAGCAGTGGCGATCGCAACTCCGGCTACCACTCACTATGCTTTAATTCAAGACGCTCTGCAACAGGGATACCATGTTTTGGCAGAAAAGCCGTTAACTCTCGACCCAGTAGAATGCCGGGAGCTTTGCCAGTTAGCAGAGCAGCATCATTTAATACTTATGGTTGACCACACCTATTTATTTCACCCGGCAGTTGAGCGTGGGCAAACTGTAGTTCAAGGAGGCAAATTAGGTGATCTGCGCTATGGCTACGCCACCCGCACCCATTTAGGCCCTGTGCGCCAAGATGTTGATGCTCTTTGGGACTTAGCGATTCACGATATTGCTATTTTTAACACATGGTTGGGTCAGTCCCCTGTGAAAGTACAGGCAACGGGTACCGTGTGGCTACAAGAAGGTGGGGAGCAGAGGAGCAGGGGAGCAGAGGAGAAGAAAAATATGAATTCTCCTCAGCCCCTCAGCCCCTCAGCCCCTCAGCCTCAAGATTTGGCTGATTTAGTATGGCTAACACTGACATACCCAGATAACTTTCAAGCTTATATTCACTTGTGCTGGCTGAATCCCGATAAGCAGCGACGGTTGGGGATTGTAGGCAGCCTTGGCAGCTTAATTTTTGATGAAATGTCGCGATCTTCGCCTCTAACCCTGGTACATGGGGAGTTTGAACAACAGGGCAATCAATTTATTCCTGTAAATCAAAGTCAGGTGATGCTGGAATTAGAACCAGGAGAACCATTACAGCGAGTTTGCGATCGCTTTGTTGTCTCTATTCTTAACAATACTCCCCCAGAGGTTTCCTCTGGCTGGGTTGGCACGCAGTTAGTAGAAATTCTTGCTGCTTTAACAGTATCTCTTAGGGAAGGCGGCAAACCTGTTTTTCTCAATGAATGCTCGACTAACGTCCCGCTAGGCTAAAACCAGCAAGTGAGGTGATATTTGCCAAGGACTGCGAATTCAGCCTGGGGATTGGATTGTTTACGACGTTTGAAAGTGATTATTAACCAATAGCCTTTGCCAATGTGGTGCGAGTTATTGCCGCGATCGCAACGCGGTGCGAAACATAAAACATAGGGCATGGGGGCATCCCGTCCTTTTTATAGCTAGGGAAATGTCCAACCCGTTGGGGAGAGTCACCTAGAAGCCCCCGCCGTACCGAAGGGCGGCGCGGGGAGTATGTCACAAGGCGTATTTGCGTAAACCCCTCCTTTTGGAAGACTTAGCAGGATAGTTTGCTGGGGCGAAAGACTAATTTGATAAATCTCCTTACCAGGTAGCTGCTGAAGCTGTGGGGAGTTGTTTTTGTCTACTCCTGCTTTCTGGGATTTGTTGCTCCCCACAGCCACAGTTCTTTCAGACTCCTGTAGACTGGGCTGACGGCTTACCTTTACCCCCTCGTTCCCAGAGGAGAATCCAAGATCGCCTGCATTTCCTTGTTTATTAAAAATAGGTAACAGCGAGATATCAATCAAAGGTAAGGTAATCTTGACTGTTGTACCTTGATGAAGTCCTACACTTTCAAGAGTGATGGTACCTCCCATGAGTTCGATTAAGTTACGTGAAATTGCTAGCCCCAGTCCAGTACCTTCATACTGACGTGTAGTTGTGCCATTCACCATTACAAAGGGGCGAAATAGTTTGTGCTGTTGAGCCGGATCGATACCTATACCTGTATCTTTAACGATGGCGACTGCTTGAGATTTTCCATTACTATATTCAGTTTCTGTAGTAATGGTAATGCTTCCAGCGTCAGTGAATTTAGTGGCGTTACCGATAATATTAATTAACACTTGCTTGAGTTTTGCGGCGTCTGCGTTAATTGGTATGGGTTGGGCACCTAACTCACATTTCAATTGCAAGCCTTTTTGTTGAACATTAACTGATTGTAAATTGATGACCTCTAGCAATAATTGTCGCAGGTCAAGAGGTGCTGTGACTACTGAAAGTTTACCTGCTTCAATTTTAGAAATATCGAGTAAATCGTTAATTATTCCTAGCAAGTGAATTGCTGTTTCATCTGCACGTTTGAGAAACTCTACTTCTTCTTCTCGGTCATCGCATAAGCCATCTGCGACCAAGCGAATACAGTTAATAATAATATTCAATGGGTTTCTCAATTCGTGGGAAGTTGTAGCCAAAAACTGACTTTTAACTTGGTTGGCGCTTTTTGCTTCTTTCCAAGCGGTTTCTAGTTCTTCTGCCCCAGCTTTGAGCCGTTGTACCATTTGCTCTAGTGCTTGGGCGAGTTGATCGAATTCTTTGATTTTGAAGTTACGGGGAACTGGCTGTGCGGCGTGGTGAGAGTGAATATTGAGAGCGTAGTCTCGCAATTCTTCTACAGGAGTTGCCAAGTAAGGAGCCAGATATAGGGATGCTAATAAACTTGCACCAATTAAACCAACTGTTAAAACGATGAGGATGAGTTTGATTTCTTCTAAACCAAAAAGAGCATTATCAACTGTGGTAACAGCTAAGATTATCCATTTTTGCTGGTGTTGCTGGCTGAGTGGATTGGCGATCGCTGTATAGCCAGCGACTAATTCTTGTTTCTCTTGTCGATCCTCAAAAGATAAATTTACTGAATCATTTCGTCCAGCAATTGCATTTTTAATTATGTTTTTAAGTTGGGAAGCATTTGGATGCTGTTCGATATTAGTTCCAACCCAACCTGTTAATGGATGCGCCAAAATTGTGCCATCTTCAGCAATCACTACCATAGCACCTGTGAGCGATCCCGGCCGATTTTTAGTTTTTTGGTACAGTGCTGACTTAATACTTAAACTGTAAGTTGAGTTTGTTCGGCCATTGGAAACTGGTGCAGATAAAACTAATTGCAGCTGATTTTGGCTGTTTCTTTTACCAGTCATTCCTGACTTTGGCGGAAAGACTGCTTTGACATCAATTCCGTCACTAGGCAATGGGTATTTTAATTCTCCAATTACTTCATCGCCACAATCGCTGGCAATTATTTTCTGAGTGAGAAGTTCTGTTAATTGAACGCACTCGATACTTGCCGGGAGTTGTTGCCTAAGTTGCTTGAGAATTTCTTCCTGTTCTATCGGTAAGTTCGAGGGAATTACTGTTGTTTTACTCACACTCAGCAAATGCGCTTTTAATAGAGCGATCGCATCTACAGTTTTATCGGCTTTACTAATAGCGCTTTCTGTTAAATTCTGACGGGCAGTTGCCAATAGGCTAGAACGTGCCTTATTCAAAGCCACAATTTCACCTACAAGTAAAACTGGGACGAACAAAAGCAATATTCTCGTTACTAAAATTCGGCGAAAGGATGATTGGCGGGAATTAGTCATCGACTGTCTCACTTTGCATCTGCAAACCGTAAAAGCAAAGATATGCAACTTAGATCGGCTAAATGAGACATTTAATCATGTTATCATAGCTTTATTTTCAATGTTTAAAAATAACAAATTGTTATAGTAGAAAAAGAAACGTACTATACCAAAAGTTATATAGAGTGGATTAAAAAACGATTTGTGTTGCATATGAATACAGTAGTCAAAGAGTGAAACATCAGCTTGTAGGCATGAATTTTTTTCCACCTACACACTTTAAAGCAAAACACCAAAAATATGAAAGTAATTGAATGCTGCAACATCGTCCTCATACTACAGTTGTTTTAGCGATGAGTGCAGATGGCAAGATAGCAGATTGTAGGCGTGAGCCTGCTCGGTTTGGTTCAAGGGCTGATAAAGCACACTTAGAAAAACAAATCGCTGCCTCTGATGCCGTTTTATTCGGTGCTGGTACTCTAGATGCCTACGGAACAACACTTACCATATCAGATCCGAATTTATTGCAACATCGGGCACAAGGGGTCAAACCCCTCCAGCCAATTCATATAGTGATTACACATTCTGGAAACCTCAATCCGGAAATTAGCTTTTTTAAGCAACCAGTAGAACGCTGGTTACTGACGACGACAGGGGGAGCAGCTTCCTGGAACAGACGCGAAAATACACTTAGACACCACTTGCCTCAACTGGAGAAAGGCGAAAATGGCACTGGCTCCCCAAAAGGGTGGCACTTACAACAATCAGAACCAGAGCAAAATAGCGCCTCCCAAAGCTCTGTACAGGAGTATCCTCCAAAATTTAAGCAGATTCTGGTTTTTGAAACACCAACGGGAGAAATTGATATTTCCACAGCTTTGAAGCATCTAGCCACTCTACATATAACACGCTTGGTGGTTTTGGGTGGTGGTCAATTAGTAGCTTCCCTAGTGGAATTAGATTTAATTGATGAATTATGGTTGACTGTCTGTCCGCTGATTTTAGGCGGTAGTAACGCACCAACACCCGTAGATGGACAAGGATTTTTCTCCCATTTAGCTCCCAAATTGCAACTTCTAGAAGTTAATACAGTCGAGCAAGAAGTATTTTTGCACTATCGCCTGCAACGATGAGCTTTCTTAGATTAGGCTAATTAAGGGATTGGGGACTGGGAAGATAGGGAAGTGTGGGGAGATAGGGGAGCACGGGGAGATGAGGAGATGGGGAGTGTGGGGAGTGTGGGGAGAGAGGAGGAAGATGGGGAAGTGTGGGGAGTGTGGGGAGAAAGAGAATTTATGCCCCGTCTCTTCCCACCCCTCCCACACCTCCCACACCTCCCACACCTCCCACACCTCCCACACCT
>JAVRBO020000034.1:0-85856 GCA_034531195.2 Nostoc sp. ChiSLP01
AATCCCAATCTCAAGTGCAACAAACACAAATAGAATTAAAGCAATCCCAATCTCAAGTGCAACAAACACAAATAGAATTAAAGCAATCCCAATCTCAGTTACAACAAACTCAGATAGAATTAGAGCAATCTAAATCTCAGTTACAACAAACTCAGATAGAATTAGAGCAATCTAAATCTCAGTTACAACAAACTCAAACTAAGTTAAAAGAGTTAGAGTTAGAGCTTCAACAAATGAAAGTCAACTTGCAGAATACTCAGAATCAAGTTGAGGCAATGCAGACAAGTAAATTTTGGAAGTTACGAACACAATGGTTGAAGGTAAAAAAGTTTTTGAATTTAGTTAAGAAGAGGGAAATAGAGGACAAACCAACAGGTTCTATAGAACTGTGGGATGTTTTTCATAATTTTAATAATGAAGATTGGCTCAAAGTGCTTTTACAAAGTGTAAATAACCCGATAATTAATGGCATAGAGTTACCTGGATTTCCATCTGATGAAATACAAACTTCATCAGTAGGTTCCACTGCAAAGAATAATCTTCAAGAAGCTTTTAATTTTTACTGTATTATCAAAAAATACTTGTCTTCGTTTGGGCGGAATTTATCATCGGATAGCCATGTGTTAGATTTTGGCTGTGGTTGGGGAAGAATTATTCGTTTTTTCCTCAAGGATGTTCCTATAAATAATGTCTATGGTGTGGATGTGGATGAGGAAATGATAAATCTTTGTAGAAAGACTGTAAAGTATGGAAAATATAACGTTGTTAACTCATCGCCTCCATCTGACTTACCTAGTGAAAGCTTCGATTTAATCTATGCTTACTCAGTTTTTTCTCATCTCAATGAAGCAACACATATTAAGTGGATAGAAGAATTTTCTAGAATACTAAAACCCAATGGATTACTAATTGTTACAACTCGAAGCAGGTCGCATTTAGATTTATGCCGTTCGCTGCGCGAGCAGGGATCTCACAAGGATTCACACGCACAGGGATTAGCTAACTCATTTGTGGATTATCATGCTGCCTTAAGCGCATATGATAATGGAAAATTTTTACATGAAGCGACTGGTGGAGGAGTCTCCAGACCTGCATCATTTTATGGAGAAACTTTGATTCCCCGTGGCTATGTAGAGCGAGAGTGGACACGTTTTTTAATATTTCGTGATTTTATGTATGACTCTACTGTTATTCCACAAGCAATAATTGTGATGCAAAAAGCAGCATCAACTATTTCTTAAGTTAGCTAAAAAGTCAAGCTTGATTTTTATTGACTTCATAACTCAATACAGTTCAGTTAAGCTTTTTTATGTCTCCTTATTTCCCCTGCCTACCTGAGCAGATAAATTCCCTTAGCTGAACCGTATTGACTCATAACTCAGATTTAAGTAAAGATTAAAATGCCTAATGATTAAGTTGTTTTATATGAAAATGCTTATGCTTGTGTTTGTATATAAAACAACTTAAAATGTCAATTAAACAGAGAATAATGTGAAATCATAATAAATATTATGATATTAAAAAAAATGAAATAGAGTAATTGATTTACTAATTATAATTAAGTTGAGTTACATACTATTGATGCAGTTAATTATTATGTAGTTTATCGGTGCATACCAATGTCGTTTATTTATTCTGTCGATATCCCAATTCCAAACGTAGTGACTGTAGGACAGGGTACTTATATTCCATTTTCAGGCTGGTGCTTAGATACAGACGAGCAAATTAGAGGAATATCAGTCTCCATAAACGAGAAAATTCATTTTCTCACACATATCAATGATTTGAGGACTGATGTATTTGCTGTTTACAAATCTATATCTCCCGCTTATAAAAGTCTGAGTTCCGGTTTTTATGGAATAATTCCGTTTGTCAAAGAGGATATCGGTAAAAAATTAAAATTGACTCTGAATTTTTACTACAGCGATCGCCTAAATTCTTTAGATATAGGGTATGTATACTGTCAAGCCAACAATGCAGTAGAAACAGTATCTAAATCAAAGATTAATCATGATCTCACTGAGCCTTTGATTGCGATTTGCATGGCTACATATAACCCGAAAATTGAGAGTTTTAAGAAGCAGATAAATTCTATTATTAACCAAACTCATAAAAACTGGATTTTGATAGTTAACGATGATAAATCATCACAAAAATCCTTTAAAGAACTTTGCAAAGTATGTGAAATAGATCCACGCATTCATGTTTATCGTAATGATTCAAATCTGGGGTTTTATAAAAACTTTGAAAGAGCTTTAGAAAGAGTTGGTGATGTTGCTGAATATATTGCATTTTCAGATCAAGATGACTATTGGTATGAAAATAAACTAAGCCGTTGTTTAGCCAGTATGGAACCGGATGTCAGTTTGGTATATTCTGATATGCGTATTGTTAAGGAAAACGGAGAAATAATTTTTAACACTTACTGGGTTAATAGAGAAAACTATTATGAAGATATTTCCATGTTACTGCTAGCGAATACTATTACAGGTGCAGCTTGCTTGTTTCGCCGCAGTTTAATGCATGTTTTGTTACCTTTTCCTTATCCAATCGGGCAAATTTTCCACGATCAATGGCTATCAATAGTAGCAAGGTCTATGGGAAGAATAGCTTACATTGATGAGCCACTATACGATTACATACAGCATAGCTCAAATATAATTGGTCACGCCGATTTCCAAGTTGCTTCACCATCAGAACGTCTATTTAAATTATTGAAGCTGACAAAGAAATTTATTTTTAGTCCTCGTGATTCTATTAAAGCAAACTTAAAAGCCTATCTTCAAAGAGGATGGGCAATTTATCAATGTGAATTTCGTAGATTGGAACTAATGGCAGCTAATCTGCGTTTACGAGTAGGAGATAAAGCTGTAACCGATCTCTCTGTTTT
Organism: Nostoc sp. ChiSLP01; assembly: GCA_034531195.2. Classification (GTDB taxonomy): domain Bacteria; phylum Cyanobacteriota; class Cyanobacteriia; order Cyanobacteriales; family Nostocaceae; genus Nostoc. The sequence goes on from JAVRBO020000034.1 coordinate 2,891, forward strand.
GAATATGTTCAACGATAGATGGTTTTCTATTTTCCCTCTGTTAAAAAAACATATATCACTAATCCAAACACATACTACCAATCATGCAGAGTGGCGATTACTCCAATCTCGTGTTTTAGTGACTCTATCTAAACGTTTGGTATTAAATTTAAATAAACTATCAGCTGCGAAAAGGCAGACATCTAATATACTTGCCGAACCAGCGTATGTAACTACAACAAAAAAAAATAGCTTCCAAACAGCACTAGAAGCAAAAATTGCACCTTTGGAATTAGATATTAGCGAATCTCAGCCAATTCGCGTTAATTTACTGATTCCAGAAATTAATTTCAAATATTTATTTGGTGGATATATTGCCAAATTTAATTTTGCGATTTTACTAGCTAAAGCTGGATTAAAAGTTAGGTTAGTTATTGTTGACAAATGCGATTTTCAACCGCAACAGGTTACTGAGGGTATGATCCAATACCCTGGATTAGAAGACTTATTAAATTACATTGAGATATCGCTTCACCATAATCGTGAAGTTACATTGCCTGTTAATCCCCTTGATTCATTTATTGCTACGACTTGGTGGACTGCTCACATTGCTCATCACGCATCTACTCAATTAGGACATCCCGAATTTTTGTACTTTATTCAGGAATTTGAGCCATTTACATTCTCTATGGGGGCTTACTTTGCTATAGCCCGTCAGTCATATGACTTTCCCCATTCAGCATTATTCTCAACTGTTTTGTTGATGGAGTATTTTCAACAGCAGAACATTGGTGTATTTGCATCAGAACATAAACATTCACCATTAATTGCTTCTTTCGAGAATGCGATTCAAAGTTTTGAATTGCCTGCATTAGCTCCGAAAAAAGCTACTAAAAAATTGCTTTTTTACAGTCGCCCCGAAACTCATGCAGCACGCAATATGTTTGAGATTGGTTTGATGGCACTAAATAAAGCAATAGTCTCTGGTGTGTTTGATACCGAAGATTGGGAATTTTACGGCATAGGAACTGAGCAATTAAAGCCATCTGTGCCTCTTGCAAATGGACGATCTTTGCAGATGCTAGGTAAGGTAAGCTTAGACGAATACTGCGAGTTACTTCCAGAACACGATTTAGGCTTGGCTCTAATGTATACTCCTCACCCTAGTTTACTGCCATTAGAAATGGCTGCCGCAGGTATGATAGTAGTAACTAATACCTGTATGAATAAGACAGCAGAAAGACTAAAAGATATATCGAGTAATATCCTAGCAGCAGAGCCTACAGTAGATGGAGTGGCAGAAACTCTTGCGAAAGCTGTTATACTGTCGAACGATTGGAATTTGCGTCTAACAGGCTCAAAAGTCAATTGGTCTTCTTCATGGGAACAAACATTTGATAAAGAATTGATATCTAAAATCAAGAAAAAACTTAGTCATGAAGACAGATATATTTGATAATAATCTGTTATTTAAAGTATTTCTACATAAATTAAATATTTATTTTCAAAACTCCGAAAGATACTTTATGCTACTTAAACTTACAGAGGTAAAAAATATTAAGTATGACAACTAAATATTTGACCTTTCAAAAAACCAAAATATTTTTATTAATTGCCTATTCTTTACCAATTATCTTAACTTTTTGGTTTGTAACTAGTTTCAGTGTAAACGTCCCAGTTTGGGACGATTGGGAATTAGTAAGTTTTTTTGACAAAATTCATAATGGTACTGTACGCTTTGCAGATTTTTTTGCTCAGCACAATGAGCATCGTATATTTTTTCCAAGAATAATATTTGCAATACTTGCATTTTCCTCGAACTGGAATATCAAAGTAGAAACTTGCTTTAGCCTTTTACTGACTTTAGCAAATTTCGCTATGATGTATAAAATTGCAAGTTTAAGCTTTAATAAAAAAAATAGAGTATTATGCCACTTATTCAATATTACAATATCTATTTTAACTTTTTCTTTAACTCAATATGAAAACTGGCTATGGGGATTTCAAATAGCTTGGTTTTTGATAAATACCTGCGTAATTACAGCAGTTTTTATTCTAGTTGTATTTAAAAACTGGCTTCCAAATCTCAGAATATCACTTGCATCTCTATGTTGTTTAATTGCTAGCTTTTCCTCAGCTCATGGATTACTATCTTGGCTAGCATTAATTCCATCATTATATTTAGTTGAAGGAAAGAGTAATCAGAAAAAAATCAGGCTTTTAGTATGGATGATACTTTTTACTTCATGTGTTGCCATATACTCTATTGGTTATCAAAAACCTTCTCATCATCCTGGTATATTATTTATTTTGCAAAATCCATTAATTGCAACAGAGTACTTTATGACTATCATAGGTTCCTCTGTTAGCACGAATGTCTTACCCCCTATAGTTACAGGAGTACCAATATTTTTCAGTTTTTTATTTTTTAGTGTTTTCTGCATCAAAAATTATCAATCAGAGTTTACCAATAATGCTGGCAGTTGGTTATCAATAGGTTGGTTTGCTACTCTATTCGCAATCATGACGACTATTGGTAGAGCTGGTTTTGGTGTTGAGCAAGCTCTAGCATCAAGATATAGAACGGTTTTAATATTATTAGTTATATCTTGCCTACAATTGTGGAGATTATGGATATTAGATAGATGGCAAAGAAGCCGTAAAAATACATATATATTTTCAATTACTAGTAGAAGCTGCATAGCTTTATTAATAGCTGTTTTTATCTTTGAATCTATTAATAATAATATTGTCATAGGGAAAAATGTTTGGAGAGCACATAACGCAGCTAAACATTGCTTAGAAGTTAGAGATTTTCTAGATAGTCAATCCCCTAATAACTGCTTGCAAATGTTTTATCCTCAGCCATTACGGCTAATAGAATTGAGCAAAACTCTTCAAAATTTAGGGTTTAGAGAATTTCCTAAAAATATAATTTTTACAACTAAAACAGCAAAGGTTTATGGTAATATTGATGTTCCTCCTACAGTAGAGGAACCATTAATTCTACGCCAGAAAGATACTATAAAGTGGCTTGGTTGGGGTGTTCTTCGTGAACGCCATGAACAGCCATATATCGTTTTACTGTCCTATGGCAATAATCAATCTTTTTTTGCATATGGGCTTATAACTTTAAATAGACCTGATGTTGCAAAAGCTTTAAATTCAAGTCTTTATGGCATATCCGGTTGGGAAGCAAATGTTTCTCTAAAGTCAATACCACTAGGTGAAACTGTTATCAAAGCTTGGGTTTATGACCAAGAAGGTCAACAGTTTATTCAGTTGAATGGTGAAACAAAGATAAAAGTTGTGGAGTAAAAAGGAACATTGTATAGAAGCTATTGTATTTATTATTGGGGAGCATGAAGGGAGTAATAGAGCCAAAATGCTAAAAAAAATATTTCGCTCAAAAATAATAAAGTTTTTACTAGCTGGTGGCTTAGCGGCAGGACTAAATTTAGTATTGATTTATTTAATCATTGAAAAGCTAGGATTTAATACACCTTTTTTGCGTAATGTTGCCAATATAATTTCAATTGAAATTTCCCTAGTATTTAGTTTTTTTATATATCGAATTTGGGTTTGGACTGGGGGCGTTTGGAACTTTGGGGAAGTATTTTTGCGACAACTTCCTCTTTACCATGTTTCTGCTGGAGTTGCAGTGATTACTCGGATTTTATTTATATTTCCTGTTTTAGATTGGTTAAAAGTTAACTATGTTATTAATACTATAATAGGCGCACTTGCCAGCGCATCGATTAATTATTTGATTAGCGATCGCTTTGTATTTAAAACTCCAAAACAAAAACCATCACTCACATATTATCCAGAAGCATTGACTCCAGCTCTATTAGTCAATTCTAGCTCGATCGCCAATGAATCAAGAACAGTAGAGACTTCAAATATCAATACTTTATCAATAGTAATTCCAGCCTACAATGAAGAAGATTGCATAGTTCAAACTGTTCGCACCATTAGCAAATTTTTGGAACAAGAAAAAATAGATTACGAAATTTTAGTTGTTAACGACAATAGCAAAGATAACACAGAACAATTATTACAGCAGCTTAATTTTGAAAATATTAAGCTGCGTTACATCAATAATTATTACCCCAACGGCTTTGGGTTCGCAGTTCGCTGTGGGTTAGAAAATTTTACAGGGGATGCTGTAGCAGTAGTTATGGCAGATAGTTCGGATGCACCAGAAGACATAGTATCCTACTACCACAAACTGCAACAAGGATACGATTGTGTTTTTGGTTCCCGCTTCATAAAAGGAGGTAAAGTCATTGACTATCCCAGCCATAAATTAATTGTAAATCGGTTAGCTAACTTATTTATTAAAATTTTATTTGGCTTGAAATTTAACGACACCACTAATGCATTTAAAATTTATCGTAAAGAAGTTATTCAAGGTATCTCACCATTAGTATCTCATCATTTCAACTTAACCGTAGAAATGCCACTCAAAGCCATAGTCAGAGGATACTCTTATACAACGATTCCTATTACTTGGAGAAACAGAACTACAGGAGTATCTAAGTTAAAACTAAAAGAAATGGGGAGCCGATATTTGTTCATAGTCCTCTTCATCTGGCTAGAAAAACATTTATCGCGTGGAGATTATCATCTAAGCAAAAATAAACCGCTAGTAAATCAAAGGTTAAAATCCAATGGCTGAGAAGATTCTGATTTTAGGAGGAGCTGGTTTTGTTGGTAGTTCCTTAGCAATTCATCTAAAAAAGCATCATTCTCAGTGGGAAATTATATGTTTTGATAATCTTCGCAGGCGCGGTTCTGAATTAAATCTTCCTAGATTCAAAAACTTGGGAATTGAATTTATTCATGGTGATATTCGTTCTTCCAGTGATTTAGATCCTGGAATGTTTGATGTCGATACTATTATTGATTGTTCTGCTGAACCTTCTGTACTTGCAGGATTCAATTCTCCACAATATGTCCTGCAAACAAATTTAGTAGGAACTATCAATGTTTTGGAATTAGTTAGACAAATTCAAGCTCGTTTGCTCTTTCTATCCACTAGCCGTGTTTATCCAATTGAAACACTAAAATCAATTAATTTAGTAGAACTGCCAACTCGTTTTAACATTGCTGTCGAACAAACAATACCTGGGGTATCTCATTTAGGTATTGCCGAGGAATTTCCACTTCAAAGCTACCGTTCTCTATATGGTACTACTAAGCTTGCCTCCGAAATGCTGATTGAAGAGTATCGACAAGCTTATAATATTCAGGCAATAGTCAATCGTTGTGGCGTAATTACAGGGCCTTGGCAAATGGGTAAAGTTGACCAAGGTGTTTTTGTTTTGTGGTTAGCCGCACACTATTTTGAAAAATCTCTAAGTTATATAGGCTATGGGGGTACAGGTAAACAAGTTAGAGATTTATTGCATATTGAAGATTTGTTAGGGCTAATTGATTACCAGTTAGAACATTTTTCCGAACTAGATGGAGATGTTTTAAATGTTGGTGGAGGTGTTGATAATAGTCTATCGCTATTAGAAACTACTAAATTATGTGAAGCAATTACTGGTAAATCTATTGCAATTGCATCAGAAGAAACAGTCAGACAAGGTGATATTCCCATTTATATTACTGATTCTTCCAAGATAATTTCTAAAACGGGATGGAAGCCAATGATAAATCCCGAACAAACTCTCAGAGATATTTATCAGTGGATTCTTGAGTATGAAACAATTCTCAAGCCCGTTTTATCCTAAACTGATGATTGTAGTGTGAGGGAATTCAAAATATTATGCCTACCGTTTTAATTAGTGGTTCATCCGGCCTAATTGGTTCCGAATCGGTTCATTTTTTTGCCCAGCACGGTTTTAATGTTGTGGGTATCGATAATAATATGCGGGCTGTCTTTTTTGGTGAATCTGCATCAACAGAATGGAATCGTCGGATACTAGAAGATAAATATGGTGACAGCTATCGTCATTATGATATTGATATCCGCGATCGCTCTGCAATCGAAAACCTATTTCAAGAATATTCCTCTGATATTTGTCTGATTATTCATACAGCAGCACAACCATCCCATGACTGGGCAGCAAAAGACCCTCATACAGATTTTACAGTTAATGCTAACGGTACTTTAGTATTACTAGAAGCAACTAGACAATACTGCCCTGATGCAATTTTTATATTTACTTCAACCAACAAAGTCTATGGTGATACTCCTAACTATCTCCCCTTGCAAGAGTTAGAAACCCGCTGGGAAATTGAACAAAATCATCAATATAGAGAAGGTATTGATGAGTCAATGACAATTGACAACTCTAAACATTCTCTATTTGGTGCTTCTAAAGTTGCCGCAGATGTATTAGTTCAAGAATATGGTAGATACTTCGGCATGAGAACTGTCGCCTTTAGAGGAGGTTGCTTGACTGGCCCTAACCATTCTGGCGCTCAGTTGCATGGTTTTCTAGCTTACTTAATGAAATGTACTATCACTGGTGACACTTACACCATATTTGGCTATCAAGGTAAACAAGTTAGAGATAATATCCACAGTTACGATTTAGTCAATGCTTTTTACCATTTCTATCAAAATCCTAGATGTGGCGAAGTTTATAATATCGGAGGTTCTCGACATAGTAATTGCTCTATGCTAGAAGCAATCTCAATTTGCGAAGACATCGTAGGTAAAAAACTACAATACACTTATACAGAAGACAATCGTTCTGGCGACCATATTTGGTACATTTCAGATGTTAGAAAGTTCCGTTCTCACTATCCAACATGGGAATACAAGTATAATTTACGGCAGATACTAGAGGAAATTTATAATGCTCAAGCATCTAGAAAATAAACTAATCTAAAACTCGTAAAATAATCTTGATAAAATACTAGTTGAATCAATTATTTCTCCCATCGAAAACAAAGTCTTCACTTGGATTCAAATATCTCGTTTATGTCAAACTGAAAAATTAAGCTAGAATGCAGGGTAAAGAAAAAATTGGCATTGTTTTAGCGACATATAATCCTCAAATTGAATATTTCCAAAAACAGATCCAGTCGATTCAAAACCAAACTTGGGACAATTGGGTTTGTCATATTGTTGACGACTGTTCTCAACTCCAATATCAAACGGAAATTCAAAAAATTGTTGAACATGATTTACGATTTATCTGCCATTTTCATAGTGATAATCTAAAGCATTATTACAATTTTGAACGAGGGTTACGATACTGCGCTCAAGACCCTAGCATCATAGCAATTAGCTTTTCAGATCAAGATGATATTTGGCAAGCACAAAAACTAGAAATATTGATAACAAAATTACGCTCAGAACAAGCACTTCTAGTGCATTCCGATCTCGAACTTATCGACAGTCACGACCAGACTATCAATCATTCAACCTGGGATTTTGAAGGACGCCAACCTGAAAAAGCTACAGTGGAATTATTGCTACTTCGCAACGTCGTCACCGGATGTTCGTTGTTGTTTTGTAGTTCTCTAATTCCTCATATTCTACCCTTTCCTCAACAAAATGAAATTGGTTGGCATCACGACTGGTGGGTAGCCTTAGTTGCAATTCAAAAAGGTAAAATTGGACATATTCGGCAACCTTTAGTCCGCTATAGGCTCCATAGTTCCAATACAGTAGGAACAATGCAAAATGCAGGTAATTTTTACACTGAATTAATGCTGTGGTTCCGAAAAAAATATCGTATTACAGGTAAAAGCTATTTAATTCACAGTGGCTTGAGTAAAGCATTCCAAGCTAGATTTTCCCAACAATTAGGTTCAAGCTGGTCTAATCCTTTTGACGATCGCCGTTTAGATTTTGGTTTAGGTATTCTTAAGCTTTGTTACCAAAGTTTAAAAATAGGATATCATTCTGAAGGTATAGCACTACGAATTTGGATTTTTAAAATTTTATTCGATATTCAACAATCGTCAAAATATATTTTTAAGTTGTTGCCAAGATTTCAAGCAACTAAAAGCAATATTCAAAACAAATGAACCAGCAACAACCTATTTCAGTATCGATTATTTTAGTTAACTATAATGGAGCAGAGATTTTACCAGATTGCTTAAATTCTATACAAAAATTTATCGATGTACCTAGCTATGAAATCATTGTTGTAGATAATGCTTCTAGCGATAGTAGTGTTGAATTAATTGCAGAAAAATTCCCTGAAGTTCAGCTAATTAGACAAACTAAAAATTGCGGTTTTGGAGCAGGAAATAATGCAGGTGCGAAAGTTGCAAGTGGAGAGTTTTTATTCTTATTAAATACTGATACGATAATTACTTATAATATTATACCCCATCTAATTGATTTGATGCAAGCAGATTCACAAGTGGGAATTATTGGGCCAAAATTGCTGAATCCAGATGGTAGTTTACAAATTTCTGTTTCGCCAGCCTTAGGAATTAAAGGAGAATATCAAGCTCGTCAGATGCATCTAGATTATCTCAATAGCTCTGAGCGAAATTTGATTGAACAGAGATTTCAACAAATTCAACAAGTAGATATTGTTGTCGGGGCTGCTTTTTTTATTCGCTCAAGTTTATTTCATGAATTAAATGGATTTGATGAAAATTTTTTCATGTATTTTGAAGAATCAGATTTATGCCAAAGAGCGCAGTATCAAGGATATAAAATTATCTACACACCTCATGTATCTTTGATTCATTTGAGAGGTTATTCAATTCAAAAGTCTGCAAATGCAATGGCTATTGAATATAGACGTAGCCAGATTTATTTTTATCAAAAGCATCGTCCTTGGTGGGAACAATTACTTTTACGTATATATCTTGGTTATAAATTCTTTGGTGAATTTATAACTACAGCTAATCCTAACAGCCTAAAAATTATTATTTTATTGTTTTCCCGCAAAACATCTGCGTTTAGATGATCTAATTAATTAGATAATGATTTGCTTATGACTATTTTAGCAAATTTATCTTTTGCTCCAACTCAACCAACAGGTTGGTTAAATTATAGTTTGAATTTATTAAAAGAGCTAAAAGAGCTAGATATTGAGGTATTAAGCCCAAGGCAAATTCCTGGGATTAAATGTCATCCTTCTCCACAAATAATTACCACTGATTTTGGTATAAACGGTCATTTAAAACGACTATTATGGACGCAATTTAACCTGCCTAATATTTATGAAAAACTGAAGCATTCATTACTATTTTCTCCAATACCAGAGGCTCCTCTCTTTTCTTCGGGTTCTTATGTGGTTACTGTTCACGATCTAATTCCTTTAAGATTTCCACAATGGTTTTCAATCGCGCAACGACTTTATTGCAATTCTTATATTCGTGCTGTTATCCAACAATCAAAACACGTTATTTGTAATTCTCAGGCAACAGCGGAAGATTTAAGTAAATTTTTGGAAGTTTCTGATGAAAACATAACCGCGATCGCGCTAGGATATGACAGTAATAATTTTCGTTTTTTAGATTTGCCAACCAAAAATTATTTCCTTTATTTAGGACGCCATAATCCTCATAAAAATCCCGAACGTTTAATTGCTGCCTTCGCTGCACTACCCAATAACAGCGACTACGAACTTTGGTTAGCAGGGCCAAGCGATCGCCGTTACACCCCAACTTTAAAAGCCCAAGTTACCCAACTCGGCATCGCTAATCGAGTAAAATTCCTTGACTACGTTCCTTACAGCGAACTGCCAAAAATCATCAATGAAGCGATCGCTCTTGTTTTCCCTAGTCTTTGGGAAGGTTTTGGTTTACCAGTCTTGGAAGCAATGGCTTGTGGTACTCCAGTCATTACCTCCAATCTTTCCTCTTTACCCGAAGTCGCTGGAGATGCAGCGATTCTAATTGACCCCTACAACACCAGAGAAATTACAGAGGCAATGGAAGCGATCGCAACCGATCCGGCATTGCGATCGCGCCTTTCTAACCAGGGAATTATCCGTTCCCAACAATTCAGTTGGCAAAAAACCGGACAAGCAACCGCCGAAGTATTATCCCGCTACGTGTAGAATATTACCGTTCAGCAAAGGACGTGGGAACACGGGGACGGGAAAACACTAATGACAAATGCCCCATACCTAATAGACCTGCCTTGAAAATAAGGCAGGAGGCAGGAGGCAGGAGGAAAAGACATTTTCATTGTTCCTTGTGAGTTGCACTCATGAAGTCTCTTGCAAAAAGAGTTTTGCAAGAGGGGGCAAAGGTAAAAGGGAAAAGGTTTTTTCTTATTCCTTTCCCCCTTCCCCCTTACCCTTTTCCCGACTTCTGCAAGAAGTCCAATGACCAATGACCAATAACAAACCCTTATGAAGGCATTAATTCTCTCTGGTGGTAAAGGTACACGCCTGCGTCCCCTCACTTACAGTGGTGCAAAACAACTCGTACCAGTTGCTAATAAACCTGTTTTATGGTATGGCATTGAAGAAATGATCGCTGCTGGTATTACTGATATTGGCATCATTATCAGCCCGGAAACAGGCACAGAGGTTCAAGCAAAAACGGGAGATGGAGAATACTTTGGAGCCAAAATTACCTACATATTGCAAAAACAGCCAGCCGGACTTGCTCATGCAGTCCAAATCGCCCGTCCGTTTTTAGGAGATTCTCCCTTTGTTATGTATTTGGGCGATAACCTAATTCAATTAGGCGACTTAAGATACTTTCTGCAACAATTTAGCCAACAACAGCCTGATGCTTTAATTCTCTTACGTCCTGTTGCCAATCCTACCGCCTTTGGTGTGGCTGAGGTCGATGATACAGGAAGGGTATTGCAGTTAATTGAAAAACCGAAAGTCCCTCCTTCAAATTTGGCATTGGTAGGGGTTTATTTCTTTTCTCACATCATCTTTGATGCGATCGCCAATATCCAGCCTTCCGCTAGAGGCGAACTCGAAATCACTGACGCTATTCAATACCTCATCGACCAGCAAAAACAGGTTGTTGCACACAAACTCCAAGGCTGGTGGTTAGATACTGGTAAAAAAGATGACTTATTAGAAGCTAATCGTTTAGTTCTCGACACCTATTTAACACCATCCAATCTCGGTGAAGTTGATGCCCAAAGTCAGATTATTGGGCGAGTGAAAATCGGTGCAAAATCTCAAGTTATTAACTGTACAATTCGCGGGCCAGTAATAATTGGCAACAATTGTCATTTAGAAAACTGCTTCATTGGCCCTTATAGTAGTATTGCTAACAATGCCACACTCATTGATACAGATTTAGAACACAGCGTGATTTTAGAAGGTGCGAAAATTGCCGGAATCCATCAGCGGATTATCGATAGTGTCATTGGACAACGCGCACAAGTGACTCTTGCACCCCGTCGCCCAAAAGCTTTACGATTTCTAATTGGTGACGACTGTCAAATTGAACTCACATAATTTACTCAATTTTGGCACACTCAAAATGTTATGCTACTACCTGTATTTAGGGTGTGATTTATTTCCAAAATTAACACTGTGGCAAATTACTCATAATAGTATTAATGAGCATTACACGTACCAAAATTCCGGAAGTTATACAACTCGAACCTAAAGTATTTGCAGACGATCGCGGTTTCTTCTTTGAAGCCTATAACCATCAAAAATTTACTCAAGAAACTGGTATTGCTGCGAACTTCGTCCAAGATAACCACTCTTACTCTAAGCAAAACGTCCTGCGTGGATTGCATTACCAAATCAAACAACCCCAAGGTAAACTCGTTCGTGTAATTGCTGGCACAATATTTGACGTAGCCGTAGACATTAGAAAGAGTTCGCCCACATTTGGTAAATGGGTAGGTTATGAACTCAGTGCTGAGAACAAACGCCTACTTTGGATACCAATAGGCTTTGCTCACGGCTTTCTCGTACTTTCACAAACAGCCGAAGTTGTGTATAAAACTACAGATTACTACGCACCCCAAGGCGATCGCACAATCCTTTGGAACGATCCAGATTTAGCTATAGACTGGCCTTTGAGTGCGCCACCGATTCTATCAGCTAAAGACGAAGCTGGTAAATCTTTAAAAACTGCTGAAATTTTTGATTAAATACTTTCAATCTGCATATCTCAAACTGTAACTTTCAGTTTGGGAGAATGGGAAGACGCTCTGACGCACTGACGCGGAGAATAACCAATGATTAATGACTAATGACTAATGACTAAATCAATTTTGCTAATTGGTAGCAACGGTCAAGTAGGTCAAGAATTGCAACAAATTCTAGAATCCTGCGGCAATGTTATCTCAGTGGCACGCCCAATAGTAGACCTTACCGAGCCTGATAGTCTCCGTAGCGTTATCAGATCAAAGCAACCACAGATCGTTATTAACGCCGCTGCTTATACCGCTGTAGACAAAGCCGAAAGCGAATCGGAACAAGCTTACGCTATTAATGCGACTGCACCTTTGATTCTTGCCGAAGAAAGCCAAAAATTGGGAGCTTTTCTAATTCATATTTCCACCGATTACGTTTTTGATGGCAATGGGTGTTGCCCATATCAGGAAACCGATGCGACTAACCCCTTGAGTGTCTATGGAAAAACCAAACTAGCAGGAGAACAAGCAATTCGGGAGAATTGCAGCCATCACCTCATCCTCCGCACAGCTTGGGTATATGGAAACTTTGGTAAAAGTAACTTTGTCAAAACCATGTTAAGACTCGGTGCCCAACGCCCAGAACTGCGTATCGTCGCCGATCAAATTGGTAGCCCAACTTGGGCAAAAGATATAGCCGCAGTCATAGCCGAAATCATTCCCCATTTGAGTTTAGATATCGCAGGCACATACCACTACACAAATAGCGGCGTTGCTAGCTGGTATGACTTTGCCATTGCCATTTTTGAAGAAGCCCAACAGCTAGGGTTTCCTCTCAAAGTTGAAAATATCATCCCCATTACAACCCCAGAATATCCCACACCCGCCCGTCGTCCTGCCTATTCCGTCCTTGCTTGTGGCAAAATTTCCACACTTCTAGGAACCCATCCCCCCCATTGGCGACAAAGACTCAGGCAAATGCTCAAAGATTGGGCATAGGGTATGGGGGAAGCAGGAGGTGTGGAAGGTGTGGGAGGTGTGGGAGGTGTGGGAGGATGGGGAAGATGAGGAAGAAATCTCTCCCCTCTCTCCCCACACTCCCCACACTTCTCTTTGTCCCCCTGCCCCCTGCTCCCCTGCCTCTTTCCATGCCCTATCCCTTTTTTAAAACTCCTATTTCTTTTTGTATTGGCAAGACATCTAAAACATCAGTTTGGGAACAATATTTTAAATCTTCTTGACAGTCAAGACGCAATAGGCGTTGACCGTGACTAGCTTGGTGGAATAATCCTAATAAGTTATCTTGCCATTGAGAATAAAGAGCGATCGCACCGATTACTTCATCGTTACCAGCTAATTCTTCTGGCGACAATTTGGTTTGCTCTAAAAGACTATGAGCGATCGCACCCGCACAAACTGTATCCTCTAAAGAAAAACTGCCTTCCCAACCTGAGCCGACAATCCACACTGTCTGTGGTTGTTTTTCTAGAAGAAATTCCACCACTGCTGCTCGGTTGATTAGGGCTGCGGCCAATACATTTGGCGAGTCTTGTACCCGTTGTAAAGCACGAGTGCCATTTGTAGTACTGATAAATAACCGACGCCCCTGCACCAATTCTGAGGTGCAGTCGAGGGGAGAGTTACCTAACTCAAAACCCGCTACTTTAGCGCCGCCACGTTCTCCAGCCCGCAGACGTTTTTCAGGAGGCCATTGTTCGCTAACTGCGATTAGTCGATCTAAATCGCTAAATACTTGTACAGCTTCACCTCCAGCTGCCAAGACAGTCGCTATCGTGCTAGTGGCTCGCAAGACATCGACTGCGATCGCACATTCTGGCGGTTTATCCGTTGGAGTCAATTCCGGAGTATGGTATACAAATAGCTTCACGCGCTGGATACACCTGCTTTTATACTAGTGCGGCAAACAAATAACATTCTACCTAGTTAGCGTCACTAACTATAGTCATAATTAATTCCTAACATCAGAATACACAATGTATCTCATTAGATAGATAAATGGGAATGGGGAAGGAACAAAAGGCATAAGGGGATGGCGAGGCGGGGTTTTAAGTAAATCTTAAAAGTCTCTTATTTCTAAAAGAAATGGTTAAAAAGCTGATTTTTATGTTCTGAGACTTTCAGACTTGCTCGACGATCTTGTAATCTAAAACAAGAAAGCTAACAGTTATTAGGCATTGGGTATGGCGAGTACTGTTAGCACTAGAATGACGTTTAGCCCGTCAGGAGTTCAGAGCCATTCTCCCCACACTCCCCACATCTCCTAATCTCCCTTACTCTTTGCCCCTTGCCCTTTCCCCTTTCCCCTTTCCCCTAATCCTATGGCACCTTTACCCGATTACCGCCCTAAACAACTATCTTTAGGCCCCTTAGAAGCGGAAATTTTAAATATCATCTGGGAACTTGGTTCAGCCACAGTCAAAGATGTTCACGATCGCATTTTGGCCGATCCCAACCGCGAATTAGCTTATACTTCTGTAACCACTGTTCTGCGACGCCTTACCGACAAAGGTTGGCTGGCTTGTGATAAAAAAGGGCGGGCATTTTATTGGCGGCCGTTGCTGAGTAAACAACAATCCCAGGTAATCAAAGCCCACGAACAGTTACAGCGATTTCTAGCGGTGGGTAACCCAGATGTGATTGCAGCCTTCGCCGATAGTCTCGATGAAGCAGCCAGCGAACAAATTGCAGCCATCGCCAAACGCATACAATCTGCACGCCAAGCCAGGGAGGAAAAATGATGCATCTAGTGATGATTGCGATCGCTTTGGTAGTTGCCTGGTGGTTAAGATCCTCTTGGAGAGAAGCCCAAGGCAGCTGGAGTTTGCGCTGGCGGCGATCGCTATTTTTGTTTCTCTTCCCCCCCTTGTTAATTTTTATGACAGCGATCGCTGTTTTGTTCATGGGGCCCCAAGGAAAAATGGGCGGGATGTATGCAGGCTCAATCAGTTATTTTCTGGCATTAATTTATTTAGCTATTTTTGCCATTTTATGCATTAAACTTGCTTTCCAAGGTTGGCAGTCTGTGGAATCAGCTCGTAACTGTCCTAGCGTGAATTTGGGGGAAAGACGAGCCAGACTACTGCAAACAGAAGCGATGTTTGCAGGACAAATTGGTTTTTGGCATCCTGAATTAGTGGTAAGCGTTGGATTACTGCAAAGTCTTTCACCAAATCATTTAGAAAGCGTCTTAGCGCACGAACAAGGACATTATCAGTATAGGGATACATTTTGGTTTTTCTGGCTGGGTTGGGTGCGTTCCTGCACCGGCTGGTTGCCAAATACAGAACCTTTGTGGCAAGAACTGTTAGTTTTGCGCGAACTCCGCGCCGACAGTTATGCAGCATTGCAGGTAGACCCTTTGGTGCTAGCAGAATCACTGCTGTTAGTGGTCAGTAGCAGCCCTGTATCATCAGAAATTTGCTGTGCTGCATTGGGTTCTTCTAGCGCAGGCGATCGCTTAGGGCAAAGAGTAGAAGCTTTATTAGCACCACCAGAACCAACCCCAGAAGCTCAATTGCAGTCCTGGCATAGCTTTCTACTAGCATTTCTACCCTTAGTAACTGTGATATTTCATACTTAAACTGAATTAAAAAAGGTATGAATACACATGTAGAGACGTTGCAATGCAACGTCTCTACCGATATTATTTGCGTTCTGCCAAGACTTGTTCGGCGTTCAAATTCAGCTGTGGAAAAGTAGAAGAAATGACACGAAATTGCGACGGTAGCAACATACGTCTTCCCAGTAAGAACTTCTGCCTTCCCTGCAAGAGCTTCCGCCTTGACATTTCCGTGTTTCGCGCAGCCTGCAAGAGCTTTTGCCTTGACATTTCCGTGTTTCGCGCAGCCTGCAAGAGCTTCTGCCTTCCCTGCAAGAGCTTCCGCCTTGACATTTCCGTATAACGCGCAGCCTGTAGCAACTTCCGCCTTGACGTTTCAGTGTTACGCGCAGCCTGTAGCAACTGTGGGAGTTTCGCCCACTTAATTGACTTGCCTTGTTGACGTGCTTCCCACAAATAGTAACCAGCCAATTGCAACTTGTAAGGATGACGATCGCCCCATTGCTGCACACAATTCTGTTCGTCTACACTCAAAGCTGCACCATTAATAGAACGACTTGGTAAGCGCGACAGTTCAATAGCCTCATCTGTAGTTAGTTCTTGCAAATAAATAGTGTGACCGAGATTGAAAAAACTAGAGATGAAGCGATGCTCGTTAGCATAAACATCCAATTGTTTGCGGGAAGCCACCACTAACATCAAGGCGTTGCTATCCATGAGCGATCGCAAATTGTCATAAAATCCATTATCGAATTTATCGGGATATCTCAAAAGGCTTTCAAAGTCATCCAGACACAAGACTGGTAGCTTTCCTTGCTGTTTCCATTCCTTCACCGCATCTGAAAAAGCTTGACGATTCAGCGGTTTACTCTTCCAAGGATTTTGCAAATTGCGTTGTTGCCATCCCGGAACGTGACTGAGTAAACCTTCAGCTACAGCCTCATAAAAACCCGTTTCAGTTTGGCAATCTACACCCCGTAATGCTAAGTAAATTACTACATAACGGTTGGTGTTTTGTAATACTCGCTGCTCCCAAGTGCGGAGGAAATAATACAGCAACGAAGATTTACCAATGTGCTTGTCACCAACTATATTGATGCTTGTAGGCTGGTCGCCTTTCATCCGAGAAGCGATCGCATTTAGTTCATCTTTACGCCCCACAAACAGCCTCGGATCTTCAATCATCCCCGCAGCCAAAAAAGGGTTATCAGCCATTATCTGTAAAGTTTAATTACATAAATTTATCAATTAATGTTTCTGATAATAAACCAAAAATCTGCCAGAGCAATTTATTTAATAATTTCTAAGAAAGAAATTATTAAATCTTGTGGGGTGGGCATCTTGCCCGCCCATAAACAAGGGCGGGCGAGACGCCCACCCCACAAGAAATTGTTGGATATTTTTTTATTTGTCAGTCTTTTATTGAATAGATATTAGCTATGTAATCATAGTTTTAAAAAATAGAAATTATTTACAAGATAAATTGCGATCGCTTGCCATAATTTGCTCTAGCGATCGCGCTACGGACAATGCTTGAAGCGAATGCAAATCAAGATGGTAGATTTTCGTACAACTTGGGTAACCTAAAACCAGGCATCGCCTAAGTGCATGAGAGTTTTTATTCTTTTTTATAAGTGCCTTTTAAATTTTGCCTAAACGCAGAGTGCTTTGTCGCAGACATCGCACTTATTCAATTAAAATCAGGAGCCAGCAAAGCATAAATGAGTCTACTATTAAAATGTCTTGTAGCAGTTAAGAACAACCACCTCAACCTTTATAAAAAACTACTAACTGGCCTTGCTTTCTTACTGTGCTACCTGAATTTTGGAATACAATCTGCTCAAGCTGAAGGTAGCCGCACCCTATATCCCAGTAACGCCCCAGCTAGCAGTAGCAGAGCTAACCTAGAGTGGCGTACTGATACTTATGGCGGTCTAGTGCTGCGACGAACTTTACTAAAAGTTTATGCCAACAAAGATGAGTATATTCTTTTGGGTTCCAGCGCAGTTGGGGTAAATAGTGGTAATATCCGCGTTTACAACCCCGGCCGTGTCAGTGACAGTATTGGCAGTGAAACTATTCCCAACACAGCAGATTTTGTGTGTACTTCCCAACCTGGAAGAGGGGTTATCTCAAGTCGTCAACAGGAGTTAAATGGCCCCCGTCCGATTTCTGGTGCAGGTAATCCCAACGGCTATACTCCCTGCTATTATCAGGCTCCATCCACTGGAGTTTATGACATCGTTTTCTACGGGCCTGTTGGGGGTAACTCTGCAACTAATGGCGCTCCCACTGGTGAAATTAATTTGAGTAGTGGGAACAACTTTAATGCTCAACAAGGAACTAGTGTTGCAGCTTGGGATGTAACGGTACGCAGTAGCGATCAAACTTCAACAACTGACTTGAACGGGCGGTTATTCAGCTATTATCTGGCATTATTTACTGGTAATAACGGTCGATATCTCAACTTTCCAGTTTATCCAGTAACCACAGATGGTTTCCGATATAAAGTAGAACTCAGAGGTACAGATCCTAATGGATTTGTTCTCTATGGTAATCAAACTGGCTTTTTTGACAGTGACGGGATAACGCCTCTCTACCACGACATACTGGGAGCAGATAGTCAGCTAGCAAATCCCCAAGGTGGTGTTAGCTTGGCTCGTCCCCAATTCGCTACCTTTTTCAATACCATCGACAATAACGTACTTGCATACGTTGACCGTTACAAACGCGATGGCACCTTAGAAGGGACTGGCATCCCCATTACCCCAATTATTCCTGTTGTTAATAATTTACAATTCAACGGCACAGCTGGAGGAAATAACAGTTCTTACAGCACAGGCGGTACTTTGAGCTTTAACAGCAATGTTGCAGGTACTTACGAACTGATTATCAGCCGAGACGGCAACAATTTCGATCCCACTAACTCGCAAAACCGCCTTTTGCGAGGAATTATGCTTACAACGGGACAGCAAGCAATTAATTGGGATGGCAAAGATAACAGTGGCAATTTTTTCCCGGTTGGCAGTAATTACAAAGTCAGCGTCAGAACTTATGGAGGTGAATATCACTTTCCGTTGCTGGATGCGGAAAACAATTTTACTGGTGGCCCTACTATTACAATGCTGAATGCTACTAATCCTATAGGCAACACCAGAGGATTTTACGACGATCGCGGTTATAAAACCATCGGTAGCACTCAAATTGGTACAACTGGTCAAGTACTCTGTGGTATTAGTCCACCAAACCCAGCCTTCAGCGACCCACTTAATGGCTTTGACACCGCCAGCAATGACCGAAAATTTGGTCAGTCTGGTAATGCTGGTAATGCTGGGACATCATGCAACGGCTCTTTTGGAGATACTAAAGGGTTGGATTTATGGACTTATTATCCCGGTCAAACTCAACCAACTCCATTGAACATTATTGATATAGTTTCACCCAATGCTGGCAAAGTCATAATCAACGAAGTTTTGTATAACGAAACTGGCACAGCTACTAACACTAATGATGAATTTATTGAACTTTATAATCCATCTTCATCACCTGTAGATTTAAGTGGTTTGAAGTTAGGAGATGGACACGTGACTGCTAACGATAATGATGGTACTAACGGCTTTACTTATACATTTCCTAACGGTACAACTTTACAACCAGGGCAATATGCAGTGATTTGGATTGGTGATAACAACCCCAATCATCAAGCCACAGCAGCAGCTTTCCAAACTTGGTTGGGGCAGACTCCTAAACTCAACAATTTGGGTGATGATGTTTGGTTGTACGATAATCAAAATAAAATTATTGACTATATAGCTTACGGCAGTGGTAACGAAATTAATACACCTCCCGCAAGTGTTCTCAATCTTTGGAACAACACATATCAGTCTTCTTTAATTGGGGCTAACATTGGGCAATCTATCAGCTTAACTCCCAATGGACAGGATACTAATATCAGTGCTTGCTGGGAAGCAAGCACCAGCGGAAACGCTAGCGCCCGATGTCCAAACTACCTACCAACTAGAGACACTGATACCATAGGTACTCGCGTTACCAGCGTTGGCGAAAACAATAATGGTGCGACTACTACCAATGCTAAGCTTTTGTTAGTCAAACGCATCACCCGCATCAATAATCAAGATTTAACCGATATTGTAGATGGTCGTAGCGACGTGCCGAATAGTGCTGCCAACTATGCACCAGAACCATTCGCTTCCGAAGATAACGATGCAAAATGGCCTGCTGGCTATCTGCGAGGAGCGATTAATGCAGGGACTGTCAAGCCAGGAGATGAGTTGGAATATACTATCTACTTTCTCTCCAAAGGCCCCAATGCTGCTACTAACGTTAAATTCTGCGACTTAGTTCCGAGTAATGCGACTTTTATTCCCACTGCATTTAATGGTAATACACCTACTGATGGCGGCTTATCAGGAGCAGATCGAGGTATTGCCCTTGCAGTTACTTCCAGCACTCCTACAGTTTACTTTAGCAATGTAGAGGATAGCGATCGCGGGCGTTTTTATCCTGCAAACGAGTCAGCCCCCTCATCCTGCGGTAGTAATACCAATGGTGCTGTAGCGGTAAATATCACCCGCAGTCCAGATTTACCCAATTTAGCCAAAGATGTTTACGGCTTCGTCCGCTTCCGCGCCAAGGTGAAATAAGAAAGTTAGGAGTGAGGAGTTAGGAGTTAGGAGTTAGGAGTGAGGAGTGAGGAGTTAGTTAAAAGTTACTCTCCCCTTGCCTCCCCTGCCTCCCCTGCCCCCCCTGCCTCCTCTGCCCCCTCTGCCTCCCCTACCCACCGCTAACCGGGGGAATTAACACAACTTCATCGCCATCTTGTAGGAGGGTATCTGGTTCGACAAATATCAGATTAATTCCAAAGCGGGTGACATCACGCCATTGGGAGAGTTCGGGGTGTTCGGCTATGAGGCGATCGCATACTGCTTTCACCGGGGTACCATTGGGAAATTCCAGTATCAGTTCTGAAACCTGAAAAGCTTCTTGATAAGCGGCGAACAATTTGACGGTAACGGTGATTGCAGATTTAGACATACAACATGCTTTGGCAGGGCCAGCAAGTATTTTAACGCTTGACAAGCATCCTGAATTTTTGAAATTTATTATACATTACTAAGCAGGTGGGCACAAATCAACATCGAATAACATTGCCATACTTAAGTAATACCCTTAGCTCTATAGGACTGTAATTTGATTTTTGAAAAACTCGCCTTCAACTTGAAAAGCCTCCAGCCCTACTTCCTGCCTATCATGCTTTACGCACCATGTAGATAATTTCAAAAATCAAATATGATTTCTATATGAGTTATTGCCTCAATCCTAAATGTCCAAATCCTACTGATTTAATGAATGCCAACGGTAACATTTTTTGTCGTAACTGTGGGGCAAGCTTGTTACTAGAAAACAAGTACCGAGTAATTAAGCTATTGGGTAGTGGAGGCTTTTCTCGGACTTTTGAAGTAGAAGATAATGGCACAAAAAAAGTACTCAAAGTTTTAAATTTATCTTTATTTAGCGATGCCGATAAAAAATCTAAAATAGTTAATTTGTTTAAGCGAGAGGCTGAAGTCTTAATTCACTTAAATCATTCAGGAATTCCTCAAGTTGAACCAGATGGATATTTTGAATTGAACTTTCCAAATTGCCCAGAGCCATTATACTGCTTGGTAATGGAAAAAATTGAGGGTTTAAATTTACAACAATGGTTAAAAAATCGCGATAATAAACCCATCGCACCAGAACTAGCGATCGCTTATTTAAAACAAATACTAGAAATTTTACAGGAAGTTCACACCCAAGGGTATTTTCATCGGGATATTAAACCAGCAAACATCATGGTTAAACCAGATGGAAAACTGGTTTTAATTGACTTTGGAGCAGTACGCGATTTAGCACAAACTTACGTGCAGCAACAAAATGAAAATACCATAGTTGGTACAGTGGGTTACTCATCGCCAGAACAAATGAAAGGCACAGTAGTAAAGCAATCAGATTTTTTTGCTTTAGGACGAACTTTTGTACATTTACTAACTGGAAAGCCGCCATTTAATCTGGAAGAAGACCATCAAACAGGAAAGTTAATTTGGCGCGATAAAGTTTCATTTCACTCGAATTATTGGAGAAACTGGTTAGAGAAATTGAGGTGGCGATTGCTTTTCGATTTGCTCGATGAAATGATGGAGCCATACTGGAAAAATCGTCCAGAAAATACTCAAGTAATTTTACGGCGCTTAAATCATTCAATAACCTTACCACGTGTCCCTCCTTGGGTAGCTGGTACGGCTATTTTATTTGGAATTGGATTACCTAGCAGTTATTGGTATTTCAACGGTGTAAACGGATGTTCAAAAATTTGGCTGAGGAGTTTTCCTTTAGAAGATAGTATCAGTTGTGGCGAAGAAATTCTGTTACCAAATATCAACACGATCGTAACGGAAAAAGAACGAGGAGTAAAGGCGATCGCAGCAGGAAATTATCGAGATGCAATTACTTGGTTAGAAAAGGCATGGCAAAAAGATCGCGACCCCGAAACTTTGATTTATCTTAATAACAGCCGCTTAGAAATTGAGAAAATTAATGCCTACACTATCGCTGTTGTCGCCCCTCTAGGCAATAATAATGACAACATCAACTCCAGCAAAGAAATCTTGCGTGGTGTTGCACAGGCACAAAATGAATTTAATCAAAAATATCAAACTCAAAAAATCGGGCTAAAAGTTTTGATTGCTAGCGATCTTAATCAAGAACAAGATGCCCAAAAAATAGCAGAAATTTTAGTAAATAAACGCGATGTTCTAGCTGTTATTGGGCATTTTAGAAGTGACACAACTTTAGTAGCGCTGAAAGTGTATCAACAACACAATCTATTATTAGTTTCTGCTACAGCCACATCAGAATCTCTATCTACATCGTGTAAATCAAATCATCCTAATTGTTTTTTTCGCGTTGTTCCTAGCAATCGTGTCATAGCTCAAACTTTAGCTGACTACTTGAAAAAAGAGAACAAACTCAAGGCGGCAATATTTTTTAATCCTAATAATAATTATAGTCAGTCTCTGGAAGGTCAAATTAAAGGTAGAATTTCTGAATCGGGTGGAAAAGTACTAGTAGAGCTACCTTTAGATGAGAATGTAGAATCTACTATAAATCAAGTGAAACAACAAAAAGCAAATGTAATTGTTTTATTACCAACTACCGACGGTCTAACCTCTGATTCCGCAGTTCAGGTAATTGAATATGCAAAAAAAAACAAATATTTAGTAGTCGGTGGTGATAGTCTAGACAATAATAAACTTCTCAAATCATTGGTAGGTAACCAAGGAGGTGCAGTTGTGGCTATACCTTGGCATTCGAGAAGTAATTTGAATCGAGATTTTCCTCAAAAAATGCAGACAGCTTGGGGAAAAACAGGTACTTGGTACACTGCATTATCTTACGATGCAACTCGTGTATTGCTAGCAGCCTTAGAAAAAATACCATCATCCAGTCGTGAAAATTTGCAACAAGCGATCGCTGAAAGTAATTTTAAAGCAAGTGGGGCGACAGGCTTAATTTCTTTTAAACCAAATGGCGATCGGCAACAGGATAATATTCATTTAGTGAAAATAGTACAAAATCCTAATACAGGACAAATTGAATTTCTACCTTTAGGTTTATCAAACAAATGAATTTATTGATTAAATTTTAATTTATTTGCAAGCAGAGATTAATAATACAGTGAATATGAAACTGCTGCAATTTCATGCAAAAATTTTGATAAGATTAGCTCGTTAATTAATAGATAAAATTAAATATTTTTGACTTCAAATAAGCGACCTTTATGAGCAAGTAAATTTTACCGACCGCGATAAAGAAAACTAATATATTTTTGTTTAAATTCCCGATTAATAAAAATCGGGAATTTTCTGATTTGGAACACTCTAAGTCGAATAATTACATTAGAAATCAGAATGCAGCTTTGGGTTGAAAAATTGAGCGTGCTATTACTTATTGATTTTCTTGATGCTTCTGAAGTTTGGTTATCAAAGTACCTGACATCTCAATTTTTAATTCAGAATTCCGTCACTCATCTATACGTAGGAGCTTGCGGTAAAACGCCTGTGGAAAATCGGTAGCACGATAACGTTTGTAGTTTTCCATAAGTTCAATTAAATAATTAATAAACTCAAAACTCGCCATCATCAGTTCGTAACTCAGTTCAGCATTGCCATCAAACTGTACTCGACAACGCGTTAAATCTGAAGGTAGGGTAGCAACATTCCAAGAAGCGACAAAAGGGACATGTTCGCTAGCTTCTATTTTTCGGTGTCCTTCCAAAACCCCTTTTTGATAAAGACTAATGGCAAAAGGTAAAAAATTCCTTTTTGCGCCCTGAACATAAGGTAAGTAAACACTGGCTTGTTGTTGAGTAGCTGGTTGGAGTTGCTCAATAGACATTATTCAATACTCCTCAAGTTAGTTGGCAACTGGCGATAGGCTCTTAGTAGTATTCCCAAAAAATGTGTCTAAGGCACATAGTAAGTAATAGGGTTGAGGGCATGGGGCATGAGAGGCTCTTGAAGCAGGGGAAAAGGTTATGGTTCGACAAGCTCACCAACCAGGGAAAAGGGAAAAGAATAAATTTAATCTTTCCCCTTACCCCTTTCCCTTTCCCCATACCTCATACCCCATGCCCCATACTCAATAAATGAAGTTACTGCTAAGAAATATTAAAATTTCGGTTACAATAAGGCTGCGTTAACTTTTATCGAAGTTGGGGGCAATACACTAAAAAATCCCTGCTCTAAAGTGGTGGATGCTGTTATTGCTGTTTCTTCCCAGAATAAAGTGCTGCTGCCTTGCGATCGCTTCGCCTAAACTAGAGTTTCCATTGATGAAACTCTATACTCTACAAGCTTCCTGGCCAAGGGGCTATTAAAGGAATCTAGCTTGTGTCTAAGAGTGGCAAATGTGGTTAATGCTAAGGTAATTAAACACAGCGGCAATAACAAAAATGGTAGTCCCAGAAGCTCTAGGCTCAGGGATGGTGGGTATTACAGTTTGCCCATTCCGATTAATATCGGGAAAAGTAGTTAGGGATATTTATCCGTAAAATTACTAACTGTAGACAAATAGTGGTTTTTGAATCAAGCAACACAACCTATGCCAGCGAATTCCTGGCCCGAAAAAGATTCTTATCAAGAGCTTGATCCACTCAACTCCTTGTTGTCTGACCTCTCAGTAGATGAGGAGTCTGTGTTAGAGACAGAATCAGTGTCTCTACCATCCCGGTTTCAAGGTCGTAGACGTAAAGCAGCTCTGGTCTTGACTATCGTCTGGAGTGGCACGATCGCTCTGCATTTAGTTTCTTGGGCATCCATATTCATATTAGGATTGACCACCGTTTTAGGTCTTCATGCTTTGGTGGTAGTGTTTACTAAACCTCGTCGCTCACCAAAAGAAATGCAGGGAGATTATCCCTATGTATCTGTTTTAGTGGCTGCGAAAAATGAGGAAGCAGTAATTGGTAAATTAGCCCAAAATCTTTGTAATCTGGACTATCCAGATGGCAAATACGAAGTATGGATAATTGACGATCGCAGCACTGATAATACGCCCCATTTATTAGCAGAACTACAGCATAAATATGACAAATTAAGAGTACTCACGCGGTCAGCAGACGCTGGTGGCGGTAAATCGGGGGCGTTGAATCAAGTACTACCTCTGACAAAGGGCGAAATCATCGCAGTATTTGATGCTGATGCCCAAGTAACACCAGATTTATTATCACAAGTAATACCCTTATTCCAAAGAGAAAATGTCGGGGCGGTGCAGGTGCGAAAAGCGATCGCTAACGCCAAAGAAAATTTTTGGACTAAGGGTCAAATGGCCGAAATGGCCCTTGATACTTGGTTTCAGCAACAGCGGACAGCCCTTGGTGGAATTGGCGAACTGCGCGGCAATGGTCAATTTGTTAGGCGTTCAGCCCTATTGAACTGCGGTGGCTGGAATGAAGAAACCATCACCGATGACTTAGATTTAACAATCCGCTTACATTTGGAAAAATGGGATATTGAATGTGTTTTCCATCCAGCAGTACAAGAAGAAGGAGTGACAAAAGCAGTTGCACTCTGGCATCAGCGTAACCGCTGGGCAGAAGGTGGATATCAGCGTTACTTGGATTATTGGGATTTAATTCTCAAAAATCGGATGGGAACCCGCAAAAGCTGGGATTTGCTGATGTTTATGCTGATTATGTATATTTTGCCCACAGCAGCAGTACCTGATTTATTAATGGCGATCGCTCGCCATCGTCCACTAATATTAAGCCCGATTACAACCTTGTCCGTCAGCATGTCGATGGTGGGCATGTTTACAGGTTTGAGGCGGATACGTCAAGAGCGGGAATTCTCATTTTCTACGTATTTTACTTTACTACTACAGACTATACGCGGCAGTTTATACATGTTGCATTGGTTAGTAGTAATGAGTAGTACAACCGCCCGCATGTCCATCAGACCAAAGCGGCTGAAATGGGTGAAAACCTTACATACTGGGACTGGAGAATAGCCCTTAAAAGGGAATTTAAAATTCAAAATTTAAAATTTAAAATGCAAAATTACCAAAAATAATTTTGCATTTTTTTATTCATCATCAAGTTCTGATTCTTCTACCCATTCAGGTGTAGTCATGGAATCGGAAAATTCCGTTGAATCATCTGTGAAACGGATAATTTGACCGTGGAAAAATGTTGCTAAATGTTGAGCTGCGATCGCCACTTCATCCGGTTCCCAATTAGGTGGGGGTGCTTGGGTTGGTGGTGGAGGCAAAGCTTTTACGCCATTTCCATTCACCCCATTGCCGTTTCTGGATGCTGACTCGGTTTTTACTGGTGGTGTTGGTACTGGCTGTGGTACTGGTGCTGGAGGCGGAATTTGCCCATTGGAAATGGGACTAGGTGGTTGCTGAGGGCGAGTAGAATCTTGTCGTACAGGAGCTTTTTTGGCTGGGGTAGAGTTTAATAAAGTTCCTTTTTCCAGATTTACCTTAACTTCACATTGGAAAGTCTGCTGGAAAGCCGTGGCAATTATAGGTAGATCGGATTTAACTTTTTCGTACCATGCCTGTTTAATGGCAATATGAGCCACTGTACCATCGAATTCGATGAGCTGACACATTTGACGTAGCAGTTCTCGCCTTGAGATTGGTTGGAAGTTAGCGAGTACCTGCTGCCAAACTTGAGTTAAATCGTATTGCGGCGTTTCAACAACTTCTGAGGTAGCTGGTTCGCTTTTCTCAGATGTTACGGGTTCTGCGGTTGGTGATGAAACCGAGTTATTAACAGAATTGCGATCTGTTTGCCTATCATCTGGGGTAGATGATGTCACGGAGTGATTTGGGGCAGCTGGTTGATGATGGTTCCCTGAATTATGGTTTGTTTGCTTATCATCTGGGGTAGATGATGTCACGGAGTGATTTGGGGCAGCCGATTGATGATGGTTCCCAGAATTATGGTTTGTTTGCCTATCATCTGGGGTAGATGATGTCACGGCCTGATTTGGGGCAGCTGGTTGATGATGGTTCCCTGAATTATGGTTTGTTTGCCCATTAGTTAAAGGTAGGGAAGAAACTGAATGATTTTGGGCAACTGCTGGAGAATAGTTTGGAGATATAACAGGTGTATGAACTTGCTGCGGTAGACTTGGGGCTTGTGGCTGAATATTCGTTGCACTGGGTAACAGTCCTAATATTGTTACCTCCAACCACAAACGCGGCTGGGTGCTGTTTTTGATTTGCACTTCAGCTGTTCGTAGGTGTTCTTGTCCTGCCAAAATCATGCTCGTGTGCCAGTTTTGGGCAAACTCCACCAGCGCTTTCCAAGTTTGCTTAGTACAAGCAACCAAATCATGCCGATTGGGTGCTGTTTTAGCAATCAATAAATCGCGGTAAAAAGCAGCGAGATTTTGCAGAATAGTCAGCGGTTCTCGACCGCGATCTAAAATGTGGTGTGTATATTCAAGAACTGCTTCTGGTTTGTCTTGAGCGATCGCATTTAAAAGCTTTAATAAGTCTTGTTCGCTTACCGTCCCTACCAAATCCCAAACTTTATCTGGCGTCACTTCACCCGTTAATAAAGCCAATTGGTCTAGCAAACTTTCAGCATCCCGTAAACCCCCCTGAGAAAGTTGGGCTACCAAAGTTACAGCATCCGGTGAAATATTAATGTTTTCTTTAGAGGCGATCGCACTTAAATGCTTAACCATCGCCTCTAGCTGAATACGTCTAAAATCAAACCGCTGACAACGTGAAATAATTGTCGGTAACACCCGTTGCGGGTCTGTTGTTGCCAAGACAAAAACTACGTGCTTTGGTGGTTCTTCTAGTGTTTTTAATAATGCGTTAAATGCCTGATTACTGAGCATGTGGCATTCATCAATCACATAAACCTTATACCGACACTGCACAGGAGCAAACTGAGCTTTTTCAATCAACTCGCGGATATTATCGACACCAGTGTTGCTAGCCGCGTCAATTTCTATTACGTCTAAGGAATAGCCTTTAGTGATTCCCTGACAAACATCACAGACACCGCAGGGGTCGGCGGTGGGCTTGTCACTTTTGAGACAATTAAGAGACTTAGCCAGAATTCGGGCACTAGAAGTTTTCCCCGTACCTCTAGGCCCGGTGAACAAATAGGCGGGGGCGATTTTGGATGTGCCGATCGCATTGGTGAGGGTGGTGGCGATCGCCTCTTGGCCTACGAGTTGAGCAAAACTCTTGGGGCGATACTTGTGGTGCAGGGGTTCGTAAGACATGGAAATATGGACTTCAATGCCTTTTAACGTTGATTAATAGCACCGAGTCGAATTTGGGATTCAATTATTTTAATCTCTTGCACCTGCTTTATTTGTCGATGTTGCCATACCAATTGCACTATATTTAATCTGTAAATTTTGGCACTAAGAGAAGCAAGCCAAGAGAACATATTTTTAACTATGATTTCACCATCGATGCATCCGAATTATAGCATACCATTTAGTACATTTGTTCTAAATTAGTCATTAGTTATTGGTCATTGGTCAGGGGAAAAGGTTAAAGGGAAAAGGGAAAAGGAATAAATTTAATCTTTCCCCTTGTCCTCTTAGTATGCCCCATACCCCATGCCCAAAAGAATTTTCTTGACGGAAGTAACGCCATAGGGCGATGCGATCGCTACAATCTTAAAGATAAACAACACTCAATGGTGCAGCAGATGTTCAAGCGGCTAGTTCAATGGCTCAAAAAGCTTTTTGGGAGCTTATTTGGTAGAAAACAGACTGCCTCAAAAGCTAGGGGGAATGTACAAAAACAACCAGCGCCACCTCTAACGGATACGGATCTGGAATTTCTTTTCAACGAACTGTTGCAAGGAGTACATCAAGCACGAGGCGAAGCTTGGGCACGCAAGTGGCTGCATAATATTGAACATCGCATCACAACTGAACGCTGGGTTGAGTGGTTAGGACGCTTTGGTGACAAGTTGCTAGCATCACCCACGCCTAATAATGAAATGGCTGCGCGGTTGGTGCAACTGGGCGAGCTGGGCATCGGAGAAATCACAGATGTTGCCTATAATATCGGGATGCAGTTGTTAAAACGCAATCAAGGCGAACCAGTTTGGGAATATGAAGGGCCAGATGCTGTGAGTACTACTTTGCCATCTCCACCAGCCGCCTCATTATCCCAGGAAGCATATGAAGAAGAAAATTTGCCAGAGGGAGAATATCAAACTGTCACCCTAGAAGAACTATTTGTGATGTTGCAGCAGGATGAAAATTTACGCCATCAGATTGCCCAGCAGCTGGCTGTTGAGACCGACGATCCACAAGTTTTGGTGCAGGCATTAATTAGTCAATTATATTCCGGCGATCAATCGACTATAGAGCAAACAGAAAATTAATCACCAAGCGCTTCTCTAAGATAGGCTGCGCCAACGCGCAGGCAATAGTGATTAATTCTGTCCTTTCTGGGATTAAAAAGCAACTAAATTTTTGGATTTTTCCACCCAAGTACCAGGGTATGTATCTCGCTTCTGTGCATGAGTAGCGAAATAATCTAAAATTTAAAATTGCCACGGTTAACAGAACCCGCTGCATTGGCTAGATTCTTCAGGAAAACTGATACGGTGGTATCAGGGCTGCAAAACTCTAGAGTTGAGTTTTGGAATTGTAGCGTTATAATACTATATTCTTGACCTTTTGTGTATTTTTTGCTAGCCTGCCACAGAATCACTGTACGGATATAATGGGTTTTCACGTAATTCATGACTTTTTTAACACAACGATGGCTACAATCTAGAAAAACAAAATCCAAGAGTGTGGCAGATGCTCAGGCGGATATCTCAGTCGCTTAAAAGGTTTTTAAAACGCCTCATTGCAACTAAGCAGACTCGTTCTTTCAAGGGTGCAAGAGGACACAATCTGGTAGAAATTCTACCAGAACTAACCGATGCTGATTTGGAACAATTGTTTATCCAGTTGCTGGAAGGCGTGGATCGAGGACGAGGACGCCAGTGGGCATTGAGGTATCTGCAACGAATCGAAAATCGCATTCCGGCTGAACGCTGGGTAGATTGGTTGGTGACGTTTGGCGAAAGCTTACTAGCTTCACGCACACCGAATCCGCAGTTAGCAATACAGATGGTGCAGCTGCGAGAACTTGGTATCGGCACAATTGGAGATGTTGCCTATGAGATTGGCATACGGCTGATGCAAAACTTACCCACAGAAATAGAAGATGAGGACAATCAGGCAGAAAATCTAGTCGAATTGACTCCTGGCCAAGAATTGATCCGCGACTTAGGGGAACAGTTATGGGAGTACGATGAGCCAGATGTCACAGAAAATACTCCTGGCCAAGAACCGATCCGCGACTTAGGGGAACAGTTATGGGAGTACGATGAGCCAGATGTCACAGAAAATACAAACGATCGGGAAATTATCGTAACTTCGCCGGGACAAGACTTAATCCGTAATTTAGGCGAAGAGTTATGGGAGTATGATGACCCGGATACCCAACCAGTAACGCCAGTAACTGAAAATGCTTTTGTCGAACAAGTATCGGCTGAGGATTTAGAGGAAGTGATATTGGAGTATCAAGTAGAAGATACCCAAAGCACAATATCTGAAAATCTCCCTCTCCCCCCAGCAAAAGATTCGATCGCTACATTAACTCAGCTGAGGTGGGACGATGAGGAGGAAGAAACTCAAACTAGAACAGCAGCAAATCTGCTTCCTCCTAAGCAAAAGGCTGAATTAGCAACAACTGACTCAGAACAAACCTGGGATAGCACTCTAGCGAATTTAGAGCCAAATGTGGCAAATACTTTAGATGAGTTGTGGGTGAGGTTGGATCAAAGTAGCAATTTAGTGCAGCAACTTGCTTCTAATTTGGCAGTTCAAAGCAACACTTCTTCAAGTATTATTGAGCGCTATGGCAACGATCCTATTAACCAAGCTCAAGCTTGGTTTTATCAAGGTCTTCAACAAGCGAAAACAGGCGATTTGTCAGGGGCGATCGCATCTTACGATCGCGCAATTGAACTGCAACCGGAATTTTGGGAATATTGGTTTAATCGCGGCTTGACGCTGTTTCATTTAGAACGTTTTGAAGAAGCGATCGCAGCTTATGAAACAGCCATCCAACTAAAACCCGACTTTTACAAAGCTTGGTATTATCGGGGTGGAACTTTAGGAGAACTAGGATACTTTGAAGAAGCGATCGCTTCCTTTGACAAAGCTTTAGAAATCAAGCCAGACTACCAAGAAGCTTGGTCTAGTAAAGGTTTAGCACTGCTGAAATTAGGCTGGCTACGAGAAGCAATTTCTAGCTATGACCAAGCCCTCGATTTGCAACCACAAGACCAAGAAAATTGGTATCACCGAGGCATAGCACTAGCCGTAGGCGAACAATTTGAAGAAGCAATTACATCTTACGACAGGGCGCTAGAAATTGACCCAGACTACCACGAAGTGTGGATAGATCGGGGTGTAGTCTTGTTTAACTTAGGACGGTGGTCAGATGCCATCGCTTCTTGGGACAAAGCACTTTCAGTTCAAGCCGACTTTTATTTGGCTTGGTACAACCGGGGTGTGGCGTTAGATAACTTAGGACGCCGCGAAGAAGCCATCACTTCCTATCGGCAAGCGATCGCCATTAAACCCGACTTCCACTTAGCCTGGTATAATCAAGCAGTAGCATTGTTTTATTTAGAACAATTTACTGAAGCGATCGTTTGTTATGACAACGCTTTGCAAATTAAACAAGATTACTGGGAAGCTTGGATTGGTAGGGGAACCGCCGTCGGTAGTTTAGCGGATGCTGATTTGTTGCGGAATTTGTCGAGTAGTATCACAGCAACAAATTCCACCTTACAACAGGTAGGCTACGAAGGTAAATTAGCCACCTACGAAGAAGGGTTAAAGCATCTGCGTACAGATACTCACCCGGAAGGTTGGGGTAGATTGCATGTAGCGATCGGTAATACTTATTACGACCACGGTAAAAAGCAGCCTAATCCCCGTGATTATTGGCGTAAAGCTGCATCCGAGTACCATCAAGCGCTGTTAACCCTCACCTTAGAATATTTTCCCCTGTTGCATTTAGAAGTTTTGCAATCCCTAAGCAAAGTGCTGATGGGTTTGGGACAAACAACACAACTTCAAGAATTACTGCAACGAGGGAGAGATTTATTGCAACAATTACTGAATGAAGAAACTCGTTCAGAAGAAAGTAAAAAACAGTTAGCTTTGAAATTTGTCGGCTTCGATCAACTGGCAGTTGATTTAGCTGTTGATTACGGTGATGTGGTAGAAGCCTGGGAAATTGCCGAACAAGGTAAAAATGCTTGTTTAAATTGGCTGCTTTTTGGCTGGGATGATAATATTTATTCGCCTCATTATGGTGCAATTCAAGAACTATTCAATCCCACAACAGCAATTATTTACTGGCATATTAGTCCAGTAGCCCTACAAACTTTCATTCTCAAAGACCAAGCGCCATCACCGATTCTACTGTTTACACCCATTCAAGATGTTGGGGCGATCGCTTTAGCAGAAGAAACCATTCGTCTTAATGAATTGCCTCTACCCGAAGCAGTGCGACGCTTGATTGAATTTGAAAATTGGCTAGAAGATTGGCATCAACAATACCAAGAATATCGCATCACAGCCCAAGATAAAGAAAGTAAAACTCAGCATCCTTGGCGAGTGGATATGGAACAAAAGCTATTGCAGCTTTATGAAATCCTGAATATTTCCACAATTGCTCAAGAACTTGAAGGCATCACCCAACTGATTTTAATTCCTCACCGCGATTTGTACAGATTGCCTATTCATACCCTTTTTCATATATCTTCTCAATCAGAGGAAAATTTACCAAATATCGAGTCAAATTTCACCGTTACTTATTTGCCCAGCGCCCAAATAGGTTTATCAATAAAAAATCAAGATATATTGCCGTGGCAAAATCAGTTATTACTCAGTGTTGAGTATCCTGAAAGTGCAGGTTATCCCGCACTAAAATTTGCCAAACTAGAATCAGAAATTGTCAGCGAAATATTTGTTAATAACCAGCGAATTCAAGGCGCACAAGCTACTAAAGATATTGTCGAAAATGCATTATTTGATAACTACAATATTTTTCATTTTACTGGTTATGCCACTAATAATTTAAGCGAACCGAAAAAATCAGAATTGGCATTAGCAGGTGAAGATAAATTCACTTTAGAAGAAATTTGTCAACACAATTTAGCAAGTTATAACCTTGTTACTCTGTCTGCCTGTGAAAATGCTACTAGCACCACCTACATTACCAGCAGCGAATATGTGACTTTAGTTAATGGTTTTTTAAATCAAGGCGTTCCTCATGTAGTCAGTACTCTCTGGACTGTAGAATCTTCCGCTAGCGCCTTGGTAATCATAGAATTTTACCGAAGATTACAGCCCGATAAATCAGCAGTTACAGCCTTAGCTGAAGCAACACTATGGCTCAAAGAACTAACTGCTGGAGAACTAACAAAATGGTATGAAGATATACTTAATAATTTGCATCCTGAGGAAGTACGAATTAGAGCTTATTTAGCAACACAATTATATAGAAATAGCAAAATGACATCAGATAAAAAACTTTATAATCATCCTTACTATTGGGCAGCATTCACGATTACAGGGAAGCCGAATTAGAAAGGATTGGGCATTGGGCATGGGGCAAGCAGGAAGTGTGGGAGGGGTGGGAGGTGTGGGAGGATAGGGAAGAAATCTTTCCCCCCACACTCCCCTCTCTCCCCACACTCCCCACACTCCCTCATCTCCCCAGTCCCTAAATCGAATGCGCTCCTGGTTGTCCGTTTTGGACTACAAAGGAAGCTAGGGTTTTGACAGAAGTATTTAAATCCACGATGCTGGATACAACTCGGTAGTCACTTTGCCAAGTTTGTGGGGTAAGCTGGCAGCGAACATATCCCCGGAAAGCACCATCAAAGAACTTAGTATGAGGGTTATTCGGTAGAGCGGCTTTAACTGGAGCGATAAATCCTGTGGGAAAATCAGAGGTAATTGAGGTTCCTACAAACTCGGTGCCTACCGTTGGTGATTTTGCATTACCGAAATCCGGCTTCAGGTCATGTACCCAACTAGAATGGATATCTCCAGTAATTACCACTGGATTAGAAGGTTTGCGTTGGTTGAGAAAATTTAAAAGCCGATTACGTGCAGCTACGTAGCCGTCCCACTGATCTACATTGAACACACCAGGGCCGGGATTACTATTAAAATTGTACTCCGCTAACATGGTCTGTTGAGCGATCGCATTCCAACGCGATCGCGATTTGTCTAAGCCTTTTAGTAACCACTGCTCTTGTTCTGAGCCAGTCATCGTCGCATTGCTAGCAAAAGCTTGGGGACAACGTGGCTTGAGTCCATCGTCGCAAGGTTGGTCAGTACGATACTGTCTAGTGTCTAGAACGTTGAACTCAACTAAATTACCGAAAGTAAACCGCCGATAAAGCAGCGCGTCTGGGCCTTTGGGCAATGAAGACTTACGCAGAGGCATGTGTTCGTAATAAGCCTGGTAAGCATTGGCTCGCCGTTTCTTAAAAGCCTCTTGGGTTTGGTTGTCTTCAGGAATTAAATTGGCGTAGTTGTTATCAACTTCATGGTCGTCCCAAGTGACAATCCAGGGAAAAGCACTATGAGCAGCTTGGAGATTCGAGTCAGTTTTATACAACGCGTGGCGATTGCGGTAGTCGGCAAGAGTGAGGATTTCCGGGTCATTATGCTGCCGCGGCCCGCCAGGTTGTGGCCCGTATTCGTAAATATAATCACCGAGATGAACCACAAGGTCAAGGTTTTCCTCAGCTAAATACTGATAAGCAGTATAGTAGCCATTTTGCCAGTCTTGGCAAGAAACAAAAGCAAAATTCAGTTGCGAGATATAGTTATAAGATGCTGGTGCTGTGCGAGTCCGCCCAATGGGGCTAACTTCTCTACCCGCTTGAAATTGATACCAGTACCAACGGTTAGGGTCTAGCCCACGGACATCAACGTGTACTGAGTGTGCTAACTCTGGTGTAGCTAGCACTGTTCCTCGACGTACCACCTGTCTCATATTTTCATCAAGGGCAACTTGCCAGCGCACTGGCACATTTACGAAAGGCATCCCGCCTCCATTGAGAGGATTAGGAGCCAGCCTCGTCCAAATCACAACCCCATCCGGTAAAGGATCGCCAGAAGCCACACCAAGACTGAACGGATAGCCAGAAAACCTAGAATTAGCGAGTACCGGATGCCATTGGCTAGCTACTGTTAACCCCGTTAAGAATCCTGCACCCAGCAAAAAACTCCGCCGTCTGCACCGATTTGCCAGCAGGGTATCGCAATCCATAAATTCCATATTCACCTTTACCCAGATCTAGATACGGTTGGCAAACTTGGTGGAGTCGATCTGCCAAAAATGCAAGCAATAAGTTGATTTGGCTTCTCTCCCACTTGCTGCTCAACCAAACACAAGAAACCTAACAATCCAGGCTCAAGTAGAAATTAAGATTGTGTTAAGTTTAAAATTTGATTAGGGCATTGAGTACTTGTACTGAGCGTAGCCGTTGGCGCAGCCTCTCGTAGAGAAGTATGGGGCAAAGGGCAAAGGGGAAAGGAAAGATCTCTGTTTTCTCTTTAACCTTTACCCTTTTCCCTTTGCGAAGCCATCTCCCCATCTTCCTATGCCCCATTTAATTTAAAACCTGCCATTTCCCTGAACGATGTGCTTAACGGTGGTCAAGGTTTCCAGGCTGATAAATCCCCGGCGATGGCCTTTTTGGTTAGACATGCCGAGAAATACTGAATCTCCCCGCGAGGGGTTGCGAGAAAAACGCGGGGAACTGTTGATGTAGGTGGAGGCGCTGTTAACTCCTAAAGCAAACTGCCGACTTTCCTGGTAGGATTCAGTAACGATGCAGTCGGCATGGCCGCTGCTGTGTTGATTAATCCAAGCGATCGCAGCTTCTAAGCTATCCACCAGTTTAAAAGCTACAGTCCTAGTTAAATAAGGGTTTCCCCATTCGCTTTCCTTCACTAATTGCAACTGGGGAAAGGCTTCTACTAGTTCTGCATCGCCTTTTATTTCAAAGCCTTTTTCCATTAAGCTGTTCCACAGAACTGCTAAGGATGATGGCAGGGCTTGACGATGAATTAGCACTTTTTCAATGGCATTGACTGGATCTGGTTCGCTTTGATGGCTATCAAGAATCATCCAGCGCACCATTTCTAAGCTGGCATTTAGCGACCAATACAGGTAAGAATTGCCCATTGCTGATTTTAAGACTGGGCAAGTTGACTGTCTTACCACTTGCTGCACCAAGCTGGAACGTCCGTAGGGAATCACTAAATTCACGTACTCGTCTTGGGTGACTAAATCCCGAATTGAAGCGCCATGTTCGGCTGCAATTAGTTCTAGGCAGCCCATTGGTAAACCAACTTCGGCGAGTGCAGTTTGCAGTACTGAAGCAATGGCCTCGTTAGAATGGCTACTTTCAGTACTGCCTTTGAGAATGATACTATTGCCAGTTTTGATACAAAAACCTGCTGCAATCGCCCCTAAATCGGGAAATGCCTCATAAATAAACCCAATCGTTCCTAAGGGCATTAGCTGGGAGTAACTTTGGGAATCTTCCAATTGGTAATCAGCATTCCTGACGCGCCGCAGCGGGTCTGATAGTTCCCCCAACCGTTGTAAAATGTCCACGGTCGTCTCTAGCCTGCTGGGAGTGAGCTTGAGCCAGTCTAATATCAACTCTGGCACTGCCATTTCCCGACTGGCTTCTAAATCCAAGGTGTTGGCTTCCAGAATGTCGTCAAATGAGCGCTCAAGTGCCCGTGCCATCGCCAATACCGCACGGCTACGGTCTGCTCCCTTGGTAATCCCCAATTTTAGGGAAGCTTGATACGCTCGTTGAGCAATACTAATCGGTTGGGGGCGTTCGTCTAAAACTTCAACAGTCATTGAGTTAACGTCTGTAAGTAAGCCAGACCATCAGTGCTGGCAGAATAGCCAACAGCACCGCCACCATTGCCCAAGCAATAATGCTGGAACTATTTGCCAATCGCAGTGCTAATGGCAGCCATATAATCACTAGCACGAAAATAATGCCAAGTGCTATAGGCAGATAGCTTTCTCCCAAACGAGGATGGACAACGTGCCAACTATTTCCCATCCAACGCCAAGCTCGCTTGTAAGGATAGGTGGTAGAAAGCTGTTCTAGGACATGACCATTATCTTCCACTACAAAGATTTGCTGACAGCGATCGCAACCAAATGCTTCTGTCAACGTAATCGGAATTAACTGGCCCCGCCGACGACAGGGACAGGGGTATTCAGTATTGAAGTCTATCTTTTCTGGTTTTTGAGATTGCACAAGCGTTCTAATAACTTGAGCGTGTTTTTCATAAATGCTGGGAATGCGATCCCGTGGTGAATGCCTTGAGGGCTTCTCTCTTTATACTTTATATAAGTTGGCTGGCAAAACAAATGTCGCCATAATTGCAAAAGTAGATGCACCCAACTCTAAGTAGCGTAATTGCCTTAAAATAGAGGATTATCTGTTTGCAGTCTTTCCTCGTAGCTAGCAATCTTGTTTAAAAATCTCATTCTTTCCATCTGTCGCTTTCAAGGTAATGTGGTCGCGTTTACGGGCATTCATTGTACTGACACACCTAGTATGATTTTAACCCTACGTAGCTACCACTTCTAAAACAAATCGTTTGGGAACGCTACGCTGATAAACAGCACCCTAATAATAAACCCTCATTTTTCTTGGGGTCACTATATATTAGTATGCAGTTATCAAGTTTATATCGGGATCGCTCCCAATTTTACTCCTTGCAATTAACAAGCATTTCCAGAGCGTCAATTGCCAAAACACCCATCAGTGTGTGACCATTTCTCTGTAGTACATACACTACCTTTTAGTAACATGTATGCTTTTGCTGCCAGTAGCCCTTGCCTCCTTGCAAAAATACAAGTTAGTCCTATACAGCGTCTCTTGTCAAAAGACGTTTACTAGTTCAAGCCTAGACCTCGGCATTCGTCTACTTTTTATAGGGAAATAGCTATTAATTTAGAAGCTGTGTCTTGCGGGAGATTACAGTGTTCTCCTATAAGCTTCAGTTTGGTCTTTAGCTTTTTTCTTTTCGGCTTCGACAAGTTTGCTGACTATGGCTACTCTCGTCTGCAAAATAGCAGTTTGCACTACTACTAGAGTACCACGGAGATAAGTAAAAACTCAACTCTCGTCGCTGTTTCATCAATCGTAGGTCAACGCAATTCACAATTGGGAATTATAATCAGTGGGGGTTCTACTTCTTCCTTTATACAATTAAGAGATTTCTTGTTTTTAATTGCGTTAGCCCATTGCGTAGCTTGCCTCCCGCTTTGGGGGTACTAGAAGTTGAAAATTGTTTTGCTCAACGTTAGTCCAAAAAGGTTTCGTTTTTGTCTGCCCATACCACAACATCCAAGTAAGCTGTATTTCACGTCGTTACCTTTGGGAGTCACACAGCAAGCCTGTTTCCATAGGCTTGCAATAAAAAAAAGCCTTAGAATCCTTTGACTCTAAGACTTTTTTTCGGAAGCGGGTAACGCGATTCGAACGCGCGACATTCACCTTGGCAAGGTGACGCTCTACCACTGAGCTATACCCGCAATCATCAACCAAATATAAATATCTCAGATTTATTCTGAATTGTCAACCCCTTAATATTAATTATTGGGCATAGAGCACTTGTACTGAGCGTAGCCGAAGTACAAGTGCCCCATGCCCAATGCCCAATGCCCTATATACTAACTTACTTCTTCTGACTCTACTGTTAAATTGCCGACGCTGGCATTTGGAAAAGATGGTGGCAAAGACTGGCTATTAAGAGGATATGGTTCTGCCAAGTTAGAACGCAGTTGCCGCATCAGACTAGCCATTTCTATGGCATTCAAGGCGTAATCCCAACCATGATTGCCTTTGATGCCGGCCCGTTCTAAGGCTTGCTGCATAGTGTCTACAGTCAAAATTCCAAAAATAACTGGCACTCCAGTTTGAAAGCTAGCGGCGGCAATACCTTTAGAAACCTCGGCAGATACGTAATCAAAATGGGGTGTTTGCCCTCGAATCACTGCGCCAAGACAAATTACAGCATCATAACGATGGGAAAGTGCTAGTTGGCGAGCTACTAAAGGCACTTCAAAACTTCCCGGTACCCAAACGTAGTCTACCTGATTTCCGTGGGGGTTGGGGTCTACGCCGTGGCGTTTTAAGCAATCTTGACATCCCTCAAGCAGCTTTCCGGTAACCAGGTCATTGAATCGACCAATCACCACTGCAAAACGCAAAGGTTCCGTTTGAGTAAAAGTTCCCTCAAAAACTGCCATGACTGCCTCTTAATCAACTATACTTCTGGCCAATATACATTTCTTATTTAAATCTAGAGGAGCAGGAAAGCGGAGTCAAAAATAAGGAAACTAGAAAAAATTTCTGCTTTTTTCCTTAAGCTTTGACCTTGGCTTTTCTGCCCCTCTAATTTTTATATTAGGTGTCTGCGCCAGAGCGAAGCCGTTGCCTAGACAACAAAAAAGTTTAACAAACCAACTAAAAATACCAAAGCAATCCACACACCGGAACCAAGCCAAAGAAGCTTTTTAGATTCAACCCAATTTTGGGGAGTGGCGTAAGCAACAGGAACGCCAACAACTAGAACAAAAGACAACAGGACTAAGGCTATTAGAGCAAATTGGAATATTATGGTCATTTTTTGCTTCTCCCAAAACAGCTAAATACTAAAGATAGAATATCCTAAAGGGCGACACCGACACTTTCTTCTTATTTTTAACCTACCAGAAATTACAACACTTTAGTCATTTGTCCTTTGTCTAAGTACTGATGACTAATGACTTTTGACTATGGATTTAATTCTTTGCCACACAACAGCTGATTTTGACGCACTAGGGGCAGCGGTAGGACTAACCCGCCTACTACCGGGAAGCAAGATTGTGCTGACTGGCGGCTCTCACCCTCCTGTACGGGATTTTTTAGCGTTGCATCGGGATGAATATCCACTGATTGAGCGCCGTTCGGTGAATCCAGAAAAAATTCGGTCTTTGAATGTGGTGGATACGCAACAGCGCGATCGCCTGGGTAAAGCTGCCGAATGGTTAGATTTACCTAATGTCTCAGAGATTGTACTGTATGACCATCACTTAGGCCAAGAATCCGATATTCCCGCCACGCGATCGCATATTTCTTCAGTAGGAGCTACGACAACTTTAATTGTGGAGCAATTGCAACAACAGCAAATCTCCCTAACTCCTGCCGAAGCTACAGTGATGGCTTTGGGTATCCATGTTGACACAGGCTCGTTGACCTTTGACCAGTCTACACCAAGGGATGCTTTAGCTTTGGCTTGGTTGATGCAACAAGGTGCTAGTTTATCAGTAATTTCCACATATCGCGATCCGGGATTATCTTTGCAATTGCAGCAGCTATTAACTAAAGCGCTGGAAAATTTAGAATATATCTGTCTGCGCGGATATACAGTTGGCTGGGTAACTTTAAAGACAGATAATTTTGTGCCTGGTTTATCGAGTCTGGCTTCAGAACTCGTGGAATTAACTGAAATTGATGCCATCTTGTTGGCTAATGAATATCCTTTGGGTGATGGTGATTCGCGGTTAACAGTAATTGGGCGATCGCAAATTCCCAAAACAAATCTCAATTTATTATTCCAACTCTACGGCGGTGGCGGTCACTCCCAAGCTGCATCGCTGAACTTAAGAGGAGTAGATTCACAAGCAACATTACAACAGATCCTTAACACGTTAAAAGCCCAAATTCCCCATCCGCCGACTGCCAGAGATTTGATGTCTTCTCCTGTCCGCACTATTTTGCCTGAAACCACAATTGCCGAAGCCCAGCGTATTTTATTGCGCTATGGACACTCTGGTTTATCTGTAGTCGATACCCAAAGGCAATTGGTGGGTATTATTTCGCGGCGAGATCTCGATATTGCCCTGCATCACGGATTTAGCCATGCCCCAGTTAAGGGCTACATGGCCACGAATCTGAAAACGATTACACCAGATACGACACTGCCACAAATTGAAGCACTGATGGTGACTTATGATATCGGGCGCTTGCCAGTATTAGAAAACGGGCAATTAGTTGGTATTGTTACCCGTACAGATGTATTGCGCGAATTACACGAAGAGGACATAGGGACGCAGGAACATGGGGATGTAGGTACTGGTTTACCGTTTGCATCAGAGCGTCCTAACCTCTCCGTGTCATCTTCTCTGGCTCCTCAACTGTGGCAATTGCTGAATACAGCATCGCAAGAAGCAGAAAAACGGGGTTGGCATCTTTATCTTGTCGGGGGTGCGGTGCGGGACTTGCTGCTAGCTGATGCAGCAGGCAACTTGATGATTAAAGATATTGACCTTGTAGTTGATGGCTTTCATAAATCAGCAGATGTTGGTGCTGGCGTGGAATTAGCAAAAGCACTCCAACAACTTTACCCGACAGCTCGTTTAGAAATCCACGGGGCTTTTCAAACTGCGGCTTTGCTGTGGCACAAAGACCCCGAATTAGAGTCTTTATGGGTTGATATTGCTACCGCTAGAACAGAATTTTATCCTTATCCAGCAGCAAATCCAGAAGTTGAGGCAAGTTCTATTCGTCAAGATTTATATCGTCGAGACTTTACCATTAACGCCCTAGCTTTGCGCCTAACTTCTCCCCGTGCTGGTGAATTACTCGATTTCTTTGGTGGTTTGCTGGATTTACAAGCTAAGCAAATTCGGGTTTTACACGCCAACAGCTTTATTGAAGATCCCACCCGCATTTATCGCGGCGTGCGCTTTGCCGTGCGCTTCGGTTTTGAAATTGAACCACAAACACAAGAGTTTATCCGCTATGCCATCAACAGTGGTGTTTACGATCGCACTGCTCAAGAGAATAGCAAAACTCCAGCTCTCCAAACTCGACTCAAAACAGAATTAAAACACATCTTAGAAGCGCCTTACTGGAAATCAGCTTTACAGTTACTCGATAACTTAGGGGCATTGCAATGCATCCATCCTACCCTGAAGTTAGATGCATTACTCCTGCGGCAATTACGCTTGCTAGAACGCTGTTTGCAGCGATTTGACCCCCAACAAACCCTAATTCACTGGGAAATGCGATTAGAAACAATAATCGCCCACTTAGAACCACAATATCGAGCGAAAGTGGCAAAAAATCTGCAATTACAAGAGGATGGCATTAAACGCTTACAGAATTTAGCTCAGGCTGAAGCCGATGTTTTAGAATCGTTACCTGCCTGTCAACGCCCTAGTCAAGTAGTTCAATTTCTCCGGCAGTACGACTTAGCAATGTTAGTATTAATCGCTTTACAAACCCAGCGAGTAATCAGGCAACAAATATGGCATTACTTGACAGTTTTGGCTAACATTAGCCCGATTTTAAATGGTAATGATTTAAAAAAATTAGGTTATAAACCAGGGGCGCAATATCGACAAATGTTAGATGATTTACTTGCTGCAACTTTAGACGGAGTAATTAAAAATAAAGCAGAAGCAGAGGAGTTTTTAACTCACTCTTATCCTCGGTAATTGATATTGCAATTAGGTAATATTATGCAAATTCAAACATCAAAAAAAAACTACACTCCAGAAGAATATTTACAACTGGAGGAGAAATCAGAATTTAAAAATGAATATCGAGATGGAGAAATTATTCCAATAGCTGGTGGTACAACTAATCACAATGAAATTGCAGGTAATTTTTACGCTAATTTTAAGTTCAAAATGCGAGGTAAAAATTACAAAATCTACATGGGTGATGTCAAATTGTGGATACAGCGTTATCGTATCTATACTTATCCTGATGTTATGGTTATTCAGGGAGAACCAATATATGAAGGAACTGGCACTACCAAAGTGACAAATCCTTTAATGATTGTGGAAGTTCTGTCGAATTCGACAGAAAATCATGATAGAACTAATAAATTTAGATTTTATCGTTCTATTCCGACACTCCAAGAATATATTATAATTAATCAATACGAATATCTTGTTGAGCAGTTTAATAAAAATATTGAAGGTAAATGGGTATTGACTGAATACGAGTCATTAGATGCTTTATTATCACTAAAATCAATAGATTTTCAAATTTCCTTGAGCGATATTTATGAGGGAATTAATTTTGAAATAGAAGACTAATTAATGCGATCGCAGTAATTGAAATTGGATATTAGTTTACATTAAAATTTTGTAATTTGACTGTAAAACTGTGCTTATAATTAGCACTTATAATTATTAAAACTTTATTAAAGTATGACGCTGATAAATTGCACAATCACTCATCAGTTTTGTTGAATGTTAACGGTTAACTGTCAACCTTCAACATAACCTAAAAAGATGTACAAGTTAAATGCGTAATATCTTAAATTGTATCTGGGTCGATATTTAATTCTCGTAATTTAGCTGCCAAACGTTCTGCTTTCTCTTGTGCTTGAGCAGCAGTTTCTTGAGCTTGAGCAGCAACTTTTTGAGCTTGGGCAGCAACTTCTTGGGCTTGTGCGGCAGCTTCTTCAGGTATCGGTACTAACTGTCCATCAGCTGTGAATAAACGTAAGAATTGCTGATGAATGCCTAAATATAAACCTAATTGTTCGCTCCATAAATATCCTTGTTCGTTTGCTTGTAGAGGTTGATATTTTGCATCTACTAAATTAAATCCTGCAAATTCCAACGTATATGGGTCAAACCAAAAATAATTTGGTGTCCGAAAAGTATCTTGATAAATTTGTTTTTTTAAACCTTTGTCTGTTTTCGCTGTTGATTCTGACAAAATTTCTAAAATGACATTCGGATATTTCCCATATTCTTCCCATACTACCCAACTTTTCCGGGCTTTACGTTCCGTTCCTAACACTACAAATAAATCTGGGCCGCGAAAGTATTCTGATTTTTTTTGGTATGGACTGTAGTAGATAGTTAGGTTTCCCGCTGCATAAAAATCATTTCTGTCTTGCCACAACCATTCAAGGGATTGTAAAAGTAAGATAATTTGTCGTAAATGCAGGTCGCTTTCCAAGGAAGGCTCATCACTCCATAAATCACTAGGAGGAAATATTACATCTTTCGAGATGTCTGCTTGAGATTCTAATTCTTGAGCAATGGTCATAGAATCAATCTGGCATTAATTAGTTCTACGTTTATTTTAACAGTGTTGTAAATCGCTATCTTTAGCTGAGACTTCTACCAATTTTTAATTACGAATTAGTAGAAGTGCTATTGTTTATGAATTTGCCAATTGTCGGAAGCGTTCTTGAATTTCTTGAATCGAAAATAGCGCCTCAAACTTCAATCCAGCTGATTGGTACAATTCTCCTCCACCTTGGTGTCTGTCTACCAGTGCAATTATTTCATTAACGGTATAACCCGCTGCTTGAAGACGCTCAACTGCTTTGAGAGCAGATTGCCCAGTTGTGACGACATCCTCCAAAACCACTATCTTTGCACCTTCTGTTAAAGTTGGGCCTTCTATATAAGCTCTCGTACCATAACCCTTGGCTTCCTTGCGAATGATCAACGCTGGTATCGGGCGATTTTCATAAACGGAAACTACGCTCACTGCTGTAACAAGCGGATCGGCACCCATTGTTAAACCTGCTACAGCCTGCGTATCTTCAGATAGTAAAGGAAATAGTAACCGTCCGACTGCCAAAGCTCCTTGGGGGTGGAGTGTTACCTGCATCTTATTGACGTAATAAGAACTACGTAGCCCAGAAGCAAGAACGAAATCACCCTCTTGATAAGCTACTTGAGCAAATAAATCTAATAGCTTCTG
Source organism: Nostoc sp. ChiSLP01 (assembly GCA_034531195.2). Classification (GTDB taxonomy): domain Bacteria; phylum Cyanobacteriota; class Cyanobacteriia; order Cyanobacteriales; family Nostocaceae; genus Nostoc. Next base: position 47,876 of record JAVRBO020000034.1, read on the forward strand.
GCGCAAGTGAGTCAAATCAGGGGTAGTTGCCCAAATATTAGATTCAGTAAGAGTTTCAGTAGGATACGTCATTACAAAACATTGAAAGTTGTGCTACACCAAAGGTTGAACTGATAACAGTTCTGAAATTAAGCATAAATTAAGATTCGCCACAAATTTGAGGAGTAAGGAACGTGGGTATCAAATTAAAAACCTTTGGTGGTTTATTAATACTGCTTGCTGCTGGTATTGCTTTTCCCTCTGTTGTAGCCGCCCAAACAGAAACACCCAAAAGTCAAACTACAAGTGATGTGTTTGAAGGGGCATTTTTTCGACACGATCGCAATTTTTATGAAAACGGCACTCTCAAGCGTCAACTAGACTCATTTTTCGGAGCTGGCGCCAATTTTGGTGGTTCCTTCCCAGAAAATGAAATTGCCCGTGATGCTGAATTGGTTAATGCTCTATATCACGATGTCCTGACTCAGCAAGCAGGCAACGATCCCTACATTCGCACTCCTGATTTACCAAATCCCTATGACACATCCCTAATGATGTCTCCTCGCTTGAATGCCAACAAGCTCAGAGTCGGGACTGAATTCAAGTTTTAAACATTATCACCCAGTTAGGGAAGGCAGGGGAGCAGGGGAGCAAGAGGCAGGGGAAAAGGTTAAAGGGAAAAGGAATAAATTTAATCTTTACCCTTTTCCCCTTACCTCTTTCCCCATGACTCATGCCCCATGCCCTATTTCTTTTTTGATAATTTAGTGCGCCCTGCTGGAATCGAACCAGCCTGAAGACGAATTATGAGTTCGTTGCCTCCCCAATCGGCCAAAGGCGCTTATTTTAGTTTGTTTTAGGGTTGCGATAAGGCAATTACTTATAACCCTTAAGTCAAGTTTATTTGCTAATTTTAGAGTGAGGTACACTACCTTACGTACTTAATTTTAGCAAACTCCCCTATTTTAGCACAAATTTACTGCCTGTGAATACTCGACAATAGTTTGCCAGATTTTTATACTACATAATCTAATCATTAAATAGTGCAAACTAATATTGATTAAGTTCCTTTAAGGATTGAGGTGTCAAGCTTCATTATTCTTAAAAAACCAGCATTAATTGTGCATTAGCTTGTCAGCAATGAAAATAAATTCTACTGTACTTCTTACTTTGATTTTGTTAATCCTGATGTTGGGAGCAGGTTCTGTAAGCGCTTTTTTGGGGTTTGAACTAGGAAGTTCGGCACTCAAAGGCGTTACCACACCAGATGGGCGTCCTACGACTAAATTTGCCAGCAATAAAGGAAATAACTCCCAACAGGGAGCGGTAGCGTTATTAAAAGAGGAAGAAATTCTGAAAATTGTCAAGGCTCGAATCGAGGGTAAGACCAAGGCTGCTAAATCGGAAAAGCTAGAGGAAGATGATGAAGAAACCAATAGCAGCAAGCAGAAGCCAGAAGAAAAACCTCCACAAGTAGTTGAGGAAAAACCCCAGCCAGGTTTTCCAGTGGTTGCCGAGAGTGAAGGCGTAACTATGTCTGTGCAATCTGCCCGCTACTCCGGTGGCGATCTACTCTTGAAAGTAAAAATGCAGAACAAAGGTAAGGATTCTGTGCGTTTCTTGTATAGTTTTTTAGATGTTACTGATGATAAAGGACGAACTCTGAGCGCTAGTACAGAAGGTTTGCCAACAGAATTACCTGCCAATGGCCCAACATTTTCAGGTACGGTGAGCATCCCCACGGCTTTACTTGATGATGTCAAAAAAATATCACTGGCTTTGACTGATTATCCTGCTCAAGAATTAAAGCTAGAAGCATTGAATATTCCTGTAGAAAGGTAAAAGGGGCATAGGGCATGGGGCATGGGGCAAGAGGGGAGTGTGGAGAGTGTGGGGAGAGAGAGGGAAAGATTTCTTCTCCATCCCCCCACACCTCCCCATCTCCCCATCTCCCCATCTCCCCAGTCTCCTTAAATAGAGGGCGTGAATTTTACACAAGCTTTGGCGGTGAGTGGTTTTGCTAATTTAATTTGGACGGAGGCAGGGCTGCGATTGTTGTCAGTTTTACTGCTGATTGCCATAAATGCCTTTTTTGTAACGGCAGAATTTTCGATGGTGAGCGTGCGGCGATCGCGTATTCACCAGCTAGTTAAGGCTGGGGATGTTCCAGCCAGAGCAGTGGAGATGCTACAACGCAGTATCGATCGACTGCTATCTACTACCCAGTTAGGTATCACTCTCTCTAGTTTGGCTCTGGGATGGATTGGAGAAAGTACGATTGTCGTCCTGGTAAAAGCGTGGTTAAAATCCTGGCCTCTACCCAGTGGAATGACTAACTTCATTGCCCATTCTTTATCGATTCCCATCGCCTTTTTCTTAATTGCTTATTTGCAAATTGTTTTAGGCGAATTATGTCCTAAATCCTTAGCGATGCTGTATTCAGAACAGCTAGCTAGATTTTTAGGGCCTTCGGTAAAAGCGATCGTGCGTTTTTTTGGCCCCTTTATTTGGATTCTCAACCAATCAACTCGTTGTTTGTTGCGAATTTTTGGTATTGAATATACAGGCCAAGGTTGGAGGCCGCCTGTAACTCCCGAAGAATTGCAAGTGATTATCTCTACAGAATGGGGGTCTACTGGTTTACAGCGTGCGGAGAGAGAACTACTCAATAATGTTTTTGAGTTTGGGGATGTGATGGCTCAAGCTGTAATGATTCCCCGCACCAGTATTGTAGCGTTGCCAAAAGATGCTACTTTCCAAGCATTACTCAAGGAAATGGCTGCTACTGGTTACTCTCGCTATCCTTTGATTGGTGAATCTTTGGACGATGTTCGCGGCATTGTTTATTTTAAAGATTTGGCACAACCTTTAGCTGTAGGCAAGCTAACTTTAGAAACACAAATCCAACCTTGGATGCGTCCCGCTCGGTTTGTTCCAGAACACACGCCCTTGAGCGAACTTTTGCCGATGATGCAGCAAGAAAAACCAGCTATGGTGATGGTGGTCAATGAATTTGGCGGTACTGTGGGATTGGTGACCATCAAAGATGTGATTGCCGAAATCATTGGCGACGCCAGCGAACCTGAAAACAACGACGATTTGCTAATCCAGATGTTAGACGAGGATAAATTTCTGGTACAGGCACAAATCAACCTCGAAGACCTGAATGAGGTTTTGCATATCGATTTACCTTTGACAAGAGAATATCAGACACTGGGAGGCTTTTTGCTATATCAGTTACAGAAAATTCCTGCTAAAGGCGAAACCTTCCATTATCAAAATCTAGAATTTACTGTGGTATCAGTCATTGGCCCGCGTCTGCATCAAATTCAACTGCGACGGATAGAAGAGTTAAGAGTTGAGAGTTAAGAGTGAAGAGTTAGGAACTATGAATTTTAACTCCTCACTCCTAACTTCTAACTCCAGAAGCATATCCCACTGGATCGACGAGTCCCAATTCGGCAAACGCCGCTAGCCGCAAACGGCAAGAATCACAGACACCGCAGGCGACATCACCACCGGCATAGCAAGACCAAGTTAGCTCCCAAGGAACTCCCAATTGGTTGCCTAGTTGGATAATTTCGGTTTTTTTCAGGTTAATCAAAGGCGCAACAATGTTAATTGGTTGTCCCTCACGCCCTTGTTTAGTTCCCAGGCGAAAAACTTCTTGCATGGCTTGGATATAATCGGGGCGGCAATCAGGGTATCCTGAGTAATCTAAGGCGTTGACGCCGATATAGACACGCTCAGCTGCGATCGCCTCAGCGTAACTCAAAGCAAAGCTTAAAAAGATCGTATTACGAGCGGGAACATAAGTAACAGGAATATTTTGAGCCATTTCATCCACAGAACGCTCCTGCGGTAAATCAATAGCCTCATCGGTAAGCGCCGAACCACCCCATTGTCGTAAGTCAAAATTAACCACCTGATGTTTTATTACCCCAGCTTTTTGACCCACAAGCAGGGCTGACTGCAACTCTCGTCGGTGTCGCTGCTGGTAATCAAAAGAAATGGCATAACATTCACAGCCATCCATTTTCGCTTTGTACAAAATTGTGGAAGAGTCTAATCCCCCAGATAATAGAATTACAGCTTTCATCTCGGTTGCAAATTTTGGATTTCAAATCGCTAAATCACGCTTCAACAAGATACCAACAAGCAATGCCAAAGATACTCCTGAATTTCTGTGACTGATTGAAAACACCTTTGTACCCTAGATATTCAAAACAAATAACCCATACCAGTTTCTCTCAAAAAGTGGTGTGATGTCTTCTCTTCAAGACACTCTTGCTAGCTTGCTTCGGCCTAAAACTACGGCAAGCTACTTCTCTACGAGACGCTATGCGAACGTGTCTACCACACATGCTGCAAATAATCATCCAAAAACTGTTTTAGGTAATCGCTAGCAGTAATTACCTCATACCATTTTTTGGAAAAAAAAACATAGTATTACTGGTTTATTATTTTGTAATTTTAATACTGTCAATTGGATTGAAATTAATTGCCCAACTCTAGCCTTAAGGAGAATCCAAGCACAAAAAAACGACCCTTAGAATTTTAGAGAATTTATACTTAAGTCTTACCTGATATTCTAAAGTTAATAAAAAGACACATATTTTTTTGTAGAAAATGCAAAATGCCAACCAAGCCCGAACTATCTATACAAAAGATAGCTGGATTGCGGGAACCGATCGCAAACTTTGAAATTCTTCATAAACATAGGCTCTATGTTACCATCTGGATGGTTTTAGACGGATCGTAACTGGCTTTCTTTGTATAAACGCCAACGGCCGTAGCGTCTCTTAATTTGGTGGTTGAGGAGAGAATAATAGTGCAAAATAGCATGTCACTGGCAGAACCGAATCCATATACACAGCGCAACCAGCCACGACCAATCCGCATAGGCGTGATTGGGGTGGGTAACATGGGACAACACCACGCTCGCGTCTTGAGTTCAATGAAAGACGTTGAATTAGTCGGTGTAGCAGATATTAACGTCGAACGAGGGCTAGAAACTGCCAGCAAGTACAAAGTGCGTTTTTTTGAAGACTACTGTGACTTGCTACCCCTGGTGGAAGCAGTTTGTGTTGCTGTTCCCACCCGGCTGCATTATGCCGTGGGTATTAGCTGCCTGTTAGCGGGAATTCATGTTTTGATTGAAAAACCGATCGCAGCCAGTATTTCTGAGGCAGAATCCCTAGTAAATGCCGCAGCTGAGTCTCAATGTATCCTCCAAGTAGGTCACATTGAGCGTTTCAATCCAGCATTTAGGGAACTTAGCCAAGTCCTGAAAACGGAAGAATTACTGGCATTGGAAGCACACCGCATGAGTCCTTACTCAGACCGAGCAAACGATGTTTCAGTTGTCCTGGATTTAATGATCCATGACATTGACCTACTTCTAGAATTAGCAGCTTCCCCAGTGACCAAATTGACCGCTAGCGGTACTCGTGCTCTAGACTCAGGTTATTTAGATTATGTAACTGCCACCTTGGGCTTTGCTAACGGTATAGTCGCCACTCTGACTGCCAGTAAAGTCACTCACCGCAAAATTCGCCGAATTGTTGCCCACTGCAAAAACTCATTCACTGAAGCAGATTTTCTCAAAAATGAAATTTTGATTCACCGACAAACAAATCCTAACTCTCTTAACGACCATCGACAAGTACTTTACAGGCAGGATGGTGTGATTGAAAAAGTCTATACCAGCAATATTCAACCGCTAAGTGCAGAATTAGAACATTTTGTCAACTGCGTACATGGTGGCAATCAACCCTCAGTAGGTGGCGAACAAGCTCTCAAAGCTCTGAGATTAGCCAGTTTAATCGAGCAGATGGCATTAGAAGAGAGAGTTTGGAATCCCCTAGACTGGCAATCGGAACCAAGAGTACAATCATTGACCCCGACAGCCTAGAACAAAAGGGGCAGAGGGGCAGAGGAGCAGAAGGGCAAAGGGGCAGGATAATAACTATTAGCTTCTCACTCAGCACCCATAACTCTTAACTCCTCACTCCTCACTCAGGATTGGCTAAAAGTCCCGCACTCTTAATGCCTAATGTCCAATGACCCAGAACCCTAGAGTGTTTTTTCCAATTTGCCATCAAATCTTTAGATCCTCCTTAGTCATTTAAAAAATCGGGCTAAGGGGGATCTAATTATTTAGAAAACAACCTCAATTAGAAAATAGGGAGTGGGGAAATGGGGAGATGAGGACATGGCTTCGCTAAGGGTAAAGGTTAAAGGGAAAACAGAGATCTTTCCTTTGCCCCTTGCCCCTTGCCCAATGCCCTATCCAAATAAAAAAAGTAGTACAGTAATTTTTAGGAATTAACTCGATGCTTGAATGGATAACTAACACTATCAACTCTTTGGGATATTGGGGAATCGCCTTACTGATGTTTTTGGAGAACCTCTTTCCCCCCATTCCTTCAGAATTGATTATGCCATTGGCTGGATTTACAGCAAGTCCATATCAACCAGGAGGAGCAAAACTTAATATCATTGGTGTGTTTTTTGCAGGACTTTTGGGTTCTGTATTGGGCGCACTTGTTTGGTACTATCCAGGTAAGTTTTTGGGCGAAAAACGCTTGAAAGCTTGGGCTGACAAATATGGTAAATGGTTGGCTATATCCAGCAAAGATATTACTAAGGCTAAAGGCTGGTTTGACGGACAAGGTAACAAAGCAGTATTGATTGGTCGCCTTGTACCAGGAATCCGCACTTTGATTTCTGTTCCCGCAGGGATCGCTAATATGCACTTGTTACCATTTCTGTTTTATAGCACTTTAGGTAGCGCAGCTTGGGTGGGTTTGCTAACATACTCAGGATATATATTAGGTAGTCAGTATGAACTTGTGGATGAATACCTTGCTCCTGTGTCCAAAATTGTGCTTGGGGGTTTGGTTTTAGCATTTATTTTCTGGGTATTCAAGCGTCGGCGAAGACGCACCAGAAGATAAACGGGGCGCTTTTGGTTTGAAAGCAGTGAAAGCAGGGGTTACATCTGGCCAAAATTCGCCTACACTATGCCAAATAATACTAGATGTGCAATTGCCAGAATTAATTTTTGGCGTATTTCTAGCTACACTTGACGCAACCTAAAATTTCTGGTTGCCCGCATTTTTGTAAGATGAGCATGACAACTTTTTACATTTAAGTTAGAACTAGGAGCTTTCATGACAGATCAACCTTCCGCCGCCACCCCTATTAATGCCGCTGCTATACCTATGAATAGGCAGCCGTTAGCATCGACAACTCCCATTAATACTGGTAATAATCCTGCCAAGACAGCCGGTGGTTCTGGGAAAACGATTCTCAGCGTTGATTTAGGCAGAACTTCCACAAAGACTTGTGTGAGTCGCGAACCCGGTAGTGTAGTGTTCGTACCTGCCAATGTCAAGCAAATGTCAATAGAACAAGTACGCGGTGGTGTTTTTGAAGCCCGCGCTACTGACCCCTTAATGGATTTGTGGCTGGAGTATCAAGGCAATGGATATGCTGTAGGTCAACTGGCAGCAGATTTTGGAGCGAATTTAGGAGTAGGACAATCTAAGGTAGAGGCAGCACTGATTAAGGTGTTAGCATGTGCTGGCTACTTCAAACTCAGAGACGAGATTTCAGTTGTGCTGGGTCTACCTTTTCTTTCTTTAGAGCAATTTGAAAAGGAAAAAGCACAGTTAATTAGTCAAGTAGGTGGCCCTCATGTGTTAAACTTCCGAGGTGAATCTGTTTCGCTAAACGTCAATAAGGTTTGGGTGATGCCAGAAGGCTACGGCAGCTTGCTGTGGTGTGAAGCTCAACCGAAGAAAAGCCCAGGCAGCCCCGATTTTACAAAAATATCGGTGGCGATCGTTGATATCGGACATCAAACCGTCGATCTTTTGATGGTAGATAACTTCCGCTTTGCCAGAGGTGCTTCTAAGAGTGAAGACTTCGGTATGAATAAGTTTTATGAACTGGTAGCTGCTGAAATTGAGGGAGCAGATAGTCAATCTCTAGCGCTCATTTCCGCTGTTAACAAACCCAAGGGCGAACGTTTTTACCGTCCCAAAGGTGCTAGCAAGCCTACCAATCTAGACGATTTTCTGCCAAATCTCATAGAAATGTTTTCGCGGGAAATTTGCAGCCGTGTGCTAGCCTGGTTGCCAGAACGTGTTACCGATGTGATTCTTACTGGCGGTGGCGGTGAGTTTTTCTGGGAAGATGTTCAACGTTTGCTCAAGGAAGCAAAGATTAATGCTCATTTATCTGCACCTTCTCGGCAGGCGAATGCTTTAGGGCAGTATATTTATGGAGAGGCGCAATTGTCCGCCGTTCGCGCTGCTAGGGCTTAAAACTAATGTTCCAATGGTCAAAAAAGGTAGTTAAATCCGTCACGTTCAACCCAGGGCTTGCTGATGAAAGCTTGCTAGCGCAAGTAGAAAGTTATTTGGAGAAACAACCCGAAAAAACTTTCAGTGACCTATGCAAAGAAGCCCTGTGGCAATCCTTATGCGTACCGGAATCTGTACGACCTGCTCCAAAAACAGCAGCCACAATACCGATTGAACAACAACCGATTGAACAACAACTCGGTGAGCTGCAACGTCAAGTAGCTGGCCTTGAGGAACGTTTTTTTGCCAAGGGATCTAATCGTTTGGAGGCGTTGGAACACCATCTACTGCAACTTTCTCAACAAGTTGCACAACTGGCACTCATAGTCAATGAGCGATCGTTTATTCAGTCTCCAAGTCAAGTAGAAGTAGTAAATAATACTTCTTATACTGTTCCTGCCCCTCCTCAAGAGGTTGACCCTGTAATCAGTCGCCTTAGTCAGTTTCTCGATGATTTTTAAGAAAAAATCACGTTTTTGAGCGGTTTTTGCTCCTGTTATCAATCCTTAATAGTAAACACTATTAAGGATTATTAATATTTGTTAATATTTTTTATAAATGGGATTTTTGGTGAGAAGCGCCTTTGCAACTACTTAAGTATGGTAAAAAGCGATCGCGCATAGATATTTCGTGCTGATTTACATTATTGTAACTGGGGCGATCGCTCTTATTAGAAAACTCCAAGAAATAAATTATTCAATTTTGTAGGTGGGCATCTTGCCCCATTGGTGTCAACTTAAGCAAAAAGTAAGCAAAAGATGTAATGTAGGAACATGAATAATGATGTTCTTAGAGATACATCATGGCAAGAAAACGACCAGCGCGAACAGGAAATCCAGACCTGCGGCAGCAAAAACAAGTACCGATGCCGCCAATAGAGGAAATAGAGCAAAAAATCTACACATTGCTATCGCCCCTGAGTTTTAAACCGTTGAGATTGAGTCAAAAGGAGCAAAACAAACAATTCCGAGACAGAATCTTGACCTTACCAGTAATGATGGCGATGGTTGTGAGTTTAGTGTATCGTCAGATTCCTGGATTAAGAGAAGTGCAAAGGGTGTTATGGGAAGAAGGATTGTTATGGGTGGGTCGAATTGAAGTCAGTGCCCAAGCAGTTTCAAAACGATTGAGAACACTGCCAATAGAATTATTTACACAAATTTTCCAGCAAGTGATGGAAAGAATCAATAATGTACAGCCACAAAATCAGGCAGTCCCGGTGAATTGGCAGCCAGTGTATCAAAGGTTTACAGCTATCTGGATTGCTGATGGGTCAACGCTGGAAGCATTACGCAGGAAGCTAAAAACACTTAAAGAACAAGAAAAAACTCTTGCGGGTAAAATTATGATGGTGGTGGAAGCATTTACTCATCAACCCGTCACAACCTGGTATACAGAAAATAGCAAAGCCAATGATAAAATCTGGTGCGAGCAATTACTTGAACGCCTACCGATTGGTGGATTGCTAATTTTTGATTTAGGATTTTTTAAATTTCCTTGGTTTGATGGGTTCACCACAGCAAACAAGTTTTTTATCACACGACTAAGAGAAAAAACTGCCTACAACGTAGTTTGTTGTTTGAGTTGTAGTCAATTCTATCGTGATGAAATTATCAATATGGGTGAATATCGCTCAAATCCTTGTAAGCAAAAAGTCCGCTTAGTTTCTGTTTTGTGGGGCACAACTTGGTATTACTATCTGACAAATGTACTCGACCCCCAATTGTTATCCGCACAGCAAGTCTGTGAATTATATCGAAGACGTTGGCGCGTTGAAGATGCATTTTTGCTCACGAAAAGGCTTTTGGGTTTGGCTTATATCTGGGTGGGCGACACCAATGGTGTACAAATCCAAATTCTGGCTACTTGGATTTTTTACGCTGTTCTCAATCAATTATCTATTGATGTAGCGATCGCTCTCAACCAACCTTTAGACCGAATTTCTACAGAAATGGTGTTTCGTGCTTTATACCATTTTTCACAAGCTGTTCTCCGTGGTGATGCTAGTGACGCTGTTCCTTATCTTGTGGAACGTCAAAAGCTCTTTGGATTAGTTAAAGCAAGGCGTAAGCGTCATCGAGAGATTGACGCTTACACCGAACAAATTTGGGCAAAATCTTCTTAAGTTGACACCAATGAACATTGTTGTGCCCTATTTACTGGGCGGGCGAGACGCCCACCCTACAATAGTTAATTGCATATTTTTGTATCTGCAAGTCCCTTAGCAAGCAGATTTTACTCAACACTAACTGTAAGTAATAACCTCAAAATAACTTACATCCCCTACATAATGTATGATTTTCTGATAACTAGGGACAGTATGTTTAATGAGTAAGATGGTTTATCTGTGGATAATAATCTAGAGCAGTATTACCAAGTTTTAGGGGTTTCATCTGATGCTTCTGTTGATGAGATTAAGCAAGCTTACAAAGATTTAGTTCAAGTTTGGTATCCAGATCGTCACGCTAATAATCCTGGCTTACAAAGAAGAGCGGAAACTAAGTTGAAAGCAATTAATTCAGCATACGAAATAATAATGGAGTCTTTAGCTTCTGGTCATAATGTCAGAAAAACAACTAATGTTTACAAAAATGAGTCTTATAGTACACAGGTTTCTGAACCGGAACCAGTGGTAGAAGTTAAAACAGACTTACTATCAAAGGTTAAATCTTGGATAAATAAAAATAAATTGATTTTGATAACTGGTACTACTATCTTAATATCTCTTCAAATATATGCATATACTAAATATAAAGATTTTCCATTTTCCAATCCAATACTGCTTATTCAGCGAATTTATAGTAGCTTTTTTCTGGAGAGGAATATAGGAGATAAACAACTTGGTTATAGTTCAATAAAATTTAGTAGTAATGGAGCTATTTTTAGTTCTGCTGGTAATCCCTTATTGTCAAAGCAAATAAAAATTTGGGATTTCCATAGTGGGAAAAAACTTAAATCTTTTTCTGTAAATTATTTTAATTCTGAATCTCCGCATATTCTTTTTTACTTTATACACTGTATAAATGCTAGAATCCTCAGTCCTAATTTGTAAGTTGGGAAGCCACTCCGTTGGACGGGTTAAGAGACTTGAAGCAAGTGGCGTTTGAGGCACATAGCAAGATCCCGAAGGGTAACCCAACAAATACGTTGGGTTCTCACTCGGTAAACCCAACCTACGAAAAAATGGCGAAGGTATTGAGTTAAAGAATATAGATTCTTTATTCTAGATTTCATAAAGCTGCGCTTTCAGTTTCAGTAACAGCTTTCTTTTTTATTGGCTTTGGTAGCGAGGCTTTTGGTTGAATAAATTTTAGTTGAATGTATATCACTACCTAGAAAGAGGAATTTAGCTATGCTTACATCAATGCCGTTGCGTCTGCTGCGGGTTATTCATTCCAAATAGCACCCAGACCATTAGATTTAGTAGGGGTTGATGTAACCATTACAGGAATTGCTTCACCGGGTTCTATACGGCGAACTCGGATTGATTTGCAAGTCAAATGTACTTCTCAACAATTACTAGATAATGACTTTGTTAAATTCCCGCTCTTAATAAAAAATTATGATGAATTAAGAAACGACAATCCCGACGATGACCCCCTGTTGTTAGTCGTCGTCTTAATTCCTGATTTACAAGAAGATTGGTTACAACAATCGGAAACTGAACTTTGCTTGAAACGTTGTGTTGTGCTTACTGGGTGTCTATACGCGGTCAACCACCAACTGAAAATCAAAGCACTGTGACTGTTTATTTACCTCGTCAAAATATTTTCAGTGTTGAAGTTTTGCAAGCTCTAATGCAACGAATTGCTAGAGGAGAACCAATATGATAGTTACCGTGCGCGACCCGGATATTCTCTCTAATTTAGACCCTCAGATATTAACATCTTATCTTCAAACAAAAGGTTGGTATCAAGAGAATCAGGTTGACACTAAAGAATCAGTTTGGATTAAAACAACTGATTCTGGTGAAGAATTTGATATTACCTTACCTCTCAATCCTGGAATCAGGTCTTATGCGCTACGGATGGCTGAGATTTTAGCAATTCTAGAAACAGTTGAAGTTCGCTCTCAGTTAGACATTTTGAGCGATTTGATTACAAAAATTCCTAATATTGAAATTCAGGGGTTGGTGATTAGACTAGCAGAACGAAATCATCCTGGTAATACTATATTCTTTTTTTACTTTATACACTGTATAAATGCTAGAATCCTCAGGTAGACAGTTAGGATACCTAGATGGCAGTTGTAGCTAACTCAATCAAGTTTGGTACAGACGGCTGGCGGGGCGTAATTGGAGATGAGTTCACCTTTGAACGCCTAGCCCTAGTCGCGCCAGTCGCTGCAAAAGTACTATATAATACATACTATTCTACAGTAGGTAGCCGGACAATCATTGTCGGTTACGATCGCCGCTTTATGGCGGAAGACTTTGCTCGTGCTGTCGCTGATGCTGTCACCGCCATCGGATTTGACGTTTTACTCAGTGAAAGCTACGCCCCAACCCCAGCTTTTAGTTGGGCGGCAAAACAACTTAATGCTTTAGGCGCACTAGTAATTACAGCCAGTCATAATCCAGGTACATACTTAGGATTAAAAGTCAAAGGTTATTTTGGTGGCTCGGTATCGCCAGAAGTCACACAAGAGATAGAAGCACTGTTGCCTGAAGGAGTAACACCCGCAGCTACCCCAGGCAAGCAAGAGAAGTTCGATCCCTGGCCGAGTTACACCCAAGCACTAGAACGTAAAGTTGATATTGCCAAAATTAGAGAAGCGATCGCCTCTGGTAAACTGACGGTGTTTGCCGATGTCATGCATGGCGCTGCGGCTGGCGGGTTGGCACAACTTCTAGGGGATAAGGTTAAAGAAATCAACAGCAATCGCGACCCTTTATTTGGTGGCGGCGCACCAGAACCCTTGCCTAAATACCTTTCTAAACTATTTGAAGTTATCAAAACTCATCGAGAAACAAATAAATCGAGTTTATCTGTAGGATTGGTATTTGATGGAGACTGCGATCGCATCGCCGCTGTAGACGGGGAAGCCAACTTTTTGAGTTCTCAAGTGTTGATTCCGATACTAATCGACCATTTAACCCTACGGCGCGGCTTTAAAGGTGAAATAGTCAAAACTGTTAGTGGTTCTGACTTGATGCCCCTTGTGGCAGAACTACATAAACTGTCAGTATTTGAAACACCAGTTGGGTATAAATACATTGCTGACAGAATGTTAGCAGCACAAGTGTTGTTGGGTGGTGAAGAATCAGGAGGAATTGGCTATGGTAGCCATATTCCCGAACGCGATGCACTGCTGTCAGCATTGTACGTGCTAGAAGCGATCGTCGAATCTGGTTTAGATTTAGGTGAGTATTATCGCCACTTGCAGCAACAAACAGGATTTATCTCAGCATACGATCGCATTGATTTACCCTTAGCCAGTATGGAAGTGCGATCGCGTCTTTTGCAACAGCTACAAACCGAACCTTTAAAAGAAATTGCAGGGAAAGCAGTAATTGATTGCCAAACAATCGACGGCTACAAGTACCGCCTCGCAGATAAAAGCTGGTTAATGATTCGTTTTAGCGGCACTGAACCAGTTTTACGCCTTTATTGCGAAGCCCCAACACTAGAGCAAGTGCATCAAACTCTTGCTTGGGCGAAACAGTGGGCAGAGTAGAATTAGTGAGGAGTTGAGAGTTAGGAGTTAGGAATAAATAACTCATCACTCCTAACTCCTAACTAATAACTCATCACTCCTAACTCCTAACTGATATTTCAAATTCATGACATTACTCGTAGTAGCCATAGGAAATCCAGGGAAGTTGCGGGAAATGCAAGCTTACCTGGCTGATTCTGGTTGGGAATTAATCCTCAAACCTGAAGAATTAGAAATTGAAGAGACAGGGGAAACTTTTGCCGCTAATGCTTGTCTCAAAGCGTCCCAAATTGCCAAAGCGACAGGAAACTGGGCTATTGCCGATGATTCTGGTTTAGAAGTAGACGCATTAAATGGCGCACCAGGTGTGTATTCGGCACGGTACGCCAAAAGAGACTCAGAACGCATTGCTAAGTTACTCAAAGAATTAGGTAACGAAGTAAATCGCCAAGCTCAATTTGTGTGTGTAGTGGCGATCGCTAGTCCTGATGGTGCGATCGCATTACAATCTGAAGGTATTTGTCGCGGCGAAATTCTTCATGCACCTCGTGGTGATGGTGGATTTGGCTATGACCCAATTTTTTACGTACCAGAGAAGCAATTGACCTTTGCCGAAATGACACGAGAGTTAAAAGGGTCAATTAGCCATCGAGGTAAGGCTTTTACAGCTTTACTTCCGCAACTGGAGAGGCTTAAGAGTTAGGAGTTAGGAATTAAGAGTTAAGAATTAAAAGTTATAAGTTGTAAGTTTAGGAATAATAAATGAGGATTTAGCATAACTCATCACTCCTAACTCATCACTCCTAACTCATCACTCCTAACTCATCACTCCTAACTCTTCCCTCCTAACTCTTCACTCATAACTTTTTTAAACCGCTTCCGTGTTCTTTTCGCCGGTACGAATCCGAATCACTTGCTCAACAGGCGAGATGAAAATTTTACCATCGCCAATTTCACCAGTGCGGGCAGCAGTGATAATTTTATCCACCACCATATCAACTTGATTATCCTCAACTACGATTTCCACTTTGAGTTTTTGGAGAAACTCAACAGTGTATTCGGAACCGCGATAACGTTCAGTTTGACCTTTCTGGCGTCCGAACCCCCGGACTTCAGAAACCGTCATCCCAACAATCCCAGCGTTAACCAAGGCAATTTTCACTTCATCAAGTTTAAATGGGCGGATAATAGCTTCTACTTTTTTCATTTCTTTGACTTGTTACTTGTACTAGCTTCGTTTATATATCTAACCAGATCTGTTGTCTGAAACTGTAACTAGTAGCGCTTTTGCTAAAACATATGTAATAATTGCCACTTTTTTCAAATTGTAGATGTTTGGTGTGAGTGCTTTTGAAGCCACAAACAGGTTAGGTTAAGTAATTCGATAATCCTTGAACTTGTGATATGAGCAAGTTGCTGTCAAAATAGCATTTTTTTTATGTGGTGTTTGTGACCTAAAAATAGATAAATTCTGCTATTGAGTAGATCCGCTCAGATCTGCAAAACAGTGATGAAAGAGAAATTTGACAATAGCTATGAAGGTTGCTGCTGACTGTGGGAGTGTCAACTAACGTTTTTGATGTTCAAACAAGGGACGTACAATTAAATATCCAGCAGTAAAGGCAGTAAGCATAATTAACAAGATGGTAATAATTAACCACCAGCCGTTAAGTTCCTTAGCATCTGGCTGGGCAGTAGAATAATAACTGACTTCTTGTTCTTCTATAAAAACTGGTTCTGGTGTGGGGAAATTTATTTCCATCACAGGTGTAGGAAACTCCTGGCGGCTTTTTTGAGATGGACGGGGACGAGAAACCTGTTGAGGTGTAGGTGCTTGTGTTACTTGCTGCTTGCGGGCAGTTTTAACATTGCCAGAAGATTGAGAAGCTTGGTGTTCGCGAAACATGCCATAGGAATCTACAAAATTTTGCAAGTGTGAAAAAGACTCAATAACTTTGGCGATTTCTTGGCGTAGTAGTTGGTTTTCTTGGGTTAATTGCTGGTTTTTCGTCGTCAGTGCATCTAGCTTTGCTTGGGTTGCTTGCAACTCCACTGACAATTCCCGGTATACAGATAGGGGTACAGAGGGAGGATACGGTTGACTAGTCCGTGTTGAAGAATTCCTGTGAACAGAACCTGTGGTTGTTCGCATTGGGGTTGGTATTAAAAATAAAAGTGATTAGATCGTACACAGATGCTAACAGAGAAAGTTAGCCCTGAAACTATGCCCAAGAATAATAGAAAAATGCCTAGACGGCAAAGATTTTTTATTGGGCATTGGGCATTGGGGGAAAATCTCCTTTAGTTCGTCAATTTCCAGTGCCCAGGAATTATTTAATTTTGAATGCGTGAATTTTGAATTGATTTGTTCCTAGTAGTTCGTCAAGGAAACGCAAGCGGGGTGAAGGGAAAAGGTTTTAATTCCTTCCCCTTTCCGCTTTTCCCAGTCCAAACCTAGCAACTTTGGGTTGGCAGACTACTAGTCCCCAATACCCAACAATGGAAAGAAGTGTCCCACAGGGCCTTGCCCTTCGCCAATATCTAAGGCGTAAGTCAGCGCAGTAGTTACATATTCTTTTGCTTGTTGAACTGCTGTCCACAAGTTTTTTCCCTTTGCCAAATTAGCAGCGATCGCAGCCGATAGCGTACAACCGGTACCGTGGGTATTTGTTGTTTCTACTTGCTTTGTGGTCAAAACTTCCAATTTTTCCCCATCAAACCAAATATCAACGCCACGCAAATTTCCTTGCATACCTCCACCCTTGACTAGAACGGCCTCTGTCCCTAGAGTTTTGTAAATAATTTCAGCAGCAGCTTGCATATCTTCCAAGGAATAAATTTCTAAACCGCTTAAAATCTGGGCTTCGTAGCGATTGGGTGTGATGATAGCTGCCTTGGGAATCAGGGTATTACACAGAGTCTTCACAGCATCATCACCAATCAATTGTGCTCCAGTACGTGACACCATTACCGGATCGACTACCAGATTATGGATTTGTAAAGTTTCTACCTGCTGGGCAACAGCAAAGATAATTTCTTGATTCAGCAACATTCCTGTTTTAGCAGCTTGTACGCCAATATCTTTAACCACTGCCTGAATTTGGGCTACAACAGCTTCTGGTGGCATGGCATCAACTCTGTTCACTCCAAGAGTATTTTGTGCTGTGACGCAGGTTATAGCACTAGTACCGTGGACACAGTGAAAAGCAAAGGTACGTAAATCAGCTTGAATTCCTGCGCCGCCACCGCTATCTGAACCAGCAATGGTTAAAGCAACAGGTACTCTGGAGTTTTTTTGGGCGTTCATATTATGAAGATTAGTGGTGAGATGTTATGGCATTTGCCAGCTAGTTTAGGACATCAACCGAGCATCAAACGCGGATACCAAAAGATTTTCAAGCTTATTGTCTGTTGCCTGCTATAGTTGCTTGGCGATCGCTTCCAATTGATTTTAGCCTCCGGTGTGACTAATCCCTTGCCAACCAAACGATTCAATTGCAAGGAACTTTATCAAATCCTTGTATAAAGCCCTGTTTATTCACATATCCAGCTACAAATTAGCAGAATTCACCACCAAATTTACATATTTTTTTGGCTTTTGTTGTAAAAAATCTAACTAAAATCTGAGTATTTACTGATATCAATCACTGTTTGTGAAGGTTAGTCTAAATTGAGTTAACAAAACAAAATTCGCTTACACGGATTAAGACAGGTTTGACTAAGTTGTTACATTAGTTGCTTTAACTTAAAGGGTCAACCTACTAAAGTTTGAAATAATTCAGCTTTGACCACTGTAACTTTAAGTCCCCAGTTATCAGCCAGGGGTGCGCTTACCCATACCGATTTGGCAACTTCTGACCTCAGACAACGGATAAAGTTCACAGAAATTAGATACCAAATACGATCGCCGTATCAACTTATAGTACCAGCGATGGCGGTGGAAATTGGATTTGATTCTACTCCAAGGCGATCGCCCAGACGAACGTACTAATCGTCCGATTTTCCTCAACAACAGCCTGACGATTGACAGTATTTACATCCTTGGCTCAACCATCAGCGGTTGACAGGAGAAAAAATTTCCAATTTCACAACAGCGTTTCTACAACCGATGCAATTTGAAGTTGCCATCGGACAACTCTCGCTGTTGCAAAAAGTCTAAATAGACCATCCATTCAGATAACTGCATAGCAATCAACTGAGTTGCTAAGAGTCTAATACTAATTCGCTTACACATTCTCGGAGTAAAACTATGGCTGGCAAAATATACTATGTTTCTGGAACAGGTAACGATAGTAATGATGGTTTGAAAGAAGGAAGCGCGTTTCGTACTCTACAAAAAGCCGCAAACCTAGTAAAAGCAGGCGATACGGTATACGTTATGAACGGTACCTACGAACAGAGTAAATACCCTAAAACCGCAGTTCTGAATATTAATCAAAAACACGGTACTCAAGACGCACCAATTACATTCAAAGCCTTACCCGGCCATAACCCTCTCATCAAATCAACTAATTTCCAAGCCGTGAACATTGCAGGTTCATCCTACATCGTCATTGAGGGTCTGACGATGGTTGGTGCCAACGACCAAATTACATTAGAGTATGCAAAGTCTCAACAAAGTGATTTAGGGAATCCACTAACAAATGGAGCCGGAATTTATATTCGACCAGATAGTGCAAACAACAGTTCTCATCACATTACAATTCGCGGTAACACTGTTACTAAGTTCCCAAGTGGTGGAATTACAAGTAAAGAAGCTGACTATATCATCATTGAAAACAATACTGTTTCTGAAACATGCTGGTATAGCCCTTGGGGAGCAAATGCTATCACCACTCTTGGTAATCGCAATCTAGACGACAATACCACTGACTACAAAATTATTATTCGCAATAATGTAAGCTTCAAAAATTATACTTATATTCCTTGGTGGGAAAGTAGTACAGGAAAAGCCACAGAAGGACACGGCATTATGATCGATGCTGCTAATACTCTGGGCTTAGATAATCAGCCATACAAAGGGAAAATTTTAATTACCAACAATACTTCTTACAATAACGGTGGTGCTGGCATCCAGGTATACAAAAGTTCCAATGCCGATGTAATCAACAACACAACTTACCAGAATGCCCAACACCCCGAACTCCAAGGCGCTGGTGAGATTTTGATTAGTGGTTTATCGGAAAATGTGAATGTTGTAAATAACATTATGTATGCAAAGAATAATGGCAGTTCATATGTTGTAGGCGGCTCAACTAAAAATATTAAAGCTGACCACAATTTGATTTACAACACTAAAAATTACAACAAAACAGGAAGTAATTATATTCTGGGTAAAGATCCCCAATTTGTGAATGCTGCGGCTCGTAATTTTACACTTCTTACTGGAAGTGCTGCCATCGATGCCGGTTCTAGTGCTTTCAATAATGTAACTGGGAGAACTCCTCAAGATGGTGATGGCAACGGCACCGCAGTGGTTGACATTGGTGCCCATGAAGCCCCAACCATTAAAATTTCCACACCAGAAATTCAAGTTCTCAACGGCACAGTTGACATTGCAGATGGAACTACGACTGCCATCAACTTTGGCGATGCGATCGCAGGTAATACTCTAACCAAAACCTTTACGATTAAGAACACTGGTACAGCCGCACTCAATCTGAGTAATCTCAAACTCCCCGACGGCTTTAGTTTAGTGGGAACTCTCCCCACAAGTGTGGCTGCAAATGCTTCCACCACCATAACTGTGGCACTCAACACCACTACACCTGGCAGCTATGGTGGTACTCTGATTCTCAGCAACAACGATAGTAACGAAGGCACTTTTGATTTTGCCATCAGCGGTACAGTTAAACCTGCTCCCACACCAGAAATTCAAGTTCTCAACGGCACAGTTGACATTGCAGATGGAACTACGACTGCCATCAACTTTGGCGATGCGATCGCAGGTAATACTCTAACCAAAACCTTTACGATTAAGAACACTGGTACAGCCGCACTCAATCTGAGTAATCTCAAACTCCCCGACGGCTTTAGTTTAGTAGGAACTCTCCCCACAAGTGTCGCTGCTAATGCTTCCACCACCATAACTGTGGCACTCAACACTACTACACCTGGCACCTATGGTGGCACTCTGATTCTCAGCAACAACGATAGTAACGAAGGCACTTTTGACTTTAGTATCAGTAGTACAGTTAAACCTGCCCCCACACCAGAAATCCAAGTTCTCAATGGCACAGTTGACATTGCAGATGGTATGACTACCATTGACTTTGGCAACACCACTACCGGTAACACCCTGACTGAAACCTTTACCATTCAGAACATCGGCACAGCTGCACTCAACTTAAGTAATCTTGAGCTTCCTGACGGTTTTAGTTTAGTGGGAACTCTCCCCACAAGTGTGGCTGCTAATGCTTCCACTACCATCAGTGTGGCACTCAACACTACTACACCTGGCACCTATAGTGGTAGCTTCAGTTTAAGCAACAACGATAGTAACGAAACCCCGTTTGACTTTGCCATTATCGGCATAGTTAAAGCTGCTCCCACTCCGGAAATTCCAGTTCTCAATGGCACTAACGCTTCTGAGTTATTAAGAGGCAATGCTCCAGCCAACAAGATTTATGGCTTTGGAGGAGCAGACACAATAGTAGCTAATCCAGGCAAAGACCAACTTTGGGGAGGTGATGGAAATGATACCCTTTGGGGAGGAGATGGTAATGACTTGCTCTACGGAGATAGTGGCAATGACTATCTGTGGGGTAATAATGACAACGATACTTTATTTGGTGGTATCGGTGATGACAAACTCAACGGCCGTGCAGGCGACGACTGGCTTTACGGCGGTAAAGGCAACGATGTGCTAACGGGGGATTATGGTGCTGATACTTTTGTATTAGCTTCAGGTGAAGGTACTGACTCGATTGTCGATTTTAAAGCAGGTATAGACAAGATTGCCCTTTCTGGTGGTCTCCAGTTTGGTCAATTGTTGATACAGCAACAAGGAACTCAAGCCTTCATTCTAAATAGCTCTGACAATCAAGTGTTGGCGAAGTTGGATAATGCCAGTGCAAGTATACTTTTGGCTCAGTCTTCTACGACTTTTATGACTATTTAGTTCTGTTTTTTGATAACCAAGTTTCTTCAAAGCAGGTGTAGGGAAATAACTAGACTAAAAAGATTTAGTATTGAGTAACTAAATTCTTCGATCCAGTTCCCTACACCTAATTCCTATAAAGTGGTTGTGTTGTAAAAACTTAATGTCTACTGCTATAAATAATTCGCCAGACTTGATATAATTACTGATTGGTTTGCGATCGCCAACTTGCTAAGGCTAAATGCAAATACTTTGCCCATTCCGCTGCTAAAGGTATTTCTGTAAACGGAACGCGCACTGGGTCAGCCGGTTCAGAAAATACAAATTCTAACTCTATAGAACGACCTTTTTCTGGTGGATTGTCCACATTTACTGATTTGCCATCCACCAAAAGATATATTTCTTGGATATTAACTAAAGAAAATGTTTCTAGTTTAATCGGCCCTTGGGGTGTGGGTTTGCCCCAAGTTATAGAGTTTCCTTTTTGACCTAATACCGAATAAATATCATACTTAGCCCGTTCAAATTGCTCTGCCCAGATGCGATAGGCTTCAACTTTTTGATACTCCCTTGAGCCTTGCCAAGCTAGCCAGAAAAACATTGCTAATAGAGGTAACCATAAAAGACCATGTTCCATCGTTTCAATAGTCCTCAGTTAATGAAGTGAAAGTAAACTAAAGTGCAAATTACACCAACAAGGGGCACAGATAAGTTATGGTAAGGAGAAAACTGGCAAAAAGCGGTGATGAGTTAATATGAGAAAGCTTATATTATTGTGCTTGTTTGTCATTGGGTTGGGAGCTGCCGTATTTGGTTTCCTGAATTTCCAGGGACTCGCAGCTAAAGGTGATTTTGAGACGATTTTGCTTAATTTTCGTGAAGATATCCCATCAACTGTGGTGGAACAGAATTTACAAGCGATCGCCAAACAATACAACGTTACACCCCAATTAGACAACAAGTTTTCGGCGAAGGATAATGTGTACATTATCAAGGGCGATGGGCAACGGCTCCAAGATCTCAAAAAATCTCAGTTTGCCCAAGCTACAGAATTCATAGAACCAAATTATATTTACAGAAAGATTCCACAACCAGGTGAAGCCGCTTGGCTGGGAGAATTTTTACGGCCCGAAGAAAATGATGAGGTAAATCTCTCATTAACTGGCCCCAATGACCAATATTACAGCAAGCAGTGGAACTTGCACAAAATTGGCGTTGAAGGCGCATGGAGTCAAACCAAAGGTAGCGGCGTCACCGTTGCAGTGATAGACACTGGGATTACCAAGGTGCGCGACTTGTATGAGACAAAATTCGTTAAAGGCTATGATTTTGTCAACGACAAAGAACAGGCCAATGACGATAACGGTCATGGTACTCACGTTGCTGGAACCATTGCCCAAGCTACAAATAACAAATATGGCGTAGCTGGAATTGCTTATGAAGCCAGTTTAATGCCCCTGAAGGTACTGAGTGCCTATGGTGGCGGTACCGTAGCCGATATTGCCGAAGCGATTAAATTAGCTGCTGATAAAGGCGCAGATGTGATTAATATGAGCTTGGGCGGTGGCGGTGAAAGCAAGTTGATGAAAGAAGCGATCGAGTATGCCCATAGAAAAGGTGTAGTCATCGTTGCCGCAGCTGGTAATGAAAGCGCCAACGGGGCAAGCTATCCAGCGCGTTATCCTCACGTCATTGGTGTTTCAGCGATCGGGCCAGACGGCGAAAAAGCACCCTATTCTAACTTTGGTGCAGGGGTAGATATCTCTGCTCCTGGTGGAAGTGAAGCTGGTAAGATTCTGCAAGAAACTATCAACGAAAAAGGCGAAGGCGTATTTCTTGGTTTCCAAGGTACAAGCATGGCTTCTCCCCACGTTGCCGGTGTTGCAGCATTAATCAAAGCTACTGGTATTAAAGAACCAGATGAAGTTTTAAAAATCCTCAAACAGTCAGCACGAGTTATCCAGGATGATGGTTTGAACTATTATGGCGCCGGACAACTCAATGCAGAAGCAGCAGTCAAACTAGCTGTTGAAGGGCAAATCAGTTTCCAAGATTTCTTCCGGTGGTTACGGGATAATGGCTACCTGAATCCCGGCTTTTGGATTGACGGTGGTGCAGTAGCACTTTTACCCAAGATTTTAATGGTGATTGGTTCTTACTTACTAGCTTGGTTTTTACGGATTTACTTCCCCTTCACTTGGAGTTGGCCTTTATCTGGCGGTTTAATTGCTGGCAGTTCTGGGTTATTCTTCCTCAAGGGAATTTATATCTTTGACCTTCCCCAATGGCCTTTCCGGATGTTGGGCAGTTCAATTCCAGAACTCGGCAATACCCTCCAAGGAACTGATGCATTGAATCCCCTGTTTGCTAGCGTATTGATTCCTATAGTATTAATGGCATTACTATTAGGTCATCCTAGTTGGAAATGGTTTGCCATCGGTTCAACACTGGGAGTAGCAGCCTGCTTGACAGTAAGTGCTATTTACGACCCAGCAGTTTGGGGATTTGGAAATGTTAGCTTAGCACGTCTGTTCCTAATCGCCAACGCCATACTTTGTTATGGACTTGCTCGTTTAGCATTGCAAAACGAAGAAAAAGCAGCATAAATAGGGATTGGGTACTGGGTATCGCGGACTAGGTATTGGGAAAATTTTTTCTAATCCCCAGTCCCCAGCGATGCACTGAAGCTCAACGAAGTGTCCCCAGTCCCCAGTCCCTACTCTCCATTCAGCACTCAGCACTATATTATGAGCATTACAGTTACAGGCACAATTCAACGCCGTGATATTGGCCCAGGCGCATGGGCATTAGTTACAGAAGAGGGTGTTACTTACGAAATCCTCAGAGGGGCTGATAAAGACCTACTCAAAGCCGGACAAAAAGCAAAAGTTAAAGGACAGGTGCGTGAAGATGTCATGACATCTGCCATGATTGGCCCTGTCCTGGAGGTTAAATCTTTTGAGGTAATTAATTCTGACTAGTTGTAGAATCGAGAACCTGCTGGAGACGGCTTCTAAATTCACCTTTGGGATGACCTCCTTTTACCTCACCTACAATCTCAAATTCTCCTTCTGGAGAATTGCAAACAATGTAAGTAGGCCATCCCATTTCTGATTTATCAGGATACTGAGTCAATAAAATCTTGCGATACTTGCGGTAAGCAGATGTATCCTGCATTTTTACATCGATAAATTCTAAACCCAGTTCTTCAGCCACCTTTTTGTCATAAAAAGACATTTTGTGGCAGATGCCGCACTCTTCAGAAGAAAACTTAATTACAGCTAAACTCATCGGTTGGCAACTCTTTGGTTTTAGGCTAGATATCCTTCCTAGCATAACGCCATGAAATATACCATATTGCAGGTTGTTAATGTCAACAAAAAGGGCTTGAGGGAGATGAGGGAGACGGGAGAACGCAGGGACGCAAAGAAAAACTAATGACAAATGCCCAATGACCTATTTTTCGGAAGCAGCAGTCCAAGAACGAGAAAGTAGGAATCTAGAAAAAAACTTAAGAATGTGATTAAATATCATAGCAATCATTTTAGAGTCACCTGTCTAGCTAACAATAAAAGGAAAGCAATTCAGGGATTGGGTGACGGAGTTTTGCTCTAAGGTGGCAAAAACAGGGATATTCAAGGTCTACCAGCAGTAGTAACAAGGTGCATTCTGGGTATGTCACAGTTTATGGAGGCTCTGATGTCTAACGACAAGCTGCTGTGGCTCTAGGCATAAAAAAACCCCCAGTGGGTGTTAGCCAACCAGGGGAGTTAGTTATCAGGGTGCATCTACCAATTAAATGTTCTAAGATTGAACGCCATACTCCGGATAAATTTGTACAAAGGTCAATTATTTTTTAAAATAAAAAAACCCTAGTTGGTGTTAGCCTACTAGGGGAGTGAGTTATCAGGGTGCATCTACCAATAATGTTTTCTAAGGGCAACTAGCATGTTCCGGAGAAAATGCTCAACCTCCAACAAAATTTGGAATTGGCGATCGCGTAGCGTTAGCAAGTCCGTGAGCGTCTTTTAGATTCATCCCGATCGCAAGGGTACTGGGCTTCGGTTTGAGATTTGTTCTGTCTACAAGAGAGGTTGCTCTGAACCGAAAAACCCTAATCCAAAATCTAAAATTCTTCGATGGTTCCAAACAAAAAAACCCCCAGTGGGTGTTAGCCAACCAGGGGAGTTGAGTTATCAGGGTGCATCTACCAATTCTTTTTTCTCAAGTTAATGGCTATCCACCGGATAAATTATGCAGAAGTTGAGGTTATTGTTGTTTACTCACCAGAAAAAAAACTCTCAACAAGTGTTAGCCAATCAGAGGGGTTAGTTATCAGGTCAACCAATTTTGGATTTTGCCAAAAGTTCAGCCAGTCGCTGGGACGGGTTTCCCGACTTGTGGGTAGACACCCAGAGAGTGGCTTTTCATAGGGTGCTGGGGTGACCTAAGGCTTGCGGGAATAGAGTAATAATTCTCCGTATCCGCGAGCCTCTGGCTACACCAACGATAAGGGCGAAGGAGGCTTTTCAAGCTATGCCGATTTTAGATTAAAGACGACACAAGGTTACAGGGCTTGCTAGCACAGCGTTACCGAGTCTTGGAACGTCGGATTTAAAATTTTGGATTTGTTCGGCCCTCTACAGGCGGCATGAACTGAAATAATTTTTAATCTAAAATCTAAAATTGGCACGGTCAAACCTACCAAATTATTCAATGATTTAGTGCGCTACCTGAAAAATAGGTGTGTGATGAGCAAAAAAAAACCCCTAGTGGCTATTAGCTTACCAGGGGAGCTAGTTATCAGGGTGCATCTACCAATTAAGTGTTCTAGGTTTAACCATCATGTTCCGGATAAATTTCCAAGAAACTTGATTATTTTTGTGTGTCAAAAAAAACTACTACACTTTGGCAGAATTTTGCCTATCCCTAAGATAGGGCGCTTAAGCGCCTAGTCTGGTTAATTGAGATGGTTGCTGGGTTTTTGCCGTGCTGTAATAGTTGATATTAAGGGATTTAGGGGAGTTAAAGATCGAGGTACATTCATCTGCCAATCAAGTATTCTAAAGTTAAGCATTATTTTCTGGTGGAGAATATCTGCGTTATGTCAAGTTAGTTTAATTACTTACAGCAGAATTCAGAATTCATAATCCGGAATTTGGCAGCAAAATTAGGCTTATACTTGGTTTTTCAAGCTAAGGTTGTGTACTTCACCAAATTTAAATTTGCTGTATAATTCTAAGCTCCTCGCGTAGAGCGTCTTCTGAAGTTCAGTTCGCCAAAAGCTGGCGCTTTGAATTCTCTCCTTATCTGGGTGTTAGCTCTAACTATAAGTGTTCGCGCGAACTTGATATTAGAGGTTGCTGTTGTTTGCCAAAATAAAAAAACCCCCAGTGGGTGTTAGCCTACTAGGGGAGTTGAAGATCAAGGTGCATCTACCAATAAAGTGTTCTAGACCCAACTAATCCAATCCGGATAAAGTTGTAAAGGTAGAAAAGCTAAAACAACTAAAAATCAGAAACATTCAAGGGTGGGATGCATCTAAGTTATCAGAGGGAGCGAAAAATCGACTTGAAACTTTCGCGTTTCAAACCGAATTTAGGAGGCGAGCAGGAGAAGCTGTGACCCAGGAATTCCACATATCCGTAACCCCAGTAGGGCAAAACGACTACTTGGTGCGGACGGAACAAGTCGCGCCTGGGGTGCCATTGGCAGAAGAATTGGTGACTTGGCCTGTAGCTGATTGGTTGATGGCTGCTGGGCATTTGATGAATGACCCGTTGAAGTCGGTGTTGCAAGGAGATCCATTCGCTCCTAGCGGGCGGGAAAGCGATATTGCAAGAAATTCTGTTAATTTGGTGGCTTTAGGTCAACAATTATATAATGCCTTATTTCAAGGTACTCTCAGAGATAGTTGGATTACTGCCCAGGGTATTGCCCAGAATCACCAACAAGTATTGCGCTTACGGTTGGGGCTGAAAGACACGAGGTTAGCTCGTTTGCCTTGGGAAGTGATGCACGCAGGCGATCGCCCCTTAGCAACTGGCCCTTATGTCGCTTTTTCTCGCTTCCAAAGCGGAATTTTGGGGGCTTCTCGTTTGCGATCCCTGCGGGGGGCTACGCCTACGCCAAATACTTTTACGCCACTGGAAGAAACTGGTGTCAAAGTATTAATGGTAATTGCTTCGCCCTTAGATCAAGTCCGCCTCGACCTACTCAAACAGGAAGCAATCAAACTGCAAGCGGAACTTGCGCGTCCAGCACCACGATTTGCTGAGGCTAGCAGTCATCTCCCAGAAATTGAACTCACTGTGTTAGACCAACCAGGACGGGAAGAACTGACTCAAGCTCTAGAGCAAGGCAGATACCACGTTCTACACTACTCTGGTCATAGCAACTTAGGCCCAAATGGCGGAGAAATTTATCTTGCCAGCCGCAGAACTGGGTTAACGGAAATTCTGACTGGAGACGATTTGGCAGGTTTGCTCGTCAACAATAACATCCAGATGGCAGTGTTTAATTCCTGCTTGGGAGCTTACACAGCAGCTTTGGGGGCTTCTGAAGATACGGGGGAACGCAACCTGGCAGAAAGTCTTGTAAAACGAGGAATTGCCAGTGTTTTGGCAATGTCAGAGCGCATTCCTGATGAAGTGGCACTAACACTCACGCAATTATTTTACCGCAATTTGAGTCAGGGGTATCCAGTAGATTTATGCGTTAGTCGGGTGCGCCAAGGATTGATTTCTGCCTATGGTTCTCACCAAATGTACTGGGCATTACCCATTTTGTACCTCCAGCCCGAATTTGACGGTTTTCTGAGCCAGGAAACTACTTTAGGGCAAAGTCCGGAGTCGAACCAATATAGTTCGCCTGTAGGGACAATTCCTAGTTCCATGTATGCTGCGATCGCAGACGATCCGGAAATGCCTTTAGGAATTGAGGAAATGATTCCTGCTGATTTGGGGCGCGATTCTTCTGGCTTGGATTGGCTAGGCGAAGATACCTGGGGCGATCTCGTTGATGAAATCGAGTATGATGACCCAAGTTATGCAGAAGATTCGGCCATCGTTTCGGATTTGTTTCGGCGGTTGGACGAGCAAAAATCTTCCACAGAAATCGAGCAACAAATTAACGAAAATAGTCTACCAAATAGGCCAGTTTCAGAAGAAATGACTTCCTCTTTGGAGGAAGCAGATTTGTGGGGAGAAGTTCCAGCACCGCCTCCTGAAACTGTTGTAAACTCAGAAAGACATTGGCAAAATTCGGAGTTTTCTCGTCGATCGCAGCCAACCCCATCCCCATCTAGAAATCGTAACCCACGGCGTAAGCTGTGGCCGATTGTTAGCGTTGTGGGAATAAGTGCGATCGCAATTGCCATCGGTTTAAATTGGTGGCAAAATCGACCCCAGGCAAATCTGTCAAAGATACCACCAATTCCCACTGAGTCTTTACCCATTGGAAAGCAACCAAATATAGATTTAGAAACAGCGCCAACTGGAATCGTTACCGCCACCGCTACTGAAAAATTGAGCCAAGGCGATTTGCAAGCTGGGTTATTTGCTGTGGAAGAATTACTCAATCGTGGCGCCTTTGCTGCGGCTGAAACTGCTTTGAAGCTAGTTATAAATAAGCAAGTTGACGATCCATCTGTCAACTTTTTAAAGGGGCGATTAGCTTGGCAATCAATCCAGACTGGAGATGTTAACTATAGCGTTGATGATGCTCGTCGTTACTGGGAAACCGCTGCCAAAGCTAAACCAGATTCGCTTTTATATAATAACGCTTTAGGATTTGCTTACTACGCAGAAGGTAATCTCAATCGAGCTAATGATTCTTGGTTCAAGGCTTTAAATTTAGCTCTTAAAGCACAGAATACAGCTTCTACTACACCCACAAAAACGTCATTACCTCAGGATGCTTTAACTTCCTATGCTGGTTTAGCTCTAGGACTGTATAAATCTGCACTCGGTCAATCTAGTACCAAACAAGCACAATATATGAATGAAGCGATAAAGTTGAGACAAATGGTAATGAAATCCGATCGCGTCAATTTCCAAGTAGATAAATTAGCTAAAAATTGGTTATGGACAGAAAAAGCAATTAAAGATTGGCGATCGCTCCTTCAAGAGAAGAGCCGAGAAGAGTAAATTAGAATTCAGAATTTCTTTGAATTACACCACTTCCAACTCATTTTATTCCTTCAAATGAGCCGAGGAAAGTTGGCTGAGGGCGAGTTATATTAACTTCCCACAAGGCTTTGAGGGTAGACAACTCCTCCCGCAGTGTGGAGTACATAACAGTTTGAAAACTGTAGCTTTCCCAATCAGGTGTTCCCAAGCCGATGGCTTTGACGCCAAGGCGATCGCAAGTATAAACTGCGCGGGGTAAATGGAATTTCTGCGTAATTAAAACTGCTTGTTTGATTCCGAAAATATCTTTAGCTCGATAGCAACTTTCATAAGTGCTGAATCCAGCATAATCTAAGGTAATATCTTGAGCGGGTACGCCTCTTTTGACTGCATAATTCTGCATTGCTAGGACTTCATTGTAGTCATTGCGGCTATTGTCACCCGTCATTAACAGCTTTTGGACTCGCCCCAATTTGTAAAGTTCTACAGCAGCGGATACGCGATCGCTAAGCATTGGCGATAGTGTACCATCAGGGTAAATTCCTGCACCAAAGACGATGGCAACGCGCCCAGTTGGAATTTGTTGTGGTTGAGTGTAGCGGCGATCGTTGGTAATTGCATTTACATAGTAATTCAGGGCTAGAGGGCTGATGGTTGCAGTTAATAGTAATAATCTAAATATGAGTCGGTGGTGTGACAAAAACCATTTAGGCAGCATAGGTTTTAATTGTCAAGATAATTCTTTTGTAGCAATAGACGCAGTATTTTGGGTGAAGTTGCAATAGGGCCGATCGCTTTTGAGTCTGAACACCTATAACGAATCAACGATGTCTACGAGGGGCTACGCCAACGCACCCCAGGATTTTTCGCTATTCCAACAGATGTAGAGACGTTGCATTGCAACGTCTCTACCAACCATTTTGTCAGTAAACGAGGTATCTAATACCGTTTCAAAAATCTTTGCAACACATTAAAAATTTGTAGGGGCGCAAACCTTTGCGCCCTTACGCAATCTATCTATCACATTCTTTTTTCAAATTGATATAACCCCGGATTCACCAGCTGCATCTTAGTCGGGAAATAAGCACCTCCGCAAAAAAAGTTATTCAACTCTGGCGCGGAGTGCGGGAGATGGAAAGAGGTTTTCAAATGCTGCTTGACGTTCGTTTAAGGGTTCTGGAGCATAATTCCAAAGGCTTTCGTAATAAAAGAAGGTTACACCCAAACCCCGTTCTTGGGCAGCTCGCACCTGAGACTTAATTTGTTGCATTGGGACTGGATTATTTCGCAATCCTGTCATAATCCCAACTCCAGTAGGAATTTTTTGTTGGGCTTCTTGAATTTCTGGGCGGGAAATATTTGCGATGAAACTTTGCAGATTTGGACGATAAATTTGCACAGTTAACTCGTCTACGATATCTTGCCGTATCCAATTAAGCCAGTCTTGCAAGTGGAACTTGTAAGCAAAGTCATAGTAATTGGGAGCAACGGAGAAAATTGCTTGGGGTTTTCTTTGCTTCACAGCTTGGTTAAGTTGTACCATGAAGGCGGTAATTTTGTCTGCCCGCCACTTTACCCATGCTGGATCTTCAGGATTTGCTGGCGGATTGTTCTTGGTTTCTTTAGCGTACAACGCAACTGTATAGCGATCGTAGCCAAATTCACGCGGCAAACTCATGTGATCGTCAAACTGAATGCCATCGGCATCATATTGGGTAACAACTTCCAGCACGAGATTGGTGATGAATTGTTGCACTTGTGGATGGAAGGGATTGAGCCACATCACCTCACCAGCTGCACTATTGGAAGTTTGGCTACCATCGCGTTTTTGTGTAAACCAATCTGGATAATTCAGTGCAAGTTCCGACGTTGGGGGTGCCATAAATCCAAACTCAAACCAGGGAATTGCTAAGAGTCCCTTGCGATGTGCTTGGTTAATGAGATCGGCGAGAATATCATGTCCATCTGAACCTTTATAAACAAAAGGTTGAATCCCTGCCTTTTGCGCTGTGGGACTGGGATACATGGCATAGCCAGAATTCCAAACCACTGGATAGATTGTGTTGAAGTTCAACCGCCGTAGATGGCTCATCGCTTCTTGCACTTTGTTGCGATTCTTCAGGGTGTCAAAATCATTGTTCGTCATCCAGACCCCGCGAATTTCCTGACGGGGTAGCTGGGCAACAGCAGGGCTGAAGCTGTCTACCAACACTACCGCGATCAACGATATTAACATCAGCAGCGGGAAAATATATTTAACTTTTCGTCGCCAACCTCGAACAAAAAAAGTTGATTTCATAGGTTTGAATGATGCATTAGCTACCCACACACGCCATTGCTTGCTTTTGTGATTCAATCTACTAGTCATATATTACAAGCATTTATACTTACTAAAAAATTGACAAATTGGTAGTTGTTGGTTCCTTGTGTATGGAACTTTTGCACCAGAAAAACTAAATCAAACTTATGCACATTAAGAAAGTTGACGTAGCAAGTAAGCATTTGTGCCCAATGTATCTGCGGCATTGAGTATGGGGAAAGGGAAAGGGGAAAAGGGGAAAGATTAGATTTATTCCTTTTCCCTTTAACCTTTAACCTTTTCCCCTGCCCCCCTGCCTCCCCTGCTTCTCATGTCCCCAGCTGTGTCACAATAAAGAACTGTAATAAGAAAAATATTGTTAGGTAATTTAGTGAGTCCAACTGCTCAATCTACGGCAAGTGCGCGTCGTGTGGTATTTCCTTTTACGGCAATTGTCGGCCAGGAAGAAATGAAACTGGCGCTGCTGTTGAACGTGATTGACCCCAAAATTGGTGGTGTAATGATCATGGGCGATCGCGGTACCGGAAAATCCACTACTATCCGAGCGCTGGCGGATCTGCTGCCAGAAATCTCTGTGGTTGCCAATGACCCGTTTAGTAGCGATCCTAGCGACCCTGATTTGATGAGCGATGATGTCCGCCAACTGTTAGAACAAGGGGCAGAAATTCCCGTAACTCACAAAAAAGTCCAAATGGTAGACCTGCCATTAGGAGCCACAGAAGACCGGGTTTGCGGCACTATCGACATTGAAAAAGCTTTATCTGAAGGTGTCAAAGCTTTTGAACCAGGACTGCTGGCAAAGGCTAACCGAGGCATTCTTTATGTAGATGAAGTCAACTTACTAGATGACCACCTTGTAGATGTGCTACTCGATTCCGCCGCTAGTGGTTGGAATACTGTAGAACGGGAAGGTATTTCAATCCGTCACCCAGCACGTTTTGTGCTTGTCGGTTCTGGAAACCCAGAAGAAGGCGAACTGCGCCCCCAATTACTCGATCGCTTTGGGATGCACGCAGAAATTCATACAGTCAAAGAACCAGCCTTACGAGTACAAATCGTCGAACAACGCGCGGAATTTGACCAAAATCCTCCAGAATTTCTCGAAAAGTATAAACCGCAGCAAGAAGCACTACAACAGCAAATTGTCAATGCCCAGCAACTTTTACCAGAAGTAAAAATTGACTATGATTTGCGGGTGAAAATTTCTGAAGTCTGCTCCGAACTAGATGTAGATGGTTTACGAGGTGACATTGTTAGTAACCGCGCCGCCAAAGCCATAACGGCATTTGAAGGACGCACTGAAGTTACAGTTGATGATATCCGCCGCGTAATTACGCTGTGCTTGCGTCATAGACTGCGGAAAGACCCCTTGGAATCAATTGATTCTGGCTACAAAGTTGCCAAAGCTTTTAGCCGTGTCTTTGGTGTCGAACTTCCAGAAGATGATACTGCACAAAAAAATGGCACAGGTCAGAAGTTAGGAGTTAGAGGTTAGGAGTTAGGAGTTAGGAGTTAGGAGTTAAAAGTTAAGAGTTAGGAGTGGGGGATGAGGAAGATGAGGGAGACAAGAGGAAAAGGAGACAACGAGAATAACTTTTAACTCGTAACTTCTAACTCCCAAGTAACTCTCAACTCGTAACTTCTAACTTTTAACTCCCAACTTCTAACTCTTAACTCCTAACTCCTAACTTAGAATCCTGACTCTTAACTCAGCACTATGCACTTAGCACTGAATACTGACTATGAGATCTTGGTATTTTTGGTTTAACAGCTTAATTTTATCTAGCCAATACAACCCGCCTCGGTTTGTAGAATTATTAATGCTGTTTTTAGCGATCGCTATGCTGGCAATAGCGAGTGTTTTACCCGAAAGACCATATTTAATCTTAGGCTTGAGCTTAGTAGTTGGAGCATCTATTTCTATTTTAGTGCGGGAAGCGATCGCCCCC
This sequence comes from Nostoc sp. ChiSLP01, assembly GCA_034531195.2. Taxonomy (GTDB): domain Bacteria; phylum Cyanobacteriota; class Cyanobacteriia; order Cyanobacteriales; family Nostocaceae; genus Nostoc. Next base: position 81,379 of record JAVRBO020000034.1, read on the forward strand.
TCACCGCAAACACGAATTACACAAGTCACAGCATTACTATTGCTAATTATTAGCCTTTTTGGCTTTGCTGATTTAATCCAGACTCTTTAAATTTAGTTATGAGTTATGAGTTAGGAGTGAGAAGTTAATTAAAAACTCTTAACTGTTAACTTCTCACTCCTAACTTTTTTATTTACCAATTTTGCATTTCCACTAATTCCATACACAATTCATTAATTTGCTCTAAATCGGGTTTATGAGGTAGGTTAGATTGTTCGTAAACAATTTCCATTTCGGCAACTAAATCTTCTGCCATTTTCATCACCTGTTCGTAAGAATATTCACCCTTGAGGATAGCTTTTAAATCATCAGCATCGCCAGCTATTCTCCTATCAACAATCACCTCTCCTTGACGCAATATTTCTAATCCACTGCGTAACAATCTAATGCAGTGCATCCCATGTTTGAGGTCAAAACCAGACTTGATTTCCATTTCTGCTCTAGCCGGATTTCTATTTTCCTGCCAAGATAAGTAAGCTTTCCATTCTCTTAGCGCTGTTTGATAACTTTGACTTTTTTGAAGCAGGCGGATAAAATCTTTACGGCTATTAGTTAACTTTCGGGTATATTCTAAAGTCTCGTCGGGTAAAGTATATTGTTTTAACACTCCTTTGAAATCAATATCTGCTGTCAGTAATTTGTATAATTGCTCAGCTTCTTCCAAAAATTCAATTCTGCCTCTAATTAAGTTATAAAGATATTCTAAAAAAGCATTTAGTTCATCTTTGGTTAACGCTGCTTCGTCTTCTATGTCAAAGTCAGATGGTAATGGCTTTTTTTGCGGTGGTTTTAATAACCACTTGCGATGAGTTTCCATTTTTTTGATTTGAGCAAAGGCATAACCAGTGTAAGTATGCTTGACTTTCTTAGTTAAAAATAATTGCTTATGATTAATTAAATGCTCTCCTACTGGAGTTAGAAAAGGATAGTTATTTAACCAGAGTAGTTCTAAAACATTGGGGTTGGCTCCCGATAATAATTGGAGGATTTTTTTTAATTCATAGATAACTGTATCTTTGTTGTTATCTAAAAATGGGAATATTCCTGGTTCATCCCAACCCGCATCTTTTTGTTCTATGCGATCGAATCCCAAATAGTACCTTTTGGGTGCGATAAATACTCCGCGATAATCAAAATCTGAAGCCGGACGATTTAAACCATAGCCGTGGCTACCTGCCAAACCAACTAAAATAGTTCTTTGTTCAATTTCTATTCTTTTCATTGCAATGGAGTATTAATAACGAGGGTTGTGCTATTCTAATGCACTAAACCAGGTTTCTAAATCGGCGATCGCCTGAAAATCTAACAAAGCTTCCCCCAGGTTTTCTAATTGTTCTAGGTCGAGAGTTTCAATACGTTCTAGTAGTTGTTGAGGTAATTCTCCTACCCGTCGATTTAGCAGTCTGAGAATGAGCGATCGCTCTCCTTCTTGCCGTCCTCGTTGTTCTCCTCGTTGTTCGCCTTCTTGGAGAATTTCTTGATAAATTACTGACTCGCGCATCATACCCTCCCGAAATAATTGCCTAATCAAGTCCTTTTTGTATTTTAATCCCGCTAAGATTTGGGTATAAGTCGCAATTTCAGGCCGTTGTTCTGGCTGGAGTTGATTAACTCGTTCTACAACTTGTTGCAACAAGGTTTGGGGTTGAGTGGTTGCTGCTAATGGTGCTAAGGGTAACAAAGCTGGATCGTTCAAGAATTGTTCGGGATTTTCTTCCCATAAGCAAATTACGCGATATTCGTGACGGGTAGTTTCGAGACTAAAGGCAGTTTCAATTACTGTTTCTGGCGCAGGAGGAAGTAATAAGACAACAACTTGCGTAATGGGTAGACGATATAAACGATACAAGCGTACCCAATAATCGAGCATCCGCAGGGGTAGCGGTGGTGTGGATTCTAGTTTGGTTTGAAATTCTAGGTGAAGAATGCGTTCTTGCAACTGTAGAAACGTCACATAATCGGCGCGAATTGGTTCGATGCTTAATTCAGTTTTGAGAACTTTGACAGAAGTTTGTGGTGTACCCAAAACCCAACTAGCAAAATTGATAGGATGCTTTTCGGAAAGTAATTTGCAGAGGTTATCAAAGGACATTGATAATAAATACTCAACAAGGCTTTGTTATTATCTCGTGGAAAGCGATCAAGTGGTCGATCGCATTAATTTTGATGAGCTGCAATACACCGAATTCTTTAAGGATACTGTGAAAATCCAGGGGCTTCAGATCCCTGACTTCTCAAAGAAGTCGGGGATCTTGTTGTTGGCGAATGATTTAGGATTTATATACTTGCAGATATATATTCAATATAAACACTTGAAAAATTTATATTCCTGCAAAAATATATCACTCATATATCCTAGTTTAAATATTAACTTATACCTTGTTTTTCTTAACAAAACGTTTCATCATTGATTTGTTGATCGCATATTCATAAGCCAAAAATTATCTAGATATTCATAGCAAATTATCTAATAATCATTTCAACATAACTCATGTCGGAGTTCGATTAATCCAATGTTAGAAGGATGGATTCAAATTATATTAACGCTACTAATTGTAGTAGCAATTACTCCTTTTTTTGGGCGCTATATGGCGCGTGTCTACCAAGAACAAAGTACTTTTCTCGACCCAGTTTTAAATCCTGTTGAGCGAGTTATTTACTCCTTGGTTGGCGTTAAAGCTAAGGAAAATATGACTGGTTGGCAGTATGGGCGGGCAATCTTGTATAGCAATGTTGCAATGGGGTTGCTGATTTTCTTGATTATTATGAATCAAGGATGGTTGCCATTAAACCCAAATAAGATAAATGCCCCAAGTTGGGATACAGCGCTGCATACTACTATTTCTTTTATTACTAACACTAACCAGCAGCATTATTCTGGTGAAACTTACATGAGTTATGCCAGCCAAATCTGGGGACTTGGTTATCACATGTTTACCTCAGCTGCGACTGGTTTGGCTGTGGGAATAGCCTTTATTCGGGGATTAACTGGTAGATCGTTGGGCAATTTTTATGTAGACTTGATTCACTCGATTACGCGAATTTTGCTGCCTATTTGTATTGTCGGCGGGATTGCTTTTATGGCGGCTGGTGTGCCAGAAACACTGGCGGGTGTAGCGGTGTTTCCCACCTTGGAAGATCCTAACGTTAGTCAGGCGATCGCCCGCGGCCCTGTTGCCCATTTTGAAATCATCAAGCAATTAGGGGAAAACGGCGGCGGCTTTTTTGCCATCAACTCCGCACACCCCTTTGAAAATCCCAACGGATTTACCAACTTAATTCAAATTGTTGCTATGCTTTCGATTCCCACTTCCTTAATCTACACCTATGGCTTGTTTGCTAACAATACTAAGCAAGCTTGGTTAGTCTACGGTATGGTGGGTGTTATTTATCTAGTATTTATTATCGTCACCGCCATTGGCGAATATAACGGCAATCCGGCTGTGAATGCGCTGCTGGGAAGTCAGCAACCGAATTTGGAAGGTAAAGAAGTCCGGTTTGGTTGGGCACAGTCTGTGCTGTTCGCAGTCAGTACCACCGGTACTATGTGCGGTGCAGTCAACAGTTTACACGATTCCTTCATGCCCAACGGCGGTTTTATTACCCTTTCCAACATGTTCCTACAAATTATCTGGGGCGGACAGGGTACAGGAACCGCTTACTTGTTTGCTTATCTGATTCTGGCTGTGTTCGCTACAGGACTAATGGTGGGACGCACGCCAGAATTTCTCGGACGCAAAATTGAGAAGCGGGAAGTTGTACTGGCTAGTTTCTTGATTTTGCTAGTCCACCCCATCGCAATTATGATTCCCGCAGGTATCGCCTTAGCATTTCCCGACCAATTAGCAGGAATTAGCAATCCTGGTTTCCACGGCTTTGCTCAAGTTATCTATGAATACGCTTCCGCTGCTGCTAATAACGGTTCTGGGTTTGAAGGTTTAGGCGATTCCCAACCTTCGCCGTTAGCAATAGCCACAGGCACAAAACCGACTTTAACCGCTTTGTGGTGGAACTTGAGTACTTGCTTTAGTTTACTAGCAGGGCGCTATATTCCCATACTGGGTTTACTGTTTTTAGCAGATAGCATGTCTCGCAAGCAAGCTGTTCCCTATACCACTGGAACATTGCGAACCGATACTGGATTATTTACAGGCGTTACCGCAGGGGTGATTTTAATTTTAGGCGCACTTACATTCTTCCCAGTATTAGCATTAGGCCCCATTGGTGAAGCGTTTTTTATCGCCAAAGGTATTGGGTAGGAGTGGGGAGGTGGGGAGCAGAGATAAATTCAGGACTTACGCAAAAATAGCCAAAAAACTTAATTTATCGAACCGCCAAGACGCCAAGAACGCCAAGAGTTTGTAGAGTTTGCGTAAGTCCTAAAATTAATGAGTCTTTGATATTCATTAATCCACCTCAGAACTCCATTAATGAGTCTT
>JAVRBO020000035.1:0-13571 GCA_034531195.2 Nostoc sp. ChiSLP01
ACACCTCCCACACCTCCCACACCTCCCACACCTCCCACACCTCCCACACCTCCTGTTTCCCCAGTCCCCAGTCTCTTGCTATAACACAACAATTACGGCATTTATAACGAAAATCATGGTGTTTGTCACAAAACTTGCGAGTTTCATCGACAAAATCATGATTTTGTTGATGAAAATAATAATGTTCATCGCGAAAATTGTGAGTTTTATCAACAAACAGGTGAGTTTGTCCATGAAACTAATGATTTTCATCACGAAAAGCATGTGTTTCATCAACAAACACCTGAGTTTGTAACGAAAATCATCTTATTATTTACAAACTCATGTGTTTCATCAACAAACACCTGAGTTTGTAACAAAAATCATCTTATTATTTACAAACTCATGTGTTTCATCAACAAACTCCCGATTTTCGTTACAAAACTAAATCTTGTTTCTCAGAAAAATCAGGACAGATATTTAAATAACCTCGCGTTTTGCCAGATATTGGTACATCTGCCAACGTGTATCTACTTCGGCTTGGGCTTGTTCTAATAAGTGCTTGGCAAGTTCGGGTTTACTCTTAGCGAGTATTTTGAAGCGATTTTCTTGATACATTGAATGTTCTACAGATTGCGTTGGCGATCGCATATCCAATTGCAAGGGATTTTTACCTTGTTTTTGCAACTCTGGATTATGCCGATACAACAACCAACGACCTGATTCTACCAAAGTTTTTTGATGATTCATCCCTGTAGTCATATTAATGCCGTGGGCAATGCAATGGCTATAAGCAATAATCAACGATGGCCCGTCATAAGCCTCTGCTTCCAAAAATGCCTTGAGGGTATGTTCATCTCTAGCACCCAAGGCTACACTGGCTACGTAAACATTTCCGTAGGTCATGGCAATCATACCCAAGTCTTTCTTTGGTGCAGGCTTGCCACTGGCGGCAAATTTCGCAACTGCGGCTCGTGGTGTAGCTTTGGAAGATTGACCGCCTGTATTAGAATACACTTCTGTATCCATGACTAGGATATTAACATTGCGATCGCTCGCCAGCACATGATCGATACCACCAAAGTCAATATCATAAGCCCAACCATCACCGCCAACAATCCAAACGCTTTTTTTCACCAGATAGTCAGCGAGGGATTTTAGATTTTGGATTTTGGATTTGAGATTTGGGTCGAAAATCGAGATTTCATCTAACTTTTGCTGCAACAATTCTATTCTTTCCCGCTGTTCCCAGATGTCAGCTTCAGATTTTTGTTCGGCTTTAAGAATAGATTTCACTAAATCCTCAGGAATTATTTCCCCATTCCCTAATTCCTGCAAAAGTTCGGCTGCAAATTGGGCTTGTTTATCCACAGATAAACGAAAACCAAAACCAAATTCAGCGTTATCTTCAAATAAATTATTCGACCATGCAGGGCCGCGTCCTTCGGCGTTGGTTGTCCAGGGAGTTGTGGGGAGGTTACCGCCGTAAATCGAAGAACATCCTGTAGCATTGGCGATGACGGCGCGATCGCCAAACAATTGTGTTAATAATTTTAAGTAAGGTGTCTCCCCACAACCCGCACAAGCACCAGAAAATTCAAACAAAGGTTCTTGCAATTGTTGTTGGCGAATTTGGTTTAATTTCAACTGCCGCCTGTCAGGATTGGGTAAGCTTAAAAAGAAATCCCAATTTTTTTGTTCTTGTTCGCGCAATGGCAATTGTTGTGCCATATTAATCGCTTTACGCAATGGCTCAGATTTATTTTTGGCAGGGCAAATTTCTACACAAATCGCACATCCCGTACAATCTTCTGGAGCTACCTGAATGGTAAACTTTTGATTGGCAAAGTCTTTATCTTTGGCATTAATTGACTTAAAGGTTTCTGGTGCATTCACTAACTCATCGGCTTGATAAGCCTTAGCACGAATAGCACTGTGGGGACAAACCATCACGCACTTACCACATTGAACGCAGACATCCGCTTCCCACACAGGTATCTCTTGGGCAACGTTGCGTTTTTCCCACTTGGCAGTACCCACCGGAAAGATGCCGTCAGCTGGTAATGTGCTGACAGGTAAATCGTCACCTTCCCAAATCATGATTTTGCCTAAGACTTCCTGCACAAATTCGGGAGCGTTGGAGAAGACGCGGGGAGTGGGAGACGCGGGGACGCGGGGAAAGAACTCTCCGCGTCCCCGCGTCTCCCGAAGTTCAGATCGCCGGAAGCCGGCGCTCTGACTTCTCTCCGTGTCTCCGTGTCCTTTAATTTTGACATAGTGTAAATTATCTAAGGTGTTGTCTACGGCTTGCAAGTTCATGCGGACAACTTCTGCACCTTTTTTACCGTAAGTCTTTTCGATCGCTTGTTTGATTTTAGCGATGGCTTCTGCTTGTGGCAAGACACCCGCTAAGGCAAAGAAGCACACTTGCATAATCGTGTTAATTCTGCCACCCATACCGCTTTCACGGGCGACTTGATTGGCATTAATTACATATAACTTCAGTTGCTTTTCGATAATTTGCTGCTGTACCTTTGGCGGTAAGTTTTCCCAAACGCTATCTGCATCGTATGGACTATTAAGCAGCAAAGTTGCCCCAGGGATAGCAGCTTTTAAAATATCTATGCGTTCCAGAAATCCCCAGTGATGACAACCGATAAAGTTAGCTTGGTCAATTAAATAAGTAGAGCGAATTGGCTCTTTACCAAAGCGCAAATGAGAAACGGTCATCGAGCCAGATTTCTTAGAATCATAAACAAAGTAACCTTGGGCATAATTATCAGTTTCTTCACCAATAATCTTAATGGAGTTTTTATTAGCACCGACTGTACCATCTGAACCCAACCCGTAAAACATTGCCCTCACAACACCACTTGATTCTGTAGAGAACTTCGGGTCAAATTCCAAAGAAGTGTAAGTAACGTCGTCATTAATACCGATAGTAAAATGATTTTTCGGTTGACTTTGGGCAAGATTATCAAAAATCCCCTTCACCATCGCCGGCGTAAATTCTTTAGATGAAAGACCATAGCGACCACCAACAATTTTGGGAGACGCGGAGAGGGGGAGACGCGGGGACGCGGTGAAAGAATTCTCCGTGTCCCCGCGTCCCCGCGTCCCCGTGTCCTCTTCCCACGCTTCATGAATAGCAGCCACCACATCTAAATACAATGGCTCACCGGCGCTACCTGGTTCTTTGGTGCGGTCGAGAACGGCGATCGCTTGTACACTACTAGGTAATGCTGCCACAAATCTGTGGACATCAAAGGGGCGATAAAGTCGCACTTTCACCACGCCGACTTTTTCACCACGGGCGTTGAGATAGTCTACTGTTTCGTGGACGGTTTCGCAGCCGGAACCCATAAGAACGATGACGCGATTGGCATCGCTAGCTCCATAATATTCATAGATTTGGTAATGCCTGCCTGTGCGTTCTCCAAACCTGTCCATCATTCGCTGCACAATTTCGGGACAGGCGTTGTAGTAAGGGTTAGCGCCTTCACGGGACTGGAAGTAGACATCGGGATTTTGGGCAGTACCGCGCAATACTGGGCGGTCTGGGGTGAGGGCGCGGCTGCGGTGGGCGAGTATTAAGTTATCATCGATGAGCGATCGCAAATCATCATCTGCAAGTAGTTTGACTTTCTGCACTTCATGGGAGGTGCGGAAACCATCAAAGAAATGCAGAAATGAGACTCGCGCCTCTAGGGTAGCAGCATGGGCGATGAGAGCAAAGTCTTGACTTTCCTGCACCGAAGCAGAACATAATAAGGCAAAACCAGTAGCCCTAGTTGCCATTACGTCGCTATGGTCGCCAAAAATTGATAAAGCATGAGTAGCCAAAGAGCGTGCTGCAACGTGAATTGTGGCGCTAGTTAATTCGCCAGCAATTTTGTAGAGGTTGGGTATCATCAACAATAATCCCTGAGATGCCGTAAAGGTGGTACTCAAGGAACCCGTTTGCAATGCTCCGTGTACGGCTGCTGCGGCTCCTCCTTCGCTTTGCATCTGCACGACGCTGGGAACAGTTCCCCACAAGTTAGGACGACCTTCCGCCGACCAAGCATCTGCCCATTCACCCATTGCTGAAGAGGGGGTGATAGGATAAATGGCGATCGCTTCATTTAATTTGTAAGCAACACGGGCAACAGCTTCATTCCCGTCGATAGTTGCAAAGGTTTTGTTCATAATTTGATTTTTGTCCTTGGTCATTTGTCATTGGTCATTGGTCATTGGTCATTTGTCCTTTGCAAATGACTTTGACTCTAAAGATTTCTAATTAGGAATCTGGTTTGCTTAAAAAAGCTGAAGATTAGGACGCTGTTGAGCTGTTGCCTACTGCTTCTGCTCAGAAGTTAATTTTCAATAAATATTGCAAATATTAGTATCTCATTTGCAATATCGCATCTATTAATATGTATTAATTATGTACTCAATAATCAAGGTTTTGATGAGATAAGGCTTTCAGGTAGTTGATTCTTTTTTGTAGGGTATGGGGTCGGGAATCTTTGATATTTTAGGTTGCGATCGCCCCTATAATACCGTTTAAAATTAAAATTATACAAATTAGAGAGACGTTGCAATGCAACGTCTCTACAGTATTTTGATATCATACACAATCGTTTTCATACATGAAATCAGCAACGCCGAATTAGAGACTTGTAAAATTGCCACCGACAAATGGGGTAAAACCACTAAACTTTAAAGATTGAGCGATCGCATTTTCAGCCGATTGCTTATAATCTTGCTTTTTCTTATCTTCGAGTTCCTTATCTTCATCACTGAATGAATCTTTACTCAAAGATTTTATTGTCTCATCAATTATCTGCTCAAACCCACCAGGTGACTGTTCGATTTCCTCTGTCAAATACCGTAGTTTAATAACAATTTCTTGCAGAAATTCTTCAATGTTTGCCGAAGAAAGTACCTCTTGTAACTTATTAGGTAGTTCCTCCATTTCTTCGCTGACATTGATTCCTTGGGCTTGTAGTGTTTCTCTTAAGTGGTGTAGATGCGATCGCGTACTTTCAACTTGAGTAGAATTGTCCGAGATAGATTCACCTAAAAATTCTTTGAACTGGGTATATATATTAACAAAAGCAATTTGGGCAGCTTCAGGATTGTTTTGTAAATCTTCAATTTTAGCACCCAAAAGTAAGGAAATAATATTTGAAACTGATGGAGTTTCGTTAGATGCTGGAGGAGATTTTTCTGAGGTTTCCGTTGAGGATAACCTCAGATTAGATACAGCGATTTTTGCTTGCGCCATCGCCTGATGAATTTCATTTTCAAGGTATGCTTTTGCTGCTGACTCTGGAATTTCAAAATTAGCGATCGCAGTTTGCGTGACTTTCTTTTGTGTGCCAGTAAGGGTAGATATGATAAAGCGACCCCTGGATAGTTTTTGGTTATCGGGAATCAGAAAATAACGCTGATGCTTAGAATCAGTCCAGAGGGAACTTTTCTCATTGGATTTCATAGTAAACTCCTTGTTTAGACTACAATGCAGCTATTTTGACCAGACAGTTCAATCATTTCAACATCCAACAGCCTGTGTTCAAGTGTTGCAATCTTTCTAAGCTAGAAAAGTATTTTATTGCTGCCAAAAAGCTCTAATATTTTCTGGTACATAGTTAAGAGGATTACCTTCGTATCCTGTCCAACCAGTAGGAACATATTGATGTAAAGTTATTTCAGAAAAACCGTTGACGTATGTTTTTTTGTCGAAGTCAACTACTATGGTCAGTGGCCAATTACTAGCTCCTTCTTCCTCAATTAACTGTTGTATGTCTTTAGCAAATAGTTCATATGGTTCCATTGCTTTCAAGAAATGGACGGTATTTGTCTCATCTACCTTGAGCAAGTTATTTCGGAATACAACATCACTTTTTGAAGGATCGAAGCCTGGGTCATATGAGGCATAATCTAAGATCCACTCAGCTATAGTGCCACAAAAGAATCGCCACTTCGAGTTGAATTTTACAGCACCAATCAGGTCGTCAGGATCTAAATCTTGTAGTTTCATGTTTCATCTCTCTCTATTCTTACGGTACCAGGGCGAGCAGCCTTTTCTAGCAGTTCTATCCACTTTTCTGGCAATCCATAAGCAGTAGACTCATGTTTTTGCAAACCTAATTGTTCGCGAACTTCAGGAGTTGTCTTTGATGGGTCAGAAATTTCTGGTGCCCCTCTGTTTCCACGAATCTCCGCTTGTCTTACTGCATTTGCGCGAACTTGTTGAACGAATGCAGGGTCTACCTCAAAAGATATGAGGTATGCACCAGGGCGATTGTCTCTTAAATACACGCGCATCCGTTGTGGATCGTCAAAGGTTACGTACAACTTTGTCTGTTTTATTTTGCCAGGTTCGGGTATCACCCTTATTTCACCATTTTCGCTAACTTGTAACCTCTCATGACTGATCTTTGGCGGAACTGTCCCTCCTTGAACACGGTAGGCACGTGATGTAGCCTCCTCCACCTCCGATGTCTTTTGTGTGGTGGGGGGCTGAGTTTGTTTCTTTTGAGATAATTCATTCTCCAACCGCTCTGCTGCCTTAGCTTTTTGAGCCGCATCTTTTATATTTTCAATATCATCAAGGCGTTGTTTGAGATTGGGATTTTGGTCAAGTATTTCTTTGTATTGTTGCCTGATCTCCCCACAGTCTGAGCAGCGAACGATGCGACCATCTTTGAGAACTTTGATTTCATGTCCATCAACTGCTGTTTGTTTAGCAACGACACCAGGCTCAATTTCTGGCTCATCTATGTGAGCAGTACGTCCAGGCACATCAGTCTGTGGTGATTTTACCTCTACTTCAGGTTCCTTGACACCAGGGGTATTCATATCTGGTTTGGAGCCACTTGGTGTATCTACTTCTGGCCCATCGCCTTTTGCCGTCTCAGTTTCCGGTGGCTTACCACCAGGCACATTCATATCAGGACTACTGACTGACGGGGTATCAACTTTGCCACCAAAGCCCGTCTTAATTCCATTTCCTAACGAACTACCAAACTGCTCTCCAGCTTGGAAAGTTCTGGTTTGCATACCTTGAACGCTGCGGCCAAATCTACCAAGTCTACCCAGGTTTGCTGTAGAAATCTGCACAGCTGCACCGATCGCAGCACCAATGAGAACTGCTTCTAAAGTGATGGGTTCTCCTGTTGCTAGGTTACCAAATATACCACCAGCAATATCAAAGGCAACATCAATACCAAACCTCAAGAACGATTGAGTCAGCCCTGTCCCCAGTCTGCCGGCTTGAGCCAACATGTTACCGAATACACCACCAGCACCACCCAAGGCACCACCGATCGCCCCAGCCAAGGCTGCTTTACCCACGCCATCCAGCAGGTTCTTGCCGTCGATCGCGTTGTTGCCAATCTGAATCACGGCACCAGCCACAGCCCCAACAATTGCCCCACCAACAACTGCACCGATTCCCCCTGCTAAAGCTGCACCTGCTCCCAATGCCCCAGCTAACGCGCCTACTGCCCCAATCACAGCTGGCGCAACTATAATTGCAACAACAATTACAGCAATGACTAGCAAAACTTTCAGCACTGTTTTCCAGCGTGGTTGTTCTTTATCTGCTGCTTCTTGAGCGTATTTTTGGATATCTGAGTCGAGATTTGGCTGTTTGTCTCCTTGGATTGAACCGCGCAACCCTTCTTCCAAGTCGTTGACACTCTTTTGGAAGTTAGTGTCCATATTTTGGTTACTCTGGTCGAAAGCACTTTGCATTCCTTGAGTGACTTGACCAAAACCTGTAAGCGCTGCTTGGGTGGTATTGGTAACTGTGGTTGTGAAGGCTTGCTGAATTTGATTGAAGGTGTCTGTAGCGCCTTGATTTAGATTGGCTAGGCTCGTCTTAGCTTCTTGAGAAACAGCAGCAGATTCTTCCAATCCACTTTGGGCAATACCATTCACCGCAGTAACCGCTTGCTGTCCTCCTTGGGCGATACCTTCTTGGGATGCTGTAATGCCTTGTTCGGTTTGCTCTTGGACTTTAGCCACAGAGGTGTCGAACTGCGCCAAGATTTCTGCTAGAGTGGCGCTTAACTCCTCTGGATTCGGCGCTGGCGTTCCTTCGAGTTGGGCTTGGGTATCTTGGATGGCAGTTTGGAGGCTGGCAGCAGCTTGGTTGATACCATCTTGAATGGAAGCGATCGCCTTTTGGGCATCCCGTTCAATTGCCGAAACTTGCCCATTACCATAAACTGACAACAATTGCAATTGAGCAGTTTGCTGTTGGTCTAAAGTTTGTAATGTAGATTGCAGAGTTTGGTTAGCTGTTTGCGTCAACTGGGTTTGTGCGTCTGCCAATTGCGTCAAAACTTGCTGTTCAACGGAGTTTAAATTGTCTAAACTTTGTTGTTGGAGAGTTTGCAGTTGTTGGCGAGACTGATTAGCAACATTATGGATTGCTTCAATATCCTTCGGTTTGCCTTGTTCGACGGCATCAGCTTGTTTATTGCCTTCTTCGACTAAACCGTCTTTGTATTGTTGGGCGACTTCTCTGGCTGCTTTGGCTCTAGCTTTGAGTCGGTTATCTGTAAGCGGCCCATCCCAGAAGTTATCATCTTTACCAGTAATTTGAGCTTCCCATTCAGCGGCCTTTTGTTCTCCAAAGGCGATCGCTTCATCGCCAACTTTGACACCAGCAGCCCGATATTTCTCTTTTGCCTGGGTATAAAATTCTTCAATCTTAGCCAGTTGATTGCTTTCAGTTTCACCTACTTTCTGGACAGATGTTGTATATTCTGCTGCAACCTTTTGGCGTTCTGTGGCAACTGTTTGGGAAGTTGTCGCCGCTGCTGTCTGATATTGTGTTTGAATTTGGGCTATTATTGCTTGTGCTTCACTTTGCACTTGTCCGCGCTGCTGGGCAATTTGGGCAGTAACGGTTGCCTTTTGCTGCTCAACTGCCGCCATTACAGAAGCTTTGGCATTTTCAGTCGAACCTTGAACACGCGCCTCAATTCCTTGTCCCAGCTGGGTAATTGTCTGCACTCGCAAAGCTGCTTCAGCCAAAAAGCTATTTGTAATATTTATCGCCTCAGCTTTTTGCTGTTCTTGGAAGATGGCATCATCCTCTCCTTGGGCCGTTTCCTGTTCGGGAGGTGCAAAATTAACTCCTGTTGCCGCTAATTGGGAAGTTTGAGCATTTACAGCATTTTGCTGGGCTTGTGCTGCCAAAACCTCTGTTGTAGCTTGTTTCTTCTCTGCCACAGTCTCCGGGGTAACGGCTTGAGCGATGCTTTCCGGATTCTGGTTATTAAGCTGCGGCGGTAATTTTTCTAAACCTTGACCTTGAACAGCATTAGCTTGCTGTGCAATCTGTTCGCCTTGAGCTGCTTTCGTTTCCGAACTGGCGGCTTGTTCCATACCTTGTGGATTAACCCCACCAGTTTCAGCTGTTTCTGATTGTGATGCCTTTTCTTCGTCTTCATCTTTCTTTTTCTGACTGACAGCTTCAGCCATGCCTGCTTTTACTTGTTTGTCTTTATCCTTGGCATCATCACCCTTATTTGCATCCTTTTCCAGACTGACAGCTTCAGCCATCCCTGCTTTTACTTGTTTGTCTTTATCCTTGGCATCATCCCCCTTATCTGCGTTCGTTTCCGAACTGACAGCTTCAGCCATGCTTGCTTTCACTTCTTTGTCTTCACCCTTGACATCACCCTTATCTGCGTTCGTTTCCGGACTGACAGCTTCAGCTGCACCTGCTTCTACATCCTCTTTGGGCTTGTCTTGTTGAGTTTCATCTTCGGGTGCAGCCATTTCCACAGAATTGCTGTCAGTCGCATTTTTCCCAGACTCAGGTTGTGTTTTGGGGTTTTCGTCTGGTGGTGGTTCTGTTGTTCCCGCCGCGGTAGGAGATTGAACGCCGAGGCTTGCTTGTCTGGCGCGATTGTTATCCAGTTCCTGACGTACATCGTTCTCAACTTCAGCAGCATCCTGTGGGGTTTGTTCAGAAACTTGAGTATTTATATCCGGAGCAAGTTGGATAGTGTGGCCGGGAAGTTCTTTAGCTTGCAAAAGCTCCTCTTTCTCTTCACATTGCGAACAACAAACCCGCTGAATATCTATATCTGGCGTTACTGGTGTTGTTGCCGACGAGTCTTTTTGCCGCCCAATTGCGTTACCGTTTTGTTGGACAACGTGAGTTAATTCATGAGCAAGTAATTCCTTGCCTTGATAACTCCCCGGATTGTATTCTCCTTGACGAAAGAAAATATCCTGCCCTGTGGTGAAGGCACGAGCTTGGATGGTTTGGTTGAGTTCGTGAGAGCGGCTATCTGTGTGGATTTTGACACCGCTGAAGTCAGCGCCAAACGCTTCCTCCATTGGTTGCCGAATATCGTCTGAGAGTGGCTGCCCATTTTGGCGTCCCTGTTGGATGGAAGTTTCTAAATTAGATGTACTTACCACCCCACCACCCTGGCGCTGCACCACAGGAGTGGCAGAACCAACTAGAAATTTCCTTTGTAATTCTGTCTCTGGCAAAGCCTCATGTTGGATAAACTGCTGATTTCGAGGCTCACTGATTTTCTGCATCACCTGGCGTGCTACTGTATCAGCTTGCTGTTCGTAAATGTCTCCTGGCTGATTAATTGTGAGTTTTGTTTGCACCCGCAGTGACATTCGACTAATGTCGTGGGTAACGGGTTCGTTTACGGGTTGCTCCTGGGTAACTGCTTGGGGGGAAGAATCAAGAGGCTTCATTTGTAATTCTTCCTCTTCTTCTAATTTCTGAGATTGAAATTCTGCCGATGTGCGTTCCTCTTCTTCTGGCAGTTCTTCCCGTTGCACTGTTTGGTGATTTTCAGGCTCATTTATTTCCTGCATCACCTGTGGTGCTAGTGTCTGGGTTTCTTGTTCCTCAACATCTTCCGCCTGGTTAGCTTTAGTTATTGTTTGTTGGTGTAGCGATATTCGACTAATGTCGTGTCCTAGAGGTTTGTTGAGGTATGGCAATTCAGCAGTTGTTTGGCGCAAAACACCAGAGGAGTTTAAACCAAAACCGCGCGTCGGTTGTCTGAGTTTAGGTATTGAGAAGGAACTGGTGCTAGCTTTTTTAGGCTTGGCTACGCGTTCTCTCATTTGCTTCTCCTGATGCCCGTGCAGTAGGGTGGATGGTATTTTGCTGATATAGATATGTACAGTAGTGCGATCGCACTCCCCACACAATTAATCAAAAGTCTACAATCAATCCGAAATCAAGTTGCTTTTTCTCTTTACAGGACAATGCCGATAATAGTTTTAGAGGTAATTATTCAAGAGGTCTGATTGTGGTGTTTGCTCAAACCAGTCTCCCAGATGTAATAACAACTCGCCTGACATTAGACGAGTACCGGGCTATGGAAGAAACCAACCCAGAACGCCATGAATACCGCAACGGAGAAATTATTACTATGTCGGGAGGTTCGGAAGCGCACAGTGCCATTGCCAGCAACTTTTTAATTTACTTGGGGTTTTTGCTCAGAGACACGGATTTTCGTTTGTATAACAGCGACTTGCGAATTTGGATTCCTGAATATCAGTGTGGCACTTATGCTGATTTAATGGTTGTTAATGGCCAACCAGAGTTCAATGACAATCGCAATGATGAAATTCTCAATCCTTTAGTGATTGTCGAAGTTCTATCGCCCTCTACAGAAGCCTACGACCGAGGCGAAAAGTTTAGAAAATATCGCTCTATTGCCAGCTTTCGTGAATATCTGCTTGTGAGCCAAACTGAACCCTATATTGAGCAGTATCACAACCTAGATCCTAACAATAACGATCGCTGGCTTTGGCAAGTTCACTCTCACCTTGAGCGGGCGATGCTTCTGCACAGTTTAAATGTAGAAATTCCCCTGACTGAAATCTATCGTCGCGTTAATTTTTAAGGCTGGCTAACTCTCTTAGAATAATACCAAGTAAGCCGATAAATGGAGCATTACACCCATATTAGCGCTCGGCAAAAAAATACAGGCGATCCCGCTACAAGCTTAACTATCGCTTTGTTTGGGGTTTCGTTGGTGCGTTATGCTATTTTAGCTGTGTCACGCTACTACAAGAGCAGCGATCGCACTTTAAAGCTTTCTTGAGAATTCAGATTACGTTTTCCATTCAATATATCTAAAATTGTTTCTTCTCCATCGAATATTCCTAAAAAATCCTGAATTTTTAGATCGTAATCTTTCATTAATGTTTGTAATAATTCTCCATCAGTTAATTCAGGAAATCGTTCATTTTTTTCTTCATAATCATATATTAGTATCCCTAAGACTCTTAGATAATCTCGATCGTCTTGATTAAGATTTTTATTATCTATTATTGAGTTTATTCTTTGTTGAGTTGCTACTAATTCAGCGTCATTGGTAATAGGACGGGGTGGAAATTCTGCGATTAAATTCAGATAATAAGGGCTAGGAGTTGTTAAACCAGTTGTCATTTTTCCAGTCTTCCTTATCGTAGTCTGCGTGTGTTAAAACGGCACGAATAAAAATCATTTGTGCTTGATAGTCAATGTAAGTAATTAAGCGATAATTATTGCCGCCGATATTAAAAACAGTGAAGTTATTAACCACATCAGCCGAGGGAAACAGTTGACGCAATTGAGCAAAGTTCTCAACAGAGGATTTACTGATTCTGTCATACCATAATAATAAGCTATCTCTAGCCGTTGAGTGCTTTTCCCAAAATTCTCGCAAAGTCCTCCGACTAATTACCCGCATGGTTTTAAAAAATCAACGGTCACGGTTAATAATAGCTGATTGGTTAACTATTGAATGGTGCGTTACTTCGCTAACCCACTCTACAAGATTGGGCGATCGCACTAACCCATTTTTTGCGGCTTGCTCTCAGCACCGTGGGCGTGGAATATATGAATATAATATGTTTCATTCTCAAAAACGCAGTTATACATCAGTTGACCATAAAGCGGATTACCTTCCTCAAACCCTTGCCCTAATAAAATACTCTGGCGTTCCCCCACTTGAATCTCATTGAGGCGGCGTTCACAGATAGTCCTCAGTTGGTCTTGTGTATAGCCGTGTGCTGTTGCTCTGTTACTAAATGTGTACTGCCGTCTTCCCGTCTCTGCATCGAGTCGCTGAATCGCCGGTTGCATAAGCGATGTAGTTGAGTTCAAGATAGACTTAGGAAGAAGGTCACCTGCGTTACTTGCTGGAGGCTGTTTAATGGGTTGTGTCTGCAACACCGCCCCCGCATTCTGCTGCACTACATGGGTCAACTCATGGGCCAATAATTCCTGCCCCCCTCTACTCCCAGGATTATATTCTCCCTGTCGAAAGAACACATCCTCTCCCGTAGTGAAAGCACGCGCCTGAATTGACTGATTCAACTCATCTGATTGACTATCGGTGTGAACCTTCACTCTACTGAAATCAGCGCCAAAGGCCTGTTCCATCCGAAAACGGATATCGTCAGCCATCGGCTGTCCCTTCCCCTTTGCTTGGTTGATGGACGCTTCCAAGTTTGGGCTAGCAGCCATCCCAGCCTCACCCTGACGCTGCACCATTGACGACATTTGTAATTCTTCTTCTTCCTCTTCCTCTTCCTCTGGTGCAGACTCTCGTTGC
>JAVRBO020000036.1:0-22348 GCA_034531195.2 Nostoc sp. ChiSLP01
TGGGAGGTGTGGGAGGTGTGGGAGGTGTGGGAGGATGGGGAAGAAATCTTTCCCCTCTAGTTTCCACACTCCCCACGCTCCCCCATCTCCCCTGCTCCTCTGCTCCCCTGCCCCCATCTCCCCAATCCCCCGACTACTTCTCTTCCACCTCCGGTACTGGGTCGTAACCGCCTGGATGAAAGGGATGACAGCGTAAAATCCGTAGGGCTGCCATCCAGCTACCGCGCAATACTCCAAATCGTTCAATGGCTTCAATGGCATACATCGAACAAGTTGGCTGAAAACGACAACTTGGAGGAAACAATGGTGAAATAAACATTCTGTAGCCGCGAATCAGCCAAATTAATAATAGTTTCATTAGAGTTACCTAAATCTTATAAATTAGTAATAGAGGTAAAAATATTCATTCTGTAGCATCTTTGTTGATTACATTTTCTGATTTAACCTCAATTTTGATTTTATGGCTGCAAATTGCATTGCCAGACACTGCCGTAGGCATCGCTGCAATTTGGGTGTTATTCATTCTTCTCATTGCATGGATGGTAAACCGCTTTGCTAATGGCGAGGCAGAAATCATCAGGAAAATAGTTCATATTGGCACTGGTAATGTGATTTTACTCGCTTGGTGGTTGGATATTCCGGCTAGCGTCGGGATTACGGCCTCGGTTTTAGCAAGCGCAATCACTTTACTATCCTACCGATTTCCGATTCTTCCTGGCATTAATAGCGTTGGACGCCAAAGTTTCGGGACATTTTTTTACTCTCTGAGTATCGGTATTTTAATTGCTTGGTTCTGGTATTTGCAACAACCGCAGTATGCAGTATTAGGCATTTTAGTAATGACTTGGGGAGATGGATTAGCAGCTTTAATCGGGCAGCGTTTTGGTAAACACAAGTACAAAGTCTCTGGAGCAGAAAAAAGTTGGGAAGGCTCCTTGACTATGATGCTTGTTAGCTATTTCGTCAGCTGTTGGATTTTAGTTGAAACTCAAGGAAACAGTTGGCAAAATTGGGCAATATCATTGTTAGTAGCCTTGATTGCTACTGCTTTAGAAGCTTTTTCTGTTTTAGGCATTGACAATTTAACAGTTCCTTTGGGAAGTGCGGCTCTCGCGTTCTTTTTAAGTCAATTAGTTTTTTAGTGACATTCAAAAACAATGCAATAAATACACCACTTGTAGAGACGCGATGAATCGCGTCTTTATCTTCACCCAAGGATGTGTTGAAAAGATTGTTGGAATTGGTATCAGTATTACAGCAATTTTTATCTATTTGAACCACAATCTTTGGTAGGGACGAACGGCCGTTCGCCCCTAGAACGCGGTCTATTTACCTCAAAATCGCTGTAAATCCCCAATTTTTCCAAAGCCGGGGATTTGGGTTACAAATTGTGCCCTGAAAACGTATTCTACTTACCTGAAAATACTTACAACACAAGTCTGTTTCTGATAATGTGAAGGCGGAAGCTCTTGCAGGCTGCGCGTAACACGGAAACGTGAAGGCGGAAGCTCTTGCAGGGAAGGCGGAAGCTCTTGCAGGCTGCGCGTAACACGGAAACGTGAAGGCAAAAGCTCTTACAGGGAAGGCGGAAGCTTTTACAGGGAAGACAGAAGCTATTACAGGGAAAGCAGAAGCTCTTACAGGGAAGATAAAACAGAAAAAAAGGAAAAGGTTTTTTCTTATACCAATTCCAACAATTTTTGCAACATACAGTGCTTTTCAGGTAAATGAGGTACAGCGATAGGGGCACAACATTGTTTATTGGTGTGAACTTAAGTTAAAACTCTTGCCTCACAATGGTTTTACCCCACCCCCAACCCCTCCCCTTGCCAAGGGGAGGGGAGGTTTTGGCTTTAGACAAAACTGGGGTGGGGTGACGCGGATCGTGATATTGAATGAGTGAATTCCAAACTACGTCATGACAAAGGTTTCACGTTAAGTTGACACCAATGAACATTGTTGTGCCCCTACAATAATTTGTACCTCACCAAACTGCAATCTGCTGTATCCTTGGGTGGAGGTGAAGACGCGATTCATCGCGTCTCTACAATTGGTGTATTTGTTGGATTATTTTTTCAAATTGGTAGATTTTGGAATTTACATCAACCTAATCCGGGCGTCTTTGTGTCTCTGCTTTAGGCTCTATCATCCCATTGTTCAGTTTTATTTGAATTTGTAGTATTAAGATTTGCCCAAGAACTTATTAATTTGAATTTGCAGTTTTTCTCGTAATTTTTGCGCCTGCTGATAAGCTGCTGTACGTCCATTATTTGAATTTGTGACTAGTTCTGCTGATTCCAAAGGCTGAATAAAGTAACGCAGACGAGTTTTCATTGCCCAAATTCCCATTGAGGGAAACAAAAGTAAGACAAGCATCAAAGGCGACAAAGGGAAGAATGGTAATTTGACTAGACGTTGCAGTTTGGTGACATTAAGACTCCAAGGATGGAGAAATTCGCTACCTATGCAAACTACTGGCAGAATGGGAATATGATAGCGATCGCTCAGTTGCATAAAGCTGACATCAAACTTTTGTAGTTGATGGCGTTTTCTCCAACCTTTCCCAGGCCCCCTTATCCCTTCGGGTGCGTATAAGAGAATTTTACCTTGGGCGATCGCAGCTTCAAAATCATTTAATTCTGCTCGTACACCACCCAATACTTGCGACCATTTGGGTGGTAACCACCAAACCATCCAAGGATGGTCAAATAATGCTGGACTTGCTATGGGTTGTACTCTCCATCCTCTAGTTTCACTTAATAAATAAGCTAAAGTCAAAAAGTCCCAAGGAAAACACATTCCTGCGTGGTTCATCGCCACAATTAACGGCCCCCTTGACGGCAAGTTTTCGATTTGCTGTAATTCTCCCCGAAAATAATATTTGACGATGGGGCCGAGAACTTCTTGGCCAAAAGCTTGTTGATAATTGGAATCGAATTCACTAACTTCTTGACGCGGCGAACGACAACCCAAACGCAACCAACGACTCAGCATTGCTAAATAAAATCCGCCAGGAATTAAAAATAATCCATATTCAAACCAATTCCAACCATCTGGATCTTGATGATAATGTTGCCAGTGGCGGTTAAATAAAATCAGCCAACCTGGAGGATACCAAAGACAAAACCAGTCGAACCAGCTAAATTTATAGTTTTGGGCTGGTGCTTTTTCCTGTTGAGTGTCGAAAAGATTTTCTGAGTGTTGATTAATCAAAATAGCAATATAAATAAAAACTAGGCAACAATTCACTTAACACTATACTCTAGCTTTACATACTCGCCATTGACATCTTACTTCAGAAGTAAAACTAACTCTACTTTTTCACTAGAAAATACCCCATACTTATTTAAGAAGTCGGAGATCTGAGCCTGATGATTTGATTTATAAATAAAATCCAAAGTGTAAGAATTTCAAATATTATGCACCGATTGTCAGCACTGGATAAGACAGTAATATTTAACAATCTATAATATTACTATTGGTTCTGACAGAACACAGCAAATTTTATTTTTATTTTATAAATCACCTTTGCACTTGTTTCGTCTCCATAAGCTTTTATTCGCGTCAATTATAGCAATCATAAGGAACAGAGTATTGGTGTAGCAAACCTTCTACACACAGCAGCAAACACTAATAAGTGATATTTGGTTTTTACCAAAAGATGCAATTTATCTGTGGGTAGATAATATCCCATGATGATTAAAATTCTTCCTCAAGCCGGAGACAAATGACGCGACACTTGTCTTATTCTGCTGACTATGAAACTAGAAAAGTCTTTAACAATTGCAGATTTAATCCGCGAACTTCGACAGCAACTCCATCTGTCTCAGAAAAAGTTTGCAGCCAATTTAGGAGTTTCCCTGCGAACAGTCAATCGCTGGGAAAACGGATCTGCCGTGCCTTCACAGATGGCACTAAAGCTAATTGAAGAAATGTTAGAGAAGATGGGCGAACCGAGGAAAAGACAACTAAGCGAGTATCTCTCTAAAGCAAGGCAAAGGGAGGACTCCTAAAATGAGTGTCAAATTACTTGAAAAATTCTTGATGATGCGCTCTCGCTCATTAACTTATGGCGTGATGATTTTGGCGGTAGTAGTTGCGTTAATTATGGCGCGATTATTACAGCCAGTATTCGATCCGAGTGTATTTACCTTTTTTTATGCTGCCGTAGCTGTTAGTGCGTGGTATGGTGGCATGGAAGTGGGAATGCTAGCGATCGCTTTATCTGCCATAGTCGCCTTCTACTTTCTCATTGAGCCAGTCTACTCATTTGAGTTCGTTAGTTTCAGCGTTTTAGTACGATTAACAACTTTTTCACTTGTCTCTTTATTAATTACTGCACTTTTCTCCGAATTACAAACTGCTAAAAGCAAAGCAGAGTCAAGTTTAAAGTTGTTACAAAAGAGCGAAATGCGGTTTAGCCGACTCGCAGAATCTAACATCATTGGAGTCATTGTCAGCGACCTCAACGGTCGCGTCATTGAGGCCAATGATGCCTTTTTGAAGATGGTGGGCTACACGCGAGAAGATTTGTCTGCCAAAGAAATGAACTGGCGCGAAATCACTGCGCCTGAGTATCTGATTTTAAGCGAACGTTGCGTCGAAGAACTGAAAACTAGCGGAGTTTGTAAACCTTTTGAGAAAGAATATATTTCTAAAGATGGTTCCCACGTTCCTATTCTACTTGGTTCTGTCCTCGTAGAAGATGGCCAAGAAACGGTTATTGGCTTTGTTGTTGATTTGAGCGAACGCAAACAAGCTTTATCGGCATTACAGCAAGCCAATGAACGGGTGACGCGTACTCTAGAAAGCATGAGCGATGCTTTTGTCAGTTTAGACCGAGATTGGCGAATCATTTACCAAAATGCTGAAGCAGAGCGAATTAACGGCAAATCCCGTACAGAAGTCGTTGGCAAGTGTCACTGGGAAGAATGGCCCGCATCAGTAGGCACAAATCTTGAGCTACAATACCGACGAGCGATGGCAGAACAAATTCCCGTCCACTTTGAACATCATTATTACTTGCCATCCGAATATGACTTGTGGTTGGAGATTCACGCTTACCCTTGTGAAGATGGTCTTGACATTTTTTTTCGTGACATCAGCCAACGCAAACAAGTAGAACAAACTCTGCGTGAAAAGGAGGAACGCCTGAGGTTAGCTAACGAGCGTTTCGAGTTAGCCGCCGCAGCGGTCAATTGTCTCATATATGACTGGGATATAGAGCAGGATCGGGTTGAAAGAACCGATGGTTTAACCCGAATTTTAGGCTATCCCGTGGATATTGCCCCAACAAGTGGTAATTGGTGGCGTCAGCTTGTCCATCCAGAAGATTTACAACATATAGAAACTCAAGCGGGGGTTGCGTGGTCAAATGGCGATGCCTACGGCGGGCTACGCCAACGCTATACTGCTGAATATCGAATTCGCAACCAAGATAATCAGTATGTCTACGTGCTAGACCAAGGAATAGTCGTCAAGCGAGATGCTGACGGTAAGGCACTGCGCGTAGTTGGCAGCATTACAGATATTAGCGAACGCAAACAGATAGAAGCAGCGCTCCAAGAACAGGAGAGAAAATACCGTTATATTTTTGAAGCCGCAGGGGTGTCAATTTTTGAAGAAGATTTTTCTCTAGTCAAAGCAGCCCTTGATGGATTAAAAGCCCAAGGTGTAGACAATTTTCGCACCTTTTTTGCCGAACACCCTGAATTTATTCAACAAGCCGTTGACATGGTGAAAATTGTCAACGTGAATAAGGCAGCTGTGCGAATGTTTGGCGCTGAAAATAAAAATGAACTCTTGGTTTCACTCGATAAAATATTCGTACCGGAAGCCTTAGAAGTATTTGTCGAAGAATTGCTAGCAATTACTAATGGGGAAACTTGCTTAGAATCAGAAACTATTCTCAAAACTCTCCACGGAGAACGTCTCAACGTTCTATTTACAATTACCTTTCCCCCAGCAAACGCTAAATTTGACAGCGTATTGGTAAGCATCATGAATATCACTGCCCGCAAGCAGGCAGAAGCCGCAGTTAAAGCTAGTGAGGAGCGGTTGAGGAGTTTTGTAGAAGCGAATGTAGTCGGGATTATATTTGGCGATGTGGAAGGTAGCATCAATGAAGCCAATGAGGAGTTTCTGCGAATTGTTGGCTATAGCCAAGAGGATTTACAAGCTGGCAAACTACGGTGGACTGATATCACACCACCAGAATATCTTTATTTAGACGAACTGGCCATTGCCGAAGCTAAGTCTAAAGGAGCCTGTACTCCTTATGAAAAAGAATACATTCGCAAAGATGGTTCTCGCGTACCCGTTGTAATTGGCTACTCCTTGTTAGGAGAATCTCGGCACAAATCAGTGGTATTTATTCTTGATATTAGCGAACGCCAGCAAATAGAAAAAGCTTTGCACCAAAGTGAAGAACGCTTTCAAGCTTTTATGGACAACAGTCCAGCCGCAGCATGGATTACAGATGTAAACGGGCGCATACTTTATCTCAGCCCGACTTATTTTCGTACATTTGAATTCGCAACAAACAACGCCATTAATAAAAACATTTTTGAGCTATATCCGGCTGAAATTGCTCAGCTATTCCTCAATAATATAAAAATAGTTGCCGAGACGAATCAGGTATTGGAAGCCATTGAATCTGCCCCGCGTACAGATGGCAGCCTTGGCGAATTTTTAGTATACAAGTTTCCCATTGCAGATGTGTCTGGACAACGCTTGGTAGGAGGAGTTGCAGTTGACATTACCGAACGCGAACGCGCCCTTCGAGAACGCGAACGAGCAGAAAAAGCCTTACAAGAGCGTAGTGAAGGACTGAAGTTGCTGTTTGAAACCGCCAGCGATTTGCTCTCAACCGAGCGCCCCTTGGATTTGATGAACAGCTTGTTCGGTAAACTCTCGGCGCAGATGGATTTGGATGTTTATTTACACTATCTGATTGAGACACACGAAAATAAACACAAACTTCGTTTGGTAGGTTGGAACGGCATCACTGAAGAAGTATTTCAAGCAATTGAATACTTGGAATTTAATCAAGGAATGTGCGGATTAGTAGCCCAAGAACGGCGTCAAATTGTCGTCAACGATTTGCTGCACTCAAACCATCCCAATGCATACATCCTTCAGAGTTTGGGAATTACAACCTATGCAGGCCAACCGTTAATTGCTCAGGGGAAATTGCTTGGCGTACTTTCCTTTGCCAGTCGCACCCGTATTCGCTTGACTCCAGAGGAAACTGCTTTACTCCAAGCAACATCCGATCAGGTGGCGGTTGCTTTGGAACGTTTTGAATTAATGGCTTCGTTACAGCGGCGAAAAGAGCAATTAATTCAAGCTAACCGCATCAAAGATGAATTTTTAGCAGTTCTTTCCCACGAACTTCGCACGCCACTAAATCCCATCCTGGGATGGTCAAAGATGCTGCAAAGTAAAAAGTATGACCCAGCAACCACCGCTCGTGCCCTGGAAACCATTGAGCGTAATGCCAAGCTGCAAACTCAGCTAATTGAAGATTTGTTGGATGTTTCTCGCATTTTGCAAGGCAAACTGAGCTTGAATATTGCTCCCGTGAATTTGGTAAGTGCGATCGCCGCAGCTTTGGAAACCGTGCGTTTAGCTGCCCAAGCTAAATCTATCAATTTGCGATTTGTGATTTTAGATTTGGCATCAGAAAATACTAACAGAAATTTAGCATCCATTGAGTTTAATAAACAACCCGACAATCTCAAATCTCAAATTCAAGTGGTGCTGTCGGCGCACCAAGGCTACGACTCAAAATTTCTAGTAGCGGGCGATCCAGTCCGCTTACAACAAGTAATCTGGAATTTGCTCTCTAATGCCATTAAGTTCACACCCCAAGGCGGACAAGTAGAAATTAGTTTAGCCTCTGTTGATTCTCAAGCTCAACTCCAAGTATGCGACACAGGCAAAGGAATTAACCCCGACTTTTTACCATTCGTCTTTGACTACTTCCGACAAGCTGACGGTGCAACTACCAGAAAATTTGGGGGTTTGGGGTTAGGATTAGCGATTGTTCGTCACATCGTCGAGTTACATGGCGGTACAATTCAGGCAGAAAGTTTGGGTGAAGAACAAGGAGCAACCTTTACAGTCATGTTGCCGTTGATTAAAGTTAATCTCAACGATCGCGAGATTGATAGACAATCAGATGATTTACCCGATTTAAGTGGGCTAAAAATTCTCTTGGTAGATGATGAGCGCGATACGCGAGAGTTGATTGCTTTCATTCTGGAGCAGTCTGGGGCGATGGTAACCCCGGTAGGCTCGGCTGTGGAAGCTCTACAAGTTCTGCCTGAGTTACAGCCAAATCTGCTTTTAAGTGACGTGGGAATGCCCGAAGTAGACGGTTATATGTTGATCCGTCAAATCAGAGATCTGCCGCCAGAACTGGGAGGGAAAATTCCGGCGATCGCTTTAACCGCTTATGCAGCCGAAATCGATTATCAACAGGCAATTGCCGCCGGATTTCAACAGCATATCACCAAACCTGTGGAGCCAGCGAAATTAATTCGAGCGATCGCTAACCTGATTTTCTGATTCAACTGCCTTCCGCAGAGGAAATAGGTAACAGGCAAAGGTGAGGTTTGTGCTTGCAGATACAAGTTTTACAAACCCATACCTTGAAGGCAGCATTTTTGTAAGTAGCAATTTGAGGTATCTACGATCTGTCTTGTGTAGTGAATGCTATTCATACCATAAGTAGAGATATTCATCTCGATTTGTTCGTTAAGTTTAATGAAGTATTGAGATTAAGTTTTCTCAACCACTTGAGCAATCAAGAGTAACTTTAACTTCTTTGGAGTTTTCTATGACTTACACAGCTGATGAAAAAACAAAACCAGCTTTAGAAACTTTTCGCCGCTTTGATGTAGATACTCAACTAGGGATACTTTGGTTTGGTTACTTAGATATTAAAGACCAGCTACAACCAGCACCTCCTGAAAGTATAGAAGTCCCTGGAAAAGCAGTATTTGACCAAATTCAAGCTTTGTCTCAAGAAGAACAACTGCAAGCACAACGCGACCTACTTACAGGTGCAAATGATATCGGTCGAGGCTATAAGGAGCTGATTCCTAACTCTAGATTGGTAGTTTGGCTGTTGTTGTCAAAAGGTATAGAAAATGGAACTATCATCGGAGTACCATCTGACTATCAACTACCAAGTGAAACCGATGAATTTGTAGCACAAATTAAACAGCTAGACTTTGAGCAACGGATTAGTTTCTTGCTGAGTGCCGTATAACCAATAGGTTAGGTCATACCATTTTGAATGTTGGATTTGTATTAATTTATCCATCACATTCATTTTTCAAATTGGATCGTTCCAGCAATCTTTAAAAGCTTTGAATCATTGGGAATAACAGCAACGAGCAACTTGAACTAGGTTTGGTTTGTTTCGTTTTAGCTAAATAATAACGCAGAGATGGTACCCTCTGCGTTATCCCAATTAGCGATGGTGTAGAGACGCTGCAATGCAACGCCTCTATTTTGCAATTTTCAGATATTATATCAAGTTCGGATAATTACTTATTATTAAAATCTCTCCGCGTCCCCGTGTCTCCGTGTCCCCGCGTCAGTCTTTATGATAAGCCTTCAACCGAACATGATATTAAATATAATTCCCATAGCTATGGTTTGTTTGTTAAATAAAGTTGATTGAGAGAATCAATTAACTTTAAAACTCGTTCTTTAACTTCATCTCGAACGCGGCGAAAAACTTGTATTGATTGTCCTTCTGGGTCGTCAAGTTGCCAATCTTCAAACACGTCTCTTAACACCCATGCTTCGGGGAAGTTAACGCCACACCCACATAATGAAATCACAGCGTCATAATCTTCAGCTTGAAAATCGCTTAAAGCCTTCGAGGTTTGATTGCTAATATCAATGCCAATTTCTGACATAATATCAACAGTTTTCGGATCTACATGACTTGCTTCTAATCCCGAACTACTAACAGAAATTTTGCCTGCTCCGAAAGTCCGAGCAAAGCCTTCCGCCATTTGCGATCGCCGAGAATTTTTCTTACAAACAAACATCACCTTTTTCATCACTAATTACCCACAACAAGGCTTACTTACACCTTGTCCCACTGCCACATTTTTTTCTGGCGCCGTATCTCCCACCTTCACCACAAACACTTCCCAACGGTTCCCATCTGGATCTGTTACCCAAACTTTATCTTGCAAAGCGTAGCAACAATCAGTATCATCCTCAGTAAATAATGCTAGTCCTGCATCTGTAAATCGCTGTATAGCTGCTTCTACTTCTTGCGTACTTTCAACTTGTACGCCTAAATGAGATAACGCACCACCAGGCTGTACGTTATCAGTTAAAGCGATCGCCCCCACCAACTGCCCTAAAATATACGGCAAAACTCGCTTTTTCGAGAAAAAACCACTACTCCAAAACGCCAATGTTACCGCCGGATTGAAGTGTGCATCACTAATGTGCCCTAAAGAGTAAATCAACGCTGCAACAACAGCACCAAAGACAAAACTGATGCCAATATGTGTAATTGCACCTTGACTTACGTCGTTCGCCATCACCGCACCAGTACCCGCAAACACTAAAATAAAAGTGCCAATTCCCTCTGCTAAAACCTCTCGCCAGCAAGACACTAACGATTTAGCTAACCAATGCAAACTTGACTCTATGCCTCTTGCAGGCATATCAACGCCTACATTTCAAAAAAAGTTGATGTATTAGATATTATTTCAAAAAAAGTTGATATGTCAAGTATTTAGCTTTGCATAAGTTTTGTAGCGAATTTATCAATAAAAACTCTGCGTACCTTTGCGCTGACTCGGCGTTACTCTGCGTTTCAAAACGCTACACTAATCACAGCAGGGATGTACAGATGAAATTACCCGATTATGGCTAAAACCTGCCACATATTCTTCTAAAACACTAAACTGTGGCAAATTCAAGCTGTAATAAATCCAGCGCCCTTCTTGGCGCGAGTTAACTAAGCCAGCTTCCTTGAGGGTTTTCAGGTGAAAGCTTAATTTCGACTGACTAACCCCCAAGGTTTCGCACAAATCGCACACACATAGTTCTCGCTGTCGTAACAATTCCAACACACTAATCCTGAGTGGATCGGAAAGGGCGTGAAAGCCCGCAGCAATTAAATGAGGAATAGTGGCAGCGGGGGTTTGCATGAATTAGGTTTTGATAATCAAGGAAGAATTCTTTTCACATGAGAATAGGCAAGTATTTTTTCATCTATACTCACCAAAGGAACATTATAAATTCTTGCTGTTGAAACGATAATTCTGTCGGCTGGATCTTTATGAAAATCTCCTGGAAGTGAGTAGGAATCAATGGCAATTTGGGGAGTAATTGATAGGAGAATTACTCCCTCTTGTGCCAAAGCAATATTGAACCATTCTTGAATAGAACAGGGAAGAATTAACTTATTTTGGGTAACAAGTCTGCTAATCTCTAACAAACTGATGGAGCAGACGCCCAAACCATGAGGTCTTTCCCTATTTATTGCCTCAAGATGAGCAGGTGTCAAATTTGAATCATTATGATTCCACCAAATCCAAATATGAGTATCAAGAACAATCACAACTCATTTGCTTCAAAATTTTGATTCATTTCCCAATCATCAGGAGAAATGACGGGTTCATTCGGATCTGCTAAATAAGCATAAGGTTGCATTTTACCAAGAGGATTAATGGCAAATTTACCTTGATTCTCAGAATCATAGCTAATTTGTCCCAACTTTTCTTGGATACTTTCCTTCAAAATAGAAGAAGCTAGTTCTTCAACAGACATTTCTTTTAAAGCAGCAGCTTTAATTAGAGATTCTTGAGTTTCTTGACTGATGAAAACATTAGTACCAATCATTTTTCACTCTATCTACCTTTTCACATGATATCAAACATCATCTAATCAACTAACGAGATTGACCATCGCTTCTCAAGCAGAAACTACGGCTTCAGGTTGATAGCGGATACCAGCTTGCTTCAAGCGATGTAAAGCTTCACCTAAGCGATCGCAATCTGCAATCAAACTAATTCTCACATATCCTTCACCCGCAACCCCAAAGGCATTACCTGGAGTCACCACAACGCCTGTTTGCTGCAACACATTCAACGCAAAATCTGTAGAACCCATCCCTACAGGACATTTCACCCACAGATACATCGTCGCCTTGGTTTTAGGAATATCCCAACCCAATTGTCCTAATCCTTCAATCAGGAAATCGCGGCGGGTGCGGTAGCGTTGTTGTACTTCGTGCAAATACACATCTGGTAGTTGCAAAGCGGTTTCGGCAGCTGTTTGCAAGGCGGCAAAAATGCCGTAATCCAAGTTAGTTTTCAGCGTCCGCAAACCTTGAATTACATGGCGGTTGCCCACCACAAACCCAACGCGCCAACCTGCCATATTGTAGGTTTTGGATAAAGTGTGAAATTCCACACCAATTTCCTTCGCGCCGGGAATTTCTAACAAGCTAGTGGGTTGATAACCATCAAACGCTAACTCGGCATAACACAAATCGTGTACCAGCAAAATTTCGTATTTGCGGGCGAAGGCGACGATTTCTTCAAAGAATTCGCGGGGTGCGGTGGCGGCGGTGGGATTGCTGGGATAGTTGAAATAGAGGATTTTGGCTTTGCGGGCAACCTCATCAGGAATGGCAGCTAAATCGATTAACCAGTCATTTTCTGGCTTGAGAATCAAGCTATGAACTTGCCCGCCAGCAATTACAGGGCCGCGAAAATGCGCGGGATAAGCAGGAGAAGGAACTAGAACTACATCGCCTGGGTTGATGTAAGCGATCGCTAAATGTGCTAATCCTTCTTTAGAACCGAGTAGCGGTAAAGCTTCACTATCGGGGTCAAGAATGACATCATAACGCCGACGATACCAAGTAGTAATCGCTCGGCGGAAACTCGCAGTGCCTTCAAAGGGAGGATAACCGTGATTGGCGGGATTTTGCAAAGCGGCCATTGCTGCTTCTACCACTGGTTGCGGTGTCGCACCATCGGGGTTTCCCATCCCTAAATCAATTAAATCTAAGCCTTGTTCCCGCGCTTTAGCTTTTAGTTCGTCTAAACGGGCAAATACATAAGGCGGTAGTTTTTGTATGCGTTCTGCTGGCACTATCCAATTCAAACTCATGGTTCAACCTCGTCACTCATTCCCTTGGGCGAAACTCGATTCATGTCTCTACTATCTATAGGTGCAGTGGTAGAAACCATTGCCGCCATCAACTGTTCCAGCGCGACTTTAAAAGGTAGTCGATGGATGTCAGAATTAGGAGCTAGGGCAATTTCGGCAGCTGTTTGCAACTCACCTAATGTAATATTGCCCAATCCCAAATCACTTAATCTCTGGGGTAGTCCAATTTCTGCGTAGAACTTTAACAATTGCTGCCGTGCCGATGCTGCTAGTTGATTGTTTTGTAGCATTTCTTCTAAACGCAGCTGTACAAGAATTCCCAAAGCAACTTTTTCGCCGTGAATACTGCCGTGTCCCGAAATATGGGTTAAACCATTATGCACTGCATGGGCAGCAACCGTGCGACACTGCGCCCCTCCAAGTCCCCCAACTACGCCAGCGAGTAACACAGTCGCGTCTACGACTTCTCGCCAAACCTCACTACCTGGTTCTTTGAGGGCGGCGGCTGACTTTTGCAAAAGGATATCTCGCAAAATTCGTGCTTGTTGGACTGCGGCAATAATTAAAGTGTCTTGCAAATGCCCGCTACTAACTGAGGCTTCGTACCACTTAGCGATCGCATCACCAATCCCAGCTACTAAAGTACGTTGCGGTGCTGTTTTAATTAAGTCATAATCGAGTATCAATAAATCGGGACAACGAGACAGCCCCACATCATAAAGAAATGCCCCGTCTTCTGAATAAACATTCGACAAGGCACTCCAAGCTGCACAGGTAGCCGCAGAAGTCGGAATCGTCACCACTGGTAGCTGTAATTGTTGCGCGACTAATTTGGCTGTATCCAAAGCTTTGCCGCCACCAACACCGATAATTACATCAGTTTTATGTTCTTTAGCTGCCTTGCGTAAACTTTTCAAACTAGCTTCGCAGCAATCTGCACCATAACTAGCTTGGGCAGGATGTAACTGTTGCGTTTCTAAAATCGGTTGTAGATTTTCTTGGCTGATGGCAAGAGTGCGTTCTCCTGCCACAATTAAAGGACGATTTCCCAAACAGGCGATTTCTGCTGCCGCTGCTTGCAACACGCCAGAACCACGGATTACTTTTGCTGGGGCAACTGTAAGGGTAAATAACGAACTAGAAGTTTGAGTAGACAAAGAAGGTTGAGTAGAAAATTTATTAGACATATAAACTAGTGTGCCAAAACTTTGATATTTCTTAATCAAATTGACTTTTGCTGAGGGATACTTGTTGCCAGCTTTAAAGATGACGACAAATTTTACACCCCTTCAACTGGATTTTAGCCGAGCTATGAAATAGACAAAGCCTGTTGCCGACTGCTGAAGTAATTTGACGACCTTGCTTGAATCTATGATGCTCATCCTAAAATTCCGAACTACCAAAGTTTTGAACGACCGTATAATTAAATAACATTAGCACTCTCAGATTCGCAAAAAAAGCGTAGTTTACCGCCGCAGGCATCGCCAAGTGGGGTTTTGTTCGTAGCTCTACCATTCAAGCAATAGCAGCTACAGAATAGGTAAAGTAGGAGCGTACATCTATACGTCCTACAGCCAATTAACTTGCCGCAAATATTTTTGAAAATGGCAAAACTGGTAACTAGGAAAATAACTGACAAATCACAACTGTCAATACCCATTACCCTTACGCTGATTAAATTTTGCTTAAAGTTTAACCAGTAAAGTGTGAATATCTTAATCTAAAAATAATATTTCAAGTATCGGTAAATACAAAATAAATTATGTCATCCTGATAACAAGCATTTGTAATTGGGCATAGGGCAAGGGGCAGAGGAGCAGAGGGGTAGGGGAAGCAGAGGGAGAATAACTCCTAACTCCTAACTCTCTACTCAGTACTACCAATGCCCACTCCCTTAAGCCTTAGTAGATTTCGGCAATTGAGCAAATTTGTCTTGATAAATGTCTACTTGTACTGGGGAGTTGTCACGAGAGACGAGCGATCGCTTGACTTCACCCAAGTAAACTGGTACAGAAATCCCTGGTTCTGGGTGCACAATGGTACGGGCACGAACTGTTAACTTATCGTCTTGGAGTGTACCAGAACGACCATAAGAATAAAGATTGCTAGCTGCTTGACGTAAAGTTGCTTCTAATTCTGTGGGAGAAATTTTGGGCGATACGGCAATCACGGCTTGGGTTGAGGCATTGTCATACACTAGACTGTAGCGCACTGCTCCTGGAATCACAGTACGACTCAAGGGGACTATAGAGAGTGCAAATAAACCGGCTGTTAACACCACCATAAAGCCAGTCGTCCCCACCAGGCGAAAGCGGATGCCCCATTTGAGAACAAAACCCAATACAGCTAAAGCAGCGAATACCAAGGTGGCTATACCCGACCATTGGGTGTATTGAAAAAAGTCTTGCGGTGTCATGAAACTGTTACTGTATAAAGTTTTTGTAATTAACAATACGTTGCTCGACAGATTGCTGCATCAGTATGCTTTACTTCATCATTAGGGTTTTTATACAAAACATCACTTTAATTGACTCTAGGTGCTATACGTTCTCGTCCACTTTGATGCAGAATTACATGTGATGCCTTGCCTGTTTGGTCTACTACAAATGTATGTTGAGCATCCATTACCTTCATAAAAAACTTTGTTGCAGACTCTGGAAATATCTCAATTCGTTCTTGTCCAATGCTGTGAACTGCTTGGTAATAGAACCGAGGCGGAACTTGGTTTGGGGTGTATGTGGTATATTATGTTCGAGGTTAGCCATGCCATAGCCTGCACTTACAAGTACTTCACCTGCACGGGCAACCAATACTGCTCCCATAAAGTAGCGATTTGCTAGACATGCTTGAAGATAAGCTTCTATATTATCTGTAACAGTCTGATTAGTTGGTTGTAACTGGTTTTGTTCAGTCATAGAGACTCACCAAGATTACGACTCAAGCCAAATACCAGATACAGCATAACTTAACAAAAGCGATCCTTTTGCCTAAAGAACTGACTTAATCCAAACCCCGCAACAGTCGAACCACTACATTAGACTTCTTGCAGAAGTCGGGAAAAGGAGGTGCATGTTTGGTATTTTCCCTTTCCCCAATAAAGATGAGTCCCTTTTCCTACAAGAGTGCAAAAAGCAATGAAAGCAAGAGGTCTATTGCAAAAATTTACGGCGATTTAAAGTCGTATTTATTACTTACATTCTAAGTATTTTTCCCAAATTATGGCATCTCCTGTATGTAATTTACTATGCAAAAGTATAGCTTTTTACTTAATATTTAAGAAATAAATTATCAAAAAAAATGCCAAATTTTAGAAAATAATTTAATGCAGAAATTCCAATTTATTGGGTAAAAATAAACATACAAAAGGGCATCTACAAGAGATGCCCGTCATGCAGGAAAACCCCAAAGGGTTGTCCCTACACCTTCCCAACAATCAGCAACAGTGACTAATTAGGTTTTAGTCACACTCACAGTCACAGACGTGAATATAGTTATGTTATTAACTTAAAGCTTCAAATGCCCCCAGTGCATACACTGAAAAATAACCAATAGACTTCCATTTTAAAAATAAGCTGTTGCGGATTGAACGCACCGCATCTTTTCGCGTTGGTTGTTGACTGCTGACAGTTGACAGTTAACCGTCAACATGATGAGTGATACCAATTTTCTATGAAGATGCGCCTAATTATTCTCCGGCATAGCGAATTATCTTTAAAAAACCTCTGCGTTTCTTTGCGTTAACCATTGCGTACCTTTACGTTGAAAAAAAGACCATGTATTATTCCAGAAGTAGCAGCTAAAATTAACCATGAAAGAGTATTCAAACGAAAATCGAATAGGGTTACGTCTACGTTATTTAATAGAACCCACCCTACACAGGTGAGGAGATAACTAAAAATTAGCAATCTATCTTCTGTATATATGTGTTTGGAATTTCGCAGTAATTGGACTCCTGTAATCAAAATCCAACCGAGTAAACCACAAAATAATAAAGTTGCGAGAAAACCAGTTTCAGCAGATAACATTAAAAACAAATTGTGGGGATGACCCAACTTAATTTGCGTATGTGTTTTGTAGAGCGCAGTAAAACTACGTAAGCCCCAGCCTGTCCAAGGATGTTGCCAAGCTAAAGACCAGGCGAACTCCCACTGAGTTTTTCGCATCAAACCCACTGGTCTATCTGGATACATATCATCGTTTAACCTTGCCCAAAAGAAAGCAGGAACGTACTGGCGAAAAAACTGAGCGATTGGTGAGGGAGCAAAAGCCGCTAAAAGTACGCTAGTGACGATACCGACGACGCCACCGACAATAATCCGCCAACCCTGATAGACTGCATAAGCGAAACAGGCAAAAATAGCGATCGTCCATCCATTACGTGAGTTGGTAAAAATCAAGGTGATGAAATTCGTAAGCACCGCGATGGTAAGGAAGATGAAGGGGAGTCGGGAGATGGCTTCGCCAAGGGGAAAGGGCAAAGGGCAAGGGGTAAAGGGGAAAACAAAGATCCCTCCTTTTCCCTTTTCCCTTTTCCCTTTTCCCCACCCGAAGGGTTTTGCCCGATGCCCAATTCCCAATTCCCATTGTTCCAGCCACAACCCTAAACTCACGATAAAAACTATTACTAAATAAGCCGCGAAGGTGTTGGCGTGCAAAAACAATGAAGCTATGCGGCCTGGCGGATTTCCTCCCGGTCTAATCGTCCATTCCAAGACAATCCACAAAATTTTTAACTTAAAGTTCCAGCCTAAAAATAATTGTCCCAAACCGAGAATAGCCACCGGCATCGAACCTATTACCAAAGCCCAAGCCATTTGCCGCAATTGGGCAGTTGTTTGAATCAGGGTGCTGAAGGCGGCGAAAACTAAAAAGAATGGTAAGAAATTAAATAAGCCGAGAAAAGCTTCTATTTTGTTCTGGGCAAACCCACAACTGACTATTAGCAACACACTCAAAAGAGCAAATCCCCAGTTGAGGGGGCGGCGACTAATTTGGCGGTATTGTTTTATCCAAGTGATTAATGATACAAAACCTATAGTCACAGCCCCTACTAAAGGACTCAACGGGAAGATTAACACTGCTAATAAAGAGTAGTCCCAACGGGAGTTTAAATGGTAAAAAGCTTTATTCAAGCTGGCTCCCAACATTCAGCACGGGTGAGACGAATTTGAGCTAGGGCGAAAATAGTAGGGATGATGCGACCATAATTAGTAGCGATCGCTCTCCAACCTAAATCCGCAAAAAACCAAGCCCACATCATTGGCCCGATGGCGGCAAACATAGTGCGAACTGCTCCATAACGAGCTGCACTCACGGTCATACCCCGTCTAGCCATTTGCATAGTTACATAGCCTTGAAACTGGGTTGTGGCTGCTTCGGTGCCTTTAATCGCCGCTTGTTTGGCTACTTCGTAGGTAGCAAGGTGTATAGCAAATTGACGGGCAATTTGCTTGAGTACAACAGGTTGCAGTATGGAAGTAACAACCAATGCACTACCACCTTTAAAAAGTAGCCCCAAGGGATCGCGTTGCAATAAAAGTGGTAAAGGTTGTTTTAATTCTGACTTGACAAGCTGACGCTGTATCCGTACAGTCAATTTTTGCTTTTCCTGTTCTGGCAATTTTTTCCAAACTTGTCCTAGCAGATGCAAAAATACTTCTGCTTCTAAATCAACTGTTGTCAACTGATTAGAATAAGGAATTTTTAGATACTTACATACTTGAACGAGCGCTTGTCGGTAAGTTACTTGCTCTGTACGTCCCCGCAATACCGTAATCCCATCTGCCGCCAAAAAGCGGAAGCGACCTTCTAATGCATCTAGCCAAGCTTTGCGGTCTTGGCTTTGCACTTCGATGGGTTCGGGTGTGTGAACGTAGTCTAGGGGATTGAACTTACGGCTAAATAAAATTGCCGTTAAGTCTTGTAGTTCTTCTTCAGTCGCTAACTCTAGCGCCGCCCTCATCTCATCCAATTTCGCTTCCTCCCTTCCGTGCAGCTTTTCTGTACCTTATTCTACTATTAGCTTTCAGCAGTCATTAGTAGTAATTTTGTCGTTTGTCATTTGATGATAACTAACGATCGCCAGAGAAGTCTCTTACGAGGCTACCCTTCTCTGCCAAAGACGCTACGTGTAGCTTGCTTTTTTGAAGCAGTAACGACCATCAAAACTTGGGATACTTAATGACTGATATTCAACTAATTAGTGCCTCAATAGCAGGTTTAGCCTGCACCCAGTAGTGACAGCGCTTTTTCAGTAATTGAATCACACTATTCCCTAATCTTCACCTTTCCATCTCAGTAGCAGCCTAAATACTTAAAAAGTATTATCAATATTTCTTACCCACTCTTACCCACAAGCTAATCGGCGCTTCAAAGCTTCTCTTCTCACAACAGAGAGTTTCCAGTATATATTTTGACTTTGAAGACATGCTTTTAGATAATGTGAACTTTTTAAACGTTTTTACTCAATCATTTCATCTGTCGCTAGACTGATTTGACAGTCTAGCCGTTGAGTATTTTCCGAGTTACTAAAACTAATGTGCAACAAATAAGTTCTGTCTATGAAACAGTAAATTGTCTAACAAACTCCAAAGTCATCTTAATTACCAAGAAGGTTAAATTTAACTAAAATTTTCTAACCCAAGCCAGTTACTTTATTGCCGATAACCTTGATCCCCTAAACTTTATGCTGCGTTTTATGTAGATTTCTGCCAAATAGGCATAAATTGGAAATAATAAGTATTATAAATATAAAATGTTGGCAGTTTATCAATTTAGCTAGTGCTGTCTTGATGTAAAACAATTGCAAATCAGTATAAGCTTTAACTCAAAACAGCACAGTAATATGTTTGATATTTTACCCTGATAAAAGGCTAACTTCAGAGTCTATTGCATCTATCAGTTGAATCATTTATAACTGATTGTCATCGCAACCTTAGCTTCTAGAAAAGTTGTTTACTTAACTAATCTTTGACTGAATTAAAAAAGGAGTTTAAAAAATTATGAAAACTGTAGTTAATTTGACTCAGCAATCAGTAATAGGTGAGATTGAAACTGTTTTGGATACATATCCATATCATCCATATCAACAAGCCTTTGCGATTCCTGACTTGCGCCAAGAGCTAATTGCTTTCGTCCTCAACCGCATTCCCTCTTTTTATAGCGTCATATCTGACGGAAATATTCCACTAGCCAAGGCTGAACAAGAAAGTTTGCTAAATTATCAGCTGCCTCGTAAAGGCCTAGAGCAGCAACTACATTTACAAAATTTAATTCACCAAGGTATTTGCTCAATCGTTCAAGAAAAGTCAGATTGGATTGGCAATCACCTTTGTGAAATAGTTCAACCCGGTTGTGAACCCTCTCATTGGTTTGGTTAAATTCTAGAATTCAAAATTCAGAAATCAAAAAAGAAGCCAAATGTCTAGCTAACAGGTATAGGGCATTGGGCAAACAAGGCATGGGGAAAGGGGTAAGGCGAAAAGGGGAAAGATTAAATTTATTCCTTTTCCCTTTAACCTTTAACCTTTTCCCCTGGTTCCCCTGCTCCCCCAGTCCCCAGTCTGCAATCTTAGTAAATTATTTAGAGCAAAGCTTAAGTATATTGTTCTTGAAGTGTAAACTTTGACAAATACTATGTTTAAAGGACATTGCTAGAACATGAAAAAAATAACTGCTGTGATGCTGCTCAGTATAACTATGACTGTCGGGATGGAAGCGTTAAGACCTAAAGTCAGTAATGCCCAATTATTTTATCCACCAGCGAGCGATCGCCATTCATTAATGGTAATGGGTCAAGGGGTAGGAAGAGTACCAGCTGATACAGCGGATATTGAATTGGTAATCAGTAGCAAAGATAGCAACGATGAGTTACAAACGCAACCATCAGCGCTATCTCAAGTCCGTCGGGGAACTTTACCAGTTCTCCTTTTAAATAACAAAACACCAATAGGACAAATTCCATCTACACCTACTTTAGAAAGCCAAAAACCCTTAACTAAAGCAACTCTCCAGCCTATAGTTGATAGTTTAGTTGCTAATAGAATTAGTGCCGATAAAATTCAAGTGCAAGTTAATCCTAACTCCACTGACAATAATGCCAAGATATTAGTGAGGGTAGAAAAACCAACCCGCGATCGGATTCAGGAAATTGTTGGTACGGCGAATAAAGCAACGAGCAAAATTGAAAACTTAAGTATCAATAGCGTCGGCGTAGAATACGCAGTTAATGATTGTCAAGCTTTGCAGAGTTCAGTTTATCAATCAGCAATGAAAGACGCTCAAAGTCGCGCTCAGGCTTTAGCAACTGCTATGGGTGTTAAACTTGGTGCTGCTTCTGTAGCCGAGCCATTTTATACCTTATTCTATCCTTCGTGTAATTCCAAATCTGGAGTTACTTTACCGTCTTTTGCTAGCTTTTTATTAACACCAACTTACGATCCAGATGCCCCGGCGGAAGTTGAAATGAAAAAGGATATTTTTGTAACATACACAGTGAAATAAGTCATTCTATTAAATGCGATCGCATTAAAGTTAGCCTTAAGGGTAAAGTGCGATCGCTTAAGTATTTAACGCATTGGATATTTTAGTATATTTAGCCTGCCTTTACAGGATTAAGCTCACTGCATTGATAAAAATTTTAGAAATTCAGACGCAAATATAGCTCTAAAGATTGAATCACAATCTAACAAAAAAAGTTGTTGCTAAACATCAGTTTTAATAAATGTAGGAATTAAACAAGCTCCTCATGCTGCTGTCGCTGGTCGTGCAGCTGTTGGTATTGCAGGTGTAGGAGGTTTAGTAAGCGGTGTAGCAACTGATTTTGTAGTTGGAAAAATTTTGGAAGATGATACACATTTACCTAAACATGAACGTGAAGCGAGGAAAAATGGTAGAGATGCAGGAAAACTAGGAGCAATGGCTGGAGGGATCGCTGGAGGCGCTGCTGCTGCTATCGTAGGAGGAGGTGCTGCTATTGCTGTTGGCGTTGCTGCTCCTGCTGTATTAGGAATAGCGACTGCTATGGGAGTCTATCATTTGGCTAAAGAAAACAAAAAATAGTGACCTAATCCAAGGTGCGTTACACTACTTTAACGCACCTATAATATTAATATAAATGTTAATAAATAAATCCTAGATTCCGCAGGTGCGCTCGTAAATGCTGTATTTTTGAAAATGACCTAAA
>JAVRBO020000037.1:0-116646 GCA_034531195.2 Nostoc sp. ChiSLP01
CTGTTGCAATAAGCGCTCCTTCCATCAACGGTTAATCATCAAGTCTAGTTAAATCAAAAACGCTCTCTGGAAACAGAGGGCGTTTTTGTTTTGCCCACTTTTTTTGATTGCCTTTGTACTTCTCAACGCCAGTTGCAACAAAACTGAGAACTTCCCCAAAATACTGACTCTCCCAGAATCTCCTGAGATAATGCAATGCTAAATTTTTAAGTTAATACTATTGTAATATGGGACATATGCCATATTTGGAATATTACTTCAGGGTGTGAAGAGCCTTCAGTGAGTGAAGAATGGCAGATTATTTACTACCAGGAGGTAGATGGGACTAAACCAGTTGAAGAGTTCTTCAATGATCCTTCGCTCACTCAGGGCGAATCGAAGCAGTTTAAATTGCGCCTCTACCTCCTGAAAATTAAAGGATTAGCTTTACTTGTCGAGCGTTCAGACATCTTAGACAAAATAGAGACAGAAAATAAGCTTTATGAATTACGTTTGGATAACACTCGTAACAATATCCGTATCTTTCTGTGTGCTTTACCAGGGAAGCGTTTAATTTTGCTGCACGCTTTTAAGAAGAAAGGGGATAACACTCCAGTAAGACAAATTAAGATTGCAGCTAAAAGGCGAGATTTAATAGTAGCGAAGGAGGATAAAACAGATGAGCAATAATCCCCATCTAAGCGATGATGCTTTGGCTTCCTTAAACGAAATTGTCCAGGATACACCTAACAATCGTCTCGTCGAGCGTCAGGAGATTTTTCGCCTTGCTTTAACTCAGGCAATGCGAAATCTACGTAAGCGGCTTGGATTTACCCAAAAAGAAATGGGTGAACGTTTTGGTGTAGGACAAAGTTGGGTATCCAAATTAGAAGACATCCATAATGATCACACATTTGACTCCGTACTTACCTACTTAAATGCTTTGGGGGCAGATTTTGAGGCAGCGATTCTAGTAAAAAAGCAGCGGGTTGAAATAATTCCAGCAAATTTGACTGTGCATAAAATAGACCTAGAGGCAGCTATCAATGCAATATTTGAGGATGCTGACTACATAGAGCCAGTGAAAGAGGTACCAACCCCTGACTTTAACCTAATTTCACCGGAAGAGAGAGAGACATGCCATGAGGCACAACGTGTGCGAGATCGACAAGGAGGTTCTTGGGGGAGGGATAGTGTTGCATGAAGACAATTACTTTTTATTCGTACAAGGGTGGTGTTGGTAGAACACTTGCCGCAGCAAATTTTGCACTTTATCTAGCTAAACTGGGTCGAAAAACTGTTGTAGTAGATTTTGACCTTGAAGCACCAGGTTTAGATGCAAAGTTTGCCAAATTCTCTGGATTGGAATTACCAGTCGATCAAAAAGGCCTCCTCGACTACATCCTAGATTATCAGCGACAAAATACTGATCCAGGAAGAATTGAGCAAATAAGCCTTCAGATACCAATTCCTTCAAAAAAAACTTCACCCTTGTGGCTTATTCCAGCAGGACAGTATCTTTCTGATGAGTATTACAGAAACCTGAGTGAACTCGACTGGAATCTCTTATTCTCTAAAGAACGTGATGGGGTTGCATTTTTTCAACAGTTCCTTGCGCGGATTGAAAAAGAATTACAG
This sequence comes from Nostoc sp. ChiSLP01, assembly GCA_034531195.2. GTDB lineage: Bacteria > Cyanobacteriota > Cyanobacteriia > Cyanobacteriales > Nostocaceae > Nostoc. The sequence goes on from JAVRBO020000037.1 coordinate 1,618, forward strand.
GCAGAATTTGTAATTATAGACTCCCGCACAGGCATTACCGAAATAGCAGGTATCTGTACACAGCAGCTACCTGATGAAGTCGTGATGCTATCTCCTTTAAGTTCAGAAAGTATCAAAGTAAGCAAGCATATTAAGCAGCTAATTGAGCAGAGTGCAATAGCTAAAACATTGGGAAAGTCAATAGATGTTAAAGTTGTTGTATCACGCGTACCAAAACCAAAAAAAGACTTAGACAGCTTTAAGCAAAAATGTTGTAATATTTTTGAGATAGATGAGACAAAACTGTTCTTTTTGTTCTCCTGCGAGAATCTGGAAGAAGAAGAATTCCTAGCAATTGCTGTTCCTGAGAGTAACAAGGAACTAGTAAGCAATTATGTCCGATTGTTTTATGGATTAAATTTAAAACTTTCTAGTGAAAATATTCGGGCTGAGATTGAGCAAATAGGTAGTCGCTTGCTCTTTTCATCTTCAGTCGAAAAGTCAGAAGAAGATGTTTTAGAGCTAGTTGCACTCTATCCATATCCAGATGTGTATCGTGCTGCTATGCGGTTCTTCAGGTTAAGGAAGAACACAGAAAAATTAAGGTCTTTTGGTTGGGAACTCCTTGATTTATTACCAACTGACGAAGAAGCACAACAAATTCTTGCAGAAAGCTATTTATCCGAACGTAAGCTTGATAAACAAGATAAGAATAAAGCTGTGCCTGTCATAGATTCCCTATGGCAAAGGGAAAAACTTAACTCAGAACAATCTGTACGCTATGCAGATATATTGGAAGATTTAGAAGAATATTCTAAAAGCTTTGATGTTGTTTTTCCTTTATGTGAGGATCAAGAACTTGACGATCATATCCAAATCCAAGCAAAATTGATTGCAGCTAGAACAGCTTTGAAGCTAGGTCAAACTGAGATTGCAGCAAGATTAATTCCAGATATACCCCCAAAGCAGCTGGGAAGTTCGCTCATCTTTTTAGCAATAGAAACTTTGAAAGATAATGGAGATTTGGAAGGTGCTTTTGAATCAGCTAAGCAGTTTATACGCCGAGAGTATAATTCTACACTTGTAGAGCAAGCAGCTAGGTTGGCTCATCAGTTAAATCGTATCAAAGAGCTAGAAGATGCAATACGTTCACTTGCAAAACAGCGTATATCAAAGGACGAGAGTTTTTACCAAAACTTAAAAGACTGCGGATTGTTTGAACTAGCACGTGAATTACAAAAGTCATCCTATTAAGTATTCATTAGGTAATAATATTAAATAACCAACCAAAATTCTGTAGGAATGTCATCATAGTTAAGGTGAAAACATTCTGGAGATAAAACCACGGTTTACGCACGTCCTTTAGCACGGTTAATTGAGCAGTTGCAACGCTTACCAGGAGTTGGCCCAAAATCTGCCCAGCGACTGGCTTTGCACATTTTGAAGCGACCAGAAGCAGAAGTAGAAGCTTTGGCGCAAGCTTTGGTAGAGGCAAAAAAACAGATCGGCTTGTGTTCTGTCTGCTTTCACTTATCTGCTGAGCCAGTTTGTGAAATTTGTCGTAATGTCAACCGTGATAACAATACTATTTGTGTAGTAGCAGATTCTCGTGATGTGATTGCCCTAGAAAAAACTCGCGAGTACAAGGGCAAGTATCATGTTTTGGGTGGGGTAATTTCTCCCATTGACGGAATTGGGCCAGAACAGTTAACAATTCAAGCTTTGGTACGTCGGGTGAGTAAACAACAACCCCAAGAAGTGATTTTGGCAATTAGTCCGAGTGTAGAAGGGGAGACAACTACACTGTATCTCGGTCAGCTACTGAAGCCATTTACCAAGGTGACACGAATTGCTTTTGGTTTACCTGTTGGTGGCGATTTAGAGTACGCCGACGAAGTTACTTTGGCAAGAGCCTTGGAAGGACGCCGGGAATTAGACTGAACGACTCGAATTAAAATTAAGGCAGCAGCACGAATTGGTTCGAGAGATAATTCTTATAACGTTCTGCCCCGTTAACCCTATGAGTATAACGGGGGCTTATTGTTATCCGCGGTTTACTATTATTGGCTGATGTTTAACCTTAACCTATGGCATATCTATAGCAGGCAATAGGCAACAAGCTTAGATTTACACATTCATTTTGATGTATCGTTGAGCCGAAAGGTTGCGATCGCAGCTTCATTTAGCAAAGAATCTTTCAAGGATTGATACCGTTTACGTAACAATAAGTTGCTGGATGTTCTGATATTCAATTTTAACGAGAAGATAAAAAATAGGCTCAACTGAGATTAAACAAGGGAGGTAATACTATGTCAGTGAAGCTTTTACCCGACCTTGGCGATTTAGTAGAAGGACTGGGAGTTACAGGAATTGTCGGAATAATTCTTGTACCTGTTTTTCTTCCACTCATAGGTAGTGTTGGTAGACCTATAGCCAAAGCGATGGTCAAAAATGGCATTCTTTTTTATGAAAAAAACAAGGCTGCATTGACAGAATTAGGTGAGACTTGGGAAGACATCATCAGCGAGGCAAGATCCGAGGTTGGAGAACAACGAATGAAATCGGCTAAACCTATGGATACCTAGACCAAGCAGGAGACTCACTCAGAAAATACAAATTTCGGTTGGCGCTGCGATCGAATCCATTGTTGTTAAGGAGTTTTTGCGTCAGTCGGCATCGAACTAAAGCTTTTTGCAGATGGTTTGCAACTTGTTAACCCTAAGCGATGGCACATTAATGTAAACGCTTGAGCAATGGGAATTGGCAACTGGGGAATGGGTGAAATCTTTGAATTTCAGTGCATTTCAACGTAGAGCTTCAGCAAAGTGCTAATCTCGAAAATCCAAACCTTGATGCCATCAGCCTTAAAGATGCTGACTTACATAAAGCAAGATTTATCATTGTAGAATTGTAGATCGGATCGTAACTGCTATATTTGGGCATAAAGCAATATAAGACGATGATTTTCGTAAGGAGCTAGGGTTATTTCCATGAAATTAGATCGGATCGCCAGCAATCCCAATCGCATGAATGGACAACCCTCTATTCGTAATCTTCGCCTTACCGTTCGTCGGGTGATTGAGTTATTAGCTACCTATCCTAATCGAGAAGAACTGCGCCATGAGTTTCCTGAATTAGAAGATGAAGATATTCAGCAAGCCTTAATTTTTGCATCATCCAAATAGGACGATCGCATCATTGAACTACCTAACCGCGATGAAACTGTAGCTTGATTAGAGATTACTACTCTCTGCGGCAACATTGCTACGTAATGCAGGTATCGACACTTGAGCCAAGCCGCATTCGTATCCGTCGTTTACCGTTGTTGCTTGATATTTAACTTTTTGTATATTAACTAAAATTCATATTCCATCAGCAAAAAGGCATATTACTTTCTCAAAACTTGATATTCAATAAGCAAAAAGACGTATTGCTTTCTCAAAATCAGCTTTTACTTTTTCAAACCCCAGTTTGCTTTCTCATTTTGGTGTTTTCCGCAAGCAAAATCAGCTTTTACTTTCTCAAACTCCAGTTTGCTTGTTTATTTAAGTAATTTACGGATTTATTTTGGTGTATCATTGAGCCGAAAGCTTGCGATCGCTTCACTCAGCAAGAATCTTTCAATAGCTGACTGGTGACTCTGCTGGCTCGTTAGTTAAAGATTTCGGTAATGGCTTCAAAAGATTTCTGAAAATGTATTTTCTTCTAATTGGTATTAAAATATCTAGCTAAAATACGACAAATATACGTAATACATTTGTATAATACCTGAGTAAAGCGTACAATTGTACTAAACTAATTTACTTAAGTTCAACAAACTATTTAGATTGCCTCTTACTGATTGCTACTTATGTCTAAATACTCATTTAACCAGATGCAGCCAATTGAGTTTGAATCTATGGCACAAGCACTTTTGGAGAAAACATATCGTATAGGTGGCAATCTGATTCAGTTTGGTCAAGGGCAAGATGGTGGACGAGAAGCTACATGGTCACAATCAATTAATCATCCCCAGTATTCTCGACCGACCAATCAAAAGGCAGATATTGTAAAAGAATGGGTTTTTCAAGTTAAATATCATGATGTTGACCAACGTAGCTGGTCTACTGCTCGTGATGCAGTTGTTAAGGATTTAGATAAGGAACTAGAAAAGATTGTTCATAAGTATGCTGTGCCATGCCATGCTTACGTGATGATTACTAATGTACCTTTCACTGGAGCACGAAACGTTGGTACTCGCGATCAAGTAACGGCACTAGTAAGAAAGTGGACTAAGCATATTCCAGAAATCTATGTATGGGATGCTGCTGATCTTTCAAGAATGCTAGACGCGAATGAGGATGTTCGGACAGCTTATATAGATACTATTCTTGTTGGTGATACAATTAAGGCTATATACACTCAAGCGACTTCTAGCATAAATCGTAAACAGAGTGCCTTTAAAGCTTATTTAAAATTTGTGACAGAGTGTGAGGGATCTGCTCGTGCGGAAGACGCAGGTGATGAACCAGATCTGCCACTAGCTGAAGTATTCATCGATCTAACCTTAAAAATTCGGGACAGTAATAACAAACTACCTATTGAATGGCTTGCTAGAAAAAACAAATCGAAGCCTAACCCCGATACAGTTCTATTACCAGAAAGTTTGATGCAAGTACGTGCATCGTTTGCTCTATTTTTCGCAGATTATCCATACATTTTACTTTTAGGTGGGCCGGGTTTAGGCAAGAGTACTCTGACTCAATTTTTGAGCCTCTATCAAGCTGCTCGAATTGTCGCTCCAGAGTTGTCTCTGCGTCTTGCAGATCGGCTTAAGCTACCTGAAGGAATAACTGCTAAGGATTTAGATGCTTATTGTAGTCCACGTTTTCCCTTGCGGATTGAGCTACGCCGCTATGCAAGGTGGATGAGTAATCAACAAGATAATAAGCATGAATTGGCTCGTTACATTGTTGAGGACTTAATTAATCCAAATGCCTCATCAACACTTGGAATGGATGATGTATTTGATTTGGCATCCAAAAATCCCATCCTCTTAATTCTGGATGGTTTAGACGAGGTTCCAAATCCAGAAACACGACAGCAAATTATAGCGAATTTGCAAGTATTCTTGCGTCGCATTGGCTCAGAAAATGGAGACATTCAAGTAATCTTGTCAAGTCGCCCAAAAGGATATTCAGGTGAGTTTGAAGGATTGAAGCCAATTACATGGGAACTCAATGAACTCGAAAGGGCAGATTTCGATGAATATTGTGATTGTTGGTTAAAAAATAGAATTCGTGATACAGAAACTCGAAGTGAGGCAAAAGAGCTAATTAATCGTGGAATGCTTTCTGAAGCAGTTCAACGCTTAGCTATATCACTTTTACAGGCAACAGTTATCCTCACTATTGTTCGATCCAAAATCCAAATTCCACATCAGCGAAATTTACTCTATAAAAAATATGTTGAAGTTATTTTTAATAGAGAAAAAAAGAAGTCACAGCTTGTAGATGAACGTGAAAATGAGTTGCTTCGACTTCATGAGAGAGTTGGCTATGAACTTCATTGCAAGATGGAGGAAAGACGCATTGAGGCTCTTGATCGTGAGACCTTTCGCAGCTATGTTTTAAGTGTTTTAGAAGATTACTCAGCTATTGAACTTGGAAATAAGAAACTGCGAGATGTAGCAGATGAAATTATTGAAGCAGCTACAGTTCGTCTGTGCCTATTAATTGGTAAAGGAGAAGATCAAACAGATGTAGACTTTGTTGTACAGCAATATCGTGAATATTTTGCTGCATTGTACTTGTCCAACCATCCTGATGCAGATCCAGCTCGTGTTTTTGATATGTTGGTTCGGCGTGGGGCTTACTGGGCTTATGTACTTCAGTTCTATGTTGCCCAAGCAAATACTAACCAACAAATGCGTTGGATTATAGGTATCCCCGATCAATATAATGAAGAGAATCATGTTGAAGCCCTTGTTAGAAAAACCAGGACTTATCGAGCAATTATTAATGTCTTACCTGAATTTACTCTTCAACGGAAGATTGATTTTAAACGTGCTCTCGAAATAATCTTTAGCTTGGAAACCAGATGGACATGGTTAGAACAAGAAGCAATTATAGAAATTTTGCAACTTATTCGTTCCATTAACACTTTTCAAACACTTGAGGAAATCTTTGGAAACCTATGTTTAGATGATAATGCAACACTAGCTGTAGAACTTTGGCTTTTAGCTAAACTATCCTCTTATCAATCACAGGTTCACACAGATATTTGTAACAAGATTCAAAAATTTTTGCAACACGAAAATACACAAGCAATAGCCCTGTTTTTAGGTTTTCAAAATGATTTGAAAGTAGATTTAGCAATATGTGATATTTCTCAAGTCGAAACAGCCTTTGAGAATTATTTCTACAAAGAAATAAGAAAACCACCCTATGAAAGACAAAATCAGTTAAGCAACTTGGTATCTTGTCAAACTCAGGAAAAACAGTGTGAACTATTACTTTCTATAGATAATAGATGGTTGTGGAGGAATGTTACTTTCCCTTTTTTAACCCAATCATTAAAGAAAAATTTATTTCCAGAAGTAGAGTTTTCAATTTTAGGAGATAGCTTAAGGCTACAACTGCTGCCTTATTTATGCCGCAGACTTGACAGACATAACGCCTTGAAATCGTGGGCTAAAAAGTTTGACAAACTTGAAACTTTATATGCAAGATATTTAACAAGTCTTGTGAAAGCAATACAAGAGCCAACAAATAATGATTTAGATAATGAAGCTAGAGTAATTGAAAGTCAGTTGCCAAAAAATATTAGCTATATATGGAAAGCTGAATATATTTTAGGATTACCTGTTTCAGCTTTTTCTTCGCTTGAGGCATGGAAAGAATTTAAACAAAAGATTAGCGATGCGTCTGTGAACGATCCGAAGTGGGTTGTCAAAAGTTTTGATTTTAACAGTTCCCAAGATTTGTGGATATGCCTTTTCTTTCATCCAGATCACTGGCCTTTATTGGTTGAAGAAAATTTAATTACAAAAGAGCAGCATGACAAACTTCTCAATACACAGTTGGGAGATATTTTTAGAATTCCCATAACCCCACTAGATATCTTTCAGGGTCTAGCCATTTTTTCCGATGCTCCACTCAGGACTCCTCTTCATAAAATTATTAATGTGTTTCTTACTATTCTTGAGAAAGAAGGTATTGAGCGTGTCAGCAAGGGACGAGGCTTCGATGGGTTATTTTATCTACGCAGAATACAATCAGTCACCATAAAAGAAATTGAAAATATATTAAACAAAGCAAACAATTTGTCATCACTTCCTTCTATATGGGTAAGTGCTATTATAAAGCTTTGTATAGATCTGCCTGAACTTAACATCGAGCTTTTACTTGATTTTTGGGAAAAAAATGAACACTTAAAACCGCGTCTTTCGTTTAGCCACCAGCAAGAACGTCCACAAAATTGGAATCAAATTATAGGAAGGCTTTTAAACAGTAACCGTGCTAGTGCATTACGATTGGCGATAGCAATCGCAGCTTGTTCAAAACCCAATAGAAAAATTCAAAACTCTTTACGAGAGCGATTATTAGCTGAGTCTAATAGTTATTTGATGAATAGCGACAATGCATCTTACGAGTTGTATTGTCGTGCGCTACTCAATCTAGATCCTAACTTGGAAGAATTTTCATTATGGGCACAACCAGAAGCTATTCATAGAATATGTAAATTGCCGTGGCTATTAGATCGTCTTAGTACACGCTTTGTCAGTGCAGCTAATCCCAAATTTAAGCTTGATTATGAGCAACTGCGGAACCAATTATGTCTTTTTATTGCTAAGCGATGTGATTATCCACCAACCATAGCTTTAGCAGCACTTGAAGCTATTCTAAAGATTGATGAAACTAATCTTCCAGTTTTAAATCCAAAGATATGGCAGCAATGCCCGGATGAATAGCCAATAAATAATAATTAACTATTCTTGTAAAACCGTTTTTGACGCAATCCTAGTTTTCTTCAGGTCTGCTTCCGAAAGTTGTTCCCCAGCTTGTAGGCGAGTGGCGGAAGTTTGCAACACTGTGGCTGCACCTTTATCTCCTATTTGTAAGGCAGTTTTGGCGGCTGTTTGTAGCATTGTAGCTGCACCAGTGCGATCGCCCTCTTGCAATTTCGCCTCCGCTAACTGGGTTTGCCGATACTTGGCTAATGCTAAAATAGATTGCTGCACCTGAGGATTAGATGCTGGTTGATAGTCCCTGACCACATCTGTGTAGACTGGCACGATGGGCGAAAGTAACCCTTGCTGGTTAACCAAGGGGTCATCGTAGCGGATTTGCAGATGCCCAATTACCTGTTTTCCTTCTGGCAACTGTCCCAAATAAATATTAGCCAAAACTACCCGTTCTACCTGCATCAAATCTCCCAAGCGCACAGCAAAGCTGCCATCAGCTTCAGGCTGCACTGGTAACTCAATTGTGTCTGGGGAAACTTGGGCAATAGGTTTAAATTCTGCTAATCGGACATTGGGAACTAAAGATAATAACAAATAGGCATTGGTTAGCCCCACAGATTGAATGCGTCCAAACAAACGGCTAAACTGCTCTAGAGCTTGTTCGGGACGCTCAATATAAGCTAAAGTCCCACCACCAACATCGGCAATTTTTTCTAACAAATCCTGATTCCAGTTGTTACCAAATCCCAGAGTGCTGATAGTTAAGTTCAGCTTGGCAGCTTTTAGCGCCAGTTCTACACAGCGTTTGTTGTCATCCGGGCCGATATCCCACTTCCAAATTCGCAAACTGGTTTCACCGTGACCGTCTGTCAGCAGAAAGGCTTGGGAAACAGCGCCTCTTGTACCCTTCATCAGTTCTGTAATTCCCAACTCCAAACCGTCAGCAATGACCGTACCGCCGCTAGCACTGAGTTTCTTTTTAATTTGAGATTTGATGCTTTCTGGATCTTCAATAATTTGGTTGGGGATAATGACTTGGGCAGAACCCGCAAAAGCTACAACGGAGATGCGATCGCCAGGCTTCAACTTATCGATTAATCCTTCTACTGCTTGAATCACCGTTGTAATTGGTTTGCCATGCATGGAACCGCTTTTATCGAGAATCAAGCAGAGGTTAAGGGGGAGATTTTGGTCAAACTCACCAGGAATTGCCGAAATTGCGATGGTCAATTGACGTTGGCTGCTTGTTTGAGCCACATCAACACGATCGTCATTTAACGCCGAGAGCAATTTAACTTTCATTGGGGAGGGGTATCTTGCAAAACTGTTTTAGAGACAATTCTGGTTTTCTTGCGATCGCTTTCAGACAGATCTCCACCAGATTGTAGCTGGGTGGCAGAAGTTTGCAACACTGTGGCTGCGCCAGTATCTCCCATTTGCAAGGCAGTTTTGGCAGCGGTTTGTAGCATTGTCGCCGCACCAGTGCGATCGCCTTGTTGTAATTTCGTCTCGGCTAACTGAGTTTGGCGATACTTCGCCAATGCCAAAATCGATTGTTGCACCTGGGGATTGGGGTTTGGTTGGTAATCTCCCACTATATTGGCGTAAACTGGGATATTTGGCGTAAATATACTGGTTTCGTTGGTAGATGGGTCGTCGTAGCGGACTTGCACGTTAGCGATCGCTTGTTTCCCTGGTGGTAATTGTCCCAAATAAATATTAGCCAAAATCACCCGTTCTGCATCTTTCATTAAATCTCCCAAGCGCACAGAGAAACGTCCGTCAGGTTCTTGTTGCAGTGGTAACTCAATTGTGTCTGGAGCAACTTGGGCAACGGGTTTGAGTTCCGCTAGCCTGACACTGGGCATGAGGGAGAATATCAAATAAGCATTAGTTAACGCTACTGCTTGAACGCGGCTGAACAAACGGCTAAATTCATCCACTACGCGATCGGGTTTTTGAATATAAGACAAAGTACCCAAACCAGCATCAGCAATTTTTTCTAAAACATCTTGGTTCCAATTGTCACCAAATCCCAAAGTATTCAAAGTCAAATTATAGCTGGCAGCCAATTGAGCAAATTTCAAACAGCGATTATTATCACCATGTTCGTTTTCGCCATCGGTTAATAAGAAAGCTTGGGAAACGCTATCTTTTTTACCCTTAGCCAATTCTTCAATCCCCAAGCGCAATCCTTCATCAATGGAAGTCCCACCATCGGCAGCTAGACGCTTAATTTGCTGTTTAATTTTTTCTGGATCTTCGATCGCTTGACTCGGCACTAAGACTTTAGCACGGTGATTAAAAACTACAACACTCAGGCGATCGCCAGGACTTAATCTATCCACTAGACGACTCGCGGCATTTTTCACTGTTTCTAGCGGTCGCCCATTCATCGAACCACTATGGTCGAGAATCAGGCACAAATTCAATGGCACATTGCGGTCTTGAACTTCCGCGATCGCCGAAATCGAAATTCCCAACTGACGCTGAGAGTTTAATTGATTGGCATCCAAATTACTATCATTCAAGGCAGGCTGTAAGCTAACCCTCATAACTCAAAATTCCTATTTAAGATATAGATATTTGTAATTGAAGAAGGCAGAAGGCAGGAGGCAGAGGGCAGAAGGTTCTTTTCTCTAAGGGTATTCAAACCCCTCTTGAAAAGGAGCCACCCTTCTTGAAATTTGGTGTTCTTGTCTTAAACCCTTGCTCCCAAGGCGTCGCGCAGATGCTTCGGGGATTTAGGAGAAGAGATAAATCTCTTCTGCCTTCTGCCTTCTGCCTCTGCCTTTCTTGATAACTTCAAAGCACTACTTTAGCGCTACGGAAAAGCTATCCAATACATTAATATAATCAGAATATCTTAGAAGCCAAATATTGGCAGATGCTAGCCCCCCCTTAACCATTAGGGAGAAATCCACACCTTTAACCGAGTTAGCATCACGCTAGGATGTATTACAGTTAACGGCATAATTGCAGGCGATCAGTTGCTATGGACATTTCCGCCATCAAGGCTGTTCAATCCCCTTATTACGGCGATCGTTTTTACCGGAAACCGCCGCCAGATTTACCGTCTCTACTATTAAAGGAGCGAATTGTCTACTTAGGAACTCCTTTAGTTCCACAAATCACAAAACTGATCATCGCCGAACTCCTGTACTTGCAGTCCGATGACCCAGAAAAACCAATTAAAATTTATATCAACTCTACAGGCACTTCTGGTTACAGTGGCGAACCCATAGGCTTTGAAACCGAAGCCTTCGCCATCTATGACACAATGAAATATATCAAGCCTCCGATCCACACCATCTGCATCGGTTCCGCCATGGGTATGGCAGCGATGCTCCTCAGTGCTGGTACAAAAGGTTGCCGTGCTAGCTTACCCCATGCTTCCATCATTCTGCACCAACCCAAGAGTTTCGCCCAAGGTCAAGCAACGGATATTCAAATTCGGGCCAAGGAAGTTCTAGCCAACAAAGCATCATTGATCGAGATTTTGTCTCGCAACACAGAACAACCGCCAGAAAAAATTAGCAAAGATATGGATCGTCTGCTATACATGACTCCCTATCAAGCTAAGGAATACGGTTTGATTGACCGAGTTTTTGAAAAAGAAGAACTGGCCAATCCCCCACTACCTGCCAGCGTCCTTTAAAAAATCAAGTGAGTCTGATTTCTTGAATTTCAACTCACTCTAACCCAAAGGAGCTACCAGGCTTCATCCTTGCTATAAATCATTAGTAATAACGGAGCGAATTATGCCTATTGGTTACCCCAGCGTTCCCTATCGGTTGCCAGGGGGACAGATGGAGGAATGGGTTCACATTTATACTCGTCTTTCCCTGGAACGAATTATTTTCCTGGGTGAAGAAATTGACGATAAAATTGCCAACGAGATTATAGCCTTCTTGCTATATCTGGATTCCGAAGATCCAGGTAAAGATATTTACATATATATCAATTCCCCTGGTGGTATGGTCACTTCCGGGCTGGCAATTTATGACACCATGCAACACATCAAATCAGATGTGGTAACGATATGCACGGGGCTAGCAGCCTCAATGGGGTCATTTCTGCTAGCAGGTGGAGCCAAAGGTAAGCGGTTAGCATTGCCTCACTCACGGATTATGATTCACCAACCTTCTGGCGGCACCCGCGGGCAAGCAAGCGATATCGAAATTGAAGCCAGAGAAATTCTCCGGATTCGCAACCAGCTAAACCAAATTTATGCTGACAACACCGGTCAAACTTTAGCAAAAATTGAAAAAGACATGGATCGTGACTTTTTCATGTCTGCCCAAGAAGCTAAAGAATACGGTTTAATTGACCGTGTGATTGAAGAAAGACCGTAGGAATCGGGTGGAGGGGCAGAGGGGAAAAGGTTAAAGGGAAAAGGGGAAAGGTTAAAGGGAAAAGGAGGGGTCTTCGCTTCCTCCTGTGACCTTTACCCCTTGCCCTTTGCCCTTTTCCCCTTACCCTTACCCCACCTTCAAAAAACTGTCAAAATTGAACTTTAAAATATTAAATTTACCTTTATGATTGATATCTCAGGCTATGAGCTAATAGCTGATAGCCTGTAGCTAAATATTCGATAGCTCATAGCTCAAGATGGATCTTGGAGATTGCTACCGTTTATTGGGTTTAAGGTCGGGAGCCTCTTTTGCTGAAATCAAAGCGTCTTATCGACGACTGGCGCAGCAATATCACCCCGATATCAACCCAGATGACAACAGAGCCAAAGATAAGTTTATTGCCTTGACAGAGGCTTACAAACTCCTACTGACGGTAGTACTGGCAGAAGAGGAAACAGCTGCACATTCAAATCAGGTGTCAACGTCGGGACGCGATCGCCCCAAGGCAACGCATCGGGAAAAAACACCAGCCACAAAGGCGAAAACCCAGCAACCAGGTACACCAAAGCCGCCCAATTTGGTGGAAATAGAACAGCGGCTCAAGTGGAAAACTTACGAGCAATTGCAGCGATTTTTGCAAGAAAGACGATTTCCCCAAGCGATCGCTCTAGCCGAAGCTTTATCAGATCGCTTATCAAGTGATGCAGAAGTCCGCCAATGGCTAGCAGTTGCCTATCAAATCTGGGGACGGGCGCTAATTTCCGAAAACCAGCTCCTCAAAGCCAGAATTTATCTGAAAAAAGCCCTAAAAACAGACCCTCATAATAAAACCCTCTGGTATGAAGTGCAGCGAGATTTCGAGCGTTTAGAACAAATTTTTTGAAAAATAATTCAGAATAAATCAAGTTCGCTGAATTACTTAGAGTTAAAAACTCTCCGCCTCAGAGCCTCAGCTTAATTAGTAAGTATTCAACCGGACATGGTATTATATAGGCATTGAAGAGGACAAATAGACAAAAATTTTTTCCCCTTGTCCTCTGCCGATGGTCACTGCCATTTCCGTAAGACTGCTCCAAGGGCAGCTATTCCCTCTACAATCTTGTCCTTTGGTTGAAAGCTAAAAGCTAACCTGATAGCATCATCCCCCTGACCGTTGGCGTAGCACCGAGTTCCTGGTAAAAAGCTGACGCCGCGTTCTGCACATGCACTTAGGAGTGCTTTGGCAGTAATATTTGGCGGCAATTTACACCAAACGAAAAAGCCGCCATCCGGTCGCAAAGCAACTATATCGCTGGGAAACTCAGCAGCGATCGCTTCTAACAACAAATTGCACTTATGGCTGTAGGACGCGATTAACTTCTGAATGTGAGCATCTAATTTGCCAGTGGCACAGTAGCGGCCAACTACATGACTGACAAAAGGCCCTACAGGCCCCTCGCTTTTGAACATTGCCAAGCGCTCAATAATTGCTGGATCGCCACAAGCAAAGCCCAACCTGACACCAGGCGCAATAATTTTCGAGAAGGTATTCACATATAACACCCACCCTTCCTGGTCGAGGGATGCCAAGGAAGGCACGGTTTCTCCTTGAAAACGCAAATCCTTATAAGCATCGTCTTCCACCACCAGCACACCATATTCAGCCGCTAGTGCTACTAATTTTTTGCGGCGAAATAAGGGCATAGTAGTGCCTGTGGGATTGTGAAAGGTGGGAATGGTGTAAATAAACCTGGGTCGAATGCCCTGTTTTTTCAAGTCACTTAAAATTTCTTCTAGGGCATCCACATTCATTCCCAACTCATCTACAGGAATGGCGATCGGGTGTGCGCCAGCGTGGACAAATCTAGCAACTACTCCCAAGAAGGTTGGGCCTTCCACAATTACCACATCACCGGGTTCGATAAATACATCTGGTAGTAAGCCGAGAATCTGCCCAGAACCGTAGCCAATGAGAAGGCGATCGCCATCAGCCGCGATTCCTTGAGCTTGCAAGCGCAGGATAATTTGCTCGTAGAGTCGAGCTGAAGGCGGGCCGTAATTAAGAGCGATCGCAGCTTCTTGTGCCAGCACATCAGCAGTTGCAGCCGCCAAATCAGCATGGGGAAAGAGAGTTGGGTCAGCTAGACCGTAGGTAAAACTGACACTAACGATTTTAGTTAACTCTGTGCCATAGGTTGGAGGTGCGAGGTTTTTTGCTCGTTCGGCGAACAAATCAGCAATTTCATAACTATGGGTGGTGGGAGTCATAAGGAATTCAAAATCAGAAGAATACAAAAGTCAGAATTCAGAATTCACAATTGTGTTTGTCAACCAGAATCCAGTGTAGATTTTGTTTGTTAATGGATGTATTCTTTCTTATAACATCATCACAAGCATCACTAACATTGACTGATAGAACAGAATTACTATAGTGAAATCGATTAAGTGGAAGTGGCAGCAGCTAATTTTGAGCTTAGGCTGTCTTTTACTGATTCTTGCTTGTAACAGTTTCTATCCCAGCACCAAGCAAGATGTTAAACTTCTCAAGGTTGCTACAGATCCGACCTTTACCCCTTTTGAAATCCGAACAGCTAGCGGTAAGTTAGAAGGATTTGATATTGATTTAATGAATGCGTTGGCGAAGCCCGCCGCAGGCATCGCTCAAGTTGCAGAATTTAGAGTTGATTTTGAAAATCTGCCTTTTGATGGCATGATATCAGCTTTGCAAGCCAAAAGAGTCGATGCAGCAATTAGTGGGATTACGATTACCACCGAACGCTTGAAAACAATTGCTTTTTCACGGCCTTATTTTAAAGCGGGATTGGCGATCGCTGTCCGCCAAGACAATCAAAATATTAAAGACTTTAATAGTCTCCAGGGAAAAAAAATTGCTGTACAAATAGGTTCTACTGGGGCGGATTTTGCCAAAACCATCCCCAACGCCAAAATCAGTACTTTTAACTCTGGCCCAGAATTTTTTCAAGACTTGCTCAACGGCAATGTTGATGCTGTAGTTAGCGATGCTTTTGCTACTTTGTATGCGATTAAAAACGGCAAACTCAAAGGTATCAAAGTTGTTGCCGACCTACTCACCGAAGAATACTACGGTATTGCCACACCAAAAGATTCTCCCTACCTGGATACAATTAATAAAGCTCTAGCCACTTTGTTATCCAACGGTACTTACAAGCAAATTTATCAAAAATGGTTTAACGCTGAACCTCCGCAATTGCCGGAATCTTGGCCATAGTCTATGGGGTATGGTTAGAGGAGGAGACAAGGGAGAAAAATTGCTACCTTGTCCTCCGAAGTTTGGAGCGGAGGAAACCTCCGCTCCAACTTCTCTCCTTGTCTCCCCGATCTCCCATACCCAATGCCCTATTTCCACTAAAATATTTTCTGCGTCAGAATTAATACTGCCACCAAAATTCACGGTTAAAACTACAATCTATTGTAAGTCTACTGTAGTCAGGGACAGCCAATTGTGGCACCTTGGATCTTAGTGGCTAGAACCACCTTGGAACGGGAATTAAGGAACTTCCACTATGCTGATTTGCCCTCAGTGTAAATTTGAAAACCCTAATACCAACAAATTCTGTCAAAAATGTGGCACGTCCCTGACTCACAAAATCTGTCCTGAATGCAGTACCGATGTTCCTGTGAATGCACTACGCTGTCAAAACTGTGGTACGGAATGTGGAACAGTATTTTGGGCAATTATTACTCAAGAAGCGGCTGGAGATAAGGGAGCGTGGCAAGAAGACACGGAGACGCAAACAGAAATCGCAGCGTCGGCTTCCAGCGAGCTGAACTTTGGAGAACAAGGGGACGCAGAGAGTTCTGTCCCCGCGTCTGAAGGTTTCCCCGTCTCAGTGTCTCCCATTACCCCTAGTGCTCAAATTACATCAGACTCCTATTTAGACCCTGACGATCGCTACCAATTGTTAGATCGGTTACCTAATCTACAAAATATTACAGAGGTAGAAGCGAGGGTTTTAGACTGCCAACCCTATCAGATATCACCTATTGAAGCCATATTAGGAAATCAGCAACCCGTGGTAACGCCAGCAGTAGCGGCAAATGCAATTCCTAGTCTTGCTAAAGTTTATATTGCTTTACAATACCAAGGTCACCCAGGAATACCACGGATTCACGATGCATGGCAGCAAGATGATAAACAGGTAATAATAATCGAAGACCGCTCGAATTGGCAGCTTTTACTCGATTTGTGGCAAGAAGAGACAACGAGTTCGCTAAAAATTTTACACTGGTGTAATGAAATGGCCCAACTTTGGGCAGTATTGGAACCAGTAAGTTGTCGTCAAAGTCTGTTGGAATTGTCGAATTTGCGATTGGATGAAGACCAAACGCTGGCGCTACAAAGATTGTATGTGGAATCACCTAATAGTCAGGCGATCGGCGAATCCCTAGAAGATGACCAAGCCCTATCTGTGTCAGAGCAACCGTTAACTATCCAAGCTTTGGGGCGGGTTTGGCAAACGCTATTTAGACAGACTCAACGCACTCAATTTGGTTCTGTAGTGCAAATGTTAGGGGATTTAGAGGCAGGAAAAATTGAAACCATCGCACAGTTGCGATCGCGTTTGCAGGAAATCTCCGTGGAACTAGAAGCACTAGGAACTGGAACTTTGCCCCCAATACAGGAGAAATATACTGTTGTGCCTACTAGCCTGCAATCACAAGAACCAGAAGATATCATTAGTAAAACTGATGATATGCCAACTGTTGTGCTGGCAATGCAGTTAAGTAGCTTGGAAGATGCGGGACGCACAGATGTAGGGCGTCAGCGTCATCATAACGAAGACTACTTTGGTATCGAAACTAAAGTTGAAAAGCTGGAGTTGCCCAAAACTCGAATCCTGCAAGGCTATGGTTTGTATATCCTTTGTGATGGTATGGGTGGACACGCTGGCGGCGAGGTAGCCAGTGAGTTAGCAGTCAACACCCTCAGGCAATATTTTCAAGAACACTGGGTTCCCAATCAACTGCCAACAGAAAATAGCATTCGCGAAGCAGTTTATTTAGCTAATGAGGCGATTTATAAGCTCAATCAACAAGATGCTCGTTCTGGAGTTGGGCGTATGGGTACAACTCTGGTAATGCTTTTAATTCAAGACACCCAAGCAGCAGTGGCTCATGTGGGAGATAGTCGTCTGTATCGCGTGACGCGCAAACAGGGGTTAGAACAAGTCACAGTAGATCACGAAGTCGGGCAAAGGGAAATTACAAGGGGAGTGGAAGCAAGTATAGCTTACGCTCGCCCTGATGCTTACCAACTCACCCAAGCCTTGGGGCCCCGCGATGAAAACTCCATTAATCCCGATGTCGGCTTTTTCGAGATCAATGAAGATACCCTTCTAGTGTTGGCATCGGATGGCCTATCAGATAACGATCTATTAGAAACCCATTGGCAAACTCACTTAGAACCGTTGCTTAGTTCTGCCGCCAACCTAGAACGCGGCGTCACGGAATTAATTGATTTAGCAAATCAACACAATGGTCACGATAATATTACTGCTATACTGATTCGGGCAAAAGTGCGTCCAAATCTTGAAAGTTAAATATGAGGGGACTGGCGACTATGGACTAGTATAAAAATTTAATACCTAATACCCTGTCCCCAATACCCAGTCCCCAATCCTCAGTCCCCTTACCTCATAGGTTGTATTGTGGTTACTCTGACCCTGTTAGAACCGCAACAAAAAACGCCGCTCCATCAGTGGTGCTTTGAAAACTCTTCCATAATTCGGATTGGGAGAGCAGCAGACAATCATATTGTTTTAACTGATAGTTTGGTTTCTCGGCATCATCTAGAACTTAGACAAGTCGATTCTGCTAGCAATGGTGATGCTTGGCAATTAATTAGTCAGGGTACAAATGGAACTTTCCTTAATGGTGTCCTGGTAATTCAAAGTCCGCTACCAGACGATTCCCTGTTGGAACTTGCACAGGGAGGCCCAATACTGCTATTTCAAATTCGGGAGTTAAAATCACCGGATGTTTCTTTGCCTTGGCAACAGACACAAGAAACGCCAGAAAATGCATTTCCCACAGTCTCCTCAGCTAAAAATCCCGGAATTTTATCCTCCACTTGCACTCATGAAGGTAATTCGCCGAATAATTTGTTTTGTATCCACTGCGGTCAACCTCTATCAGTGGAACAGACGATTCGTCATTATCAGGTGTTGCGAACTCTGGGACAAGGAGGTATGGGTACTACCTATCTGGCTTGGGATGCACTTGGTTTGATTGCGGGTATTCCACAACTGCTGGTGTTGAAGCAAATGAATGCTGATATGGTGAGAATTGCCAAAGCTCAAGAATTATTTGAGCGAGAGGCGTATACTCTCAAATCTCTCAAGCATCCAGGAATTCCCAAGTATTATGATTTCTTTGTGGAAGGTGGAAAAAAATACTTGGCGATGGAACTAATCCACGGACAAGATTTAGAAAAACGTATTTCCACGACTGGGCCGGTAACCCCAGCCCAAGCGATCGCTTGGACGATCCAAACATGCGATATTTTAGACTATCTTCATAGCCAAGAGCCTCCACTCATCCACCGCGATATTAAACCCGCTAACTTAATGGTGCGAAGTTTTCAAAATCGCATAGTGGTGCTGGATTTTGGTGCAGTTAAGGAAATTGGCACGGCGCCAGGTACTCGTATTGGGGCAGAAGGTTACTGCGCTCCCGAACAAGAACGAGGACAACCTTTGACGCAATCTGATTTATATGCAATTGGGCCAACGCTGATTTTTTTACTCACTGGCGAAAACCCCTTCAAGTATTACCGCCAAAGGGGGCGACACTTTAGGTTTGATGTGGCAAAAGTTCCTACCATTAGTCCCCAATTAAGAGATGTTATTGACCGCGTTACCGAACCATTGCCGCGCGATCGGTATCAGACTGCCAAGGAATTAGCTACGGCCTTAGCTACTTGTCAACTTTAGGGAGTGGGGAGTCGGGAACGGAGAAATGGGGGAATAACCAATGCCCCATGCCCTATGCCCTACGACCTATTCTTCATCCCAAGCTTCTACAGCTAGCAATTCGCTGATTGGGTCTTGCATACTAAACCCAAAATCTAGCAATTCTTGTTTCCAGTGCTGCCATTCGTTGCCGTAGAGCAAAGCGATTTTCCAGATACTATCGCTTGGCTTGATAATATTCGATTCTATGAGTGATTGCACGTTACGCTGCAATTTCACCATTGGGTGAATTACTTGCTGAGTCATAACCTCGATTGAATTCAGATTTTGTTTAGTAAATGCTTAATTAAAACTGCTTTCCATTCTGCAATTGGTGCCGGCTCGTAGAGTGGTGTAATTTGGTAAAGCTAGTCTTAACTTTCTAACTATACCATAACAAACTCTACTCAATTACTGGGAAATCGATTTTTGTACGGTAATTACTACCATACAACTCTAATTGTGTTAAGTAGGTATTGCAGAAACTGATTAAAAAATAGTTGCTTTATCAGATTGATATGGTAGCGCGTATAGAGACATTTGTAAAATTTTATTAGTTTTTGGGGTGATTGTCCTTTCTTGACTTATCAGTCTTTTTGCCAAAGTGGCATACTCGCGTATTAAATGGATAAAGTCAAGATTATGAGTACTATATCTTACCTATGAAAGACAATCAGGAAAAACTGGTTCAGGCATTTTGTACAGCTTTGGGCATTAAATCTGAAACTGTTACTGATACTTTGGCTTACCGCTCTATCCAACAGTGGAACTCCGTGGCTCACATGGCTCTGGTTACTGAACTAGAGAAAAC
This sequence comes from Nostoc sp. ChiSLP01, assembly GCA_034531195.2. Lineage (GTDB taxonomy): Bacteria > Cyanobacteriota > Cyanobacteriia > Cyanobacteriales > Nostocaceae > Nostoc. Next base: position 21,679 of record JAVRBO020000037.1, read on the forward strand.
TTTCAGCATTATGTTAGATACCAATGACATTATTGATATGAGTAGCGTAGACAAAGCCAAGCAAATATTGAGTAAGTATGATGTGCAATTCTGATTTACTTCAAGGCAAAGTTGCTCTGATCACTGGCTCAAGTCGTGGCATTGGGTGGGCAATCGCTGAAGTCTTTGCGGCTCACGGCACAAAACTCTATCTCAATGCTCGGACTGCTGGCTCCCTTGATACACTAATCACTCAATTGGATAAAACCTATGATGTGCAAGCAATTCCTCTGTATTTTGATGTCTCTAATCCTGAAGAGGTGAAACAGGGCTTTCGGGAGTTATTTGGCATCACTAAACAATTAGACATCATGGTGAATAATGCGGGAGTCCTTGATGATGCCCTAATTGGTATGGTTACACAATCTCAAATCGATCGAGTATTTGGGGTCAATACTTTTGGGGTATTGTATGGATGCCAGTATGCTTCGAGATTGATGGCACGACATAAGTCGGGTAGCATTATTAACATTAGTTCTATTATTGGTACTAATGGCAATGATGGACAAGCTGTCTATGGGGGAAGTAAGGCAGCAGTAATTGGCATTACCAAATCCTTGGCAAAAGAGTTGGCTCCTAATAATATCCGAGTCAATGCGATCGCACCAGGATTTATTGATACAGATATGGCACGCTCACTTCCAAAGGACAAATTTCAAGAGCGCCTCAGCTCAATCAAAATGGGGCGGATTGGACAGCCTCTAGAAGTAGCAAATGTGGCTCTGTTCTTGGCAAGTGAACTTTCTACCTATGTCACAGGACAAGTTATTGGGGTAGATGGAGGAATGTTAATTTAATGTTTGCTTTGAATCTAAACCAATTTGGTAACCAAACTGCCCTCATTAGTGAGACAGGAGAACAGATAACTTATGAGGAAGTAGTAACAGCCTGCGATCGCCTACAATCCCAATTGGGCAAAGAGAAATGCTTAATCGTTATCCTTTGTCGCAACACGGTAGAGACAGTTATAGGTTATCTTGCAGGGTTGCGCTCTAGAAACACCGTAATGCTCTTAGACAGTACTTTAGATACCCAGTTAGTGCAGAACTTAATACAGACTTACGCTGCCAATTGGTTGTGGCAACCGAACTCGTTGGGGACAGGATACGAACTGATCTCCTTGAGAAAAGGAGCGCATGGCAGCTTACACCCCGATGTGGCTCTGCTGCTCTCCACCTCCGGGAGTACTGGCTCACCAAAGCTGGTTCGCCTCACCTTGGCAAACCTTCAAGCAAATGCTGTGGCGATCGCACAATATTTAAAGATTACTGCTGATGAGCGTCCAATTACTTCTCTTCCGTTTCACTATTCCTACGGACTTTCAGTACTTAATAGCCACCTGCTCAAAGGTGCCACGATATTAGTCACCCAAATGCCTCTCATTTCTAGAGAATTTTGGAACTTTTTTCAGACCTATCAGGCGACCTCAATAGCAGGAGTTCCTTACAATTATGAGATGCTGCGGCGCCTAAATATTTTCTGTATGAATTTACCTTCATTGCGCTATCTAACCCAAGCTGGGGGGCGATTGTCGGCTGAGTTAGTAGCATTTTTCGCAGGACAAATGCAGGAGCGTGGGTTAACCTTTTATGTCATGTATGGACAAACAGAAGCAACTGCTCGGATGGCGTATTTACACCCAGAATATACCCTCAAAAAACTGGATAGCATAGGCCAGGCAATTCCAGGAGGAACTTTCTGGTTAGAAGACGCACAACACCAGAAAATCGAAGGGTCAGGGGTAACAGGAGAACTAGTTTATCAAGGAGAGAACGTAATGATGGGATATGCCACCTGTAAAGAAGATTTAGCATTACCAGATCAACTAGGGGGCGTTTTGCAGACAGGAGATATAGCTCAACGAGATGAAGATGGATTTTACTATATTCAGGGGCGCCTCAAGCGATTCTTAAAAATTTTAGGTATCCGAATTAACCTCGAAGACCTCGAAAAGAATTTACAGGATAGAGGGGTTGACTGCATCTGTGGAGGAAAAGATAATTTATTGTTAGTAGCAGTTAAGCAACAAGAACTACAAATTTCAATAGCGCATTATCTAACAGAAACATTTAAATTACATGCATCTGTATTTCGCGTGTTTTATCTAGAGCAATTTCCCATCAATTCTGCGGGAAAAATCCTCTATGAGGAAATTATTCGTGCTTGGGAGGAACGATGCAGTCACTAGATAATATCTGGAATTTACCCATTTATGGGCTAGAAAAATCAGATAAACAAGCAATTATTCTCGAATACCTCAACGATTTAACAGCTTTCCATCAGAAAAATTGTCCTGGTTATGCTAATATTTTACGGGCTTTTGGTTGGGGAAATAAAAGAGTAAACAAACTTGAAGAAATCCCCTATATTCCAGTGCGGTTATTTAAAGAATACGATTTGAGAAGTATTCAATCGGAGGAAATCGTTAAAATCTTGATTTCTTCTGGTACTACTTCAACTCAAGTTTCTCGCATTGCTTTAGATCATCAAACTGCTACATATCAATCTAAGGCATTGGTAAAAATTTTACAAGAATACTTAGGGCATCAACGCCTTCCTATGTTGATTATCGATCATCCAAATGTCATTCGCGATCCTCAGAATTTCTCTGCACGAGGAGCAGGAATTGTCGGACTTTCAACTTTTGGTAGAAACCACACTTATTTACTAAACGAGGAGATGGAAATTGATTTATTTGTGTTAGAGAGGTTTCTTCAGACTTATAAAGGGCAAAATATCCTGTTATTTGGTTTTACTTTTATGGTTTGGCAATATTTTTACCAAGCATTAGAGAAAGCAAATATCACAATTAATATTCCTAATGCAACTCTTATTCATAGTGGAGGATGGAAAAAATTACAGGAACAAGCAGTTGACAATAAAACCTTTAAGCAGTGCCTGAGATCTAGAACAGGTTTAGGAAAAATTTACAATTTTTATGGCATGGTGGAACAAGTTGGATCGGTTTTTATGGAAGATGAAGATGGTTATTTACATACACCATTATTTGCCGATATTATTGTGCGAGATCCCTGGAATTGGCAACCTTTACCCTATGGGCAAAAAGGGGTAATTGAAGTACTTTCCTTATTACCTTACAGCTATCCTGGTCATGCATTATTAACTGAAGATTTGGGAATTATCTGGGGCGAAGATAATAGCCAATCGAGGCAAAAGGGAAAATATTTCACAGTAGAAGGAAGAATTCCTCGTAGTGAAATAAGAGGCTGTAGTGATACTCATATACCTCTCTTAAAAAGTTAAGACAATCAGCAATTACAAATTTACTTAAATATATAAGTCAAAGCAATAATGAACTATGATGTCATTCTTCCCTCCCACACAACCCCAGAATCTATAGTCGCAACCGGAACATTAAAACCCTATGATCCAATTGTCATAGAATTTATTGAGGCATTGTCTCAGACAATTTTAGGGGATGTAGGTTTACGCCAGTATCCCGAATTAGTGGCGATGGCCTTTTGGATGCGCTTGAGCCACTTACAACAGATGCAGAGACATTTTGACAACAAGCAAGGAGAGGCACTTTGGTTAGCGAGAGGAACTGTTTTCCATATTACCCCAGCTAACGTAGATAGTATTTTTATCTATTCTTGGTTTATTTCGCTATTAGCGGGTAATGCTAATATTATTCGTTTATCATCTACACAAACTCTCCAGATAGAAGCATTGTTTAATATATTGAAAACCCTTTTAGAAAAGCCAAATTTTTCTCCTATTCGTCAGAGAACTTTGTTAGTTCGCTATGGATACGATCCGCAAGCGACAGCGTTTTTCTCCCAACTATGTGATGTGCGAGTAATTTGGGGTGGAGATCGTACCATTGAAACTATTCGTACTATTCCACTCAAATCAACAGCAACGGAGATCGTTTTTGCAGATAAATTTTCTTTAGCAGCGATCCGGGCTAAAGCATTTTTATCAGATAAAAATAAAGAGATAATTATTGAGCGTTTTTATAATGATGCGTATTGGTTTGCACAGATGGCTTGTTCTTCCCCTAAATTAGTTATTTGGGAAGGCGAGCGCTCGGATATTAAAAAAGCTCAAGACATTTTTTGGTTATTATTAGGAGAAAAACTTATTCAAAAAACATCAGATATGCCTGTATTCGATCTGATGAATAAGTTAGTTGCATCCTGCTCTCTGGCAATTCGTCGTCCGGTAAAAATTTGTCCTTCTGCTAATAATCTGATCAATCGTGTTGAATTAGACTCTTTGCAGCAATTAGAAACTGAATTGCATTGTGGTAGTGGGTTATTTTGGGAATATAGTGTTACTCAGCTAGGAGAAATTTTCCCACACTTATCCCGAAAATATCAAACCCTTGCCATATTTGGATTTAAGCGTGACGAAATTTTTACGTTGTTGAAAACTAGTCAGTTCGCAGGAATTGATCGTGTGGTACAGTTGGGCCAAGCCTTGACTTTCTCGACAAGTTGGGATGGATATGATTTACAAAGGGAATTTGTCCGTGAAATTGCTATTAACTTTTAAGGGAGTTATCTAGTAGTATGTCAAGCTAACTCTGCCTGGCACGTAGTAAACACTTCAGTGCTGAACACAAGGGCTAAAGTCCTTACTACAAATTTATTTACGCGGCAAAATTGCCTTCACAAACTACTAGAGAACAGATATGACAAAAATTTTAATTGCGGGGGGGGGAGGCTTTGGATCGGAAGTCTACCAGTATCTCTTAGATTTAAGAAGACAGAAAACAGTTAATTTAGAGATCCTTGGGTTTGTAGATGACTTCCTTTTCAGCCAAGAGACTTCCCATTTACCCGTCCCTATCTTAGGTAAGATTGAAAACTATCAACCACAACCCTTAGAAGCTGTAATTGTCGCATTAGGAGACCCCCAAGCTCGTAAGAAAGCATCAGAATTAATCCTTAAGAGGGGGGGGAAACTTTATACTCTAATTCATCCTACTACTGTGATTGCTGATAATGCAGTCATTGGTGAAGGTTCTATTCTATGTCCTTTTACATCTGTGGGTGCTAATGCAACTCTAGAAAAAGGAGTTTTATTGAATACGTATGCATCTGTGGGCCATGATTCCATCCTCGGCGCTTACAGTGTTCTCTCTCCTTATGGCACGCTGAATGGAAAGGCTAAGACAGAGGAGGGCGTTTTTCTCGGCACTCATTCTAGTGTCAATCCAGGGGTTTCGGTGGGAAGTTGGAGTAAAATTTCAGCAGGCTGCGCTGTGTCTTGTAATGTGCCTGAAGGTTCGCTTGTAGCAAATCATCCTCCACACTCGCGGGTCATGTTTAAAGTCTTGTAAATTTATTAAATAAACATTGAATCACTATATTGTACATTTTTCTGAATTGAGTCTGAGATCAGAAAATAAACCAATTTTGCAATGATAGTTTTTGCAGAGTTATGGGTAGCCTAATGGCTAGGAGGATTGCTGAAGTTCTGATCGTAGCAATTTTTGTAGCATGGCAATTTCAGGGAATAATTATTTACTCAAACGCAGTAAGCAGATTGAACGACGGAAGAGAATCATAACATATATTTCCATTGTATCTTTTGGGGGTTCAATGCTATTTACAGTGGTAAATACTTTACAACAGGCTTGGCATCAACCTCAACAACCAGCAATTAATAAAGTTGAAAATGAATTACAAAAACAGTTAAAAGGTTACGAATTGGTTTTACAGCGAGAACCAAATAATAAATTAGCGCTGGAAAAATTGTCTTTATTACGGCTAAGAATGAAAGATAGAAAAGGTGCGATTGCCCTGTTGGAGAAGCTGGTGAAATTGCATCCAGATAGACAAGATTATAAGACTGTTTTGACGAATTTGAAGAACAGAGAAGAACAGGAAAAGAATAGTAAATAAAAATTCCAATTGAACATTTACATATTCATAGCTAAAAAATTAAAGGTCATACGGATTCTGTATTCATTTTTTTTGTTTCACCTTTGCATAAGCCAAAAAAGTATTTATGCAAGAAATATCATAGTTAACCAATTATAGGTTTAATAAACTTTTAAATCTAAAGGTAATTAAGGTGCAAAATATATGATTTAGTCCGAATGAGTTCAAATAGGATTCTTAATTATTTTGTTTATACTTGTTAAAACTTTAACCCAAAGATGAGATAACAAGATGCTTCAGATCAAACAACACTTAAATGAATTAGCTTTATTTGGTGGAACACCAACATTTCCTGAAAAATTACATGTTGGTCGTCCTAATATTGGAAACCGGGAATGCTTACTCACCCGTATCAATGACATATTAGATAGAAAATGGCTAACTAATAATGGTATCTATGTACAAGAATTTGAGCAAAGCATTGCTGAGTTTGTCGGAGTAAAGCATTGTATTGCTACTTGTAATGCAACAGTAGCATTAGAAATAGCCATTCGTGCTGTCGGGTTACAAGGTGAAGTTATTGTACCTTCCTTCACATTTATTGCTACTCCCCACGCCCTACAATGGCAAGAAATTACACCTGTTTTTTGTGATATTGATCCTCAAACCCATAATATAGATCCAAACAAAATAGTTCAAAGCATTACCCCGCACACTACTGGTATTCTTGGTGTTCATTTGTGGGGTCGTCCTTGCAATGTGGAAGCTTTAAGTGAAATTGCTCATACTTATAATCTAAAATTAATGTTTGATGCTGCTCATGCTTTCGGCTGTTCACATCAAGGACGTATGATTGGTACTTTTGGAGATGCCGAAGTTTTTAGCTTTCATGCTACTAAGTTTTTGAATACATTTGAAGGTGGAGCAATTGTTACAAACAGTGATGAACTAGCGGAAAAAATTCGGTTGATGACAAATTTTGGTTTTGCCGGTATGGATAAAGTTATTTATATTGGTACAAATGGCAAGATGACTGAAGTATCAGCAGCAATGGGGTTAACTTCCTTAGAAAGTATTGATAACTTTATTGAAACTAACTATCGTAATTACAAATGGTATCAACAAGAACTTGCTGATATTCCGGGTATTTATTTGCTAAATTATAACGAAAACGAAAAATGCAACTATCAATATATTGTTTTAGAGGTTGAAGAATCTGAAACTCAAGTAAGTCGAGATAAACTGCTCGAAATACTTCATGCTGAGAATGTAATAGCTCGTCGTTATTTTTATCCAGGATGCCATCGCATGGAACCTTATAATTCATATTTTCCCTACGCAAGATTACTATTACATGAAACTGAAAGATTATCTGATAGAGTTTTACTTTTGCCTACAGGGAGTTCAACTACTAAAGAGCAAATTCGGATAATAGCTCAAATTATTAGAATTGCGATCCTAGAAGCTAAAAACATTTTTCTCAAAATAAGTCTATAAAAAATAAGGTCATGAATCAGAATTACAAAAAATCTCAATTAAATTTTGTGATATTTTCTCCACCATTTCAACCTAATATTGGCGGAGTTATCGCTCTTTATAATCTTGCTCGAATTATTGATGAAGCTGGATTTTTATGTAAAATATTTGATATAAATGGGTTGAATTTACCTAATAATATATTTGATAAATATGGGACACAAGCTGATGTGAAGGATAATACAGTTGTTGTATATCCAGAGGTTACATTTGGGAATCCTTTAAAAGCACAATATGTAGTTAGATGGATTCTTTGTGAACTTGGTATTCATTGTCCCTCTGATATATATACCACTTGGGGAAAAAATGACTTTATTTATCATTATGGTACATATAATTCTCGAAAAGATGTAAAAGATTATAATCTTATTTGCCCTATTTACATAAGTCCAGCGTTAAAAAATTATGGAAAATCAAGAGATGGATATTGTCATATTATAAGAAAAGGCCATAAATTTCACAAGCCCTTAAAATATATTCATCCATCTGATTCTTTATTCTTAGATGATAATTTGTCTCAAGAAATTCTCATTGAAATATTTAATAGAAAAGAATATCTTATTTCTTACGATCCATATTCATATATTTGCGCGATGGCAGCTTTATGTGGATGTGTTCCGATCGTAGTACCGATTCCAGGAACTACGAAGGATGAATGGTTTAAAAGTTTATCTACTTCAGCAATTTTAAGAGACTCTGAAGAATATGAACTAAAAGGAATTGCTTATGGATTAGAAGAAGTAGAATATGCACGAAATACATTGCAAGAAGCACGATATCAACAAGAAATACAGGTTAAATATGGTAAAGAATCTGTTAGCCGTTTTATAAATGATATGATTAGTATAATTTTTCATAAATCAGACTTATTACCTAAAAACGATCGCGTTTTAAAAGTAAAAAATATATTTTCTGTAAAGGAAACTGAAATAAAACAAGAAAAAATTCCAAATAATCTGAAAAGTTTTTTTGCTGATATCGCACCTAAAATATTTGATACCAGTCAAAAATTAGATTATATAAAATTCCTATTTTCCCATCAGTTTTATTTCAAAGAAATAGGTAAAGCAGATAATTACTGCCAAGAGTTACAAAACTGTATTGATTATGTACATACATCTATCTTCAATAATACTGATTCTGAATTGTGGCATGAAGTAGTTAATAATTTCGCTCAATTTACAAATTTTATACCTGCATACTTTAATGAAAATAATCTGAAAAAAATATATATAAAACGTGCAGAAATATTAGAATTTTTCCTAAAAATTAATAGACACAAAGTCGATTACGAATTTGTAGAGCGGCCTATAAACAGAAAGAAAATCAGACTTGGTATCTTAGCATCGCATTTTACACCCTCAGCTGAAACATTTGCTTATCTTCCTGTTTATGAATATCTTAATAGAGATTTTGAAGTCATCTTGTACTCTCTTAATAAAACTGGGCATTCACTAGAGCAATATTGTGAGCTTTCTGCCAATTCTTTTAAATTGCTACCACAGCAATTATTAGAACAGGTCAATACTATCCGTGATGACGATCTTGATATATTATTTATTGCTACTAATGTAACTGCGGCAAATCATCAAATCTGCCTGTTAGCAATTCATAGATTAGCAAGAGTACAAATTACTAGCGGTGGTTCAGTTGTCACAACTGGAATGCGAAATATTGATTATTATATTTCTGGTACGTTCACAGATCCATTACCAGAGGCACAAGACCACTATCAAGAAAAGTTAATAAAATTAGAAGGAACTGCCCACTGTTTTAGTTACGGCAATCAAGAAGGTAAATTGACAATTCCAGTTGAACGAAATAGTTTAGGTATTTCTGAAGATGCTGTTGTTTTTATCTCTGGAGCTAATTATTTCAAAACAGTTCCAGAACTGATATATTTATGGGCAAAAATAATTTCTAAAGTACCGAATTCAATTTTAGTACTTTTACCATTTGGGCCAAATTGGTCAAATAATTATCCTAAAATAGAATTTATTAATCATTTAAATTCCATCTTTTATAGGCATGGAGTAGCAGTTGAACGTTTGAAAGTCTTAGATCCTTATCCTGTCCCAGATCGGGACGATATGAAAGAATACTATAAAATTGCTGATATATATCTAGATTCCTACCCATTTGCGGGAACAACTTCTTTGATAGAACCACTAGAAGTTAATCTACCAGTCATAGCTAGACAGGGAACTACCTTTCGTTCTGCAATGGGAGCTGCAATGGTGCAAGCACTGGATATTCCTGATTTAGTTGGAGATAGTGAAGAGTCTTATATGCAACTGGCGATCGCACTTGGTAACGATCCTAAATTACGTCAAAAAAAGAGCGCCGAAATTAAGGAAAAAATGCAGGGCAATCCTAGTTTTCTTGATAGTCGTTCTTACTCAGCTAAAATGGGTAGCTTATTTGAAGAGCTCTTAAGTAAATATTTTGCAGATACTCTCAGTCAAAATTTACAACTAAGAGATATTAACCTAATTATCTTCCCTGACTGGTCACAGCCAGAAGAATCTCTTGGTTTAGTTTTAGAACAAGTCATTAAGACGTTATTAAGTCATGTCGAAAGTGAAAAAATTACTTTAATTATCAATACGAGTAATATTGCTACCGAAGATGCAGAAATATTTTTATCTAGTGTTTCTATGAATCTACTGATTCAGGAAGATTTAGATATTAATAATGGATTACAAATTTCTCTGTTAGGAAACCTTTCTCATATTGAGTGGCAAGCTTTGTTACCTCGTATTCATGCCAGACTTATTTTAGAATATGAAGATCGGGAAGCTTTAACAAAAGTACCAGTTAAAAATCTAGGATGTTATGAATTAGATAACTGGATAAGTCAACCTGGACTGTTGATTAAAGAAGACTTACACAACTAAATTTTCAGTTAGTTTTTTACCAATAACTGCAAATTATAAAAATAATTTCAAGTTCCTTTGACACGAGTAATAAAGTGAAAACAACTAACTTAATAGAGCAAAATGAGGGATATATCTCTGAGTTATTGACAGCCAATCAAAGGCATATAAATATTACAATATTTCCTGATTGGTCGCAACCAGAAGAAACATTAATTTTAGAATTAGAACAAGTAATTAAAGCGGTAATAAATCATCCTGATAATTCTCAGATAGCGTTATTGATAGATACTGACGGCATTATTGAAGATGACGCTAACTTGCTTTTATCTGCTGTCGCGATGAATATATTAGCACAAAATTTTGATGTTAGCTTAGAATGTAAAATTTCTTTACTGGAAAATTTAGATTATATTGAATATGAATCTCTAGCCTCTGATATCCATGCTCGAATTGTTCTAGAAAATGAAAATTCGCAAAAATTATCATTATTGCCACTAGCAAAAATTCCATCCTATGAAATAAAAACTTTTAGTAATATACAATTAGTACAGTTAATTTTTGATTTAAGTAACAGATTATTTCTCGAAGAAAGATGGCAAGCAGCAATTACCCAATATCAAACACTTCTAAAAATACATTCAGGTGACGCAGAAATTTACTGGTGCTTAAGCCAGTGCTATAGAAATTTAGACTTACTAGATAAATATTTTAGTACTCTCCAAAAAGGAATTGAATTGTATCCTACAGAAGCTAGGATGCATTTTTGTTTAATTATTGAATTAAGACGTAACGGACGAACTAAAGAAGCAGTTTTTGTGATTGAAAAAACTTGCCAGCTATTACCTGATGATTACACTTTTCAACTGTTAAAGTATTTAATAGTGCCGATAACATATGATAATCAAGAAGAAATTACATTTTATCGTCAGCGGTACACCGAAGGGCTGCAAAATTTAATTAAGCAAACATCTCTTACAACTTCACAAGAAATTAGTAATGCTTTAGCAGGTATAGGGAGATTAACTAACTTTTATCTTTCTTATCAAGCCAAAAATGACGTAGATTTACAACGCCAATACGGCAAGTTAGTTCATAAAATTATGTCGCTTAACTTTCCTCAATGGTGTTTACCTCTTTCTATGCCTAAGCTTCAGCATCAGGAAAAAATTAGGATTGGTTACGTTTCACATTATCTCCATTCTTATAGTGGAACACTTTGGTTAACAGGTTGGTTACGTCATAGTAATCATGAAAGCTTTGAAATTTACTGTTATTACACAGGGAATGAGCCAGATAACATTACCCAACAATTTCAACAGTACAGTGATGTTTTCCACCACATTCCTGATAATTTATTAGCAGTATGTGAACAGATAGTTGCTGATAATCTACATATTTTAGTTTTTCCTGAAATTGGAATGAATCCACAAACTATGCAAATGGCAGGTCTACGGCTTGCACCTGTCCAATGTACAGCTTGGGGACATCCAGTAACAAGTGGTTTACCTACAATCGATTACTTTTTATCTAGCGAATTGATGGAACCTGAAAATGCACAAGAACATTATTCAGAAAAATTAATTCGCTTGCCTAATATTGGCGTTTCTTATCCTAAACCATATATTCCGCCAGTTATTAAAAAACGCTCAGATTTTCAACTATCAGACGATGCAGTTATATATTTATGCTGTCAAGCTCCTTTCAAATATTTACCACAATATGATTTTATTTTTGCTGAAATTGCTCAACGTATTCCACAGGCTAAATTCGTGTTTTTACGCGGTGGTTTACTTAAAAAGCGTTTAGATCGTACTTTTGCTGCTATCGGTTTGAACAGTGACGATTACTGTGTATTTCTCACTATTCCAGAGCGATTGGACTATCTAATGATTAACTTACTTTCAGACGTTTATTTAGACACATTCACTTGGTCTGGTGGTAATACTACCTTAGAAGCGATCGCTTGTAATCTCCCCATTGTTACGTGTCCCGGAGAATTTATGCGGGGTCGTCATTCTGACAGCTTCTTGAAAATGCTAGGCGTGACAGATACTATTGCTGAAAATGAAGCAGAATACATTGAAATTGCGGTTAAATTGGGACAATATCCGGCTTGGCGAGCCACTATTGCAGAAAGAATGAGCCAAAATCACGATCGCCTCTTTGATGATAAAGCTTGCGTGGTAGGTTTAGAAACGTTCTATAAACAAATTTGTACTTAGCAATGAAGAGAGGAGGGCTGAAGCCCTCACTAAAAGCTTATTTTTTCTCAATATACCTCTGCCACATTTGTTTGTAAGCCTTCTCCATTTCACGGGTAAACTGCTTACCATTCCACAAGGGTGCTGTTTGTCGAGATGCTTTCAATTTCAAAGCTATCTGCTGGCGTAAAGCCTCATCTTTCCCTAACCGCACACCCCACTCTACATACTCTTCATTAGTCCAAGCAATACCTTCTGTTACACCTACATTCATCATCATAGTGTAGCTATTACGAGCCGCAAATTGCTCTCCAACTCTGGTTACTAATGGGATACCCATCCAGAGTGTTTCTAGGGTTGTCGTAGCTCCATTGTAAGGATAAGTATCTAATACAACATCAGCAATAGTTAAATTTGCTCTGTGGACAGCCTCAGAGGAATCTTGAGGCAAAAATCGCAGGCGATCGCATTCTACCCCCTCTTCCTCTGCTAGCTGCATAAAGAATTTCTGCACGGCTTCAGAATCCGCTAATCCTTTAATTAAGAAATAGCTATTGGGAACTTCTTTGATAATTTTCATTTGTAGCCGTGCTGTATCGGGGTGGCGCTTAAACCCTCTCTGAGCGCTCAAATAAACGACAGCATCATTAGGAATATCTAAAGAATCCCGCCGTAGAGTTGGTACACCCACCTCAAAACCATCTACTGCTATGTAAGTTTGGGGTAATGTCCAGATTTTCTGTGTATAGTACTCTTGAGCAGATTCTGGCAAAACATAAGGATCGGCAATAAAGTAATCAACTGTTGGTATTCCTGAAGCATCCCAACCTAACCATGTTACTTGCACAGGTGCGGGTTTAAGCGCCATAATTTCACAAGTGACATCTAGAGTAATACTATCCAAATCGATTAAGATATCAATTTCATCCTGATAAATTTTTTCAGCTATGTCGTCACTATAAATTCCACCTTTATAAGCTTGAGTGACATTTTGAATATACCACTCTTGTAGTGGATCGTTTACTTTTTTGTAGTTAACGAAATAAGCATAAATATCAAATTTTTCGTGGTTATGATGCTGAATTAACCATCGTGCCAGCCACCCAACTGAATGACGGGATAAGCAATGGGATAAGTAACCAATTTTCAGCTTATCAGTTTTTACTTTTAAAGCCCGCTGTTGATATCGCTGCACTATTTGGCTAGCATAACTTTCTACATTTATCTGGCAAAGACGGGCAATTTTATTTTGGATATCTCTATTTATTTGAACGTTATCTTGTAAATATGGCGCAAAATAGTTTGAATTAAATAGATATAAAACCTGGTCTGAACGCAAATTTATAGGTTTTTCTTCTAATAGTAAATTCATCAGATGTTGCTGCTGTTGAAAAACTTCACAGGCTTCTTCCCAATACGCAGGACAATCCATTAATCCTCGATGTAGCAGATGTATTGTAAATACTTTATCTATTAATGTCTTTGCTAGCGAATAGCATAGCTTGGCTACTTCTATTCCTTTAGAATAATCATAATTTTTTAGATAAAAAGCAGCTAAATGGCGCAAAATTGCTAAATTATCAGGTTCGAGACGCAAACATAGCTCAAGGAGTAATGCCGCAAGCTTTGGTTGCCGCATTGAGTGGGCAATTTTAACGGTAGCTGGAAGCAAAATATTAATGAAAGGTTCAGGCTCATGAATGTGAGCTAGACAAGCCTCTGTAAATTCCAGAAGTGCGGGATGCAAAGGAGCATAATCGAGAATACTCTCCAATACCTGCAACAATAGCTGAATATCTACAGTTGCTTCTGACTGAATTAACTCAATCACCCCTAGAGAAGTTAATTCATCATCAATAAGCATTTCTTGTTTGATAGCTAGCTCAATCAAATACAATAGATTGTTAACATCCGTGGGATTTATTTCCCGGATATGGTGGCGAATTACCCAAGCAATTTTATAGTCTGCTAGCGTCTCTCTGCGTTCAGCTTCGGTTTGCAAAACTAGCATTAATTCACTTGTCCACTGTTCAGTCTGTTCGGCTTCTCCCTCGCCCATACCCAGCAGCCAAGTCATCTGCGCTTCTGTTTCTTGTCCCTGGAATAGCAACATTAAACCTAAGTTCCAGTAGTGAGATTTCACTTCTGATTCAGTTTCAATAGCTTGCTCATAGCAGCTAGCAGCTTGACTGTAGTTGCCTTTAATGAAATATTGGCGGGCTTGTTGCTCTAAGGAGGTGATATCAGTATGAAGTTGCACAGGAATCATAGCTAATAATTTTTAGGAGAGTAGTATTGGAGGAATTTCAAACAAAATCAAAGTGGGTAGTATATACTACCCACTTTATGAATGTTGCAATCAATTTGAGCCGCTAAGGATTTTACTTAGACTTCAGTGGTGAGAAGTTGCTTGGACAAGTAGGTTCTGTATTGCTATATGCTGGGCTTTGGTTTGTACCAACACCAACTGCATTAGACTCACACAAAATCGCCAAAGTGGTTGCTTCACTAGTACCTGATTGCGTAGACAAATTCACAACGCCTACGTAAGATTTTAGAGGTGATTTCAGAGACGTACCATTGTTAGCAACGCCAGTTGTGTTTCCAGAAACTACATACTTATAGTTCTCGGTTTGGCTTCTAATACCCATACCTAATGAATCCAGCCCAGTACTGAATTCACCATTTTCTAGGAAATATGCTTGTTGAGCGCGGTTCATAGAACCAGCATACTGTTTGGCTTCTGACTGCTTACCTTTGTTGGCTTGGTTCAAGAAAGAAGGTAGAGCAATAGCCGACAAAATCCCGATAATAATAATTACTACAAGTAATTCAATAAGTGTAAAACCTTCGTTTTCCTTCTTTTTACCGACGATGTGTTGAAGAAATTTTGCTTTCAATTCGCTTTTCATAAGTGTTTTTCCTGAGATAGGAAGTGCTTGTGTGTTCTGAATGTAACTTACCCAGTTGCGATCGCTTTCCTATCACACCAGCTAAAAAAAATTTTTGACCAAATAAATACAGTAGTTTTAGTTCGGATACTAGAACTCTATAAGTTGCGCTTGGTCTTCTTCAATCGATCGCCCCTTACAAAAGACACATCAGGCGATCGCAGCTTTCTCTTTTCCAAGTCTTCTTCTATACTTGGCAAGATAAACCTAGTGCGAAAACAAGTTATTCAAGAAATAGCAGAATTGCTAGAACTAGATGTTGAACTTATTACTAAATCTCTGCGAGAACAGTCTCAGCAGTTAAGAGCATCTTTAGCAATTATTGAACGCATATTACTGTAGGCGTTTCTGTTGGCTTTCCATCTGGCGTAGCCAATCCCAATTTGTTATGCTATATTAAGCGTAGTCGTTATGAGTTTATATATTTTCATGAGTAACCCCACAGTAGAAAACTTAGTAATTATCGGTTCTGGGCCAGCAGGGTACACAGCCGCCATCTATGCTGGACGTGCTAACCTGAAACCTGTTGTATTTGAAGGTTTCCAAGCCGGGGGTTTGCCTGGTGGGCAATTAATGACGACAACGGAAGTGGAAAACTTTCCTGGGTTTCCGCAAGGGATTACCGGGCCGGAACTGATGGATCAAATGAAGGCGCAAGCAGAACGTTGGGGTGCTGAGCTATATACTGAAGATGTTATCTCAATTGACTTGAGTCAGCGTCCCTTTACAGTGCGATCGCAAGAAAGGGAAATCAAAACCAATAGCATCGTCATTGCTACCGGTGCGACAGCAAAGCGTTTAGGTTTACCCAACGAACATGAATTTTGGAGTCGGGGTATTTCAGCTTGTGCAATTTGCGATGGCGCAACACCGATTTTTCACGGTGCAGAACTAGCTGTCATTGGTGCTGGCGACTCAGCGGCGGAAGAATCGATTTACCTCACCAAGTATGGTTCCAAGGTAAATATGTTGGTACGCACCGATAAAATGCGGGCTTCTAAAGCCATGCAAGACCGAGTGTTGAGCAACCCCAAAATCCAAGTGCATTGGAACACAGAAGCCGTAGATATCTTCGGTAACGGCCACATGGAAGGCGTAAAAATCCGCAATACCAAAACTGGTGAAGAAAGCCAACTGCACGCTAAGGGTTTATTCTACGCCATTGGTCACACTCCCAATACTTCTTTATTTAAAGGGCAATTGGAACTGGATGAAGTAGGTTACATTGTCACCAAACACGGTTCCGTAGAAACCAGCGTCGAGGGCGTTTTTGCTGCTGGCGACGTACAAGACCATGAATTTCGTCAAGCAATTACCGCCGCAGGTACTGGCTGTATGGCGGCGATGTTGGCAGAACGTTGGTTATCTTTCAGCGGTTTGATTCAAGAATTTCATCAACAGCCAGAAACCGCAGATAACGAATTAGAACATCAACATCAAGCAGCCAAAAAGACGGAAGCTGAGGAAGAAGCTGGATTTAACTTGAGTGCAACGCGTCATGAGGGAGGTTATGCTTTACGGAAATTATTCCACGAAAGCGATCGCTTACTTTTAGTTAAATACGTCTCTCCTGGTTGCGGCCCTTGTCATACCTTGAAGCCAATTTTAAACAAAGTGGTCGATGAATTTGACAGCAAAATTCACTTTGTGGAAATTGACATCGACAAAGACCGAGATATCGCTGAAAATGCTAACGTTACAGGAACGCCAACAGTTCAATTGTTCAAAAACAAGGAACTGGTGAAGGAAGTTAAAGGCGTCAAGCAAAAGAGTGAATATCGGCAGTTGATTGAGAGTAATCTGTAATTAGAGTTAGGAGTGAGGAGTTGGGAGTTAGAAGTTAAGAGTAGGGAGTTAGGAGTTATTGGTTTCCTTACTTTTCAGTTGCTAGTTCATTGACCACCCTAATTTGTGCGATCGGCTTTAGGCTGGAAATAATCTTATCTCTTCTCTAAGGTAAAGTTAAGTGTTGAGTTTTGAGTTGACTAAATTACTCTCATAACTTACAACTCCTATAGCGCTTTTCGGTTGCGTGCAATACACCTTAGTAACGTAAAAGAGTTAGAAATTAGGGACTAGGCGCTAGATTACTGTATTCCATTCACCCGAAAACTGCTGTAACTTACTTCACTTCCAACTCCCAACTCCCAACTCCTAACTCCCAACTCCTAACTCCTAACTTCCTCATGGCCATCACAAAACGGCAGTTGCCAACACTTTTCCAGTTTGCTAAAAATCCCAATCTTTCCCAGAAACTCATGCTTATAGGGTTAATTATTACCCTATTTTTCATTTTATTGGCATTCTTCGCTCCCGTATTCCAGGCTTGGGGATGGCTACAAAACCCAAAAGATTTTCTCTCAAATCCAATTCATCAGCCACCATCGGCTAAATATTGGTTTGGTACTAGTCGCCTGGGTTATGATGTGTTCTCCCGAACACTGTTCGGCGCTCAAGCCGCTTTGCAAGTGGTAATTTTGGCAACAGCCTTGAGTATGATTATCGGTGTACCTTTGGGGATGCTCAGCGGTTATCTCGGCGGAAAATTGGATAAAGTGTTGCTGTTTATTATGGATAGTATCTACACTTTACCAGGGCTACTGTTATCTGTGACACTGGCCTTTGTGGTGGGACGTGGGATATTGAATGCAGCGATCGCTATTAGCATTGCTTACATTCCCCAATATTACCGCGTTGTCCGCAACCACACCGTTAGCGTCAAAACTGAAGTGTTCATCGAAGCTGCTCAAGCAATGGGCGCTTCCACTTGGACTGTCCTTTCTCGATATCTATTTTTTAACGTTATTCAAAGCGTACCCG
Organism: Nostoc sp. ChiSLP01; assembly: GCA_034531195.2. GTDB lineage: Bacteria > Cyanobacteriota > Cyanobacteriia > Cyanobacteriales > Nostocaceae > Nostoc. The sequence goes on from JAVRBO020000037.1 coordinate 39,957, forward strand.
TGCTATTCACCCTCAACGCCGCCGATGCAATTCTAGTATTGGGCGGTTTGGGCTTTTTGGGGCTAGGGCTTCCAGAAGAAGTGCCAGAATGGGGATACGATTTAAAACAAGCACTGGAAGCTTTACCTACTGGCATTTGGTGGACTACCCTTTTCCCTGGTTTAACTATGACATGCATGGTAGTAGGGTTATCACTACTTGGTGAAGGGTTAAATGAATTTGTCAATCCTCGTTTGCGAAGAGAAAATAGAATCCGAAAGTAGTCATTAGTCATTAGTCACTAGTCATTGGTAAAGACAACTGACAAATGACAAATGACCAATGACTAATGACAAATAACAAATATAGTAGAGAGATTTGTGTGAAAGATAACTTGACATTAATTGCCGCCGCTACTGGCGGGTTTATGCTTTCGATCGCCCTTGCTGGTATCTTAAGAGGTACTCCAGTTACAGCTTGGCAACAACAATCGAGTGTTCATAGTACGACTGTTGCTGACTTACGACTCGCAGCCAATAAGACAGAAAATTTAGAATATTTTCGTGCCAATATTCCAAAACCCTAAGGAATCATTGATTTTGAACTGGAGAATAGGCAGTGGGGAGATGGGAGGACGCGGGAACGGGTAGAATCACTAATGCCCTATGCCCTATGCCCTATGCCCCATACCCAATAACTAATGACTAATAACTAATGACTAATGACGTAATTGGTATTGATGTGGGGGGAACAGCAATTAAGCTGGGACGTTTTACAACTGATGGTACTTGTCTGCAATCTTTGGCTTTGACCGCTCCCCAACCAACAACGCCGGAGGCTGTGTTAGCAGTGTTAACAGATGCGATCGCTCAAATCGATCCAGATAATCAAAGTGTTGCTATTGGTGTGGGAACTCCTGGCCCTGCCGATGCGGCGGCGCGGATTGCGAAAATTGCCATTAACTTACCTGGATGGATTGATGTGCCTTTAGCAGATTGGTTGGAAACTAAAACTGGCAAACCAACTGTAATTGGTAATGATGCTAACTGCGCTCTTTTGGGAGAAGCTTGGTTGGGAGCCGGTCGCCAGTTTCAAAATTTGATTCTCCTAACTTTAGGGACTGGGGTAGGTGGCGCAATTATGCTCAATGGCAAATTGTTTGTTGGACATCAAGGAGCTGCTGGAGAACTCGGTTTAATTTCATTCAACCCTGACGGGCCAATGTGCAATAGCGGCAATCAAGGGTCTTTAGAACAATATGCTTCTGCTACTGCCATTCGTCGCCGTACTCTCAAGGAACCCATAGAATTGGGCATTCTTGCCGAACAAGGAGATATTCAAGCCTTGAATTTTTGGCAAGAATATGGTAGTTGTTTGGGTGTTGGTTTGACAACTTTAGTTTACGTGCTGACACCAGAGGCGATCGTTATAGGTGGTGGTATCAGTGGTAGCTTTGAGTTTTTCTTTCCAGCAGTAAAGGCAGAAATTGAGAAGCGAGTGCAGCCTTTATCGCGAGATGGTTTACAAATTTTGCCAGCCCAGTTAGGAAAATTTGCTGGAATGGTGGGTGCAGCAAAGTTGGCATGGCAAAAGTATTCGGAATTTTAGATTATGGTTCAAACAATCCCAGCTAAAGACATCAATCTTTGTTTTTTCATCTGTTAATGTCCTAACTAACTAGCTTGATTTTTGCTATATTAAACAGAAATCTTGCACATATTGGAAAAATACTATGTGCAGTTTTCTGTAAAATGCGATGCACAATCATGCGATCGCACTATACAAATCATGCAGCTATATGTGCATAAATCGTGAATGTATTACTTAGCCATCTCTCGTAATCTGAGTATTAAAGAAACGGTTAGTGAATCGAAAAACAATAATAATCATCAATTTATCAACCGTTGCTGGTGAGCTTATCGTTATTTTTTGAACTCAGATTGAGAGGTTGATTATGTTTTCTAAACTAGTTCGTCATACACTTTTAGCAACAATTTTGGCCTTACCAGTAGTATCATTAACCAACCAAAATGCTCTTGCAGATGATCGCGATTTCCTAGTTTACAACAATAATGAATTAGAAATTACTCACTTGTATGTATCATCAATATACTCTAAATATTGGGGTCGTAATATTCTTGATTCAGATATTGTTAACGATTCATATGACATAGTGACATTTAGCAATAATAGTAATAATTGTACCTATGATGTTAAAGCTATTTATAGTGATGGTAGTTATGATGTCATGCGCCGCGCCGATCTTTGCAGTACCTATGGAATAACTTTTTATGGTCATGGAGGCGACCATCAATAGACATCTCCATAAATTAATTATTCGTAGCCTGAAACCCTTGTAGAGACGTAGCAGTGCTACGTCTCTCTACATTCATTTCCACTTTAAACCAAAAAAAGCAAAAGCTATTCAGAGGTAGTGATGCGATTGTCTCCCCCACCTTCCCAAAACTCAACCTCACCGCGCAACAGGTTTTTAATTTAGCTTCGTAGGCATTTTTCGATTTGGCGAAGGTATTGTTGTAGAGGCGGCGATTCATCGCGTCTTTTGCCTCAACCAATCATCCCCCCTACCCCTGCAATTTGTGTATTTTTTTAATTGGAAATCCTTAAGAACATTCTCGACTCAATAACAACTCCCCATTATCCATTCGATACAAACCTTGTGGTTCGATAATCGGGTCGCCTTTTTTCCAAGGACGGGATGTAGTTTCAATACCTCTCACCTCACCAGTTGTGTAAGTAGAAACCAACAAAACACCAGGCCGAGTATTGAACAAACCACCAGAACCTGTGACGGTAAAAGAGTTTTCTTGTCGCTTAATGGCGCGTGAAATGCAACTATTGGCGATAAGTGCGTTGGTGTCGATGAATGAGAATAATTCGGTGAAGCTGTTTTGAATGAAACTGGTATCAGGTACGTTAATATTGGTCACACCTGCAACACCTAGTTCCGAACTGGCGGTAATATCGCTTTTTTGAGTTGGCTTTGGACGTGCTTGGATACCAAACATAGCTTGCGAGTTAATTCCGACATTTCCACCGCTTCCTAAAAAAGCGTCGGCGCTAATGTCATTGTTTTCTTCAGGAGTGGCGATGATGAATTTAGCGTTGATATTGATGTTACCGCCATCACCGCCTGATTTGGCTAATCCAGCAGTTGTAGTGATATTGCTGTTACGAAGCAATAGTAATAAATCTGTAGCAGTTAAGTTAATATTTCCACCATTACCAGAATTAGTTACAGCACCAATAGCCGCTTGATTATCTAGTCTTACAGTACTTGAATTAATGTTAATATCCCCGGCATTTCCATCTCCCAGGCTACTAGTAGATAAAGCCCCACCATTGAGAGATAAATCACGGGCTGTAACGTTAATATTACCGCCTTTACCTTTACCTGTGAATCCTGCATCTGTCGTAACTATACTAAAGATGCCAGTGTCAAAGTTAAAACCATCGGGAGTTGCCCCTTCAATAGAGAATTTTCCCCCAGCATTAACGGTAACGTTACCTGCATTTCCTTGTCCCAATGTCGCAGCATTGATATTAGAACCATTTGTAAAAGAGATGTCGCCAGTAGCATTAACTAGAACGTTTCCAGCATTGCCTTTTCCAACAGTACTAGACAATAAAGCAGCACCATCAGATAAATAAAAATTAGACCCTTCAATTTCAATATCTCCACCCTTACCTACTGCATTTAAATAAAGAATGGAGAACAAAAAGCTGTTTTCTGAAATTAACACATCGCCACCTGCTCGAATTGTAATTTTCCCAGCATTTCCGTCTGTGGCAATAAATGTCGCTATATTACTATCTTTAATTGTTGTGTTACCTGATGTGGTTATCAAGACGTTACCCGCATTGCCTTTACCCTGAGAAAATGTAAACATATCAGCGCCATTAGATAGCTCTAAATTACTGGCTACAATCTCAATATCACCACTGTTACCTATGCCAGTTTTCGACACTCCGCTAGATATTCCACTACTAAGTCTTTCACTGCGTCCGGAAATTGTCACAGCACCACCAGCTTGAATTTTGATATTCCCCCCATTACCTTCACCCGATGTACCATTACTCAGATCAGAACCACCTGTGAAGGAAACATTATCTTGTGTATTTATAGAAATATTACCAGCATTACCTTTGCCGCCAAGATTGCTGTTGAAAATAAAGGATTCCCCGCTTACAGAAAAAGATTTAGCGAAGATATCAATATTTCCGGCGTTACCTACACCTGTTTTGGAGATGCTACTATTTATACTGCTACCATTGGTAAGAGAAACTTTGTCTGTAGCTAGAATTAAGATATTACCAGCGTTTCCTTTGCCAAAAGTGGCAGCAAATAAATAAGAGCGATTGTCTAAAGAAAGTTTGCTTGTTTGGATATCAATATCTCCACCATTACCTCCTAGTTCTGAATTTGCAATACTAAAATTTGCTTGATTATTCAAAGATAAAGTATCATCAACTTTAATGGAGATAGTACCAGCATTTCCCTGACCATTGGTGTAAGCATTAATAGAAGCATTATCTAATGATAAATTTATAGTTTCAATGTTTATACTGCCACCATTACCTCTGGCTTTATCGAGAACAGTAGTACTAATTTCAGTGAAATCAATATTATTAGTATTGCTCAGAGAAATTTTTTCTGCTGCTTGAATAAAAATATTACCGCCGTTACCCAATCCAAACGTATCAGCACTTATTTCACCTTTGTTGTTTAAAAATAATTCTCTAGTATTGATGCGGATATCTCCACCTTTACCTACGCCATCAAAACTCACATCAGTACTAATGTTACTGGGTAACTTTACTTCTCCAAATTGTTGAGTAAAAATCTTACCAAAACCTTCTATATTAATAGTTTCACGAGCATTAATGGTGATATTACCTGCGTTGCCTATTCCATCCGTACCCGTATCAATTGTTGCACCATTTGTTAACGACAGCCCGCCAGTTGTGATTTCTATATTTCCTCCATTACCGATACCTCCAGTTACTACATCACTTTGGATACCAGCAATGGAATACCCCACTATCCCATCTAGCTTAATTGTGTCGCGGGCATTAATAAAAATATTACCTGCATCGCCTTTACCAGAAACTCTAGTAGATATTTGTGAACCACCTAATAATGACAGAGTTCCAGTATTAACCCAAATATTTCCACCTTTACCCACACTATCTGTAAGCACGCTGCTGGTAATCAAACTACTACCATCCAAAGCAATATTATTAGCATCAATCCTAATATTTCCCGCATCTCCTTTACCGATGGTACTGCTGCTAATAAATGCCCCATTAGTTGATTGGAGAGAACCTGTTTTTATCTGAATATCTCCAGCTTTACCTGTACCTTCCGGGTTGACGCTACTAGTAATTCGACTATAAATTCGACCTTGTTCGCCGTCGCTTAGGGTAGTATCTACAAAACCATCTAAACTTATGCCATCACGAGCATTAATATTGATACTACCTGCATTTCCCTGCCCTAAAGTTTTCGTATTGAATTCGGAACCTTGCGCTAGAGAAAGAAAACCTGTTTGAATGTTAATACTACCACCATTGCCTACACTTCCTTCCTCCACAGAACTATAAATCTCACTATTGCCTGTCAGCGAAATATTATCCTGAGCTTGTATAGAAACCTTACCAGCATTTCCTTGTCCAAAAGTAGCGGCATCTAGAAATGAATCATTACTGATATTCAAAGAAACTGTAGTTATATTGATATCACCAGATTTACCAAATGCTCTTTCTCGTAATGTATTAGAAATAAAGCTTTTATCTGTTATATTCGTTGTTCCTATGGCATTAATTTCAACATTGCCACCTTGACTATTTGGGGTTCCTAAACCTGTTTCTATACCTGCTCTGAGTTTACTTTCTCGTGCCAAATTCACATCACGGCCATAAATTTTGATATTCCCGTCATTGGCGCCTCTAACATTAACTTCTGCGGCGTTATTTAGATAAACATTTGCCCGTTCTACACCATCAGGCATAACTAAACTCAGATTATCACCTGCAATATTTAATTCCACATTTCCCGGTGCAGCCAAACCAGCTAACTCAATATTTCCTCCATAAGCGCGAATACTCCCACCATCAATATTGATATTTCCACCAACAAACAGCAAACTTTTACCATCAGGAACTCGCAAACCTGTGACTTCTTCACCAAGAAGATTCTTCCCCGCAGCAGCTTGCGATTGATTCCTAATTTCTGGACTCGCTTGAATTTGATTAAACAGCAAGGCTGAAGGATTAATCGTCAACAATGTTGTAGCTTGAGGATTTGTGGCACTAAAAACTCCTTGATTGCCAAACTGTATACCGTTTGCAGTTGCGCCCACAAATGAACCCTGTACATCTAAACTGGCATTTTCCCCTAACACAATTCCATTGGGATTTATCAAAAATACATTAGGATTAGAACTACCAAATGTGCCGAGTTTTCCGAAAATTTCCGAAGGGTTATTACCTGTAACCCGTGCCAAAATATTCTGAATATCTGCGCTAGGACTCAAGAAATATGCCCCTCGTCCCTCGCTGATATTAAATTCTTCAAAGCTGTGAAATAGATTGATTTGGCGAATTGCACCACCTGTAATTACTTCTGTAGCTTGTCCCTGAAAGTTGCTGATAACTTGGGAGGACTCAGCACCAAGTGTGTTGTCGGGTACGATATTACTTTGCTGTGCCAAAATTTTGCTAGCGAAGATACTGACGATTAACCACCCCAGTAACCCTGACAATGGTAACTGGAAATACTTGTGTAAACTATATTGTTTCGTCATCTGATGCTATTTATTTTGATTCTTTGAGTATCTAATAAAACTGCATCTTTGGACGATAAACAAGCAAATATTCGTTAATTGTGCAGTTTTCTGCAATAAGTGTAAGGGCGTAGGCTCTGCCTTCCCGTAGAGTACGGCCATTCGCCCCTACTTTGCTTGTCAGAAACCATTTAGAGACCATTTATAAAGTAAATCTTAAGTAACCTCAGCGTTACGCCGTAGTGGACTGACACGACTAAAATAGTGCATTAATAAAAATGTGGAAAATATTGATTTATCTCAATTTTATCCAAAATTTATTACAACCTTTTAGCCCGGTCACGCTACTACAATAATTTTATTTTTATTTGATAAATAACCTCTCATAAAATTACGAATTATTTAATATTAAGACAAAAAATATCCTGTTGCTTTCTCAACATATTTCACAACTTTTTCATAGGATTCAGGATTACTCACAGGGTTGATGATGATGGGAATAGTCCCATCTGGTAACCAAAAAGTTATCCTACCGTTTGATTCGTGACAAAAAGAACTGATGCAATCGAGGTTAATTACATATTCATTTTTTTCGTAAAGAATTTTTACCCAATAGGCATGATTTAATTTCAATTCGGTAACGCACTCTATATAATCGAGAACCTTTTGATATTCTTCGAGATTATTTTGGGGGTTAATCACTATGGGAATGGCACTATCTGGCAACCAAAAAGTAACCCTGCCATTTTTTTCATAACAAAAAGCATGGACACGCTCAAAATTTACTACATATTCTTTCCTCTCGTAAAGGATTTTCACCCAGTACGTCACAACATCTCCTCAAGTCCAAAATTTACGAATGATGCACCCTATATGCCAAATGTACCCAAGCCCTAAGTTAATGTTGCTATGCGCCGATTCAAAACCAAAAAAATTAATTTTGAATTTTGAATTTTGAATTGTTACGACACCTCCAATGGTGTTGGTGTACCAGAAGTTGACAGAGAAATAGCTGCTTGAATGAACCCTTTAAATAAGGGATGAGGGGTACTGGGGCGGGATTGAAATTCTGGATGAAATTGACAAGCAAGAAAGAATGGATGCTTGGGTAATTCCACAATTTCAACTAAACGTCCATCAGGAGAAGTACCACTAATCACATAGCCAGACTTTAGTAACAAATCGCGGTAAGCATTGTTGAATTCATAGCGATGTCGATGTCGTTCATAAATTACATCTTCTTGATAGAGCTTAAAGGCGAGAGTATCCGGGAGAACGCGACAAGGATATAGTCCCAAGCGCATTGTACCCCCTAAATCCACAACTTCCTGCTGTTCTGGCAATAAATTAATTACCGGGTCACTTGTATAAGTGTCAAATTCAGCACTATTGGCGTCAGTTAATCCCCCTACGTTTCTCGCCCATTCAATCACAGAACATTGCATTCCCAGGCATAAACCTAAGAAGGGAATTTGACGATTCCGAGCATATTTAATCGCAGCAATTTTGCCATCCACTCCCCTGAGTCCAAAACCTCCTGGGACAACTATGCCGTCTACACCCTCAAGGTGGGTTTCGGCTGGTTCAGTTTCCAAAATTTCTGAGTTTACCCAACGCAGGCGCAATTTGCCATAGGTGGAAATTGCAGCATGGTTGAGTGCTTCAACTACAGATAAGTAAGCATCACTTAACTGCACATATTTACCGACAATGGCAATTTCTACTTCGTGTTTGGGACTATGTAAGCGTTTTACCAGGGTTTGCCACTGGGTTAAATCTGGTGTGCGCTGTTCCATTTGCAGCAAGTCCAGCACTTGTTCTGCGAGTCCTTCCCACTCCAGATTCAATGGTACTTCATAAATACTTTTGGCATCTTGGGAAGTGATGACACATTCTTCTGGGACATCACAAAATCCCGACAATTTTTGCTTTAATTTTGTAGGTAGGGGGCGATCGCTCCGACAAACTAAAATATCTGGTTGAATACCAATAGATCGCAGTTCCTTGACTGAATGCTGTGTTGGCTTTGTTTTCATCTCACCAGCAGAAGCAATCCACGGCACCAGCGTGACGTGCATGTATAATACATTCTGTCGTCCCACCTCTTTACGGAACTGACGAATTGCTTCCAAAAACGGCAGCGATTCGATATCTCCCACAGTACCGCCAATTTCTGTAATTACTACAGATGGATTTGTACTTTTAGCAACTCGCAGAATTCGTTCTTTAATTTCATTAGTGATGTGAGGAATCACCTGTACTGTACCACCTTCATAGTCTCCGCGCCGTTCTTTATTGATGACTGCTTGGTAAATCGAGCCAGTAGTCACGCTGTTTAATCGCGACATCGAAGTATCGGTAAAGCGTTCGTAATGTCCCAAGTCTAAATCTGTCTCGGCACCATCTTGAGTAACGAACACTTCCCCATGCTGAAAAGGACTCATCGTCCCAGGATCTATATTGATATAAGGGTCGAGTTTGAGAATTGACACTGAATATTCTCGTGACTTGAGCAAACGCCCCAGACTTGCTGCTACAATGCCTTTGCCAATACTGGAGACTACACCTCCAGTTACAAAGATAAACTTAGTCATAGTAGTTTGAATTTCTAACAACTTCTAAAAATACATCCCGTCATTGTGCCATAGTGACTGTGGTCAAATCTTCCGCACTCTTGCTGTGAAAAACTTCTTAGGATTAGTAATATTAGGCTGTATTCTCACCTCCTCCTTAGCCTTGGCAGAGCCATCTCTTCTAATCGTTTTTCCCCAGACAAACTACCAAACAAGTGCCCAAAAAATCTTTTTTCTGGGCACAGCACCTCCTGATGGACAAGTTTCGATCGATGGTAAGCCAATAAGGCGCAGCAAAGCTGGTCATTTTTCTCCGAGTTTACCCTTGCATTTGGGAGAGAATCTGTTTACTGTGCGTCACCGCGATCGAGAACTCCAGATTAAGGTGACAAGGCTTGCCACTGTGCCTGAAATTCCACAGGGTTTGGCCTTTGCAAAAGATTCCCTGACTCCAGCAGCTGACATTGCCAGACTACCAGGAGAACTTATTTGTTTTAGCGCGATCGCACCCCCTAACGCCAGTGTATCTGTCCACCTAGCTAATCAAACTGTTACCCTTTTGCCCCAACCACAGCAAGCTCAACTACCAACTAATTTGGCAGCATTGACGGGGCAAAATCAGCCTCATGGCCAGTCTAGCGTAGGCAGCTACAAAGGTTGCACCACAGTAGCAACTCCTAGCGGTCTGGGACAACCCCAGTTTCAACTGACCCTCAACGGCAAGACAATAACTCAACCAGGAAATGGTAAAATTCAAATTCTCTCCAAAGCAGAGTTACCAGTTGCTGAGGTAACGGTAGACGCAGGTGTAGCACGCACTGGCCCTAGTACCGATTATTCTCGGCTTACACCACTGCCTAAAGGCACACGAGCAACGGTTACAGGTAAGGAAGGTGAATGGTTGCGCCTAGACTATGGAGCTTGGATTAATAGTCAGGAAACCCGCACTTTACCTGGTGCAGTTCCGCCACAAACAATAATTCGCAGTGTCGGATACCGTCAACTCCCTGGTGTGACAGAGATGTCTTTCCCCTTACAAGTCCCCGTACCTGTGAGCGTACAACAGAGCGATCGCACTTTTACTCTCACTCTCTACAATACTACTGCCCAAACGGACATTATTCGTCTGGATGATGACCCCCTAATTTCTCGCCTAGATTGGCAACAAGAGACACCAGAACGAGTAAAATACACCTTTAACCTCGAAAAAGCTCAACAGTGGGGATATAAGCTGAGATACGACGGTACAACCCTGGTTTTGGCTTTGCGTCATCAGCCAGAAATTGGGAACACAAGACGAAAGCCTTTAGCTAATCTCAAGATTGTACTAGATCCAGGGCATGGAGGTAAAGAATCTGGTGCCAGTGGGCCAACTGGATATTTAGAAAAAGATGTCAATTTGGTGGTATCAAAGTTGTTGCGGGATGAGTTGATGAAGCGAGGGGCGACGGTGGTAATGACGCGGGAGGACGACAAGGAAGTTTCTTTAGTAGAACGTCAAGCAATTATTAGTCAAGAAGAACCAGCGATCGCTATTTCCATACATCACAATTCTCTACCAGATGATGGCGATGCTGAAAAAACCAAAGGATTCGCCGCTTTTTGGTATCATCCCCAAGCCCACAGCCTAGCAATATTTTTACAGAACTACGTAGTTAAAAAACTTGGCAGACCTTCATACGGCGTGTTTTGGGATAACCTAGCGCTGACACGTCCAGCCGCCGCGCCATCGGTGTTGTTGGAATTGGGTTTTATGAGCAATCCCGATGAATTTGAGCAGGTGGTGAACCCAGAGGAACAGAAGAAAATGGCAAAAGCGATCGCTCAGGGGATTACTGAATGGTTTAGGAGTGTTAAATAAATTTGGATAACTAGAGTTTTAGCCTCATTGTATTTGGTGGAGTGCGATTAACTAGTTTCTGCTCAATGTGCGATCGCTCTTTGTTCAAACTTTGTGACTTTTATAGTGCGATCGTCACAGGCAAGATTGCAAATAGGGCATTGGTGATTGTTAACAAGCTGTATCGATTGATAGTCACGCTCCTATTTCAAGATAGGCTTTGATAATATCGCTCAAAAGGTTGATAAGTATCTAGGAATTCAAATGTAGTAGCTGATGTAGTCATTGAACGAGATATCGCTACCCTCTGATAGTCTATCAATTCCTTTATTTCCGGTATTGTAATTAATTCTTTAAATTCAGATTCAATAACAATTAAAAAATTTATTTCTTTTCTCGAATCATTTTTTATTTCCTCGTGCGTTATACAAAATGGGTAAGTCACTTCTTTTTCTAAATCAAAATAACAAAACTCCCATTTATCTGGTAACTTGTGAATATTTTCTACATTTACAAGCAATTCTTGTCCTGCTTTAAAGTTTTTCCCTTGGTTAAGAGGAATACACTCTTTATAATGTTTTCGTTTAACATCATCAGAAAGTTTAATTTTCATTTGTTTACTGGTATATTAAATAAATCTTTACAGCTACCGAAAATTATCTTTACTTTGGGATAAATTCAAAGTAACATCAGTTTTCTGACCTAGCACGGCGCTCAATAGCGCCTAATTGCGCCCTCAGCATAAATATACTGCCCCAAGGCATTAGCTTGCCTAGAGGGTGCTGCTAAATGGGCATAAATCTTTGCTTCTTTAAGCAGACGTTGAATATCATCCCAGAAGAATTCACCGCCACCACCAGTAATAATTACATCAGTTACACGCTCTGGCAACCAGGCTAGCACACGGCTACAGATTTCACGATAAAACATCTCTATAAGGTTGGGAAGAAAATCGTCTAAGTTAGTAGGTTTGGTTGCGCTTTTAGGACGGTAGTAGCGTTCACCTCTGGGTTTGTTAACAGCAGAAATCAGTGCCAACGATTGACTATCAGCACCGTCTATTTCCGCAGCCACCAATTCATAAAACTTATTCATACCAAAGTCTTCACTTTTAGAAAGATATTTAATAAATCGGAAATTATCTACCATCAAAAGATCGACGGTTTGATGTCCAATATCGACGATCGCCACCGATATTTTTGTAAAATCGGGACTGCCAGGACTTTTCTTAGGTTGAGCTTCAGACCACAACAGGCTGCCATAGCCCTCTGGCATTACCCATACCTTACTGACGTTCAGCGACACAGATTCGCCTCGGAAGTTCAACACATGAGGGCCGCCTACTTGACTAATCAAGTATGCTTTTTCGTTTTCAAATTGCTCTAAGGAAAGAAAAGGCAGACCCAGTACAACTGAGATATCGTCTCTGAGTTTGAAGTAGCTAGCACTTGCTAACACTTTTACCAGTGCAGCCTCTACCTTAGATTGTCCGATTCCTAGATTCGCTCCAAAATCTGCTGCCAGTTGACCAAGAGCATATCCATTGCCTTGATATTCCAGCCACAAATTCATTAAAGGATCAATAGCACGAACTTCAAACACATTGCCGCGTACTTGGTTTATTGACATCTGCTTAATATTGGCAGGTACGAACACCACATTGCTTGGTTCACGACTCACGCAACTTTTTGTGGAAGTTCTGCCTAAATCAATACTGAGAATGGTTTTACTGCCAGCATCGCTGGATTTTATAGTGTTGATTTTTTTAGTTGCTGTTATTGTTGTTAAAAGACTTGCATAGTAATCATTAGGAACAATAATTAGCTCCTCTTTTAATTGGTAGAGAACTTGGTTAGTTTGTTCCACTGCTGCTTGAAATCTGTTTAAAGCATCTGTTGTAGGTTCTCTATCAATCTCCCACATTAAGGAAATGAGATTTTGTTGCAGTCGTACTGCTAAACGCAAACAGTCTTTTTCTACTTCATCTAATGCGTGCTGATGAGTTAAATCATTAATCTGCCTTTTGCTCTCATCACCAAATTCATAATATTTCTTCTCTAACTTTGCGTATTTATCCGTTAATTCATTTGCAACTTGTCTGTGATGTTTGGCTGCTTGTCTGTCCTTTTCTCCAGCAGCATGAGCAGTAAAAGCACTAGCAACAGCACCAACCGCCACTCCTAAAGCACCAAATAGAATAGGAATTATAAAAATCATATAATTTTTGACTAATTCTCTAGTAATTAGGAGGAAGGGAAAGAAGTTGAGAATCAGGTAGTAACTTACTATCTGCTGATGTTAGTCCTAAAGACTGAGCAATAGCGACTGATTCACGTAACCGTTGCATAGCCCCTTCTATTCCCGGTGCAATTGGACGATTTGTAATTTCTTGATTAATTGCTTCTGCTTCAGCCAAAAATTCTAGATTTTTCTGGTGTTCATAAATCAGTTCGTTTTCAATTGCTTGTAATCTTTCTAATTCTTGTTGAGTTAAAGATTCATAATAGATTTTCACGGTCTGTTTATGGTCATTGAGGATTTTGAAAAACTCGTAAACCATACCCGCAGTTCCAACAACAGCTAAAACTGGTGCTGCTGCGGTTAAAGCGATCGCAATTGGCGGACAAGCTGCTGCTAATGTTGTGGTTACAAACGCTGTCACACCCCCAACTGTGCCGCCTTTTACGGTATCTTTCAATGTTTCTATAGCGGCTTCTTGTGCAGAAATTTCACCTCGAACTACGCGCAGCCCGTTGGTTAGTAACGAAAATGGTGCTGTCGTCGCTACACCAATCGCTGCTCCCAGAGGCGCGGCTTTAACACCTGCTTTAACTGCACCTGTTAGATTGTCAAAATGCCATTTAGCATCTAGTCTTATTTGCTCCTGCGAAGTCATGGGTTTATCGCCACGAGCTAAATTATCTTTGGCGTTTTCCCACTTGATATTTTTGGCATCGTTTGAGCCGCCTTTGCTATACGGTTTTGATGTGACTAGCGTGCTTATCTAATAAATATTTTTGGGTATTAACATCAATAGATTTACCATCAATCCCTGCTCTTTGAGATGGAGGGATTTTATCTAACATTCTTGGGCTTGCACTCTAGTTCTGATCGGATCGCTAGATCGAATCCCACCTTTATATAATTTACGGGCTGCACTTAAGGATAAATCCTGTAATTGGGCATGTTGAACATTAATGTTGGCAGCAGCGTTAACAGCGGAATTACGCTCTTGTTCGTCAGACATGGGTAAACCAATTTAAACAATTTAGCTTATTTTCTTATGGTTCCCATTTGAACAAAGATGCGATCGCCCACAATGAAGTACTGATTTGCCTTACACTGTGAAGCTAGTTGAAGTTTGTGGTCAGCTTTTTGCTATGATTACTAAATTTTTCGGCTTACCATAACTTGTAAATATTACTCTACTAGATCTGGGTCGATACCCATTGCCCTGAGCCGTTCTGCTAATTGTGCAGCTTTTTGTTCTGCTTGCTGTACCCTTTGTCTTTGCAACTCGGCTTCTTCTTGACCAAGCAGTAACAGATTTCCCTCTAAATCCCACCAGCGCAACCAAATTTGCTCAGGATTATTCAAATAACTTCCCTGCCATAACCCTAGTTCTACTCCTAAAGGAGGAATTGGATAGTGACCTCGCTCATTAGGCTGCATTTTGTGGTAAGAAAAATCTACCAGGTGATAAACTTCCAATTTGTCATTGCTAATTTCATAAATGGCATAGTAGGGAATTCGGATTACTCGCTCATATACCCAAAATTTCCCCGGTTTTACGCCTTCTCGACTCCCGACTAGAGGTAAAGGAGTAGCATCTTGTTCTTCATCGCCATTACCGCTAGCTAGTTCTATGGCAATCAATGGAGGTATGTATTCTCGCCATAACACATAAGAGCGACGGTTTTTGCCATCTAGCCTTGGTGGTACACCAGGGACATAAAACCAGTCTGGTGCTACTGCTCCTTTCTCTGGTGGCTCAGTTTCTCGCCAATAAATACCACAATCTTGACCAATGCAATACTGTCCATCTGGATGTAAGCGTTGCAAAACCTGAGCAAATGAGTCTGTGAGAATGATAGTTTGGGGATGCTCTTGAAAATTTTTCACAAACGTACCATCAGACTCTGGTAGTTGAGTATGATCGGGAAACTGAGGCGGTATGGCAATATCAGCAAGTATTTCACTCATGCTTGTCTTAATGACAAATTTATCGTAGTGCTCTACGCTTCCCATAAGGTATTAAAAGTTAGTATAACACCTTGCTATATCTTGATTTCAGTGCTTTTACCCTGCCAGAATCCTTTCGATTGCGGGTAGAAATATATGAAATCTTATATTTTTAAAGTTTATGTCTTTTAAGATAAGCGGCATTGTGGGAGCGATCGCTATTTTATTAAACAGTGGCGCAGCGATCGCTGAAGATGCACAAAGGTATGTTACTGTAGGTCACGATAAATTAGGAAATAGTATAGCCCTAGACACAAAAACTATTGAGGGCACAAGATACAAACTTTACGGCATCTATGGAGATGGCATCTTCGAGACTACATTCGATGCATCATGTACAGAATCGCGGCTTTTTCTAAATCGCATAGCAATTTACGGTTCAGAGGGAGAGCTACTACAAGAGGATAAGGAAAAAGGAGAAATACCTTTTGTAGCTGATTCTTCACCAGGTAAAGGAATGAAATTTGTCTGCGAAAAGATTGGCGCTCGTGGTTGGTAGAGAAGTGGGAAGTTAGGAGTGAGGAGAGGAGTTAAGAGTTATTTTTCCCCTGCTCCTCATCTCCCCACTCCCTACTTCCTATGGACAAAACAAGGTATCACGCGTATCTCGTCCTGTTGTAGGATTAGTGCCTTTGGCAACTTTGCACAGTTTTTGTTGTTCATCTGGACGCAGCAGCACATCGGTAAAATCTGCTCCGTCAATGATTGCGCCATCAAACTTGGTATTAGCAGCAAACGCCCCCTCTAAAATGGCATTTGTCAAATTTGTTTTGATGAAGCGAGCTGAGTCTAGAGTTGCATTTCTCAAGTCAGATCCTTCCAAATTCGCAGACTCCAAATTTGCTGCAAAGAAACTAACACCACTTAAATTAGTATGGCTGAAGTTGCTCTGGCGAAGATTAGCTTTGGTAAAGCTGGAGTCCCTTAAATCACGTCCTGAAAAATCAGCCCCGACTAAAATTTCTTTGTTGTATTCAAGCGCCAAAGCGGTGGGAGCAAAACCGACGGTTACCGTGAGGCCAATTATCCCCCAAAAAAATAAGCTCAGTATGCTTGCCCAAATCAAATAATATCTTTTACCCTTCAACTGCAACTCATTATGGGATGAGTCGAGCTGAAAAACTCTTATGCGATCGCTTAACCTAGAATTCATGGAATTCATGATGTTTTTAGTCAATGACTAACCTTCCTCCATCTCATTATCTAAAATCTGGTCATTTTGGAGAAGACTTAGTAGCCCAATGGTTGCAATCTACAGGTTGGGTAATTCTGCATCGCCGCTTTTCTTGCCGCTGGGGAGAAATTGATATTATCGCCGAAAATTCTGGAGGACGCAGGGAGCAGGGGGGCACAGGGGCAGAGGGGCAGAGGGGCAGAAGAGACAAGGGGACAAGGGGACAAGGAGACAAAGACAATAATTCCCCACTCCGTACTCCCCAGCCAATATTGGCATTTGTTGAAGTTAAAACCCGCAGTTCGGGCAGTTGGGACGCAGGGGGAAGAAGCGCAATTACCGCACAAAAGCAAGCTAAAATTTCGCGTGCAGCTGGAATGTTTTTAGCCCAGTACCCTGAAAAAGCAGATTATCCCTGCCGATTTGATGTTGCCATTGTCTATTATCGGGAAATATCACAAAAGATCACTGGAGTTACAGCTACTCAAGAAGCTCTCGCTACTTCATCAGCAGCCGGATATGAGTATAAGCTGCAAGAATATATTCCCGCAGCTTTCGACTGTTTAATTGATAATGACAATGGTTAATCGGTAACGGATAAAATATTTTGATTACCAATGACCAATAATTTTGTACTATGGTGATAACCAAATCGGATCACGCCAAAGTTTCTGGGCAGTAGCCTAAGCCCCGGACAAACTGTTGCCGGAAAGCCTCGATTTCGTCTCTCTCTGGGCTACCATGAGAGACTATCGCTACCTGATAACGACGCATCACATCCACAGGGCACTGTCCCGCTTCCAAACTCCAAAGTGCCATCTGTACTCGCATTGGTGGCTCGTAGCTAATTCCTAATTCATTTAGAAAAGCGCGAAAGTCACCATCTTCTTGAGGCGAGACTTGACCTCTAAGTTTGATCCTAACGACCCAGCCATCAATTTGATGAATTACGGTGACGAACGAAACAGGTGTTTGGGGTCTGGCGTGGAGGTATTGAACGACCCTCAGAGTCAGACTGGCATTAGCCAAATAATACAAGTATTCCATGTTTGTTGGTGCTTGGGATCAAAGCCAATCCTACATAACTATATTCCTAAATCTATGCTTATTCCCGGTAGGGTAAAAGCCCCCGTTTTTAGATGGGGAGGTTTACCCAATTTTTATGTTGATTTTTGCGTGTTACCTAATAAAATCTATCTTCTGGTGTAGAAATAAAATTGAGCAGCGATTTCATGGAGCTGCTTATAAGCGTAAGCTCAAACTTACTTTTTTGAAGCAGTATAAATACTAATAAATGAAGCAAAAATTATCACGATTTAATCTAAATAATACTTTTAGTTCACAAACACATGATTTGGAATTAGATTGTTCAGTAGCTGGATATGATTATGAATTACCTCCAGAACTGATTGCTCAAAACCCAGCATTTCCTAGAGATAGCTCGCAGCTATTAGTGGTTAATTCTCCCACTACGGGCATCGAAACAGCGCCTCTAAACCACATTTTCCGCGATTTACCTGCACTGTTGCGGTCTGGTGATTTGTTAGTGATGAATAATACAAAAGTTATTCCAGCCCGGCTTTATGGTAATAAATCCACTGGTGCCCAAATTGAAGTTTTGCTGTTGGAACAGAGGCAACATAACTGTTGGTTAGCTTTAGTTAAACCAGGAAAACGCTTTAAACGGGGAGCGAAGATTTTTTTTGAAGTCAGGCGAGATGGGGGAGAAAATTCTTCCTTGTCTTCCTTGTCCCCCTCATCCCCTCACTTCCTCACAGCTACGGTTTTAGAAACAGACACAGCAACCGGGGGGCGTTTGTTGCAATTTGATGTGCCTGAAGGAAAATCTTTAGTGCAATTGTTAGAGCTTTTTGGTGAAGTACCGTTACCGCCCTATATTACTGCTTCCGAAGCTGCTGACGAACAGTATCAAACAGTTTATGCCCAAAAACCAGGAGCGATCGCAGCCCCTACGGCAGGATTACACTTTACCCCAGAATTATTACAAAAGTTGTGCGATCGCCAAATTAATCAAGCTTTTGTGACGCTACATGTCGGTGTAGGCACATTTCGTCCCGTGGAAGTGGAGGACGTAACTACCCATCAAATGCATGAAGAATGGATAGAAGTTCCCGCCAACACAGTAGAGCAAATCCATGCCACTAAAGCAGCTGGCGGTAGGATTATTGCTGTGGGGACAACAGTAGTACGGGCTTTAGAAGGGGCGGCTCAATCCGGGCATTTAGAACCATTTTGCGGTAAGACAAACTTGTTTATTTATCCAGGTTATCAATGGCGGGTGGTTGATGGTTTAATTACGAATTTTCATCTGCCACGTTCCAGTTTGTTGATGTTGGTCAGTGCCCTCATTGGCAGAGAAAGGTTGTTGAATATATATAATGAGGCCATCGCCTCACAGTATCGTTTCTATTCCTTCGGTGATGCAATGCTAATTTTACCAGAAGCCGTAACAGCACTCAGTCAAGGGTAAGATTAATAGCATTGGATTCAATAGACTTCTTGTAGAAGTCGGGAAAAGGGGAAGGGAAAAGGGGGTGTATGTTTGTTATTTTCTCTTTCCCTTTTAACATGAGTGCCTTTTCCCACCTCTTATAAAAAGAACCTTTGCAAGAGGTCTATTTATCATCTGTAAGCTGCGATTATAGCGGTTCCCAAGCAAATGAGTTACAGAAATTTGTAGGGGCGTATTCAGTACATTCTGCTTGATGTTACCTTGAGAGCTTTTGCCACAAAAATCATTGTTTTGGAGGAAATTTTAATTTTGAATGCGAGTAAATTTATGCATGAATGTTAGTTTCAATTGGTTGGTACTGATTACATAGGCTTAAGGGAAAATTTTTTCTTAATCCTTCCCCTTTTCTCCAATAAAAGCAAGAAGTTGAATTAAAAAAGCGTTTTATCAAAGTCGAATATTCTAGGAGCGAAAAATTCTTAATTTTTGATTTGTAATTTTTGATGCTGTGGTGGGTACTCTGACTTATGAATATACAAGTATTAAGTACAGGTATGCCACTCGTGTCTAAAAAATCTCAATCTCATCAGTGGTTACGTCAGTTTTTGAATGTGGCATTATTTTACAGAAGTTCTGGTCGGCAAAAACCCTTGTTCAAACTTCTGTTTGCTTCCTCTGTATTTTTAGTCTTAGCTGCACCGACAATTATTAATCACCCAGAAAGCAAGCTGCTAGCACAAAAGCCAATTTCTCAAGATTTAGAAGCAGCAAGCTTTTTCCAACAGGGAGTCATGCGCTATAACCGCAACGATTTACAGGGTGCAGAATACACCTTTCGCCAAGCATTGCAGAAAGATCCTAACTTGAGTGCAGCACGGAACTATCTAGGTAATATATTTTTGCAGCAAAATCGCTTGGATGAGGCTGTGCAAGAATATGCAGAGGCGATTAAAGTCAATCCTAATTTTAGTGAAGCTTATTACAACTTGGGATTAGTGTTGCATCGACAAGGAGAAAAGCAAGCAGCGATTACTGCTTATCGCCAAAGCTTGGTAATTAATCCGACAAACGCCACAACCTTGTATAACTTGGGTTTGGTATTGTACGAACAAGGACAATTACAAGAAGCGATCGCTGCATATCAGCAAGCAATTAATCTCGATAATAGCAACGCCAACGCTTATTTTAACTTAGCCCTGGCCTTGCAACAACAAGGAAATATAGAGATGGCGATCGCTACCTATCGCCAAGCCTTACAGCTAGATCCAAAAAATGCCACAGCTTACAACAATATGGCAAGTTTGCTGGCAATTCACGGTCAACCTGCTGAGGCGATTTCCGTTTATCGCCAAGCTATTCGCCAAAATCCGAAAAATGCTTCAGCTTACTATAACTTAGGAGTAACTTTATATAATCAGGGCGACATCAAAAAAGCCAACGGAGCCTTAAAACGTGCCCATAATGAATATCGTCAGCAAGGTAATATCGAACAAGCCCAGAAAATTGAACAGCTAATGCAGCAAATTGCCCAGAAGAAAGAACAACAGCAACCTCAAGTCAATCAAGCTGCTACTCCTTCCCAAACTCCGACGCAAAATCCACTAGAAACTCCTACCGAAACGCCCGCTAGCCCCAGTGATGTACCTGTTTCAGCTGAACCACAGTCCAGTTCAACCAGTTCCGGACAGTAAACAAGAAGCCAGAGTGACAAGGAGACAAGGAGACAAGGGAGATGAGGAAATGCCTTCGCTAAGGCAAAAGGGTAAAGGTTAAAGGGAAAACAAAGATCTTTCCTTTCCCCCTTCCCCTTTGCCCACTTGCCCTGAGCGTAGCCGTACCCCTACGGGGAAGCAAGCTACGCATAGCGTCTTGCTCCAGAAGGGATGCCCCATACCCAACTTCATTAAATCGGCAAACGATTAATATCTTTGTTACAACCAATAACTACCATTGCTGAACCACGTTCTAAACGCTTGGTGGGGTCAGGATTAATTTGAAATTTCCCATCCTGACTCACCGCTAGCAAATTCAAACCGTAACGGTTGCGAAGTTGAAGTTCAGTAATCGTTCTGCCGTGAAATTCATCAGGCACAATTAACTCTACAATGCTGTTATCTGGGTCGAGGTCAAACCGATCTAAGATTGATGGTTTAGTAAGTGTACGCGCTAGGGCACAACCCGCTTCGTATTCCGGAAAAACAACATGATCTGCTCCTACTCGCCGTAACAGTTTACAGTGAACTTCACTAGAAGCTTTAGCAACTACATGGGGTACACCAGCCTCTTTCACATTGAGAGTGGTTACAATACTTTCCTGAACGTAATTACCGATCGCTACAATTACGGTATCAAATTCAAAAATTCCAGCTTCTTTGAGTGCAGCCGGTTCGGTAGAGTCTAGTTGCAAAGCATGACCAACTATTTCTTCAGTCAATGCTTGGGCAACTCGTTTTTCATCAATATCTGTTGCCAGGACTTGATAACCGAAATTATGCAATGTCGAACAAACAGATCTACCAAAACGACCTAACCCAATTACCGCAAATTGCTGGTTATCTTTACGTAAACTGCGAAAAAAACCTAACGATGACAGATTCACAGTTGTTATCCTTTTTATGGCTCCCTGTATTTAGGGCAAAAAACGGTTATACCGCTTGAATTAAAAATTTTATTTTTGCCTTAGAATGTATATTTTATCAGTTTGGCCAGGAGTTATAAGTTACGAGTTAGGGGTGAGGAGTTATTCTCCTTGTCTGTTTTGTCTTCATTGTTTCCCTGATCCCCGGTTGGTAAGAGAAGTCGAACCACATACATCTCCCTTATCTCCCCTAACTAACCCACAAGTAAGTTTTCTTCAGGATAATGAATTCTAGTAGGCCGGGGGTCTCCTAGTACAGCAGACATCAGCAGTAAAACACCGACTCGTCCAACATACATAGTGATAATTAAGACAAGTTTGGCTGCTATGGAAACAGTTCCTGTGATGCCTGTGGAAAGTCCGACAGTAGCGAAGGCTGATACTACTTCAAACAAAATTTGAATAAAATCCAATTCCGGATCTGTGAGACTAATTAAAATAGTCGCTAAAATCACAGTCGCTACTGAACCAACCAATACACCAACAGCTTTCAAAATTAAAGATATTGCTATTTTACGTTCGTATAATAAAACTTCTTCTTTACCCTGAAGGATTGCTTTGGTGCAACTTGTCAAGACTCTCAGGGTTGTTGTTTTTATACCCCCTCCCGTACCACCTGGACTCGCACCAATAAACATGAGAGCAATTGTAATAAATAAACCAGCAGTGGTCATTTTGCCAATATCAATAGTGTTAAAGCCAGCAGTTCTTGGTGTAACTGATTGAAACCAAGCTACTAATATCTGGTTATATAAATTTAACGAACCAAATGTTGCAGGATTTCTAATTTCTATACAGAAAAAGGCAATTGTTCCTAGAATTAACAATATAATCGTTGTGCTGATGGCGACTTTAAAGTCTAGAGAAAGTACTTGAGTAATGGTTTTTTTGAGAATGCGATCGCGCAACCAAATATACATCTCTAAAATTACCTGATAGCCAATTCCTCCGAAAATAATCAACATTGTGATGGCGAACACCACTAAAAAAGATGACTGATAACCAATCAAGTTATCTTTAAACAAACTAAAGCCAGCATTATTCCAAGCATTGACACTATGAAAAATCGCTAACCACAGTCCTCGATCCCAACCATATTCCGGAACAAAAGCAGGCAAAAGTAAAAATACACCAGTAATTTCAAAAATCAATGTTGTGGCAATAATTGAGCGGATAACTTGGGCGCTACCACTCATTCCCGGTCGGTCTAAAGCTTGTTGAATAGCTACCTTTTGCCGCAGGTCAAACTTGCGTCCAATCAACAGAATCAGAAAGGTAGTGCTTGTCATGTATCCCAAACCACCAATCTGAACCAACAGTGTCATAAACAACTGACCCCAAAAAGAAAAATAAGTACCAGGATCGACAACTGATAACCCAGTAACACAAACTGCTGATGTTGAGGTGAACAGTGCCACAATAGGGTCGTTCCAAGTACCATTGCTAGTCGATAAAGGCATCATTAATAGGATAGTTCCTATAGTGATAACAGCCAAAAATCCCAGGCAAACTGTGCGAGAAACAGTCATAATCGATCCGTAATTTGTAATTTTTGAAAGTTAGATTTAATCTGGTTTTCACATGCTTGAATTTGCAGCCTAATTTGGTATAAATTGGAGCAAATACAGCTTGCCAAGGTAAAATTGCAAAATTTCTCCCAGAGCATACATTATGGTTTAGCTTCTCTGGAAGTAAAAATACCCTTATTTAATTAAAAACATACATGGTAGCCTACGAATATGTTTTTTTAAACTATGCCTTGTCTTGAGATTGTTTTTTCATGAGTGCAACACTTTACCAGCGAATTCAACAATTCTACGATGCTTCCTCTGGTCTTTGGGAACAGATTTGGGGAGAACATATGCACCACGGCTACTATGGGGCTGATGGTGGCGATAAAAAAGACCGTCGTCAAGCGCAAATTGACTTAATTGAAGAATTACTAACTTGGGCGGGGGTAGAGGCGGCTGAAAATATTTTGGATGTAGGTTGTGGTATTGGTGGTAGTTCTTTATACTTGGCTCAAAAGTTTCACGCTCAAGCTACAGGGATTACATTGAGTCCTGTGCAAGCCGCCAGAGCAACGGAACGTGCTTCAGAGGCGAATTTGGGTGAAAGAACAAAATTTCAGGTGGCGAATGCCCAAGCAATGCCTTTTGATGATAATTCTTTTGACTTGGTTTGGTCGTTGGAAAGTGGCGAACACATGCCAGATAAAACCAAGTTCATGCAGGAGTGCTATCGGGTGTTAAAGCCTGGTGGTACGTTTATTATGGTGACTTGGTGTCATCGAGCAACTGATGAGTCACCACTAACGGCAGATGAGGAAAAGCACTTACAGGATATTTATCGGGTGTATTGTCTGCCTTATGTAATTTCTTTGCCAGAGTATGAAGCGATCGCCCGTGAATTACCATTAAACAATATCCGCACTGCTGACTGGTCGCAGGCTGTTGCCCCATTTTGGAATGTGGTAATTGATTCGGCATTTACTCCCCAAGCGCTTTGGGGTTTACTAAATGCTGGTTGGACTACTATCCAAGGGGCGCTGTCGCTAGGGTTAATGCGTCGCGGTTATCAGCGCGGGTTAATTCGGTTCGGCTTGCTGTCCGGGCGTAAATAAATATTGGTGAAGAAAATCGCCCACCTCATTGGCGCATAACCCTACATGAACTATCTTCCCTGCTTTTCTAAGAATGTCCAATCCTTGACCGTTATTGCGAGGATCTGGATCGATTATAGATACATATATCTCATGTATTTGAGGATATTTAGCGATCGCTAAAGCACATGAGGGTGTGCGTCCATCAAAAGAACAAGGTTCAAGAGTGACATACATTTTTAGGTAATCAAAAGCTTGAAGTTCGATATGGAGAAGTGCGTCAGCCTCAGCATGATATTTGCCTGGGGCATGGGTGTATCCCTGAGATACTATATTTTGAGCATCTACAATTACACAACCCACTGGTGGGTTCGGTAAACATTCAGGCAAAGCTTTTCTACTTTGTTTCAAAGCAGCCAACATAAATATCTCATGCATTTTTTACCGTAAATAATTTAGATAGATTCCACTAGACCAAAAATTAGTTATTGATTATTTAACAGATTTTCTCTATTAAAACTGAGTAACTGTTAGTTTAATGCCAGAATCGAGTTTAGGAACCTTAAAATACTCAACTGGCTCATAATTTTGATTTCTTCGGGCGTTTGTTAGCTGCGGACATTCCTTGAAGAATGACTCTGGGTTATTGAGGATTTCCAGCGGGTTTATTTTTGCACATTCTTGGTCTTGGACTCCTGAAATAGATTGGGAAGTTGGTCTGAGATTAAGAGTCTGTCCGCTAAAATTTCTCCATTTAGTATTAATGGTGGCGGGTTGAGTCAATAAAGCTTGAGCCTCATTGCGATCGCCTGTTGCATTTGGTACATTCTCTTCGTTACCATAGGCACTCTGGGGGATAGCAAGTGCGCTCAACACAAGGACTAAGGGAATAGAAAAGGATTTCATCATTAAATTTCTCAAGGTTCTCAGTTTAATAATTACAATTGCTTAGATAGGATTACCGAAAAATAGGAGCCTAGTTTTAATACTTCTTAAAGCATATCCAAAGAGCAAAGCGATCGCCATGCACTGAATGGGTGAAAATGGGTGTGGGGATATGGAGAGAAGTCTGTAACAAGATCCGCATGCTACTACATCTTAGGGTAATAGCGCAAAATACCATAAAATGCCAGCGTACCGACACAATCGTAATTGCGAGCGACAATCAATATGATTCCTGTTCTAAAATGGAGGACTTACACAAAATCATGAAAAAACGAACTGCAAAGGACGCAAAGGACGCAAAGTACACAAAGAAATAAAAGTTTCGGAGAGTTTTTGCGTAAGTCCTAAAATGCTTTTTATATCTTCCTCTGCATAAACACGTACAACTTAAATGCTTTTATCTCGCTGAAAGTAAAAAATTAGATTACATCATCGTGTTTCAATCCTTAATAGGGAGTTTTATTAATTGCAATATAAAGTGTATTCTAAAATATCTAGCTTGCAATCATAAGTTTCAAAGAGTTGAGTCCGTATATAGTCCAGACAAGAGAGTAGTGATAACTGCGTATCGTGTAAACTAATATTTTTATTTCTATCAATTAATTTCTAACGCAAGCAGAAAGTTTTCGTTGATAGGATTTTGGTTATATGTAATACTTTCAAAAGTAAAACTAATTAGCCATCTTTCATAACTGATTCCAGTTCTTGGGAAAATGAAGGTGTTTCCCTAGATGTTAAAGCTGGCAAGTACACTGTGAATTGAGTGCCTCTGCCTACCTGAGTGTAAAGATTGACAAAACCACCGTGATTTTTAATGATACTTAACGCAGTGGAAAGCCCTAAACCCGTACCTTTGCTTAAGTCTTTGGTGGTGAAAAACGGTTCAAAAATCCGTTCTTGAACTTCCGACGACATACCTATACCAGTATCCGTCACCACGATCGCAATATAAGAACCGACTTGAGCATCAATATTAATCTGGGCAGAATGTTCGCTAATTACGACATTTTCCGCTACAATTCTCAATATTCCGCCATCGGGCATAGCATCACGGGCGTTAACTACTAAATTCATCAGCACTTGATGTAGTTGAGTTGCGTCTCCCCGAACTTGCCAAAGATTTTTGGGAATATCTATTTGGCAGATAATAGTATCGGGAAATGTTTGAGCGATAATTTGCTCAATTTCTGCTATTAGAAGCTGAATTTCAAGAATTGTGCGTTTGCTTTCAATACCGCGTGCAAAAGTCAAGATTTGCCTAAGTAAATTAGCACTACGCTTAACATTATTTTCTAAAGTTTGTAGTACTTTCTGGCTTTGAATGTCAGGAAATTTTTTCTGCAACAACTGAACTGACATTAAAATCGGCGATAGTAGATTATTGAGGTCATGGACGATACCGCTAGTTAAACTACCGATACTCTCCAAACGTTGCGATCGCAAAAGTTGAGTTTCTAATTCTTTCTGTTGTGTAATTTCAGTATTCGCGCTCAAAATAGATTTGAGTTGTCCATTATCATGCAGTAACAATATCCACCGACTTTCAACAATAATTTCCTTACCTTCTTTTGTCAGCTGATGCAATTCACCCCGCCACTCACCAGTATTCATCACACTTAAGTAAGCATCTTCTACCTGTGGCGAACCTTGATACAAAAGTTGCCGAATATTTTTACCCACAGCTTCCTCAACTTTCCAACCGTAGAGACTCTGGGCGCCTTGATTCCAAAATAAAATTTTGTTCTCAATATTTTGCACCACTATTGCATCTTTAGCTACATCAAGGAACAATTTTTGTTCGCGAATTTTTTCTTCTGCTTGCTGAAGTTGTTTAACATAATTACATAATAATTTATATAGTAAAATTACTAACAGCAAATGCAAAAGAAGAGTCATGAAAAATCTGACTGTAACCTTTTGGAAAATTGGTTGCGACTCCTGTATGTATTCTTTTAATAAATTTTCCTCTGTCTTTAAAGAGCCATGAATTAGCTGTTGAATTTCTTTGCCAATTTGCTTGTCTTGTTTAGACAAAATTAACTTTTGAGTTGCTGCCAATCCCTGGTTTTGCCTTAAGTAAATTTCTTGTTGCAGCGTGTTTAGTCTGTTACTAATTTTTTGCTTCAATAAATAAAACCACTGCTGCTTTTGAGGATTATTAGCAATTAATTTACTGAGGTTTTGGAGATGGCGATCGCTTTGTTCGTACCCCCGATGATATACTTCGAGAGCTTCTATATCTAGTGTAATTATATAATTACGTTGTGCGGTTTCAGTATCTTGTAGGGCAGTTTGTATAGTTTGTAACTGAATAATTAATTTGTGTGAGTATGTTACAGATTCGCGGTTATCAATCAGCTTAATAGTGTTTTCATAGGAAATTAGAGTATTAGTAAATACAATTGACAATGCAAAAATAAATATTGCTTTGTGCTTTTGGACTCTAGACCATTTTTTTTTCATGCGATCGCCCTTTTTGCCCCCGATGACCTCCATTACTTACAATTAAGGATTAAAAACAAATACTGAGAGTATTTGAACCACTTTTAAAACACGGGTAATAAAATACAAGCTCTTAAAGTTGCAAATATCTTGATTTTTGGGAATAATCATGTATACACAATAATTAGAAACCAAACCGCCAGTTTTTAATATATATTAATTTTTGAACTAACTATACATCATTGGTCATTAGTTATTGTTAACTAAAGAAATAACAAACGATTATTGATGCTGATAGCTATTTATATTCATGAAAACGCCTAGCTATAAACACGATTTATCGCGTCTGTATAAAAGTAGGGATATTCTTAGTTCATCTTTTGTTGTGAAATTTGATTGTGAATTACCTAATTGAAAACATTTACAATAGTCCTATTTAATTTGTGAAAAACATCAGTGCTGACAGTCAACAGTCAAGACAGTGCTATATATTTTTTTGCAATTGTCTTGACATTTTTTCCAAAATGTGTTGATAATTATAGTTTGTGGAAACTTTACCTCTTAATATAAACGCTTGGCTAACGTAATTGTCATAGGTGCCCAATGGGGCGATGAAGGAAAAGGTAAAATAACAGACTTACTCAGCCGTTCGGCAGATGTTGTGGTACGTTACCAAGGGGGTGTCAATGCTGGACACACAATTGTAGTTAAAGGTCAAACCTTTAAGCTGCACCTAATCCCCTCTGGTATTTTGTATCCAGATACCGATTGCATTATCGGCTGTGGCACAGTAATCGATCCACAGATTTTGATAGCAGAACTCGACCAACTAAAAGAATTAAATATTTCCACTGACCACCTGCTGATATCTGAGACAGCCCACGTAACAATGCCTTATCACCGATTGATAGATCAGGCATCAGAAGAACGACGGGGAAGCCATAAGATCGGCACTACAGGTCGGGGCATTGGGCCGACTTATGCTGATAAATCTGAACGTACAGGTATTCGGGTTTTGGATTTGATGGATCCCGATGGGCTACGGGAGCAGTTAGAGTGGACGATTAACTATAAAAACGTCATTTTAGAGAAGCTTTACAACTTACCGCCTCTAAATCCACAAGAAGTGATTGAGGAGTACCTGGGCTATGCAGAACGCCTGCGGCCTTACGTCGTTGATACATCGTTAAAAATATATGATGCAGTTCTGCGACGGCGGAATATTCTGTTTGAAGGCGCACAAGGCACACTCCTAGACTTAGATCACGGAACTTATCCCTATGTTACCTCCTCCAACCCTGTAGCCGGGGGGGCTTGCGTTGGTACGGGGCTAGGGCCGACAATGATAGATCGGGTGATTGGGGTATCGAAAGCGTATACCACAAGAGTGGGAGAAGGGCCATTTCCCACAGAACTGAATGGAGAGTTGGGAGAATTACTGTGCGATCGCGGTGCCGAATTTGGCACAACCACCGGACGCAAACGGCGCTGCGGCTGGTTTGATGCCGTCATCGGTCGTTATGCCGTGCGAATTAACGGCATGGACTGTATGGCACTGACCAAACTGGATGTCCTCGATGAATTAGAAGAAATCCAAGTTTGTGTCGCCTATGAAATAGATGGCGTCCGCAGCGAACACTTCCCCACCAGTTCCCGTCAATTTGCCAGATGTCGCCCCATTTATAAAACCTTACCAGGATGGCAAGTGTCAACAAGCCACTGCCGCACCCTGGAAGACTTGCCACAACAGGCACTGGATTATCTAAAATTCTTAGCAGAATTGATGGAAGTCCCGATCGCGATCGTTTCATTAGGAGCCAGCCGCGATCAAACCATTATCGTAGAAGACCCCATCCACGGCCCCAAACGCGCTTTATTGCACGCTGACGGTACACCCGCCTCATTGCTGAGTGCATAAATTGGTCATTAGTCATTGGTCATTAGTTATTAGTAAATTACAAATGACAAATGACAACTGACAACTGACAAATGACAAATGACAAATGACAACTGACAAAGGACAAGTTCTATGGCGATTACAGTCGAATGTCAAAAGCGACCAGAAGGTAGCAAGCCCAAAGCTTTGCGCCGTTCTGGAGAAATCCCGGCAAATTTATACGGTCACAAGGGTACAGAATCAATCTCTTTGACCATTAATGCCAAAACCGTTGAACGCTTGCTCAAAAGAGCTTCAGTCAACAATACTTTGATTGATTTAAACATTACCGATGCACCTTGGCGGGGCAAAGCCCTAATCCGGGAACTTCAAGTTCATCCGGCAAAGGGTACGCCTTACCACCTCAGCTTCTTTGCTGTTGCCGGTCACGGAGACACAAATGTAGAAGTAAGGCTGCGTTTCCAGGGAGATGCTGTTGGTGTTAAACAAGAAGGTGGTGTGTTAGACACCGTTGTTACCGAATTACAGGTAAGTTGTGCACCTGAAAATATCCCAGAGTTCATTGACATTGATGTCTCTAACCTAAAAATTGGAGACACCTTACATATCAGCGATATATCTTTTCCTGAGGGTGTGACACCTCTAGCGGAATCAGAGCGAGTTATTGTCAGCGTTCTACCACCGCAAATTAACGCTGCTGCTGAAGAAGAGAGTGAAGCAGCCTCTTCTTAAGGCATCCACTCCTAAAATGATGCAGCTGGTAGAGACTAGTAATTGCAACGTCCCTACATCTATTTAAATAATGAAAAATCGTCAGGTTTAAGACCTCGCTAGCTAACTTATAAAATAAACCTCAGACCGTATTGTTCGCATTGAGCAATCCGGTCTTTTAATTTTGAGAGCGGAATCTGCATTGTTGATTATTTTGTACTTAAAAACAGTCTTTTGCCCATATTACTGATTGCTTCACATTTTTGTCACTCCTTCAAGCGATCGCTTTGCATAAGTTCAAAAACCCAACGTTTAATTTAATAGCAACTCTATTTATCAATATTGAAGGAAACAAACATGAAAGCTACGTTACGTCATATTTTAAAGCTCAAGAAAGAGTATAGCCGCCTGCCATTTTTTGATTTCTTACGGGATGAGACTTTATCAGCTCGTCAGCGCTTAGAATTTTACCCTTGCATGGCTCCTTTTATTATGAGTTTTGGCGATTTAAACCGTTACGTTATGCGCCTAGAACCAACCTTAGATGTATATCAGGCTATGGTGAATGAACACTCCTATGAAGACGATCGTCACTGGCCTTGGTATTTGGAAGACTTTAGTAAATTGGGCTTCGATCGCCAAAAAATTTCACCCACTGAATATTTGCAATTTTTCTACAGCGATCGCACCGCAGTCAACCGCCTGTTATCACACAAGCTGGCTCATTTAATTTATGGCTCATCTAGTATCGTGCGTCTAGCCATTATCGAAGCCATTGAAGAAACAGGCAACGTATTGTTTGAACTAATGAGAAAATTGGCACAACCAATTGAAGAAGAAACGGGTATGGAATTGCGCTATTGTGGAGAATTCCATTTTAGTAAAGAATCTGGCCATGCTATTACAAACGAACATGCCATTATGGCAGAGATAGAAATGGACGAGCAAACACGTGCCGAGGCTATTGAAAAAGCTAATTTGGTGTTTGCTTGGTTTACGGAATGGACAGAAGAATTGTTAGCATACGCCAAGCAAAACCTAAATTATTCCTATGAGCAACTCATACGCGATGCCAAAAATGAGACTGAAATTTGTTTTGTTTGATGTTTTGAGATTTAACAGAAAAACTGATTAATTCAGCAACGGTATCGCCAAATATTAACGATATAAATTCAGCAAATCAATACTTAAGCTATTACGCTCGTAAGTTATACCGTTACGTAATTCAAGGTGGGCTTTTGGGCAGTATAAAGGAACTCGGATACGATTTGCGATCGCTGTTTTTTGCCCCCTCCCCCCTGCCTCCTGCCTCCTGCCTTTTACCTCCTGCCTTAGATAAACTATGTAATAATTTTTGATGTCACCAGGGGAAACTCTTGGTTTTTTTGTATTTGAACCGCAGAGGCTAACAGATGACAGAAGTAACTCTTCCGGCATTAATTGAGCAAATGTTGGAGCCTGGATTTTATCCCCACGAGGTGACAGAATCTATTCAACTCATTCAAACTCACATTTCTTATGTGTTGCTGACTGGAGATTACGCTTATAAGTTGAAAAAGCCGATTAATTTCGGTTTTTTGGACTTTTCGACTTTAGAAAAGCGGCAGCATTTTTGCCAGGAAGAGTTACGGTTAAATCAACGGGGAGCAAGTGAGTTATACTTAGAAGTTTTGCCTATTACTCTGGCAGGGGAGAAATACCAACTAGGGGGAACAGGAGAAGCAGCAGAATATGTTCTGAAAATGCGTCAATTTCCCCAAGAAGCGCTATTAAGCACGCTTTTTGAACAAGGCAAGTTAAATGAAACACGCTTAGATAAATTGGGGCGAGTGGTGGCTCAATACCATGCCCAAGCCGAGACGAATGATTATATTCGCGCTTTTGGTGAAGTACCAAATGTCCGGGCTGCCTTTGATGAAAATTACGAGCAAAGTGAAAAATATATTGGTGGCCCCCAGACTCAGACGCAGTTTACACAAACAAAGAAATATACAGATCGCTTTTTTGCCGAACGTCCAGAATTATTTGCTAGCAGAATCCACAGCGACTATATTCGTGAATGCCACGGGGATTTACACCTGAAAAATATTGCTCTGTGGCACGATAAAATCTTACTGTTTGATTGCATTGAGTTTAATGAGCGGTTTCGCTTTGTGGATGTAATGTATGATGTCGCATTCACGGTGATGGATTTGGAAGCGCGAGGGCGCAAAGACTTGGGTAATGCCTTTTTGAATGCTTACATTGAGCAAACTGGAGACTGGGAAGGTTTACAGGTGTTGCCGTTGTATTCGATCCGTCAAGCTTATGTTCGAGCTAAGGTAACTTCATTTTTGCTAGACGATGCGAGTGTACCCGCGACGGTGAAGGAAGAAGCGACAAAAACCGCCGCCAGCTATTACAAACAAGCTTGGGAGTATACTAAACCAAAGCAGGGGCAACTAATTTTGATGTCGGGTTTGTCTGGTTCTGGTAAAAGCACAACAGCGAGACTTTTAACCCGCCAACTAGGAGCAATTCACCTTCGTTCTGATGCAGTGCGAAAGCATTTAGGGGGAATTCCTCTGTGGGAGAAAGGCGGTGATGATTTGTATACGCCAGAAATGACCGAGAAAACTTACACGCGCTTGTTGTCATTAGGAATTATACTGGCTAATCAAGGGTTTTCTGTAATTTTAGATGCCAAGTATGATAAACAACAGCTACGACAAGAAGCGATCGCCCAAGCTACAAAACACCAACTTCCTCTCCAGATTATCCAATGCACAGCACCCGTGGAAGTGTTACAAGAGCGGTTAAATAAACGCACTGGCGATATAGCAGATGCCACTGCCGATTTGTTAGACTCACAACTCAAGCAAGCTGAACCTTTCACTGAAGAAGAAAAAACATACGTAAAAATTTTGGATACAACTCAGCCACAACAGGCACAATTAAAAGCAGTAATTCCCCAATAGTTTTTTTACTTTATGGCAGACAAAAAAAACGACTTTTTCACCATTTCTCCCAGCTTCTTTTCTCAACTATTATTTGGGGCATTTCTAACATTTATATTAATGATGACCGGCTCGGCAGTACCCCTGAGCGTCTTTTTAGGAATCTTGGGCGGTTTCATCTTAAGCTGGATTACGAATGCAACCAATAATAGTCCTCAAGCCGCAACTGTAGCCTCCTCTGATGGCGTTGATACAGGACTGAAATACTGGTTATTTTTCATGCTTGGCTTTGTAGCTGTAGGTTATCCTGCACCCATGAGTATTTTCTTGGGTGCAATAGCCGCTTTCGGTGGAGGCTGGATTATTGCTTGGTGGGGAAGTAAAGAAGAAGCTAAAACTCAACTGCAAGTTGAAGAATCACAAGAAACTGGAATTGAAGAATCCAACGAAAGGATTAACAAACGCCAAAGAAGAAGACCCACCCGCCGTTCCCGTCGCAGTAGTGGAAGTATTAATTTCAGGTTTTGGCAAAGGTAATAATTGGGCATGGGGCAGGGGGAGCAGGGGAGGCAGGGGAGGCAGGGGAGCAGAGGGAGCAGGGGGAAAGGTTAAAGGGAAAAGGGAAAAGGAATAAATTCAATCTTTCCCCTTTTCCCCTTACCCCTTTCCCCATGCCCAATATTCAATGCCCAGTCCTCAGTCCCTAATACCCAATATGTTTTTATATCTCTCTAAATTACTACCACTATTTTTTTATCCACTAGGGCTGGCTTGTGTAAGTTTGATAGTAGCATTAGTCACATTGTGGAAACGACCGCGCATTGCAGCGATCGCCATTACTCTGGCATTAACTTTACTGCTGTTTTGCAGCAATGCTTGGATTGCAAAGTCACTAGTGCGATCGCTAGAATGGCAAAATCTCCCCGCCGCCCAAATCCCGAATGCAGAAGCAATTGTGGTTTTGGGTGGGGCTACTAAATCAGCTTTTCCTCCAAGACCTACCGTTGATTTGAGTGAATCAGGCGATCGCGTCATTTACGCCGCCCAACTTTATCACCAAAAAAAAGCACCCGCAATCATCCTCAGCGGCGGGCGCATCGATTGGCGTGGTAGCGGTTCGCCAGAATCGGCAGATATGGCAACAATCCTCACATCTATTGGTATTCCATCCCAGGCAATTATTCAAGAGCCTGAGTCTTTAAATACTTATGAAAATGCTGTAAATGTCCGAAAAATTATGGAAGCGCGTGGCATTAAAAAAGTATTATTGGTCACTTCTGCAATGCATATGCCGCGATCGCTCAAGATTTTTCAACGTCAAGGAATCGACGTTATTCCTGCACCGACTGATTTTCTTGTCAGTGAGGGCGAACTGCAAGAACTCGGCAGCACTCCCAAAGCCGCTATACTGAATTTATTACCTGATACCGACAACCTGCACCAATTTACCACGGCTTTAAAAGAATACATTGGTTCTTTAGTCTATTGGTTACGCGGTTGGCTTTAATTAAGATTATGACTAAAAATTTACCTTATATTATTCCATCGCCTCCACCCCAAATTGAGGAAGGCTTTGCCGTTTACCAAACCACACATCAGTTTTATCATGAAGTTCAGACGCGGGCGGAGTTTCGGCGTTATTGTGAATGGTATTACTCTACAGCAGAAAGCAACCGCCAAGACTTACAAAAAATGCGCGGCGAACTGAATATTTTCAAGTGGTTTCGCCGCCGATGAATTAAATTACTTCTAATTCATTTTCACGTAAATGGGCTTTAAATTTTTTAGTAAACTGGACTAAAATCGGCAGATTAGCGCTTACAGGTCTACCTTGCCATTGAGTGGCAATAGCTACGACTTCGCCTTCTGTGCCTTTGATGTCAAAAGCCTGATTTCGATGTTCGGGATGATGATAGACTACCACCGAATCTTTAACGCGCACGCGATCGCCAACTTTCATAACAACATTCACACCTAGCATTTGCTTTTCCACAAGTATCTGCTACAAAATATATGATTAAATCGCCTCAAATTGGATTTAATCAGCTATTTCTTGACGCTTCACAGGAGTGCGACGGCGCATTCAAACCTCCGCGTCTATGCACGTTTTAGCCATCCGTGCATACTTTTCTAAGTTTTTTGCAGCGTTAACGTGTATCGCCTTCACCCTCCGCTTTCACCCAAAAACCAGGGAAACGAAAAAAATCAAGCGATATCAGATGTCTTTACTACTTTGGCAACAGATACAACCCTATTATCTTCACTCTAGGATGTTCCCCAGGTCAACTCTCTCAACAATTTTCATGGGCATTGGGTATGGGGAAAGGGAAAGGGGTAAGGGGAAAAGGGGAAAGATTGAATTTATTCCTTTTCCCTTTTCCCTTTTCCCTTTAATCTTTCCCCCCTGCTCCCCCTGCTCCCCCTGCTCCCTACTCCCTATCTTCAAAGCAAGTCTAATGATTTTGATCTGATGCACAATCGTTTTTTTAGCCCCGTCGAATTCAGGTTAATGTAATTTGAGTTTCTTCTCCAGCAGTGCTTTTACTTGCTGGGCATAAGTATTTTCAGGAAACACCCGCACTAAATCCTTCAAATATTGAATGGCATTTCGGATCTTGCTTGGTGAAGGGGTTTGCTCAAGTGCAGTCTGATACAACTCTTGGGCGGTTGAGACATTGCCTGCAACGAGATGATATATTGCTAAGTCTAAGGTTTTTTCGTAATTGTCTGGTTTTTCGGTGTGTTTTCGCTGGGCGATTTCGATGGCAATGTTTAAATCAGCTTCAGCGGACTCGGCTTGCTCGAGTGCAAGGTAGACAACGGCACGAAGGTATCGGTATGAATCATCTTTAGGATCGATTTCAATGGCGCAGTCGAAGTCTTGCAGCGCTTGGTCGTAGCGTTCCATCCTGAAATAAGTATAGCCTCGATGTGCGATCGCCCAATCATATTTGGGGCCAAGTTCGATGGCGAGATCAAAGTCTTGCAGTGCTTGATCGTAGCGTTCCATCAAGCGATAGGTTTCGCCTCGATGTGCGATCGCCCAATAATCTTTAGGGTTAAGTTCAATGGCACGGTTAAAGTCTTGCAGCGCTTGGTCGTAGCGTTCCATCAAGCGATAGGTTTCGCCTCGACTTACGAACGCCCACTTATATTTAGGGTTAATTTCGATGGCGCAATTGAAATCTTGCAGTGCTTCGTCATAGCGTTCCATCAGGTAATAGGTATCACCTCGATGTGCTATCGCCCACTGATTTTGGAGGTCAAGTTCAATGACAAGATTGAAGTCTTGCAGCGCTTCTTCATAGCGTTTCATCAGGCAATAGGTAACGCCTCGATTTACGATCGCCACAACATATCGTGGGTAAAGTTCAATGGCGCGATCGAAGTTTTGCAATGCTTTATCATACTGCTCCATCAAACGGTAGCCTTGGGCGCAACGAAAGAAAACTTGAGAACTAATTAGGTGTGGATGGGTGTCGATTCTACGTTGAGCAAGAGACTGTCTCAACAAATCATGCATGAAGCGATAGCGACCACCAGCACGCTGGAGCAATAGCCGTTCTGTAGCATAGTTAAGAAAACGAGCATAGTCCCAAGGGATGGAGTTAGTGCAACACAAAGATAAACCCACTAGAAAATGATTGATGCAGACATATCCCCCTCCCAGCTCAATCCATAGTAGCAGAGCTATAGACAAGGAAATTACGACAATGTAATCAAGGGAAGACGTTGAACGTAATACAACACATACTATCAAGGTATGCAATGGCACAAACGTTATCGTAATTGGGATTGCATTTCGCCACAAGTTCCTAATTCCTTGATTTGGCACTGATAGGGTTTTAATTTTGAAGCGCCATTCTTGAAAGTTGAAACCCCATATTGGAATAGTTAATTCATTCAATTTATGAATTAGTACGCTAATTTGAGTAGGGACTAATATATCCTTCCAAGATGACAACTTGCGTAATACTTTTTGTGGCTTGAGACTTGACAATGAGATTTGGATGCCTCGCACAACTGATTCTATCTGTGGCAAATTCTTTAAGACATTTATTCCATGCTCCAAGCCATACAAAGAGCCAATCACCAATCCGAACAAAAGACGAGGGCTTGACCCGATTTGACGCAGACGAATTAATCCAATGAATTGCCCCCAAAAAATTACAACAACTATTAGCCCCCAGGAAATTACAGCACCGATTAGCCCCCAAAAAATTACAGCAAAAAAAGTAAATAGCCACTTTTGAAGGGGTGTTGACAGCCATGTTACCTCAATTTGCTCAATCAAAAACTCGGTTTCTGATTCTTGCAAAAGCTCTAAGGCCAGAATTTCCAGCCACTTTTGGCTCTGTTCAGGGCTAGGAATCTTTCCGTGACGATAAGCGCGGCTAGGAGTATCCTGTGTCAGCATTCGTCGCACATAGGCATCTAACAATAGATTTAAGCGATCGCCCGCTGAAGTTGCCCGCCGCCACTGGGTTGGCTCTAGTTCTTTATAGGCAAGTACCGCCATTGACAGCAACAACGGTCTGCGAATCAACGCCAGGAAATCCGCATCCGCTACCAAGCTTTCTTTGAGGTCATCTCGGTTCGTCTCTGTCAAAAAAGTCTGGATTTGTTCGTCGGTCAAGTCTTGAAGATAAACGGCTCCATCAAATTCCAGCTTTTGAGTATAAGCCTCATACTGTTCGCGCCGACAGCACAAGGCTATTTCTCTGGGGCGCAAATCTGATTTTAACCACTCGTTAATTGCCCGCACGCAATCTGGCTGATACTCTGGGCGCACTTCATCGAGTCCGTCCAGCAAGGGTATTAAGCGTTTCTCTTCTAGCCATTGTTTAATTTGGCGCGGTAAAAAGCCATATCTCTCTCGCACCTTACTAGCCAGCCAATTGGGCATCGACCAAACAGGGGCTTGTTCCGGAAGAGACTCAGAGAGATTTTTCTCGGAAACCCGCCGGAATCTAGATGTATTCCCACTCTGCCTAGAAGCTAATTGAGATGTGGTTGGTTGCCAATCGGAAAGATCTATTACTACAGGAATGCGCTGTTGCGGATCGTCCTTTGCCCTTTGCACTAGTTCTAGAGCTAGGTCAAGCAAGCTTGTAGTTTTACCTGCCCCCGGTTCGCCCAAAATCAATAACCGTCCCGCACATTGGTCAAATACTTCTCCAATAGTCGTCTCCGGTGACAATAACCGACTCGGTTGAGCGATCGCCACCTTTACCTCCATACCCCAAGGACGAACCTGTTGCGGCTGAGTCTGCTTGTGCAAATTCAGCCTGACAGCATGGTGCAGTTGTCCTTCAAGCCTGGATTCAACCCATTGCTTGACTGTCGCTAGCAAATCCCGTTCGGCGGAAGGGCGCACCGTTTCTTGTGACTTGAGCAGTACATCGCCATCCACCTGCTCGATGATAATTTGGTCGCGTCCTTGGTTGCCATACTCCCGCCTACCCCGTTTTCCCATGCCTATGACCCGCCAATTCTGGGATTACCGTCAATTTTTTCGATATTGATTTGGTCGCGCCCGTAGTTTTTATACTCTCGATTGGAGGTAGTTTGATTTTGAATATTAATAATCTGCTGCGCCACCTGCCGTAAATCAGCTGCAAAGGCAGCATCATCGGTCATGGCATCATCTAAATACACTTCTAACTTGCTCAGTGCTGCTGGAGAATGGTCTGTTTCCACTGCTGCGATCGCCGCTTCTGCTTTAGCATTTCCTTTAAACTTAGCAGTGATTTTATCCCGTAGATCCTTCGCCAAAGAAATCGCCCCGCCCACAGTCTTCTTAGCTACTTCCCCAGCCCCGGATTTAGCAAACTCCTGAAATGCGAGGTTGAGAATTGCCCCTGCTGCGATCGTAGTTACTGGATCAGTCATTTCAGTTTCTCAAAGTCACCACTTCTCCATTATCTTATGGTCTCCGTGGTGCGTATAAGATTTTCAGTAAAATCATGAACATTTTACGATTTACACAAAATAGCTAGCGATCGCCCTTGCCAAAGTCATGTAAAGTAATCTGTAGTGCGTTGGCGTAGCCCGTCGTAGACATCGCTTTTAAACTTTTATCACATAGCTTCGGAGTTAAGCGAAGTCACCTCTTAGCTGAGGGAGGTCACTTCCAAGTTGAACCAGGTCACCT
Source organism: Nostoc sp. ChiSLP01 (assembly GCA_034531195.2). Lineage (GTDB taxonomy): Bacteria > Cyanobacteriota > Cyanobacteriia > Cyanobacteriales > Nostocaceae > Nostoc. The sequence goes on from JAVRBO020000037.1 coordinate 79,369, forward strand.
CCGAGTTAACCGAGGTCACTTCCAAGTTGAACCAAGTCACCTCTGAGTTAAGCAAGGTCACCTCTAAGTTTGGCGAGGTCACTTCCAAATTGAACTAGGTCACCTCCGAGTTAACCGAGGTCACCTCCAAGTTGAATCAGGTCGCCTCCGAATTAAGCGAGGTCACTTCTGAGTTAGGGAAAGTGGCTCCCGCTTTTATTATTGCCAACCAATGCCCTACTTCCCACCCGAACACACTTGCTGTACCCTCGAAGGAAGTTGCTGACACATTTGCCCAAAGCCTTGAGGATTAATTTGCGACCAAGCAAATAATCCTATACCTGTACCCCCCGCAAGCAACGCCAACACTCCCCCCAGCATTAGCAAGCGACGTTTACGCAAACGAGGTTTTTTGATTAAAGTTGGTGGAATTTCTGGGGTTGTAGGGGTTGTGACTGGTTCCTCTGGAATCTCTAAATCTAAATCCAAGTCTAGTAATTCTTCAGAACTTTCTGTAAAAGAAGTTAGTTCTTCTTCTAGTTCTGGTAATTCTTCTTGTTCTACTAGTTGTTCTATTTCTGGTTCTAAAACTTCAACTGGCGGCGTGGGAGTAACGGGTGATACATATTCTGGAGAAACACGGCAATAAGTCAGAACAACCGAGATATTATCACGCCCATTTTTTTCATTTGCCAGGTTAATCCAATTGCTGACAGCATCTTCAAGCGTTACTTCTCCTGCAAATACAGGTTTTGTATAATCCTGCCAAAATTGTTCAACGCAGTTGCGATCGCTTAAACCATCAGAACACAGCAACAATATACCATCTTCTTCCAGAATCAAACGCCCAATGGTCAAACGCAAAGATTCAGAATCTCTTGTTCCCAAAGCTTGAGTTAAGGCAGTAGCATCTGGTCTCAAAAGTGCCTTGCGATACAAGCTTTTCGCAAAACGTACTTCCCGCGCGGCTACATCATCATCTATTGTTAATAGCTGACAATAATTTGGCGTAATCCAATAAGCACGGCTATCACCAACATGAGCTAAGTATAGTTCGTGAGTGTTGTTTGATTGCTGCCCAGAAATAGTTTCAATTTGTTGTGGAACTTGCACAGCCATGACAATGGTTGTCGCCATGCGTTCTCTGCCTTGACGATTTTGCTCGTCATTGCGGGCAGAAATCACATTATTCGCTACTCGCAAGCTTGCTTCTAGTTGTTCTTGCAACAACTGTGGCGATACAAGTTGATTTTGGGCTGCTACCTCCGCTAACAAAACGCGAATTTGCAACTTTACAGACTCCACTGCTAAACGGCTAGCAACTTCACCGCCTTCATGTCCGCCAATACCATCGCAAACAATCGACAACTGAGGTAGTAAGCAATCGCCATCACTCAAAGCATTAGGATAACAAGTATCTTCATTTTGCACCATTACTTTCCCAGTATCCGTTGAGCCTGCCACCTTGAGACTTAACGGTAACTCTGCCGCAGATGCTAATAATAAATGATTGAGTTGAGTAGCGATCGCATCTAACTCCACCTGAGTTTCACACATCTGCTGCACTATATTCTGCAATCGTTTGGCTATGGATGTTTTTGCAGACGCCACCCAAGGCTGCCAACATAGTCCTAAATGTCGTAAACTCAGTTTCTCGGCTGTTGATGTTTGGTAAAATTGCAACAATCGCACACACCAACCTTGGACTCTCAAATTATCTCGCACCAATAAACTGCGGCTAAGTCCCCATTCTGATAAAGGTGTCCAAAGTTGGAGAATTTGCCACAGCCAATAAACTTGTCTTACCGCCGTTGCTTGCTCCCATGCCTCAGTAATACTGGGGTAAATATGTCCTCTTTCATCTATCGGCACATTTTCCAATAAGAGAATATCGCTTGCACTTTCCTCAACGCCACGAGCAAACCCATAAACCTGTGGTAAATGTAACCGTTCTTGATGTAACCGTAAATAAGGAATTACTGCTTTTGGCAATTCCTCAGGTACATCTGGCAGCAGTCCAGGTTGACTATCGAGCCAAACTTGGTAGCTAATTACATCATATCTATTTGCTACCTTTGTTCCTGGCGGTATTGTGGCAGACACCGAGCCAACAGCCCAGAGATAGCGGCGAACTAGGGGAGTTTTGCAACTGGCACAAACAGCATTTTCCTCAGTATTAATAGGATTGTTACACGTTGGATTTATACAATAAATTTTCGGCTGAATAGAAATCATAAGGGTATAAATTTAAGAAAAAAATCAACTCATGAATTTCGATTAAATTTAGCTGCAAACAACTTGAAGGCTAGAATAGACTGGACTTGTGTACCCCTGGCTACAGCTTATTACTGAAATTAATCAAATGTTCAGCAGGCAGGCGGTCACTGAGCGTAGCCGAAGTGAGGCAGGAGGAAACCACCTTTAAAAAAGTGGTATTCAAATAAGGACGCTTTATACTTTGCTGCAAGCAGTGTCAGTATAATTATTGGTTTTTACTCAGCTAAACCCAGAGCTAAAGTTTTAATTAATACTTGTAACCTCCTGCCCCCTGCCTTTTAACTCCTGCCTTTTTGGTAAAAAAACCAAATTTTGTTTTCCGTTAATAGCCTGCGTCTGGGTGTATCTAATCGTATAAATGAATTTACGTCAATGTAGAGTCTTAGGATAGCGCTATGCCAAGTTTTACTTTAATTTGGCTTCTTGCAGGAGCAGTTCTATGTTTAACCGAACTGTTCTTACCATCGGCGTTCGTCGCCTTCTTGATGGGAACTAGCGCTTTTATCGTGGCGCTGCTGTCTGGAGTCGGTTTAACAAATGTATGGTTGCAAATTGTAGTTTGGCTGTTACTTTCTACAACATTAATTGTGCTTTCCCGCCGCTTTTTGCAACCGCGACGGCGCAAGTCAAAAATTCAAGATGCAGTCATAGCTGAAACTCTAACAGAAATTCCACCTGGTAAAGCAGGGCGAGTTCTGTACGAGGGAAATTCTTGGCAAGCACGATGTGACGATGACAAATTCAGCATAGCGCCCCATCAAAGAGTTTATGTAGTCAGAAGAGAAGGCACAACTTTGATTGTGATACCGGAAAATTTGTTGCATTCGTAATGCGAGTGGGCATTGGGCATTGGGCAAGCAGGAAGTGTGGGAGGGGTGGGAGGTGTGGGAGGTGTGGGAGGTGTGGAAGGTGTGGGAGGTGTGGGAGGATGGGGAAGCATTAATTCTCTTTCCCCCCACACTCCCCACACTCCCTCATCTCCCCTGCCCCCCCTGCCTCCCCTGCCCCCTGCCTCGTCCCCATTCCCCGATATTTCCCCTTTCTAGTGATAGATATTTAACTAAAAAAATCAGGAGATTGAAATGGAACAATTATTTTTACTAGTCTTTTTAGCCCTTGGTGGTTCTGCTGTGGCGGGGTCTGTAAAAGTTGTCAATCAAGGTAATGAAGCTTTGGTGGAAAGATTGGGTAGTTATAACAAGAAGCTAGAACCGGGTCTGAGTTTTGTCATTCCTTTTCTAGATAAAGTTGTTTACAAAGAAACCATCCGCGAAAAAGTTTTAGATATTCCTCCCCAAAAATGCATCACCCGCGATAACGTGAGCATTGAAGTAGATGCGGTGGTTTATTGGCGCATCGTGGATATGGAAAAGGCCTGGTATAAGGTGGAAAATCTCCAGTCGGCGATGGTGAATTTGGTACTTACTCAAATTCGCTCGGAAATGGGACAACTAGAGTTAGATCAAACTTTTACTGCCCGTAACCAAATCAATGAACTCTTATTAAGGGATTTAGACGTTGCTACCGATCCTTGGGGTGTAAAGGTGACGCGGGTAGAACTGCGCGATATTATTCCTTCCCAAGCAGTCCAAGAATCAATGGAATTGCAAATGTCCGCAGAACGACGCCGACGAGCAGCAATTCTCAATTCTGAGGGGGAACGGGAAGCTGCCATTAATAGTGCAAGAGGTAAAGCTGAGGCACAAATCCTAGATGCCGAAGCTCGCCAAAAAGCGACAATTCTGCAAGCAGAAGCGCAACAAAAAACCATTGTTTTGCAAGCGCAAGCAGAACGTCAGCAACAAGTTCTCAAAGCCCAAGCAACGGCGGAAGCACTGCAAATTATTACCAATACTCTCAAATCTGAAGGAAACGCACAACAAGCGTTGCAATTCTTACTCGCCCAAAATTATTTAGAAATGGGTACAAAGATTGGCAGCAGCGAAAGCAGCAAGGTCATGTTTATGGACCCGCGCACTATTCCTGCCACCCTAGAAGGAATGCGTTCCATTGTTGCGGACGCTACTAATGGCAACTCTAACCCATTGTTTACTGGAGAAATATCGCTGGGGAATAATAATCGCCCTGGGTGAGGTGTAGGGACTGGGGACTGGGGACTGGTGACTGGGGAGATCAGGAGATGGGGGAGTGTGGGAAGTGTGGGGGGAAAGAGAATTAATGCTTCCCCATCCTCCCACACCTCCCACACCTCCCACACCTCCCACACTTCCCACCCCTCCCACACTTCCTGCTTGCCCCATGCCCAATTCCCTTTACAAAGTCTGGCATTGGCTACACAAGCCAAAAAACTCTAGGGTGTGGTAAAAAATTTTAAATTTATGGTTGGTTTCTAACTGGTCTTCTAGGTTATGGACTGGGCATTGATTAATTTGAATTGAGGTGCCGCATTGTAAGCAAGTAAGGTAGTGTTTGTCTTGCTGCGTTAGGCTGTAAAGGGCTTCACCGTTAGCCAAATTCCGCAATTGTACCATTCCTTCTAGTTTTAAGGCTTCTAGGGAACGGTAAACCGTCGCTAAACCCATACCTTGATTGCTGTTGCGTAGTTCTACATAAATATCCTGGGCAGAAATACCTTTTTTGATGGTTTTTAGCAGGTTCAAAATACGCTCTTGACTGCGGGTGCGTATGACTGTCATAGACAATTATTTAAATATGCCACTGTAATTTGAAGCTGTTGGAATGACTAATTAATAAATTAACTCTAACTGCTTCGTAATCTTATTTTCACTCAGTTGAAACAGAAAGTTATAGTATAGCGATCGCAGCATTCAGCAAAAAGCCGTGCAAAGGAAGTACCTAGCTAAAATTCACGTGACACCTCGTCCTTCAGTCTTAGACCCTGCTGGTGTGGCTGTACAATCCGGTCTCCAGCAAATGGGCTACGCTAACGTTGAGCAAGTAAGGATTGGTAAGTACATTGAACTAATCCTTATCTCGCGGGATGAGAAAAAAGCGCGTCAAGACCTCAATAACATCTGTGACCAAATGCTAGCAAATCCGGTAATTGAAAATTATCGCTTTGATTTGATTGAGGTTGAATCACAGACGGGGGTGTTTTAGGGACTGGAGCAGGGGGAGCAGGGGGAGCAGGGGGGGCAGGGGAGATGAGGGAGTGTGGGGAGTGTGGGGGGAAAGATTTCTTCCCTATCCTCCCACACCTCCCACCCCTCCCACACTTCCTGCTTGCCCTATGCCCAATGACAAATGATTATTGTACAGACGCGATTAATCGCGTCTCTACTAATGACCAATGACCAATGACTAATGACTAATGACAAATGACAAATGACTAAATTTGGTGTTGTTGTTTTTCCGGGTTCTAATTGCGATCGCGATGTCGCTTATGTGACCAGAGATTTGTTGGGGCAACCAACTCGTATGGTTTGGCATCAAGATACAGACATTGCCGATTTGGATGTTGTTGTGATACCTGGTGGCTTTAGTTACGGGGATTATCTCCGCTGTGGCGCCATCGCCCGGTTTTCCCCTGTGATGCAGCAGGTTATCGAACATGCCCAAAAGGGTAAGTTTGTCCTCGGTATTTGTAATGGTTTTCAGGTATTAACTGAAGCTGGTCTTTTGCCGGGAGTGTTGACCAAAAATCGAGATTTGCATTTTATCTGCGATCGCGTTTCTATAAAAGTTGAGCGTACCAATCTCCCTTGGACGCAATCTTATAACAGCGATGAAGTTATCACTTTGCCAATTGCCCACGGCGAAGGACGATTCTACGCTGACGCAGCGACTCTGGCAGCAATTGAAGATAACGGACAAGTCTTGTTCCGCTATGCAGCAGAGAATCCCAATGGTTCATTAAACAACATTGCCGGGATTTGCGATCGCCGTGGCAATGTCTTGGGAATGATGCCCCACCCAGAAAGGGCATCTGACGCCATGTTAGGCAATAGCGATGGCTTAGGGTTGTTTCAAGGATTGTTAGAGAAAGTGGCAGCGTTGGTTTAGATTGGAGGTTTTCAGTCTGCCAAGGTTGACTTTCGTTAAAGTGCAGCAACTTCAGCCTTTAGGTGCTGGAGTTGCTATTTTATTTTTTGTTGTGTAGCATTTGCCAGCTAGATTGGAATTAAAGCAGGCAGTCCCAAAGAAGCTGTTTATCGTAAATAAAAGTGTTTAAGACTCCTACCTCTACAGGTAGCCCCAGTTTCAGTCCGGGTAACAGTCCCCTTGAAGAAATTGTCTTTAATGCGTGAATTTTTAATTTTTAATTTTGAATTGTTAACTCCTTCCTAAGTTCCCAACATCTGCAAGTTATGTAAAGTGGCATAAAGTCCACCTTGTTGTAGTAATTGTTCGTGACTTCCTTGTTCGATTAATTCGCCGCGCTTCAAAACAAAAATCCGGTCTACATTGCGAATTGTAGACAAACGGTGAGCGATAATAATCGCGGTGCGTCTGAACAAAAGCTGATCTAATGCTTCTTGAATTAAAGCTTCTGTGCCAACATCTAAACTTGCGGTGGCTTCATCTAATACTAAAATTTGCGGATCGCGAATTGCAGCACGAGCAAAGGCTAAAAGTTGCTTTTGTCCGCTAGAAATATTCGTGCCTCTTTCTCGAAGTTGAGTATCGTAGCTATCGGGTAAATCTTCTATAAACTGGGCAATGTTGGTTTTTTCAGCTGCTTGCTGAATCTGTTCAATTGTATAACCATCCCCTAAAGAAATGTTGCTTTTCACATCGCCAGCAAACACAAAACCGTCTTGTAAAATTACTGCCATGTAACGTCGCAATTCCGCTTGTGGCACTTCTCTAATATCTATGCCATCAATGAGAATGCGTCCTTGGGTGGGTTCGTAAAGACGGCACAAAAGCCGAATGATAGAAGTCTTACCGGCGCCTGTGGGGCCGACTAATGCCACTTTTTCACCAGGATGAATAGTGAAATCTAAATCTTTAATAACATAATCATCATTTTTATAAGCAAACCAAACGTGTTCAAAACGAATTTCTCCCAGTTCCGGCGGCGATTCGAGATCTGGAGATTCAAAATTTGCAACTATCTCGTCTATGTAACCGAATTTAGCATCCAGAATTGAGTAGCGCACATTCGCCCGATCGCGGATTTCTATCGGTTCATCTAATATATCGCCGACGCGTTCAATGGCAGTAAAACCAGCTTGAATTACGGTAAATTTTTCGGCAAAGTTTCTTAATGGGTCGAATAATCGTTGGGCATATAAAATAAATGCTGATAAAGTACCAAAAGTCAAGGCTTTATCTAAAAGCATTAAACCACCCAACCATAAAACACCCGCGACCGCCACCAGTCCAATCCATTCTAAAGTGGCAGAAACAGCTGAATCATAAAAGATAGTTTTATCTACTTGCTGAGTGTAACGACTGTTGGTGGTACGAAATAATTCGGCATTAAATTTTTCTCTGCGGAACAACTGCACTACGTTAATACCAACTACATTTTCTTGTAGTTGTGAATTGAGTATCGAAAGTTCTTCCCGCCCTTTGTAATTGGCTTTGCGATATTGTTTTTGTAAGTAAATTATTAACCACGTAATTGGTAACAGCATCAATAGTAACAAGCAAGCAAGTTGCCATTGAAGAGAAAGCATTAAAGCTATAATTACCAGCATGGAGAACAAATCGGAAATAATACCGATCGCCCCAGTAGAAAAGACATCGCCTAAGACTTCTACATCACTGGTAATTCTGGTAATTAATTTACCTACGGGTGTCCTGTCAAAAAAACGTACAGCTAAAGATGTTACATGCTGGAATAAGTCTTGGCGAATTGCTGTGGTGATTTGTTGCCCTAACTTTTGTACGAGATAGCCCTGATAGCCTGTAAACACTAATCGGATGGCGATGGCAATCAGTAATAACCCTTCTAAAATATTTAGCGCTTGCGGGAACGGGCGATTCCTCAAGAATTCGTAAGTACTCGGTTCCTTGCGAATCAAGGAAATAATTTGTCCAATTAACAGCGGTTGTACGGCATTAGCAATGGCGATCGGCACGAGTAAGAACATCGAAAGTGCCAACAGTCCGCCATTGCGACGGGCATAAGGCACTAAACGCAGAAACAACCGCCAGTCATTTTCGCCGCGACCGTGTTGTGTGTATGATTTTTTTTTGAGAGATTGGTAGATGCTCATAATAAGAGCATTATATTCATGTTTCCTAAAAACACACTTTTAATACTTGTTAGTTCGATCGCATTAGTCAAACACTATACAATATTATTTGTTTTCACTGGTTTACATTTTGCGATCGTCAAGTACCCAGATTTGCCTCTCATAAGGTTCGTTGACTGCTAACGGTCTTTAACAGCCAACACAAAAAGATGTGCTGTGTTAAATGCCAAAGCCTTACCTGTGCGTAAGTTCTATAGAATAAAAGTGCACTCAAGCGAAGTTGTAAAATGCCTTCCCCGTTCCCTGGTATGGACGCATATCTTGAAGGCTACCTGTGGAGTGACGTACACAACGCCCTTGCCAGTAAAATCCGTGCCTTCCTTACTCCACAGCTGCGTCCCAAATATGCCGCACGTTTAGAAGTATATGTTGTAGAAGATATTTCTCCTGCAAGTGAAATCGGCATTTTATATGCAGATGTGGAGGTATTGCAGATAAAGCTTCGCCGCGATGTAACTCCTCCTACCGCCACGTCGAATATTGCTACAACCCCAGCACCACCGACGTTTCCAGTTATTCAACCGATTCAAGTCCGCATCCCCACAATCGAAATTCGGGATACAACCAAAAACGTACTAGTAAGCTGTATCGAAATTCTTTCCCCTGTAAACAAACGCGAACCTGGTTTAACCGACTACCGTAAGAAACGCCAGCGTTTATATAATGCCAACGTCCATCTAATTTTTAATTTGGTGTTCTTGTCTTAAACCGCAAGCTTGCTTCTGCCTGACTTGATAAATAGGCTTTACAGATATCTTGGAAAAAATTATATCCAGCGGTTTACGTAGACGGCTTGATATTACAGGCATCTCAGTTGAATACTCACTGCGGTATTTGTATTAATCGCTTCATGGGTATGCTTTTAAGTATGAAACAATACCATACTTCTCCCTTTACGTCTTATATCTAAAGGTAGAAGATATAGGTTAACTCAAATTTGGGAAACCTAAGAGAAGTCCATCCCAAGAAATATCTCGCTTATTTATCGCAGAGTGCAACTGAGGTCAGATGACGCAATCTTTAAATCCAGTCAAACAGTGGGAACAACGCCGCGATGAAGCAAACCACTATTACCAACGGGGAAAATTTCAAGAGTACCTCGATCTTGTGACTCAGAATTTACAGCTAGCAAGAGCAATCCCAGACCGAGTTAGAGAAGGTTACACATTGAACGACCTTGGTTTAGCTTATCTGGGTTGCTGGCAACCTCAAAGGGCATTAGAGCGGTTTCAACAAGCCCTTAATGTTGCTGTTGAAATCGGTAATGCTTCCGCACAAGCAACTGCACTGAGCAATCTGGGTTCTACCTACAGCCGTCTTGGACGCTTTTCCCAAGCACTGGAGTATTTCGAGCGAGCGCTTCTCATCTTCAGGCAATTGCAAGACATTCAAGGGGAAGTTTCTACTCTTAATGATGTAGCTTTGATTTATACGCGATTAGGAGAACCGAAACGCGCACTGTTGCTACAAAACCAAATTTTGACGATGCGTCGATTGCTAGGTGACTTTTCTGGCGAAGCAACGACTTTAAATGGCATTGGGTTTGCTTACAACGTTTTAGGCAAGTTCGACCAAGCTCTAGAATATTTTCAAGCAGCACTGCCGATTCAACGGGCTGTAAAGAATTTAGTTGCTGAAGCAACCACCTTGAATAATATTGCTTCAGTTTATAGCGATCTAGGACAACCCAAACAAGCGCTGTTGCTTTATTATCAAGTTCTTTTGACACGTCGAGCCATTGGCGATCGCTCAGGCGAAGCAACAACCCTTCACAACATTGGTTTTACCCATAATATTCTCGCCCAGCATCGCCAAGCCATGAAGTTCTACAAACAAGCCATTATCATTTACCAACAACTCGGTGATTCTCTAGGAGAGATTTCCACTTTGCTGAATATGGGAAGCCTTTACGCCACAACCAAACGCAAAAAAATGGCACGATTGTGCTATGAAAATGCCCAACAGTTAGCTGAGAAAATTGAACATCAGCCACTCCTAGAAAAAGTAGAGCAGTTCATGGATTCTCTGTAGCCTTATTTATTGGCAGATAGGGCAAGCAAACTGGCAAACAAAAGCTGCCGATTTAGGGTAGCACAGCTAGCTGTGCTACCCTATCCTATGAGTTTAATTCCCTGGCAATTGCTGTAATCTAGGCAGTTATTAAAAACATGAGTGTTTCTATTAAGTTACTCCAAGAAAATGAATTAGCTGCTGCTGACCACATTTTTCGGTTGGCCTTTGGTACTTTTGTCGGACTACCCAAACCAACCGAGTTTTGCGGGGATGCTGCTTACATACAGCATCGGTGGAAAGCCAATCCAAGTTCAGTGTTTGCTGCTGAGATTGATGGAAAATTAATCGGGTCTAACCTAGCAATAAATTGGGGAAGCTTTGGCTATTTTGGGCCGTTGAGCGTTCATCCTGACTTTTGGAACCAAGGAGTAGGTCAACATCTGATTGAAGCTGCGATCGCCTACCTTACTGAATGCAATACTTCGATGATTGGACTATTTACTTTTGCGGAAAGTCCTAAGCATCATATACTATATCAAAAATTTGGTTTTTGTCTGCGTTTTCTGACAGTAATTTTGGCAAAACAAGTACAAAAATTACAGCCAATACCCCAAACAAATAGATATTCACATATGAGTGAGCATGAACGCGCTGAAAATCTCAAAGCAATTGTTCAACTCACTAATTCTATTTATGAAGGGCTAGATTTATCAACAGAAATTCGGACAGTTCAAACTCAAGAACTGGGCGATACAGTATTGTTATGGGATGACGCAGGCTTGTCAGGATTTGCAGTTTGTCACTATGGGGCAGATACCGAGGCCGGTAGTAATACTTGCTTTGTGAGATTTGGTGCTGTATGTTCTGGGAACAATGCAGTCCAACTTTTCGAGCAGTTATTAGATTTGTGTGAAGCATTGACTGTAGCTCAAGGGATGTCACGTTTAGTAGCTGGCGTTAATACCAGTCGAGACGAAGCCTATTGCAGGATGCTGGCTCGTGGTTTTCGCAGTGAAATCATTGGAGTTGCAATGCATAGGCCTAACGAAGCGGGATTCAATCGCCCAGATGTTTTTGTAATGGATGATTGGCGATAGTATGGGGAATGAGGCATGGAGAGTTAAAAATTAAAAATTAAGGTGTTGCTAAGTTCCTTTGCCCCACTTCCTATTAGTTATGAAAGTTTACGAAATTCAAAGCAATGCCGGCATCGATGCCCTTGCATTAGTCGATCGCCCCGAACCAAAACCGACAGCTGGCCAAGTTGTGATTCAAGTCAAAGCAACATCTTTAAATTACCGCGATTTGCTCGTTGCTGAGGGAGCCTACGGTGCTGGGCAGAAATATCCGTTAATTCCTATGTCTGATGGTGCGGGGGAAGTTGTGGCGGTGGGAGAAGGTGTGACGCGGGTAAAAGTAGGCGATCGCGTGGCTGCTACTTTCTTCCAAGACTGGATTTACGGCTCTTTAACTAGAGAAAAAATGAAATCCGATCTCGGAGGTGGTATTAATGGAATGCTGGCTGAGTATGTCGTTTTACACCAAGATGGTTTAGTAATTCTACCAGATAATCTATCCTATGCTGAAGGTGCAACTTTGCCCTGTGCGGCAGTCACCGCTTGGCACGCATTGGTAACAAAAGGTAATATTCGTGCAGGTGAAAGTGTTTTGTTACTCGGTACTGGCGGAGTTTCAATTTTTGCTCTCCAGTTTGCTAAGATACATGGTGCTAGAGCGATCGCTACTTCTAGCAGCGATGAAAAGTTGGCACGAGCCAAACAGCTTGGTGCTGACGAAACAATTAATTACAAAACAACACCAGATTGGGAAAAGCAAGTTTACCAATTAACTAATCGCACAGGTGTAGATCGTGTAATTGAAGTAGGCGGCGCAGGAACTTTACCAAAATCACTACAAGCAGTCCGCATTGGCGGAAGTGTTAGCTTGATTGGTGTATTGTCAGGCAGAGGAAGTGAAATCGACCCAATGCCAATACTTTTTAAAAGTTTAACAGTTCAAGGGATTTATGTTGGCAGTCGGGAAATGTTTGAGGCAATGAATCAAACAATACAACAACATCAAATCAAACCGATTATCGATCGAGTTTTTTCATTCACTGAAGTGCGAGAAGCATATCATTATCTCAAAAGTGCGGCTCACTTCGGGAAAGTTGTTATTAATGTCAATTCTTAAAAGCACATTACTTTAACAATTCAAAATTCAAAATTCACGCATTAAAGACAGTTGGAGTTGGGGATTTAAACCCCAACTCCAACTGATACTACGTGTAATGTTTGGGGTTTTAAACCCTTGATGTTACGATAAATGCTACTCACGTTAAATAAAAAACTGTTATTGGGGAAACATAATATATGTAATATGTGCCAAAGTACCCTCGTGCTTTTACTTTCCTCGGTTAAAGCCAAAGGTTTACTAAACTCACGTGAGGTTTTATGAAACAAATAAAAGAGAAAATTACCAATAAACTAGAGCGAGTATTTGAACAACAATTAGTACCTCGATTGGTACAGTGGGGAGACTACGTAGAAAGCAAAATCAGGCGATACAAGCATCAACAACTGAAGAATCAGTTAAAATTTTGTGGCTCAGGTCTACGATTTAAGCGAAATGTGAGAATTGAACATCCGCAAAATATATCTCTAGGAAATAAAGTCTACATTGGACAAGATGTGGTATTAGATGGACGTGGTGGAATTACAATTGGTGACAACACAACAATTGGATTTAACGTTGTGATTCTCTCTGCAAATCACGACTATCAAAGTAATGATTTACCTTACGAACATAACGTTTATATTCATAAGCCTGTTGTTATCGGCCGAAATGTTTGGATTGGTGGAAATGCCTTAATTATTCCCGGAGTCTCCATTGGAGATGGTGCAATTGTGGCGGCTGGTACAGTTGTAACTGCTAATGTAGAAGCTTTAGCAATTGTTGGAAATCAGCCTATGAGAACACTTAAATACCGCGACAAAGAACATTATGAAAAACTTGCTTCTCAGCAAGAAAGTAATAACTAGCCTTGCTTACACTCTTAGTAGAAGATTAAAAGCTAAAGCCTACTCCAGCGAGCTAAAACTTTATTTTATTTTTCTCTAATGGTTATTATTCCTTTATCAATCTTATAAACTACATCTATTGATATTTAAATAGTTTTATTTATTAAAAGTATACTACTTGATGCTTCAAACCTGGCAGAGAATTTGAAATTTTTACGATGTGTTTGTTTCTGATAAAGGCAATTTTAGTTACATTTTGACTTAATTTTTGTTTCACTCCTGCCTCAGAATTGATTCTGAGGCAGTTGTTTAAAATAGTGCAAAATATTCAGTTATACTAATGCCGGAGTATTCGCCAGTTTTACTTGAGGACTTGGAATCATCCGCATTCCAGCCGGTGCGGCGATGGTTAAACCACGGCGCACAGGACGCACGGGGCGTTTATTGACTAGGGATACTTGAAATTCTGACAAAATAGTTGCCAAGACAATTTTCATTTCATACTTAGCAAATGCCATACCAATACAGCGACGATTACCGCCACCAAATGGTAAATATTCGTATGGTGAATATTGTCTTTGTAAAAATCTTTCTGGTTTGAACTGCTTTGATTGTGGGTAAACTTCTTCGCGATGATGCGCTAAATAAATACTGGGGATAATTCCCGTTCCTTTTGGCAATTTGTAACCCTCAATTTCTATTGGAGTTTTCACAATTCGCAAAAAAGCAGTCATAGCAATTGGGTAAATTCGCAATGTTTCTTGGCAAACTGCTGTCAAATAAGGCAATTTAGCAATGGTACTCAAATCTGGGTTAACACCAACAGTGTTGAGTTCCCTTAGCAACTTGTCGCGCACCTCTGGTAAATAATCAATCCAGTAAAATGCCCATGTCAACGCCGAAGCTGTAGTTTCATGTCCTGCAACTAGGAGTGTCATTAATTCGTCGTGTAATTCTTCATCTGACATCCCTTGACCATCGTCATAACGAGCAGCCATCATTAAACTGAGGATATCTTGGCGATTTTGATGAGACTGAGCGCGACGTTCCTGAAGCAGAGTATAAATAAGTCCATCGATTTTTTGCCGTTGTTGAAGAATCCAACCCCACGGACTCCATGTGCCAAAATCTTTTTGCATAAAGTTGAAAAAGAAGGCGCTAGACATTAAAGGCGAAGTCATGAATTCTAGTAGATGGCTAAGCGATCGCCTTAATTCCTCAAATCGCTCTCCTTCTTCTAAACCAAACACAACCCGCAGAATAACACGCAAAGTGATTTCTTGCATGGACTCACGGATTTTAAAAGGCTTACCAATTTGCCATTCATGACTCACTTGTTGTGTTATTTTGCGGATATCCTCGCCGTAAGCCCGCATTCTCTCGCCATGAAAAGGAGGAGCTAATAATTGCCTTTGGCGTTGGTGGCGATCGCCATCGGTTAACATAAAAGAGCGATCGCCAAGTAAAAATCTTAACCCAATATTCCCCCTACCAACCTCAAAACGACTCGGATCGGCTGTAAAAATCTGCTCAAGTGCTTCAGGTTTACTGAAGTAGACAAGAGCATTATCTGAACGACTACTCTTAATGGTGAAAGTGTCACCATAGATTTTGGCAAAATCATCCACATATTTTACAGGCTGACTAATAAACTTAATCATCCGCAGCCAGCGCGGTATTTGAGGGCCATCAGGTAAGTTGTAAGTTGTTGTCATTGGAGTTTGTGGAATTGATAGTTTCTGAATTTTATTGTTACGAGTTTTTATGTGATTGAGAGTCACACAAAGCGGTATATTCATCATTGGGGCATTAGGCACGGGGCATTGGGCATTTGTCAGTTGTCTCCCCTGCTTCTTTTGCTCCTTTGCCCCCCACTCCCTTTTTCTACCTAAAGCAGTGCCAAAAATCATCGCTATTCTCAACGGTAAAGGAGGAGTCGGTAAAACGACTACCGCAATCAATCTAGCTGCAAACTTTGCGAAGAAAAAAAAGGTGTTGCTGATTGACGCAGATATTCAAGGTTCTGCCAGTTGGTGGTTCGGGCGTAGTCAGCAAGGAATGGGATTTGATTTATCTCAAGAAACAGATCCGACACTTTTAGGTGATTTAACAAAAATAAAAGGTTACGATTTAGTAGTGGTGGATACGCCTCCCGCGCTGCGCTCTGAAGCATTAGTAGCGGTAGTTGCGATCGCAGATTATCTAGTTTTGCCTACACCCCCGTCTGCAATGGATTTAGCTGTCCTCGTGGAAACAGTCAAGGAAGCCGTTATCCCCCTGGGAACACCCCATCGGGTATTGCTCACTAAAGTCGATACGCGCAGTTTAGGGGAAGCGCTAGAAGCAAAAAAAACTCTGACTCGACTAGGTATTCCTGCTTTTGATACCCTCATCCGCGCCTACAAAGCTCACGAAAGAGCCGCGCTTGAAGGTGTCGCAATTACTCAATGGCGCGGAGGAAATGCACGGGAAGCGGAGATAGATTATCGCCGCGCAGCTGATGAACTACAGCGTGATTGGAGGAAATAATGGCTAAGAAACAAAGTCTATCGGATTTACTACAACAAGAGGCACAAAAATTTACATCCCCAGAAGATGAATCTGCGATCGAAGTTTCCGCACAAGAAATTGCCCAAGAGCAGGCTACAACTGATGAAGAATCTTCACCACTAACCCCAGAACCAACTACTACTAGACGCACAAATCCTACGAAAGCTGATTTAGAAGCAATTGTCAAAGAGTTGACAAGTAATCTAGAAACAAGCAATCAAAAACAAGCTGCTTTAGAACGGGAAATTGTTGATTTGAAATCAAAACTATCGCAACAAAAAACATTAGTCTCTGAACAAAAAATTTTAGCAGAACACCTAACACAAGAACTTGACGAAACCAAAAAAACGGCACTACAACTTGCAGAAGCAAATTCCAAACTCATAGAAGAAATTAATGCTTTGAAACAAGCAGCAGAAACTAAATCTCAAGTTGCTCCCAAACAAACTAGTGCTATCAGACCAGTAAAAGATACCTACAATCCACTAACTTATAGAAAATCACATCGTTCATCTGAAAAACTAGCAGAACAACAAACAGCAACAAATGATGATTTTGCAGAAAACACTTGGCTTTATGACTAGCATTGCTAGAGTCAGTTCAAAAACTAACAAGCTTGTCAAATAAGCTCAAAAAGCAACAAATACCTCAATTGTCACAATTTCAACTCAAGGCTTTGACCATTTGTACAGAGATTGAGTAGGGTAGCACAACTGTGCATCCCTACAGATAATTGTGGTTAAATTACATAATGTATTTGCTACGATTATCTAATTACAAGCTTTCATCCAAGCCCTATCTTATTAATGCCTACTTATTAACTAACAAATTCTTTGAACCAAGTTAACTTTAACAAATAAACACTTACAAAAGTAAAAAATACAACGAAAAATCCTTCAATTATAAAGATTGTACTTAAAGAAGTTCCAAATAGTCCTGGATTTATGTCAATTTTATAATGATTAATTAACAAAAAAAATAAGTATTGCCAGTATTTATGCAATGAAAATAAACCAAGAGAATATTTAGATAGTTGCTGTATTATTAAATTCTCTTTGATGTTTTTTCGATCGCGAACATAACAGAAAATAGTCACGGCTCCACAAATAATGGCAACTCTTCCATAAATATTTGGGTGATAGCCATAATTACGCAAATATATATCATGGAAGGAAAACAATATATATGCAATTAAATAATAAAATTTAAAGCTTAATATCTTATTAGGAAAATTAGCTAAATAGAAAGCTATAGGCACATAAATAACAAAATTAATCAGCCAATGGTAAGGAATGGTAATATTTAGTAAATAACAAGTTTCAAAATAAAATAGACAAAATATAACTATTGTAAAAGATAAAATTTTTCTTAAATAATCTGATTTAATAAATTGATATAAAAAGGCAAAAGTTATCAAACAAATTAAATTAAATAGAAAATAGAAAACTGAATCACCTACAAATGGTAAGATTGGCTCTAAACCTATAATCATTTGCCACGAAAAATTAGGAAATTCTCTTGTGGAAATAACAAAAAATATATTCTGAACAATCATCCAAAATAAATAAATTTTAATTAACTTAGTCAGTCTTTTTCGGAAATATTTTATATCGCTAGACTTCTGAAAAAATAAGTATAGAGAAACAATATAAAAAATTGGAACCGCTGTTAAAAACAATTGCACTTCCAAATCTTTGATAATTTTAGCAATCATTAACACAGAAATTTGTGTGGAATCATCAATAATAAATTGAAATGGTCGTAAATGCCAGATAAAAACAAAAGCAATACTTAATGCTTTTAATGTATCCAAACTATTATTTCTTTCTACTCTCATACCTGTTTTTCCTGTTAATTGATTTTTGAGAAATTTTTCAAATGTAGCAAAGCAATCTAGTGTCTGTTTTAAAGACAAATTTGCTCTACGCTCGCTCCTGAACTTTTTACCAATAATCTTTGACTGATGAGATATATAATTCCCAAAAATTATGTGGAATTAACAATAATATGGTAAAGTCAGTCCTTTTAAGCAAACTTTCCATCAATGCTGCGGAATTCCTATTTTATTTTTGAAAAAACTTTGTATGTCTGGAAAAGACTTCCCTATTCTCTAGTTCCTACCTACACACGATTAACTCTTGCTTAGTGGAGCTATCGCTCAGCGTACTGGACGGGTAAGATTTCCAAGTAACAAGGACTTACGCATTGACAAGAAATACCAAATATGAATGATTAAAAAACCACATTTGTCGTAGGGCACAGCACTGCTGTGCCCCTACACCGAGGGTCTATTTACGATCGAATAATCATTAATAACAGCTAAAGGATTATTATTTTTATGAGCTATTGTACAAATATTATGGAATGTTTTAGTGCTACAAAATGCAGTATGTTTTGTTTATAGAACAGAGAGTCTTGAAAAGAATCTGGCAGGTATGAGTTTTGTAAAATATCACTTTGACAGTTATAAAGATTTATTGATAGAAAATGATAGTCTTTATTTATTTCAAAACGGTAGAAGAATTAAAGTTATAAGTAAATTTCTTTACCATCCACAAGATTGAAAAGCAATAGTTGAAGATATTAGAAATAATGAATAGACCTCTTGCAAAAGCATTTTTGCAAGAGGTGAAAAGAAAAGAAGAAGGAAAAGTTGCGGTTGTTGTTCTTCGCTTTAACTAAATTGCTCGCCTGCGTCTAAGTTAAACAGCATTTGTAGAGTTTGCATACAACGCCGTCTAGCTTCCACATCTTGCTGCGATCGCAGTTGCACCATCGGATCGTGTAAAATCTTATTCACAATACCTCGTGTTAAAGCTTCGATGACCTCTTGATGTTTTTCTGCGAATTCCGAACCTAATCTAGACAAAGCTTTTTCTAATTCTTGTTCCCGAATGGTTTCGACTTTATTTCGCAGACAGCTAATAGTAGTTACAGTTTCTAAACTACGCCACCAAACATCAAAAGCTTCCACTTCTTCTTCTAAAAGTCGCTCTGCTTCCTGTGCAATTCTCCGACGACTTTCGTAGTTTTGTGCTACTACAGCCTTCAAATCATCCACGTTAAACGCCTGCACATTAGCCAATTCATTTACGTCTGCATGAACGTTGCGCGGCACAGAAATATCAAATAACATCAAAGAACGCTGAGTTTCCAAAACCATTTCCAATTTGGCACGGTCAAGTATTGGCTCTGTGGCAGAAGTGCTTGTAAATACCAAATCACTATCGGCAATTACTGTCATCATTTCCGATAGCGTGTGAATTTTAATAGGTTGTTCGGGGAACTGCTTTGTTAATTCTTGAGCGCGTTCGCGAGAACGATTAACAATGCTGATTTCCACAGCACCTTTAGAAAGCAGGTGTTGTACCAGCAACCGCGACATTTTACCAGCACCTAAAATTGTCACTCGGCAAGCAGCTAAATTTGCTACTTTCATTTGTGCTAATTCTACAGCTGCTGAACTGATGGAGACAGCGCCTGTACCAATACTAGTTTCAGTGCGAACTCGCTTGCCAGCTGTTAGCGCTTGTTTAAATAATCGATTCAAAATGGTTTTTATACCGTTATATTGCTGTCCCAATTTGTGAGTAGTCTTCACTTGAGCCAGAATTTGACCTTCTCCGAGTACCAGGCTATCTAAACCGCCTGCTACCCTCATCACATGCATGACTGCATCATCATGCAACAACATAAACAAGTGTTGTCGCAGAGAATTTACAGGCAATTTGCTGTGTTCTGCAAGAAATTGAGTTACTTCTCGGATACCTTGGTCTGTTTCGCTGGTAACAATGTAGATTTCTAGGCGGTTACAAGTGCTAAGAATTGCAACTTCGTCAATATGGGGAAAACTGGTAAGATGAGCGATCGCACTTTCAATTTGTGGTTCTGGAATGCTCAATTTTTCCCGGACTTCTACTGGGGCTGTTTTATGGCTTAACCCCACTACTGCTATATTCATTTGCTAAATCGTAATTACTAATTGGTAGTTGGCAATAAGGCATTGAGAATAGGGAATGGGGAATTGAGGTTATTGCTTGGAAGTTTTTCCAAGCAACAAACAAAATATCGATCGCTAACTACTAACTACTAACTACTTTATGGTTGAAGCATTTGTGTGAATATGTTTCAGTTTCCATGCTTCGCCCTTAGTATTACTATTCCCCATTCCCCAATAATTAGTACAGTTGGAGAGTCTTCGGTTCGCCAAACATGTGGATTGTATCAACAAATCGAGCAGTTTTCGACTGGTTAGAAATTACTAAGCTTTGAGTTCTTGCTCCACCCTTGAAGAAACGTACACCTTGCATGAGATTACCACTGGTAATTCCGCTAGCAGCAAACAGAACAGTTTCACCAGATGCGAGTTCGTGAGCATCATAGACCTTATCCGGGTCATTGATACCCATTGAATTCAAGCGTTCGAGGTTGGCTTGTTTGCTTTCTCCAATCAGACCTGTTTTCACTATTTCTGGATCGTAGATCAGTTGGCCTTGGAAGTGTCCACCCAGAGCCCGCATTGCAGCCGCGGAAATTACACCTTCAGGAGCCGCACCGATACCCATCAGTCCGTGGATATTGGTTCCAGCAAAACCGCAGGATATTGCTGCACCCACATCACCATCAGAAATCAGTTGCACTCTCGCTCCAGCCTCGCGGATTTCTTTAATTAAATCATTGTGGCGATCGCGCTTCATAACCACGATTACAAGTTCTTCAATAGAGCGCTCTAAACACTCAGCGAGAATCTTGAGGTTTTCTGTTGCTGACTTGTTGATGTCTACCTTTCCCTTAGCTGCTGGGGGTGCTGCTAATTTCTTCATGTAAAAGTCAGGAGCAGCAAATAATCCACCCTTTTCAGAAATTGCCAATACAGCCATTGAACCAGGTTGTCCGTATGCTACCAAGTTCGTACCTTCACAGGGGTCAACAGCGATGTCAATTTCAATAAGTTCATCAGGGTTACAGTAATCTTTGGCATCTGGTTGAGTACAAATACCTACTTCTTCTCCGATGTAAAGCATAGGAGCGTCATCGCGTTCGCCTTCCCCGATAACGATGCGACCCCGCATGTAGATTTTATTCATCCGTTCCCGCATCGCTTCAACAGCCACCTGGTCAGCAGTGTTCTTTTCACCTTTGCCCATCCACTTGGCGGATGCGATCGCTGCTTGCTCTACTACCTCAATAATCTCTAACCCAAGTGTATTTTCCACAGAGTCTGCCCTCTCAACTGCTTGAATTTGCGTTACTTTATCTGGCTATTTCAGTCTTTAAGTCTACCAAAGGGCGGTTACCAAATTTCCATTACAAATGTTAACGAAGTCTCAATTTCCGATTTATTGACAATAGTGTCAATAAGCTTTAGACATCCTGATCTTTATTTTACTCTTGTACTTGTGAGGATTAATACCTCACATATTTGAGGTAAATGTTAATCTGTCTTTATCTGTGGTTTTAGATATCTAGATAACCGTTTAACTTGGGATAATTCATATCAACCCAGAAAAGCATTAAGAGGTGAATCGTGTTTATCGACTACATCACGCTCATGTTAATCAACATGGTAGCTGGCTTATTTATATTAGCTGACTATGTATACCGTGGGTTAGATAACTCACATCAAAAACAGTGGATTCCCGGTTTTGGAATCGTAGGTGCGATCGCCTTAACAACTGGTTTACACATGAATTTCACCTGGCCGGTTCCTGGTAGCTTTAACATTGCTTTTGGTGAAACAAGTGTTTTATTTGGCATTTTGTTCGTTGCCGCGGCAATTGCTCTGTCTGTAGGTTGGGATTTATTCACGATCGCAGTTTACGGTTTTTTTGCTGGTTTAGTAGCGATCGTCATTGGTATCCGAATTATCAACTTAAATATGACAAAACAACCGTTACTCTCAGGAATCGGTTTTATCTTAACAGGATTAGGTGGTATATTTGCCGCGCCTACTCTCTATTGGAAAACCAACCGAACTTGGCGGCTAATTGGTGTTGCCGTATTAATAATAGCCGCTTTAATTTGGGCATTTACAGGATATTTGGCTTACTGGAGTCATTTAGAAAGTTTTCAAAAGTGGGTTCCAATACCGATGCGGTAAATAATGTCAGGAACGATCTAGGCTAGAGAAACATAGTTAAAACCTTGCTTTAAAAATATGCTGGACTTTCTGAATCCCCTTTTGAATCGCCATCCAGAACGAGTTAAAGCCAACGTCGAAATTTACACATGGCAAACTTGTCCTTACTGCATTCGCGCCAAGATGCTGCTGTGGTGGAAAGGTGCAAACTTTACTGAGTATAAAATCGACGGCGACGAAGCAGCTAGAGCAAAAATGGCAGAACGCGCTAACGGACGCCGCACCGTACCACAAATTTTTATCAATAACCAACACATTGGTGGTTGCGACGATCTTTATCAGCTAGATACACAAAGCCAACTCGATCCTTTGTTAGCTCAATAGTAATTGGGCTAACAGGGAATGGGCAAAGGGAAAGGGGTAAGGGCAAAAGGGGAAAGATTGAATTTATTCCTTTTCCCTTTAACCTTTAACCTTTTCCCCTACCTCAAGAGCCTCCCTATGCCCAAATTTATTAAATTGTAAAAATTTGATGAAATTTTTATACTACTTAGAGGATGCTAAATAAATATGGCGATTATGTTATACATCAACAATGGATGAGTCGTGCCCTAGAATTAGCAAAAGCAGCAGGTGACGCAGGTGAAGTACCCGTAGGTGCTGTTATCATCGATTCAACTGGAAACTTACTTGCAGAGGGAGAGAACAGAAAAGAACGCGACAAAGACCCCACGGCTCATGCGGAAATTCTTGCTCTCAAGAAAGCCGCCACAACTTTACAAAATTGGCATCTGAATGACTGTACCCTGTACGTAACTTTGGAACCTTGTCCAATGTGTGCGGGTGCGATCGTCCAAGCGCGTCTAGGGCTACTTGTATATGGGGTGGACGATACAAAAACTGGCGCAATACGTACAGTTATTAACATACCCGATAGTGGTGCTTCTAATCACCGCTTGCAGGTAATCGGAGGCATTCTAGAATCAGCTTGTCGCCAACAATTACAGTGTTGGTTTGTGACTAAGCGACCTAAGAGGAAGTAACAGACAGAGGTAAAACTGTCCATCCAGCACGACACAAGTCATGCGAGAGAATCTACGGTGTAACTAATCAGGCTTTTCGTTAAATTTTATCCGTCAATCAGCTGTCTCCATCATGATGGAATTTTACTCTTTATTCGATACTTGCCAGCACACACCAGCAAATACTCAAGTAGATGATACTACCTCAAGGGTTTCTCCTTGGTTAAGCCCTTTAGCCCATCTAATCGGTCGTCACTGCCTATTACCATTATTCTTTGGGCAAATTAGAATAACCGGACAAAAAAATATCCCTACAACTGGGCCTGTTATCTTCGCTCCTACCCATAGGGCACGTTGGGATGGATTGCTAATACCCTACGCCGTTGCTGATTGTATGACAGCGAAAGACCTGCGGTTCATGGTCACTATTGATGAATGCCAAGGGTTGCAAGGCTGGTTTGTGCGACGTTTGGGGGGTTTTCCCGTAAATACTCGACAGCCGTCAATTCGTAGCCTACGGCATGGAGTTGAGCTGCTCAAACAGCGAAAAGCCCTGGTGATTTTTCCAGAAGGTAACATTTACCGTCATGGTCAAGCCCCTTTGAAGCCGGGAATTGCACGTCTGGCTTTGAGTGCTGAATCTTGTGATTCCGCACTGGGAGTGAAAATTATACCTGTAGGCATCAATTACAGTCAACCATACCCTAATTGGGGTACAGATGTGACCATTCACATTGGCTGTCCAATGAGAGTTAAGGATTACATACGTGGCTCCATAAAACAAGATGCTAAAAATCTCACAAGCGATTTAGCAAAGGCACTCCAACAATTAAGCCATCAAGAAACAGAAATTACCAATCATACATTTGCAGAAATTACCAATTCTTGAGCCTGTCAGGGGTCTCAAGAGAGCCGATCGCCGAAAAAATGCCATAACTGAACAATTAGCCGTTTTAAGACTTGGTGCTAATTAGTAACTGCTACATTTAGCGTGCATCAATCACAAAAATCAGTACTATTTTGCAACCTTTTGAGGAGGTATATGTATAGATTAGCCTCCATTGACGGAAGATTCAGCCAAATTGGCAGTTTTTGAGCAAATAACTAATTATTGACGACAAAATACAAAATTAGTCAATGATGAAGATTATACAGGGGTAATGGGAACTATATTCAAAGAATTTTTAGTCTAAATCTGAGAAACTTAGTTATGTAGCTTTGGTTTGCCTAAGACCAAAACAGAGTTAAGATACCCCAAGTATCCATAACTTTTCTATATAGTTGTTGCACTAATTGACCCCATGAACACTGCTGCCGCTGTTACTTTGATGCACCGTGGTTTTTTATCAGTCTTAGCAGTCCTCAGCTTGCTATCACCTGTGAATGCTCAGGTATCACAGTTACCAGGCACTACTAGCCAACCACAACCCATCGATCCCAACGCTCCTAATAACCTCCGTCCGGTAACTCAAAATAATAGCCTTTTGAGCATTGAAGGTGGCGATCGCTTAATGAAAGATGCAGAACAAGCCGTTTCTGCTCAAAACTACACTTTAGCTGCAAAAAAACTCCAAGAAGCACGTCAGGTTTTTAATCAACTATCTAATTTTTATCAAGACTTAAACTCTAGTTTTTCAGGAATTGACAATAGAGTTTCCGATTCTCAACGTCAAAAGGCTTTATTAACAGCCCAAAAACGCGATGAAGCCACTTTTCAACTAGCATTGGTACATCGCGCACAAAATCAGCCAGAATTAGCAGTACCATTGTTGATTCAAATAATTAAAAGTCAAAACCCAACACGGGATTTAGGTAAGAAAGCCTATAAACAGTTGTTTGAATTAGGTTTTGTTGATTCTCCCTACCCCAGAGAAAGTAGTGGTTCATCTTCCTCATCTCAAAAATAACTAAAAATGGGGCATTAGGGCTGTTGAGTGTTGGGTGAGAACTTATGATTCTCTCCTTTGCCCTTGTGTCCCCAATCTCTTCGATCGCCACGTCATAGCGCCCCCATTGGTCTAGCCTAAAATTAGGCTTGTCACACATATTCTTAGGATTTAACCGTCAACTATCAACGTGGATTATCTGTATACTGCATTAATTACAATATCTTTGATAGTCAAGTAAATAGTTAATAGCGATAATAAAAATTGTTCAAATTGAATAAGTGGATCTAAACGCCAACCTTGATAAAAATAATATTCCTCGGCATAATAACAAGACAATTGGCGTAAATATCGCTTGGATAATGTAAAGACCTAAAGCCCAACCTCCAATACCATTTCACCTTAAAA
The DNA here is from genome assembly GCA_034531195.2 of Nostoc sp. ChiSLP01. Lineage (GTDB taxonomy): Bacteria > Cyanobacteriota > Cyanobacteriia > Cyanobacteriales > Nostocaceae > Nostoc. Next base: position 104,791 of record JAVRBO020000037.1, read on the forward strand.
TTTATACATTTAGGCAAGCAGGGGAAGCAGGCGAGGCAGGGGAGGCAGGGGAAGCAAGAAGAATGATTTGTATCAATAATTTGGTGAAATGGTATAAGCCTAGTAAAACGCTGGGCTAGCCAAGACAATTTTAAAATAAAGTAGACAATTGCCAAAAGAAAATAAATAATTCCTATTAAACCAGCTAGATTTAATCCAAAGTTAACTTAAGCCAAAGTGAGCATTTATTAATAATCCTAACTTAATTCAAAGTCAAAATATTAAATCTAATTACTAATTAAATAAAGCAAAATTGAAAGGTTAAAATTTAGAATAAATATTATTTTGTCAACTATTGGTCTATTTTAGATATTAAGTTGATTTAGCCTTTATTGTATTAGAGAGTAGATAATTCTAAAGATTTTTTTGATAAGAATTGTTGGGTTAAGCGCCAGCAAAACCCAACTGACAATTCTTGCCCATTTTCTCAGAACCTCTATCTCTTATTACCAGGAGGTGAATGGCGCTGCGTCAGGTTATCAACTTGGAGTTGTTGTCGTCCGTTGGTGATAATTCGCAACATTTCTTTGAGATCCTGCTCAATATTTTCTAGGACACCATCGGCGTATGCATCAGCGCCGTCTTCAATTTCTTGAGCGTGAGCGATCGCTGTTTGTCGCATTTGCTCTAACTCTTGCTGACAAGTATACCGCTTGCGCTCAATCTCAGCCAGGGTTTCCTGCATGATTGCATCGCACTCTTGTTGCGCTTGCCGCCGAATTTGTTCGGCTTCTTGTTTTGCCTGTTGAATAATATCGCTTTCAGCTAAAATTTGCGATTTTTTTGCTTGAGCGGCTTCAACTATTTGCTGCCCATATTCTTCTGCTTCCAGGAGGATTTCCTCCTTTTGTTCCAGAATTACTGCTGCTTCCTGAAAAAGCGCTGGCAAAGCAAGCCTAATGTAGTCAAGCTGATCTAGCAGCTTTTCTTCATCGATGAGTGTGCGTCCCGTCAGGGGAATCCGGAGACTAGAGAGAACCATTTCCTCTAGGCGGTTGAGTTCCTCCTGAATATCTATGCTTCCCTCTCCGCCGACATACTCTTGAGGGGGGGGGTTGCTTCCGTTGAGATTGGGTTCAACATTAGGGAGTTGTGATTGTAGCATTGGTATATATCTAGGGCAATGTGTGGGGGAACGAGATGATCGATAGAGCCACCAAACCTTGCAATCTCTTTTACCACACTACTACTTAAAAAACTATACTCATTTGAGGTTGCCAGAAAAACTGTTTCTATTTGGGTAGAAAGAGTTTTATTTGTGTGAGCCATTTGCAGTTCCACTTCAAAATCTGACACAGCCCGTAAGCCTCGTAGCAAAACTTGTGCATGTCGCATTTGAGCATAATTGACGGTCAGACCGTCAAAGCTGTCTACTTCTACATTAGGTAAATGTTGTGTAGAAAGACGGATCTGATCTAGCCGTTGCTGAACACTAAAAAGTGGCATTTTATTGGGGTTCCGCAGTACAGCAACAATTACGCGCTCAAACAGCCGACTGCCCCGCTGGATGAGGTCAAGATGTCCTAAGGTGATGGGGTCAAAGCTGCCAGGATAAATCGCAATCACAATGATATATCAAACTTAATTTAGGTGATTATATTGAAACTGTATTGCGTAACTTACTTAAATGTATCATCTTGCATTCTCAGCAATAATGCTAAAGCCAATTGTTCTGGTGGCACAAGTTATGCTCAACTAGCCGTTAGGAATTAGACTCCTAAATATGGATACTGGATTTCTTCCTGTGTCTTCACAATAATGTTGTAGAGGATTCAAGGTTAGTCTGGTATTCCAGACCTAAGAAACTCCGTACTTATTAACAAAGTGCGCGGTTAGTTAACGAATTCTAGGTAATTTTGCATGGCACTGGATTTTTCCACCTTGCCCTTGGCGTTTCAATTTAGTTCTCCAGGACCGATTCTGGTGAGAATAGGGCCATTGACTATCCGCTGGTATGGCTTATTGATAGCCACAGCAGTGTTAATTGGCGTCATGCTTTCCCAATATTTGGCAAAGCGCCGTCATGTTAATCCGGAGTTGCTGAGTGATTTATTCTTTTGGTTGTTAATTGGTGCAATTCCGGGCGCACGGCTATATTACGTTTTCTTTGAATGGCCAAAATATGCCCCAACTCCAGAAAAAATCTTTGCTATCTGGGAAGGAGGTATTGCTATTCACGGCGCAATTATTGGTGGGGTTTTGGCAGCATTAATTTTTGCCAAACTCAAGCAGGTTTCTTTCTGGCAGCTAGCAGATTTAGTAGCGCCTTCGCTGATTTTAGGGCAAGCGATCGGACGTTGGGGCAATTTTTTCAACTCGGAAGCTTTCGGCGATCCTACTGATTTACCTTGGAAGCTATATATTCCGCCAGAACGTCGTTCCCTAGAGTATGTTAATTTTGATTACTTTCATCCCACCTTTCTCTACGAATCTCTGTGGGATTTAATGGTGTTTGCGCTGCTAATAACATTGTTTTTCCGGTCTTTATCCGGCAAGCCACGCTTGAAAGTAGGCACGCTTTTTCTAGTCTACTGGCCAGCCTACAGTTTAGGACGCCTCTGGATTGAGGGATTTCGGACTGATAGCTTGATGCTTGGGCCTCTGCGGATGGCACAAGTAGTAAGTTGTTTGGGAATTTTATTGGGATTATTTGGATTAGCTTGGCTTTACTTACTCAAACGCCCTTTGCCTGATGTAATTCCTAGTCCTAAGGGAAATGGAGAGATGAGGCAATGAGGGACTGGGGACTGGGGATTTGGGAAGAGTTTTCCTAACTCAATGCCCTATGCCCAAAAATAAAAAATGCCCCAGAGTTTTCTCTAGGGCTTAACCAGGGTGCATCTACCATTACTCTCTACTAGGCAAAGAGGGTAAATCCGGAAAGATACTGAGAAAATAACAAAAAAATTTTTTTGAGGGTTTGCTGTGTGTGCTTTTCCAAGTAAATATACAGAAAATTTGAGTAATAATAAAACACTATATGCTGTGGAACCTTCTGTGTACATTGTGGGAGCAGGCCCTGGAGATCCCGATCTATTAACGGTGAAGGCGCAGAAATTATTGGCTGTTGCTGATGTAATTTTATTTGCTGATTCTTTAGTTCCAGAACAGATTTTAGAAGTTTGCCGCCAAGATGCCGAGATCCTGAGAACTGCAAATCAAACTTTGGAAGAGATTGTGGCGATTATGGTAGAAAAAGTGCGATCGCAACACAAATCTCTAGTCCGTCTCCATTCGGGCGATCCCAGTCTCTACAGCGCTATTCACGAGCAAATGCAACTCCTAGCACAGGCAAATATTCCTTTTGAAGTCATACCCGGTATCAGCGCTTTTCAAGCTGCTGCTGCAAAACTCAAAACAGAACTGACTGTACCTGGTTTAGTCCAAACCATCATTTTGACACGCATCAGCGGACGTACAGAAGTCCCCGCCCCGGAAGAATTAGCTTCTTTAGCAGCACATCAGGCTAGCCTCTGCTTATATTTGAGTGCGCGTCATGTGGAAAATGCCCAAGTCAAACTACTCGAACATTACCCAGCCGAAACCCCGGTAGCAATCTGCTTTCGCGTGGGCTGGCCGGATGAAAAAATTAAGGTTGTCCCTCTCAATCAAATGGCAAACTGTACTCATCAAGAAAATTTAATTCGCACCACACTTTATATAATCAGCCCTGCACTTTCACCAACCACAGGGCGATCGCGTTTATATCATCCCGAACATAGTCATTTATTTCGTTCGTCTCATTAATAGATAATAGGCAAGAGGCAAAAGGCAAGAAGCAAGAGTTAACTAATCTTTCGCTATTGCCTTTTGCCTACGTCTATGAGGAAGTTCACAAATCAAATAGGAGTGTTATATGCCATTAATTAAAGTCCAAACTTCTGCATCTGCTCCTCAAAAGACTGAAATTGAGTCAATGCTTCTGAGCTTATCAGCCAAGTTAGCAAAGCATTTGGGAAAACCAGAATCCTATGTGATGACGGCTTTTGAACCAGGAATTCCTATGACTTTTGCAGGTAATACAGAGCCGGTTTGTTACATTGAAATTAAGAGCATTGGTACGATGAAGCCAGACCAAACTAAAGCAATGAGTGAAGATTTTTGCCAGCAGATTAACCAAACTTTGGGTGTGGCTAAAAATCGAATTTATATAGAATTTGCAGATGCCAAAGGTGCAATGTGGGGCTGGAACGGCAGCACTTTTGGTTAATTCTTTGCGTTCTTTGATTAAGACGAACTCGATTCAGCAGGTGTAGGATAGAGATCCAGCATCAACTCGTGATTTTTTATGTCTGCTACACCTCTTGTATCTCAGGTTGACTCACACAACCCAGTCAAATCAGCATTACTTCGTCCCCTACTTGGCGCAAGCGTCGCCGAGTTAAGTGCTTGGGTGCAAGAACAGGGACAGCCTGCTTATAGAGGAAAGCAGCTACATGAATGGATATATCACAAGGGGGTGCGATCGCTCTTGGATATTTCTGTGTTTTCCAAGCAATGGCGCAAAGAAGTCGCAGAAATTCCCATTGGACGCTCAAGTTTACACTACCGCTCCGTGGCACCCGATGGCACGGTGAAATATCTTTTGCGATTAGCAGACGGACAAATTATTGAAACTGTCGGTATACCCTCAGACAATCGCTTGACGGTTTGCGTTTCTACTCAAGTTGGTTGTCCGATGGCGTGTGATTTCTGCGCTACTGGGAAAGGGGGCTACAAACGTAACTTAGCACGGCATGAAATTGTGGATCAGGTGTTGACTGTACAAGAAGATTTTCAACAACGAGTTAGCAATGTGGTATTCATGGGTATGGGCGAACCGTTGTTAAACACAGAAAACGTACTAGCAGCCTTGAAATGTCTCAATCAAGATGTTGGTATAGGAGCGCGATTGCTAACTGTTTCTACAGTCGGTATTCGCGATCGCATCCGTCAATTGGCGCAACACCATTTACAAATCACCCTTGCGGTTAGTCTCCATGCCCCCAACCAAGCCCTCAGAGAACAACTGATCCCCAGCGCCCGCGCTTATCCTCTAGAAGATTTGCTGGCTGAGTGTCGGGAATATGTGGAAATCACTGGACGCCGTGTGACTTTTGAATACATTCTCCTGGCTGGTGTCAATGATTTGCCAGAACATGCATTAGAACTATCGAAACGTCTGCGGGGATTTCAAAGTCATGTGAATTTGATTCCTTACAACCCCATCCAAGAAGTAGATTACAAACGCCCCAACCGCGATCGCATTCAAGCATTTCTCAATGTCCTCAAGCAACAACAAATTGCTGTTAGCGTCCGTTACTCCCGTGGTTTAGAAGCTGATGCTGCTTGTGGACAACTCAGAGCAAGTAAATAGAGCAGAATTCACAATTCAAGACTAAAACAGCCTTCATAATCTTGTAAAATTTAGACCAAATCGAAAAATGATTGCGATCGATGGATAAAGTAAAACCAAATTCACCATAGCTATTCTCAATCTAAAATCTAAAATCCAAAATGGTATCAGAAATTATTAATTAACTTTTAGACAAATCATTTATAAGTATCTAATCCTACAAGATACAGTAGATTTGAAGAAGTGTGAAGTACACCATGTAGCTTTCAAAGCTATACTAAGAGCTTATTTTAATTCTGAATTCTGACTCCTGAATCCTACTGCATTAACTATTTGCAGATGTCCCTTGTTGGTATTGCATAGCTTTGGCATAATCGCCCAAGGCATAGCAAGCAACTCTTAAACTGGCAAGGGCTTGTTCTTCACTGCGTCGATCTTTGAGTGTCCTAGCTAAAAGTAAACGTTCTTCGTAATATGTAATTGCTTTGTGATGATCTCCCAAGGCTTCACAAGCAACTCCTAAACTACCTAAAGATTGTTCTTCGCTACGCTTGTCTTGGATTTCTCTAGCTAATTGTAAGCGTTCCTCATAATACTTAATGGCTTTAGTATAATCACCCAAAGCATAACAAGCATTACCTAAGTTTTTTAGTACCTGAGAAGCACTGCGAACATTTTTTAAGGAGCGTGCTAGTATTACACATTGCTCGTAGTAGGCGATCGCTTTCGGATAATTGTCCAAAGCGTACCAAGCATTACCCAAATTTTTGAGTACTTGTTCCTCCCCCCAATTATCTTTGAGTTCGCGTACAATTTCTAGGCTTTGCTGCTGATACTCAATGGCTTGCGTAAAGTTGCCTAAAGCTTTATATACCAATCCCAAATTATTTAGTGCTGCTACTTGACTGCGTTTGTCTTGTAACTGCTGGGTTATTTTTAAACACTTTTCTAGAAATTCAATTGCCTTGTGGTGGTCGTTGAGGTGGCGGTACGCATTGCCTAAATGCGAAAGTGCTTGCATCTGCAATGGTAAATCTGAAGCCTGCTCACTTAAAGACATACACTGTTGAGAGTAGGAGATAGAATTTTTATAGTCTCCTGCGCTGTAACTTACCAATCCTAAAAAAGAAAGTACTTGCGCCTGTTTTTGTAAATCCTTAACTGCCTGAAACAGTACCAAAGATTCTTGCAAAGATTTCATCGCTGCAATTAATTCACCAGCTTGCTGCTGTTGAATACCTTGCCGTAACAGTTGAGATGCCTCGGATAAATGTTCGTCATTTTCTTGTGGTGGTGGTATTTGTGCTTGTGAACCAGAGTCAAATTCATGGGTAATTGTATTGCGCTTCACTGATTTTAGGTGTGTTATGGATAATTTCAGGGGTACTGTATTTTTCGATTTATGATTCCATACGTCTTTAGACATTAACCCCTTCCTGTTTAGTCTGGTGCTAAGTCTAGTGTTCCCAAAACCAGAATTTATCTTTCATGAAGCCGATTTACCACAGCCTGGATACCAAATACTTGTAGTGAAAAGATTGCCAGTTTTATGTGGCTGACATTGAATAGCTTCATTGACGATAGCAGCAGGGAGAGTTAATCGATGAAGCGCGATCACTGCTTGGCTTCTCACCACTCAACAAGCATAACTATACTTATTACTAACTTAGGTAATAAGCAATCAAAATTAAATACCTTAAACTAACAGACTCAAGTTAGTTTAGGAAAATAGAGTACATACCAAGTTTAGCCAAGCATGTATTTCAAATTTAAAAATGAAAATTTTTTTGTTAGATAATCTACAACCTAAAAGTTTTATTCAATAAATTTGAGTGTTTAGTTTTTAGTAACTTCTCTTTCAATTCCTATTTTAATAGAGTGTTTTTCAGTCAATTATTCGTAACAACAAGACTATTTTACTGTACTATTATCAGCATCCGTGCTGTGGATATGGCGGAGAATATCTCGGACTTCCATCAAAATTTTTCCTAGCATATTTTTACCACTACCGTCAGCCCCGCAACCCCAATAAAAATCGATGGGCGAGTTTTCAACAATTTCTTCATTGCCTGTGGAAAGTAAAATATCTCTAATATCTGTATGAGTTTGAAACTTACATAGCACGGCTTGGCGCATAATATCGTCTTTAACTTGTTCCCAGTCTTGACGTAAAGGACGGGTTCTTTCACGCCCCATTCTTGCTGCATCTTTAGGCATTTTAACCAAGCGGATTTGTTCTGTATGAGGTGTACCCACGAATTTCTGTGCTTGAAAGTAGTGTTCGCTAGTCGGCCAATACAATCCATCTAACTCAAAGCCGTGGGCTGAGAAATTAGAGAAACAGCCATATTCTTCGCGAGTGCTATAAAAGTAAATTGTCATAGTATTTAGTATTACTGTAGTGTAAAGAAATAGTAATAGCGATCGCTATTCTATTAACTAAATTCTCTGATAGCAATAGACTATTATATACGTTGCCTTTTATAAAACAGAAGATTGGTTTTCCGGCGCTTCAATAAATGCCTCAAAATCACGACTAGGTGACCATTGAATAGCGCCATCTCGTCCAGTAAAAAATACTTTAGTTTGACTTTGATTCAGTTCGGATAAAGTTTTTTCATCCAAGTTTGCAGCAGAAGCGATCGCTACTTCTGGTTGCAGAGCCATAACCAAATTTTTCAAAGACTGAGGGGCACACCACAGCACTTGTGGACGAGGTAAACTCCCATTTTTAACTAATTGTTGTACCTCTTGAGACTTAATATTACCTACTAATAACCAGTTACGATCTAAAATTTGCAATTGTAGAATAGGTAATTCATTATTGATTAATTTTGCCATTATAGAACCAGCTTGCACAGCTTGACCAACTGCTAAAGGTTGGTAAGACCCTTGATGCTTTTGCAGTTCCTCTTGAATTGCCTGAATAGCAATAGAATTTTCTGGTTTTGGGGAATATTCATAAAAGTTTTTGATTGGTAAGCGTTGGGCTAATTCAAACCAAGCATTACTTTCATTGCTTTGAAAATCAGTAGCGATCGCCCAATTAATTTGATTGATACCCTGCTGTTGTAGAAACGGTAAAATTGTGAAGCGTCCTGTACCTTCATCCCCACTATTAACTAGAGTTACCGTACCTTTATCTTGAACAACTATAATCGGTTCCGTACCAGATTCTAATATCGTTATCCTAAATAATGTATTTGCAGAATGCCAAAGGGGGACGATTACCAAACCAATTGCAATTACACTAGCAAACCACCACCGTCGCTGCCACCAACGTACTAGCCAAACTAAGATAATTAGTCCATAAATTGCCAACAATTGCCAAGTAGATATGCTACCCAGAGCAACAGAGTTTCCTGGCAAATTGCTAAAAAATTCTACTAGTTTAATCAGCCAATCAGTAGGGTAATGCAACAATCCAGCCAAAAAGCTTCCTGCCTCAGTCCAAATTAAAGCTCCTATAGCACTGATGATACCGCCTATACTAAGAATAGAAATTAATGGAATACTAAGCACATTCAGCAATAAACTGTAGGTTGGTACAACTCCAAACACAAAAAGTTGGATAGGTAAAGTCCAAATAGTCGCAGCTAAGGGAACAGCAATTAAAGAAGCGATCGCAGGTGGTAACCAATTCAGACGTTCAATAATTGCCGCTACTGTTACAACTAATCCCAGTGTTGCTAAAAAACTCAATTGAAAACCTAAATCCCAAATCCATAATGGATTAAATAGTAATAAAAATGTTGCTGCTAATAACAGCGAACCCAACTGTTTTACTTTCCTTTTTAATAACAGACCAATTAATGCTGCAAAGCCCATAATTACCGCTCTAAGAACCGCAGGTTGAAAACCTGTTAAACTCAGAAAAATAATTAAACCTAAAAACCCAAGCGTAAATTGCATTCCTTTTTTTGTACGCTTCGTTAACTGTAATATCACACCCAAAATCAACGAAGTTTGAAATCCAGAAGCAGCTAAAGCATGAGCTAACCCTGCTTTTACGAATAAATCGCGGATATCGTAGGGTAAATCCACAGCTTTGCTACCTAAAACCATTGCACTGACAAGAGAACCTTCTGGAATACCTAAACTCCGAACTTGCGATCGCACAATTCGCTCCCGAATTTGCCACCAGCCCCATTTACGTTCTTGTTCCAAGACATTAATTTGTCGCCCAATCAAACCAGCAAATGTTCCCTCTTGCTTGAGAAACTTTTGAAAGTCAAAACCACCAGGATTGGAAGCTGCCTTTGGTTTATACAAAATCCCAGTTACCTGGATTTGTTGACCAGGGTATAAACCGGTAGCTTGAAGAATCGGTACTGTTACATATAATTTGCCTGTCACTCCTTTTGGTACACCAGCCGAGCCTTTTTCATTTTTGACCTCATCTAGCTGAGTCGCTTCCAACCAAAATTGTCCTCGCTGGCTGCGAGTCAAGCGTGGATTACTCGCTACTTCTCCACGAACAATCACAAGTTGTTCTTGATTACTGCTATTTCCAGGCGGAACAAACTGACTGATATCTTTTGTGCCTGGTTGTGGTACTCGCCATTGAAAATAGAGAGTTGCTAACAATCCCACCAACCCAGCAGCTAGCCATATTCGAGGATGAGGAGGAGTTTGCCAACTGTTAAGGACTGTCTTGGCTTTGCCTCCAGCATTCTCTGGTTTCTGGGCAAGTTTACGTAAGATTATGTAACGTCTTCTAAAAAAAAGCGCTCCCACTATTCCGACAATTAAAATCCACACGCCACCCCAAGGAACTGCTGTAAACAGTAAACCCAGAATGTAGCCAAGACAAATAATTACACCACTAGTTTGAATCATAAGATTTTTTATAAAAGCAGCTAGCAAACAGAATTTATAAGTGACTTATACAAATTCTCAAAAATATGGCAACACATCAATTTCCGTGTTCCTCCAGCATCATCTTTAGCTGTGTCTTGGAGAACTACTAGTACTAAGAACAGTTGGGAGAGCAGTAAAAAAAATCTTCATGCTTGTGGTGAAGTATAGTTCATTGGGTTTATACAAACAAAGCCCGCTTCAGCAGGCTCGTTGGTTTCAAACTCTTTGTGTGCCCCTCTACGACTTTGTAGCAAGAGGTCTAATTTTTAGCTTAAAGCAGCAAGCTTAATCTTGATTATCTTAAGGTTTTAAGGTAATCGTACTTTGCCACAAAATAATCAGAAACTTCTTTGGAAGTCAGCACTATCACTCGTGTTCCCACACGAATTGGTTGTAATAGCGCATTCATACTGCAATAAGAATCGCTAGCCTTCCTGTAAACGCACGCCACGCTTATACCAGGAATCCGAAAGTAGTCGCCGATTTGTAGTTGTTCAAAAGTCATCATAGTGTCAGAGTTAAAAAACCTTACAAACAGAGAGCAGATAAGGTAGAAAAGCCTTATCTTTCTCCATTTCTTTTTCTAGCGTTGCACCCTGCCAACACTACCGATCTGCTGTCTTCTTCAACAACGGAAAACCCAACTTTTCTCTTTGCTCAACATATAAATGAGCAACCTTACGCGCTAAATGACGAATCCTAGCGATGTAACGAGTTCTCTCCGTCACTGAAATTACACCTCTAGCATCCAGCAAATTGAATGTGTGCGAACACTTCATAACATAATCCAAGCTTGGCAAAACTAATCCTCGTTCTGTCAATTGCGTGGCTTCTTGCTCATACAAGTTAAACAGTGTCAGGAGTAGCTCAGCATTAGACGCTTCAAAATTATAGGTACTTTGCTCTATCTCATTTTGCAGAAAAACGTCTCCATAAGTAATGTTATCCGTCCAATGAATTTTTGTAATTGCTTCTACCTGCTGGAGATACATCGTCAAACGCTCTAACCCATATGTAATCTCAATAGATACAGGACGGCAATCGATTCCACCACACTGCTGGAAGTAGGTAAATTGAGTAATCTCCATCCCATCTAACCAGACTTCCCAACCAGTACCCCAAGCCCCCACCGTCGCATCTTCCCAGTTATCTTCCACAAACCGAACATCATGTTCTTCTGGACGAATACCTAAAGCCCTTAAAGAATCGAGATAGATTTCCTGGATATTATCTGGTGACGGCTTAATTAGGACTTGGTACTGATAATAGTGTTGAAAGCGGTTTGGGTTTTCGCCGTAGCGCCCATCAGTTGGACGGCGACACGGCTCTACATACGCAACAGCCCACGGTTCCGGCCCCAATGCTCTTAAAAATGTCTGGGGATTTTTAGTGCCTGCCCCCTTCTCAATGTCGTAAGGCTGAGCGATCAAGCAACCGCGATCGGCCCAGAACTGATGCAACAAAGTTATTACCGACTGAAAATTCACGCTCTATCCTTCCTTAGTCAGCACATTGTAAAACCATTGTTGCTTACAACCCTACACTGTGGGGACTTTCAGCCATCGCAAAAAAAATTCCCAAAAAAAGTTGTAAAAGTGGTTGACACTCTTAAGTTGGTTAGT
>JAVRBO020000038.1:0-60707 GCA_034531195.2 Nostoc sp. ChiSLP01
CCACACCTCCCACACCTCCCACACCTCCCACACCTCCCACACCTCCCAATCCCCAATCCCCAATTTCGTGCTATCTTGGGCTAGCCACAAAAAAATGTTGCAAAATTAACAAAAGTATTTGGCTATCTCGAAAGTTAAGCTTTTTGGGCAAAGCCATCTGGTAAAATTTGTAAGGTTTCTAGAAGCTCTAAGCAATGGGATCGACTCGTGTACGGATCGCAATTGACGCAATGGGAGGGGATCGCGCACCCGGTGAAATTGTTGCTGGCGCATTGCGAGCAAGAGAAGAATTGGGTGTAGATATATTGTTGGTCGGCGATCCCCAACAAATTGAAGCTGCCTTACCTCCAAAAACAAATTTAGGGCAGGTGGAGATCGTGACCGCACAGGAAGCGATCGCAATGGATGAAGAGCCTTTAAACGCAGTGAGACGCAAACGCAACGCTTCTATCAATGTGGCGATGGATTTGGTCAAGCAGCAACAGGCAGATGCGGTATTTTCAGCAGGTCACTCTGGCGCAGCTATGGCATCCGCTTTGCTCCGCTTAGGACGATTACCAGGAGTTGACCGTCCAGCCATTGGGACTGTTTTTCCAACCATTGTTGCTGGTAAACCAGTGCTAGTACTTGATGTCGGCGCAAATGTAGATTGCCGTCCGAAGTTTTTAGAGCAGTTTGCTGTCATGGGGTCGGCTTACAGTCGGTATGTCTTAGGTACAAATGAACCTAAGGTGGGTTTGTTGAATATCGGTGAAGAAGACTCCAAGGGCAATGACGCAGCTGTCCGCGCCCACCAACTGCTACGGGAAAATTCCCAAATTAATTTTATTGGCAATGCCGAAGGGCGCGACGTGCTTTCCGGTCGTTTTGATGTAATTGTCTGTGATGGCTTTGTTGGCAATGTCTTATTAAAATTTGCCGAAGCTGTCGGAGAAGTAATTCTGCAAATCTTACGGGAAGAATTACCCCAAGGATTACACGGTCAAATCGGCTCAGCACTCTTAAAACCCAACCTGAAGCGCATCAAGCAGCGCATGGATCACGCAGAACACGGCGGCGCTTTGCTCTTAGGCGTAGCAGGAGTTTGTTTGATCGGTCATGGTAGCTCCCAAGCACCTTCAATTTTTAATGCAATTCGCATGGCAAAAGAAGCTGTTGACAACCAGGTACTGCAACGAATCCAGTCCCAATACACCCTAGAGCGGGAGAGCGGTTAGTCATTAGTCATTAGTCATTAGTCATTAGTCACTTGTACTGAGCAAAGCCGTTGGCGCAGCCTCTCGTAGAGAAGTATTGGTCATGCGTCATTAGTTAAAAGCAACAAATAAGAAATGAATAATGGCAAAAGGCAAAGTCAAATTAGACAAACAACAAAGGACAAATGACGAAGGACAAATAACAAAGGACAAGTGACAAAAAGCTGATAGCTGGGGAGATTAGGTGTGCATAACTTAGGTATATCAATTACAGGAAGTGGCTCAGCAGTACCAGCAACTTCCCTACACAACCAGAGATTGACTGAACTGGTTGAAACATCCGACGAATGGATTACCACAAGAACTGGAATTTGTCAACGGCGAATAGCACTACCATCGGAGTCATTGAGTGTACTCGCTACAGCAGCCAGCAATCAGGCGATCGCAGCTGCGGGAATTAAACCAGAAGACCTAGATCTGATTTTGCTGGCGACTTCTACCCCTGACGATTTGTTTGGTAGTGCTTGTCAAGTCCAGGCTAAATTGGGAGCGACCAAAGCAGTGGCCTTTGACTTGACGGCAGCTTGCTCAGGCTTTGTATTTGGACTAATCACAGCAGCCCAATACATCAGAACCGGTGTCTATCAAAATGTACTGTTGATAGGAGCAGATATCCTCTCTCGTTGGGTAGATTGGCAAGACCGACGCACTTGCGTACTATTCGGTGATGGTGCAGGGGCAGTGGTATTGCAGGCATCCAAAAGCGATCGCTTACTAGGTTTTGCCCTCAAAAGTGATGGTACTCAAAACCATCACCTCAACCTTAGCTATACAGGCTCATCCCAAGAACTACTTCCTGGTATAAATGTCACTAAAGGCGCTTACCAACCCATTAGTATGAACGGCAAAGAAGTCTACCGCTTCGCCGTCCAAAAAGTGCCAGAAATCATTGACAAAGCCTTGTTTCAAGCTAACCTCACCGTTGACCACATCGATTGGCTAATCCTACATCAGGCCAATCAGCGGATTATTGATGCCGTTGCCCAACGCCTCAATATCCCAGAACAAAAAGTTATTAGTAATCTCGCCCACTATGGCAATACCTCCGCTGCTTCCATCCCTCTAGCTTTAGATGAAGCAGTGCGCCAAGGTAAAATTAAACCCAATCACATCGTTGCTACATCCGGCTTTGGTGCCGGTCTTACATGGGGTGCAGCAATTTTTGAATGGGGAAGATAGGGACTGGGGACTGGGGATTAGGGGAGATGGGGAAGTGTGGGGAGAGAGGGGGGAAAGATTTATTTCTCATCCTCCCACACCTCCGACACCTCCTGCTTGCTCAATCCCTAATAGACCTGCCTTGAAAATAAGGCAGGAGGCAGGAGGCAGGAGGCAGGAGGAAAAGACATTTTCATTGTTCCTTGTGAGTTGCACTCATGAAGTCTCTTGCAAAAGTCTTTTTGCACTCTTGGGGCAAAGGGTTTTTTCTTATCCCTTTCCCCTTCCCTCTTACCCTTTTCCCGACTTCTACAAGAAGTCTAATGACCACTGACTAATACTTCGACTCCGCTCAGTACAAGTGACAATGACTAAAACTGCATGGGTGTTTCCCGGACAAGGTTCCCAAGCGCTGGGAATGGGAATGGATTTATTAGATATACCTGCCGCTAAAGACAAATTTGACCAGGCTGAGGCAATTTTAGGCTGGTCTGTGACCGAAATTTGTCAAACACAAGAAGAAAAATTATCACAGACGCTATATACTCAGCCGAGCCTTTACGTAGTAGAAAGCATTCTTGCTGACCTTCTTCGGGAGCGAGGGCATCAACCAGATTTAGTTGCTGGGCACAGTTTGGGAGAATATGTTGCCCTTTATATTGCGGGTGTCTTTGAGTGGTCGGCTGGTTTATATCTAGTGAAGCGTCGTGCAGAACTCATGGATAGTGCCTCTGGTGGTATGATGGCAGCCCTAATGAACTTTGACAAGGGACAGTTGGAAAAAGTCATTGCCGAAACCCCTGATGTAGTAGTGGCAAATGACAACAGTCCGGCTCAAGTGGTGATATCAGGCACAGCTGAGGCTGTACAAGCGGTGATGTCTCAAGTAAAAGCCAAACGTGCTATTCCTTTAAAAGTTTCTGGGGCATTTCATTCACATTTAGTTGCGGCGGCGGCGGCTGAATTTCAAGATATTTTGCAATCTGTGGAATTTCAGCCAGCTGTTATTCCAGTTTTATCGAATATAGAACCAATTCCGTCTATTGATGCCGAAATTTTGAAGCGGCGGCTCAACGAACAAATGACTGGTTCGGTACGTTGGCGAGAAATTTCTCTGCAATTACCAGCCAACGGCATTGAGCAAGTAATAGAAATTGGCCCTGGTAAAGTTCTAACTGGCTTAATTAAACGTACTAGCCCTGACTTAATCCTAAAAAACATCAATACTGCTGCTGATTTGCCAGTTTGATTTTTTGAAAGGATGTTTTAAAAAGAAGAATTCAGAATTGGTCTATTCAGGAATCAGAATCAATGCGATCGCTGGCTCCTGAATTGTTTTATTTTTAAAATTAAAAACAAAATCTGATACTGATTCTACCAACCAATGATTACTTCAACAAACGTCACCCGAAAACTATTCAATATTCAAGAATATCACCGCTTGATTGAATTAGGTTTCCTCACAGAAAACGACAAAATTGAATTAATTCGTGGAGAATTAATGCAAATGGCTGCTAAAGGAACATCACACAGTAGCTGTACTTCTTCTGTAGTCAATGAATTAGTAGTTTTACTCTACAATAAGGCTATAGTTAGAGGGCAAGAACCAATTTCATTACCTCCAAATAGCGAACCTGAGCCTGATGTAGTCATTGCGCGTTATCGTGCAGATCGTTATTCATCAAAGCATCCTTCTGTTGAAGATATTATATTAGTAGCTGAAGTATCTGATAGTACCCTTAAATACGATACACAAGAAAAATTAACCCTTTACGCTGAATCGAAAATTGCTAATTATTGGATATTTAATTTAATAGCGAATTGTTTAGAAGTTTACACCCAGCCGTTTCAAGATTTGCAAGGTAATTTTAATTATGCAATTAAGCAAATATATTTACCAAATGCAATTGTAAATATTCCTGAATTTCCAGATTTATCGCTGAATTTCTCATTGGTTTTTCCTCTAACTAGCTAGTACCATACTTTATATAGCAATCCTATTTGATTTGTGAAAATCGAGGGGCTTCAGATCCCCGACTTCTTAATAAAATACTATAAAGCATGAGGTTTTCTGATGCTGAGGCTTTATCACTCGCCAATTTCTCCCAATTCGCGCCGCGTTTGGATTACTCTCCTAGAAAAAGGACTTGAGTTTGAATTAGTAGAAATAAAACTGGATGGGGAACAGTTGAAACCAGAATTTTTAGCGATTAATCTTTTTCATCAGATTCCAGTTTTGGTAGATGAGGACTTGAAGATAATAGAATCCTTGGCAATTTTGGATTATTTAGAAGCCAAGTATCCGACACCTGCGATGCTGCCTAAAAATGCAAAGGATTTGGCGATTGCACGTATGGTACAACTGATAACTGTGAATCAGCTTTTGCCAGCAACCACCACATTTTTACCTCAGATATTAGGCTTACCTGAAGCCGAACCAACAATTATCGAGCAAGCAAAGCAGAAAATTTCCACAGTACTAAATTTTTTTGAAAGCTTACTCGATAATCGCCCTTACTTTGGCAGTAACAACTTAACTTTTGCTGAAGTTGTGGCTGGAACCACAGTTATATGGTTGCCAAGAGTAGGCATTTTCTTAAATGATTATCCGAAAGTGAGTGCTTGGTGCGATCGCTTGATTGCCCGTCCAGCATGGCAAGCTACTGAGGCTACTCCAGAGGCAATTCAAGAGTTGAAGTCTGTTGTAGTGGCGAGAATGGGACAGCAAAATCCAGGCTAGAAGGCATTGCCTATAGGCACGGCATCAGCACTATAGGCATTTATTATATGATAATTTTTCTCACAGCTTTACTTGTGACAAATGACTGCGGGGATTGTAGGTTCGTATAGCCCGGATTTTTTCATAATACTCCCGCTCCTGTTGGCTGAGGTCTTTTGGTGGGGCGATCGCCACCTTCACCAACTGATCGCCGCGTCCACCCTTGGCGAGAGGCCAACCTTTGCCACGCAACCGCAGTGATTGACCAGAACGCACACCTGCTGGTAGCTTGACATTAACCATACCATCGGGTGTGGGTACATCAATAGATGCTCCCAGCGTTGCTTCATCTGGCGTAATTGCCACTTCGCAAACCAAATTATCCCCTTCCATTTGGAAGAACGAGTGCGGCTGAAGTTCGACTTTTAAGTATAAATCCCCCCGCTGTTGAGTCATGGGGTTAATTTGACCTTTACCCCGCACGCGTAGGCGAGTACCAGTTTTAGCCCCAGCTGGGATGCGAACATCAATTGTTTCATTGCCTAAACTAAAGCGCTTTTGCACGCCCTGAAATGCTTCACCAAAAGTTAAAGTTATAGCAGCTTCACTGTCTTGGGCAGTACCAGCGCCTGGATCTTGAAACCCATAATCGCCAAAGCCACCAAAACCACTAGGGGCACCTGTGGAAGTGCGGTAAGAATAGGTTTGTCGCCCACCACGAGGACTACCACCACCAAAGCGTCCTAGTAGCTCGTTAATAAACTCATCAAAATTGCCGTATTGACTGAAGTCAAAACCGCCCATATCGACACCAGCGCCACCAGACGGGAAACCTTGACCAGCTTGTCTCCAATATTGACCGAATTGGTCGTATTTTTTGCGTTTATCTGGGTCTGAGACGACTTCGTAGGCTTCGTTAATTTCTTTAAAGCGTGCCTCTGCCTGTTTGTTGCCTGGATTCACATCAGGATGATATTTGCGGGCTAGTTTCCGAAAGGCTTGTTTAATTTCCTCTTGACTGGCAGTCTTACTAACTCCCAAAATTGCGTAATAGTCTTTGAAGTCGGTTGCAGCCATTCTACCAGCCTCCTATATAAATTTACGTTATGTTTTTTAAGATAAGAGATATTTAGTTTGCCAGGTATAATGCCAAGCAAAAAGAATCTGACTTTAAATTAACAAAGAATATACAAAATCAAGTGTGGTTCTTGCTCGCTAGGCGATCGCGATTTCCGTACTTTGAAAAAATGGGGAGACAAGGAAGTGTGGGGAGTGTGGGGAGAGAGGGGGGAGATGAGGAGATGGGGGAGTGTGGGGAGTGTGGGGGGAAAGAGAATTAATGCTTCCGCATCCTCCCACCCCTCCCACACCTCCCACACCTCCCACACCTCCCACACCTCCCACACCTCCCACACCTCCTGCTTGCCCCATGCCCAGAATTTCAAAGAAAGCGAATCAAGTTGTCTAATCCTTCTTCTAGACTTGGCGGAGCATCCCGGAGTTGACGGTGCATTCGCAAAATAATTTCTTCTGGGACTTGGCGCGATCGCTTTTTATTGCGTGCCAAACACAGCCAAACTGGTACATTTACCCAAATTCCAGTGATGTGGGTAAAGCCAAAGCTACGGGCTAAAGAAATGACCTGACGGCGATTGCCTCGTTGGGCGTTGGTGGCGTCGAAAATTGCCGCCCTACCAGTGGAAATAGCTTGTTGAAATTGCCGTTCTACTTCCCGCCAAATTAATAGCCACGATCCTTGAATAGCTTCGCAACCAAATAGTTGCCCCCGGATGGCATCCGTAGAAATCAGCTGCATCTGGGGGCATTCTGCCACTAATTGTTTTGCCAGAGTTGACTTACCACTACCTGGAAGACCAATCAGCAACAAAAGTGAGGAGTTAAGAGTGAGGAGTGAGGAGTGAGAAGTGAGGAGCAAGGAGTGTTCAGAACTTTTATTTATAACTCCCAACTCACTGTCCATAACTCTTAACTCCTAACCCCTAACTATTAACTATTAAATGATGGTTCCATCAGGAATTACAGCATTTTTTAGCACAACTACAATTCCACTGCGGATGTAGAAACCTTGATTTTCGCGGTCAGCTTCTTGGACGTTATCTTTGTTGATAATTTTCACATCATGACCGATGCGGGCATTTTTATCGATGATGGCACCCCTAATGATTGTGTCAGTACCGATGCCTACGGGAATGTCACCATTGACTAAGCTACATTGGCGTTCCACAGAAGCTTGGTAAAAGTCTGCACCCATGAGCAAAGATTCTTCGATAATGCAGCCAGATTCAATACGCGATCGCACTCCTAAAACTGAATGTTGAATGCGACAATTTTTCAAAATGCAACCTTCGCCAATAATTGATTCTGTGATTTGGCAATCTAATAGTTTGCTCGGAGGTAAATATCGAGCGCGGGTATAAATTGGTGCTTCTTCATCGTAGAAACTAAAAGGTGGCTGGGGTTGGCGAGTCAGGGTTAAATTTGCGTGATAAAATGCCTCGATTGTTCCAATATCTTCCCAGTAGTCATCAAATAAATAAGCTTGAACGTTGTAATCCTTAGAGGCATCAGGAATAATTTCTTTGCCGAAATCAGTCCTTTCTGTACCTTCTCTTAACAACTTGAACAAAACATCTTTTTTGAAGACATAAATCCCCATCGAGGCGATGTAAGGCTGTTGCTGTGCTTGTTCTTTTGTTAATCCCAGTACGCTTGTATCAACTTGCATTTGGGTTAACGCTTCGCCTTTCGGTTTTTCGCTAAAATCGATGACTCTACCAGAATCGTCAATTTTCATCAAGCCAAAATCTGAGGCGCGGCGCTCGTCAATGGGGATGACTGAGAGAGTAATATCAGCCCCGGTTTCTCTATGGCGCTGGATAAACTGGCGATAATCCATACGGTAGAGGTGATCGCCTGAGAGGATCAAATATTCGTCTACATCCCATTCTTCCATTAACCACAGATACTGACGCACCGCATCGGCTGTACCTTGGAACCAGTTGGGGTTTTCTGGTGTTTGTTGTGCGGCTAGCACTTCCACAAACCCTTCGTTGAAACCAGTAAAGTTGTAGGTACGGGCAATGTGACGATTCAGGGAAGCTGAGTTAAATTGTGTCAGAACGTAGATTTTGAATATTTGGGAATTTATGCAGTTACTGACAGGGATATCGATTAAGCGGTATTTCCCCGCCACTGGTACTGCTGGTTTGGCGCGGAGTTTGGTTAGCGGGTAAAGCCGAGTACCCGCACCGCCACCAAGGATGATTGATAAAACTTTTTTCACAAATATATCTCCCAGCTGCCTTTCAACTCTCATCTTCAGTTTAGGACTGTATGTAGCCGCTGATAAGGGGGGAGCAGAGAATCTCAGGGAGGAATTTTATAAAATTTTGCTGACGATGGATGATAAAATTAACTACTAAAAAATAATTTAAAAGTATCCTTTTATACAAACAAAATATTTGTTTGTAGCTACGCCAATATCAAAAATATAAACTAATTAGCTTTTTTCGCAAATCATTAATAAGTAATTTTTGAGACATAGTAATACTATTATAATAAAAGTTTATTAAATAACTAAGGGTTATTTATACTTCTTAGGCTGCTGCTTAGATTTCTCCTGGTGTTTCGGTTTTTGCTGTTCTAAGTTGGGAGTATGCTTGTTGAATAGCTGTGGCGATCGCACTCTCTGGTATTAGATTAGCGATTTCCTGTCCTTGTTGTAGAAGAAACTGTTTAAAAAATGGGTCGTTTTTAGCTTCATTGAGAATCACCTGTTGAATTAGTTCAGCTTGTTGACTTTTAGAAATAGCAACATTTTGACTTTGAAATTGCTCTAACAAGCTTTGAGCTAAAGTCGTAGCTTCAGCTAAATTGCTACCATTAGCTACGAAACTGCGAATTTTACTAGCAGCTTCGTCATAATTGATTTCACCTGAGCCTGCAAGGTTTGTAATTGTGCTACCAACAATAAAAAAACTATTACCGAAAGGCCTTTTATTTAAAGCTTCTGCTTGATTTTCTGCAATGCCAAGAAGCCTATTAAATTGCTGACCTTGGACAGCCAACAAAGTTTTCATATCCTCGTAAATTAGATTGAATCCTTGTTCAACCTCTCGCCGAGGAATTCCTTCTTTATATGTTACTTTAACAACCCAAAGGTCGCCGCGTTGTTCGACCCCTTTCAATTCTAATCCTAAACCGTCATCATCTAATTGTAATTTACGAAAAGCAAAGCTGAGAGCTTGCAAGTTAATGCCTTCTTTAAAAACTAATTCCACTACTTCTTCTACTTTTTGAAAAAGAGTTTCAAATTCTCCTTTTTCAAAGTTGCGGCCAACAGGATATTTATCTGTAGACTCTCCTTTATCATCTAATTTACGATAGATATATTCACATTCAACCCCAGCAAAACACGTCTGGGAATTAATACTCCAATCTTCAATACAAATTCCTGTTAAATTAGCACCAGTAAAATTCGCTCCTGTAACTTGAGCGCGTAGCAAAATACTTCGACGCAAATCAGCACCTTGCAAATCTGCGCCATTTAAATTAGTTTCTATTAAAGTAAAATCCCTCATATCTACATCTCGTAAATATGCACCTTGCAAATTAATTCTACTAAAGTTAGTATCTTCACAAGCTTCGTTAGCGATCGTCAGCAATTTTTGTACTTTATAATTAGTCAAATCTAAATATCTATTATCAAGTCTGGCTCTATCCAAACCCGTAACTCCCTTGAAACAAGTCCGGTACAATTCACGCGCTCTTAAGTCGCTATTTGCTAACTGAGAACCAGTAAAATCAATATTACTCAAATCTAAGTTATAGAACGATGTACCACCCCAAGAAGCAACTGCGATCGCCCAATCTCGCAAAAAGTCTAAATGCCTGCGATGTCGAGCGTTAAAATTTGTTGCAATTAGGCTAACAATTATTGCACCAAAACCTAAAGCTATACCACCACTTATAGAAATACTTCTAACTAAAAAACTATCTTCTTCTGGTTTATTTTCTAACCAGTGAAAGTGATATGCTGCCACAGCAATAATTATTGCTGAAAATAGGATAGCGAAAATTCCCCACACTCGAAGTAAATATTTATTTTGAGAAGATAAAGTTGAACTTAAAGCAAAAGCAAAGCTACCTGCCAACAAACTAATCGTTGCAAACAACATTCCAAATGTAGTGGCAGCTAAGTTTTGAATACTGCGATCGATAACTGGTGGAATACCTGATGTTATAGTCGGCAATAAATGAAAATTTACTAACAATGCTGTTATAAATAAACCTATCAGAAAACTTATAAATGCTATTTTTAAACCTTCAGCAATACCTCTGCGTATAGTAGTAATTATCCAAAGGGTCACTACCACAATCATCCAAAGTAGTTCTATCCAACCATCGGCTTGTATACTTATGTTAAAAAAGACATTTGCACCAAAAAATCCAGATACAATACCTGATGTTAAATAGAGAATATTTATAAATAAAAGTAGCCAAGCTTTTACTAATAGTGGTTGACCAGCAATTATACCACGTAATTCCGATTGCAAAGATTCTTGAGAGAAACGCCAACCTCGGATATTTTGTCCGGGTTGGATAGGGCGGGATAAGCGATGAGACTGCATTCCAATTCCACCAAGTAATTTTCGGATTTTACAAAACGTTTATGAGCATTAATATAACTCCGTCTCGGAGCAAAATATTATATAATTGGTTTCTGCCTACTAGACTTATTAGGGAAAGACTCAATGTAAGTTCTATACCAATTAATAGGCAGCAAAAACAATTAATTGAGTCTATCGACCCCGGAGATTTAGTAGAAATTATCAACTCGCGTTTTGATGTTAACCCGACATCGCGGATTAATGCAGTTTTTGGAAATCCAGATTTTTTACCATTTTCTTTTTTAGAACTAGGAGTAAGGCGAGGCGCTGCGGTATGCCGAATAGTTCGGAATTTCTCTGACTCATTCAGGCAAGAAATAGTCAATGTAGTTAGTGAGTTTGAACAGGAACTTAAAGATAATAATCAAGATATTCTAACTAGGCAAGAAATAGAAGAAATCTTTTCAATGTCAGAGAAAGAGCAAGGTTTTACCGACGATTTTTTTTCTAATCTTGCTGAAGCATCTCCTTCAAATGTGCTTCAAGACCCAGAACGTTTTAGTAAACTATTACCAATTCCGATTGGTACAGGGTTTTTGGTTGGAAATAGTTACTTACTTACCAATCATCATGTACTTCCAGATCGGAAAATATGTCATGAGATTATAGCCGAATTTGGATACGATCAAGATGGTCTTGGAAGAAAAATTCCGCCGATAGCATATAAACTTGATACCAATCCAGAAACAGGTTTTTTTGAAACTAATGAAAATTTAGATTACACCTTGGTTAAGTTGCAAGATAAACCTGCAGATCCAGACTTCTCTATTTTAGGCCGAGCAGGCGATCGCTTTGGCTGGATTACCTTAGACGAAAACCCAACAAGGATTGCACCGCCTGTAGATGAGACAAAAATCCAAAATCTTCAATCCGACGGTTTTGAGATCAGAATTCCCCAAGGGAAATCTATGGAAGGAGAGCCTGTAAATATTATTCAGCATCCAAAAGGAAAACGTAAACAAGTTATTCTTTCTAGTAACCGAGTTACTGAAATTTACAAGCAATTTATTCGATACCAAGCTGATGCTGATTTTAGTTCATCGGGTAGTCCAGTTTTTAATCAGCAATGGCAATTAGTGGCGTTACATCATGCAGCAGTAGCAGAAAATGACACTAATACAATGTTTGAAATAACAGCAGAAGAAGGTGTGAGAACTTGTGAAATAGTCAAGGATTTAAAAGCAAAAATAGAACAATATGATGCAGAGGCTAATTCAGGTACTCAACAAAAATCAAATCCTAAATCACAAAAAATCCAGACTTTTATCACAAACTTTGTTGATACAGTAGAAAAAAAAGCTGAAAGCAATCCTACATATCAAGCAGCAGCTTCTTAAATAAGAATTTAGAACTCAAGAGTCAGAATTCAGAATGATTATATGAGTTGAATCTCGCGTACAATTGGAAACTTGTTGTTTTGACTTATATTAAATCTGTTTGAAATTTAACATCCCCAATTATTGATTTCTTGCTCATAACTGGCAATTTGTTGCCGCAATCGTTCCTGTTCATTTTTGGCATTTCTACGTATTTTGGGGTCGATTGCCAGTCTTTCTTGTTGTTCATACTCTTCTAGTAATTCTAATGATTCGCTAAGATGATTGCGAAGGCTTTGACACCGCTGCTGGTTAGTTAATTGGTTAAGGGATGGAGATGGCAAACTAGAGGAATTAACGTTGATGCTGCGAATTTGGTTAGGAGCTTCTTTGTAGTTAATCGAGCCACTACCAGCAAAGGTTCCAATAGAATTATCAGACATGTGAAATGAGTTATTAATCGCTGGTTGGTCTGATTGAGGTGTAGAATTTGGAACCTGACTTACTGTCGGATAGCTAACTAAAGTAATCGAACGTCCCCAACCCATACGAATCGGTTCTTGTACAGAACCTCTTAGTTCGTCACTGATAAAATCAAATAAGCGATCGCTGCTAATTCTTCTACTCTTACCTGCATTTTCAGGCGCTAGTCCCTTGAGAACTGCACCTGTGAAAATGCTATATTCTTCACTCTTAATTACTGCCGCACGTTCAAAGCCACGACAAGCTGTAATTAAGTAATAATCTCTTTGGGAACTGAAAGCGGTAAGAGTTTGTTCTACCAGCTGTCTTTCCAAAAAATAGCCAGCATGACAACAATCGAGTAGCACTACCAAACTACTCAATTGCGAATCTCGAATTAATTGATTAAGACTATCAAGGGAAATACTAGATTTTTGTTCCACAATTTGGTTTTCTGCAACTTCAATCTGAGAATCAGAAGTTGCCAAATATCCTTTTTTTTGTCCCAAGCGATCGCAAGTTATAAAACCGTGTCCGCTAAAATAAATTAGCGCTTCATTATTAGCAGCTTGCTCTAGTAAAAAAGTTCTCAAATCTTCGCCAAGTTGAGCGCCAGTAACTTTTTGCCCTCCCATTTCATAGCCGTTTTTATCCTTATTCCAACGCTGGGGTAGCCTTTGTACAGAGTGGAAATCACCATATTGCTCTAGAAGTTGCGCTATAGCCTCAGCATCATTTGTAGCTTGCGACAAACGCGGTAATGATGGGCTGAGATAATCGGCGATGCCAATAACAAGGGCGTATCGTGCCATTTAACACACCTTGGGTTAGTAAATACGGGATAATCTTGACAGACACAAATGATAGCTGTGTTACTAGAAACAACACGATATGTTATTTTTTCGCAAACAGCCTGGAATATTTCAGACACGATACAAAACTTTAATTGAGGTAGCCTATGTCAGAAGTACAGCAACTATTTTTCCAAGCAGACGGGGAAATTAAGGAGATTCAAATTAACGTCACAGCCACCGAAATAACTCACGAAATTGAGGAGGAGGATGATGGCATAGAATACAAGGATATCCGAACAGATGCGATCGCTCGAATGCAACAAGCTCGGCAAATGATTCGCTCTTATACTATTTATGCTCTTAGTGCTTTTAAAGACTTCAATACTGCTGAGATTGAAGAGGTAAGACTTAAATTTGGCATTAAGTTGGGTGGCAAAGCAGGCATTCCTTACATTACTGAAGGTTCTGCTGAAAGTAATCTGGAAGTCGAGGTGAAGTGTAAGTTTCCAGAAAAACAAAAACCTGATTCACAGTAAGAGTAAAAAATTATCCGCGCCGTGTAGGGTCATGGCTATTGAACGCCCAACTTTGCTGTATTCATTCTCCTATTAACCAAACTTAATTGCTGCGATCGCTTCAAATACTTCACCCAAGGTTGCTCTGACAATTGAGAGATGGCATTGGGTGACAGTGTTGCCGTAAAAATATCTTTACCACTGGTAACACCACTAACGCCGAAATTTTCTAAAACAGCAGTTGCATTAGAGTCTAAAATTGGTTCGGTATGGATAAAAACGCCCAAACTCGGTTTTTCTGAATCTTGAATATCATTCAACGCTGTAGCAAGGGCGGCGTCTAGCTTTTGATAATTCATAAACAATTCCTTGTGAAAGAGGGTAGGCAATTTTTACCTACCCTAACTTATCAAATTTATAGTTTTTTATTGCCTACCTTTGTACAGAAATAATATCCACCTTTCTCAATCTAATTACAGATTTAAGGCATTAATCACTCCATAACCCCATTTCTCATCGAATGTGCCTGCGGGTTTTCCGGGAATTGCACTATTTTTACGTAGCAAATCTTTCAAAGTAGCCGGGTCTAGTTGGGGATCGCGTTGCAGGAGTAATGCAACTAAGCCAGTGACGAAAGGTGTTGCCATACTCGTACCAGCCATTGCAACAAACTTAGAATTAACCATTGACGAACGGGCAGAATTAGCATCGGCAGAAAGTGTGGAAACAATCATTGCTCCCGGTGCTGCTATGTCCGGCTTTTGGGCATCATTGCGTAAAGGGCCTTCACTACTAAATTCGGAAATAGTATCCAAATCTAAGCCCATTTCTCGTATTTCGTTATCAATATCTGTGTACTTAGCTTTGGTAGTATAAGCTGCAACTGTAATGGCACTGCTAGCGGCTCCTGGCGAACCAATTTTGACTGCATCCTTGATGCTTTTACCTGTAAAAAATACTGATGACATATCGTCTAACGTCCACACATCCACACGTGTCTCAGTTGCAGAAGTATTGCGTAGACGTAGTTGCCAAATACCTCCCATTACTTGGGAAGGGCCGATACCGCGTATTTGGACAAAGAAGTTGCGATCGCCGTTAGCTTGGTCTGGGCCTGGTGTGACAATTTCCACCCGTGCATCGGGTAACTGATATTCCTGCGTAGGATTACCGTCAGTAATGATTTTTTGGAACGGAGTAACAAAATCGTTGGGACTCCGCACCGAAACTTCCAACTCACTGTCTTTGGAATACCAACCATTTAGCCAAACTATGCCTACTTGATTTAAAGGAACATTAAAGCGCATACCACGGGTGCGATCGCTAGGTATGGTTGCTTGGCCGTGAATATTGATGCTTCCTTCGTTACCCGCAGCACAGCAAACAATTCTGCCAGGGCCGGTTTCGGCGTCAATCACTTTTGATAGAGAATCGCTACCATCATGGGCATCGGCGTGTCCACCCAAGCTGAGATTAACGACGGCTGGGCGCCCCAACTGCCTGGCGACTCGGAAAATGTAGCGAACGGCATCGGCAATGTGGGCATCCTGTAAATCTGACCTGACCACAACTAATTCGGCCTCTGGTGCTACGCCGCTATAGGTAGCATCTGCACCAGCAGCAATTCCGGCAACGTGGGTGCCATGTCCGTCGGTATCCTGAGAAATTGTCAGCTGCACCCCTGAAAATTCAGCCCCGTAGCCTCCTTCTGCTACTCCTGGGCCTGGGAGTGTTTGATCCCAAATCTGTAAAATTCTGCCGGCAAAAGCTGGATGTTTCGGGTCAATGCCACTATCTATAATGCCGACAATTACGCCCTTGCCAGTCAGTCCACTTTGGTTTTTAAACTCTGGCAGTTTGACTTTTCCAGGTGCAACGTCCATCCGCAGGTGAAGTTTGCGTGATGGTTTGATACGTTGGATTGTATCTTCTTCTGATAAGACCTCTAAAGCATTTATTGGTAAGAAAGCTGTGCGGACGCTGCCGGAATTTTGATTGACTTCAATATTATATTGCGATAAATAACTCAAGTCTGCATCAGAGTCGCAGTAGATAAAAACGACGCTTTTAGTTGGTTTGACTGTGGTTTTATGGGCAATAATACCAAGCGATCGCTTATGTGTAACTAAAGCTTGTTCCCCTTCATTTTGATAATCCTGAAAGGCCAAAAGCAATCCGGGAGAAAGTTTGTCGTGTCTCATTTTTGCCTCAAATTAACTTTATTCGGAGCTAGGAATCATAACAATCCATATTTTGAATCCTAACTTCGTTTTCTACTACTAGGACTGAATACACCTTGACATAATTCATAATCTATAAAAATAATCCAGTACTTGCTTAAGCCATTACGGATAAAGTTAATTCATTGAAGAAGGCAGGAGGCAGAGGGCAGAAGGTTGTTTTCTCCAAGGGAATTCAAACCCCTCCTGAAAAGAAGCCACCAAATTTTTAATTTGGTAGGGGTCTTAAACCTTTGCTCGCGAGAGGTTGCAGCAGAGAACAGAGGGCAGTATTCCAACCTGAGCCTCCTGCCCTCTGCCTCTCTTGATAAATATTAAAAAATATTAATTAACTAAAATTAATAATTTCGCTAGTATTTTTTTCAAATTTTGATAACATTTGCCTAAAAAAGTAGATTCGGAATAAAGAATAAAAAATGGGAAAGAGTCTTCCCATACCCAATTTTCTATCATAAGTAGGAGCCACAAAGAAGCTAATATCTGCAACGATCGCTTCTGAAGCCACTGTGAGTAATTCATGCAAATTCAAACACCAGACTGGGTGAAGCACGCTGTTTTCTACCAAATCTTTCCAGACCGCTTTGCTAGAAGCAAAAAGCCACGTAAACGCCTGTTGCATGAAGCCCGTTGGGAAGATTGGGACGCAATGCCAACACTCCAAGGTTATAAGGGCGGGGATTTATGGGGCATCATGGAAGGTTTAGACTATATCAAGGATCTGGGCATTAACGCCATTTACTTTACACCTATTTTTCAATCTGCCAGCAATCACCGCTATCATACCCATGATTATTATCAAGTTGACCCGATGCTGGGGGGCAACGAAGCTTTTAAAGAATTACTAGAGGCCGCCCACCAACGAGATATCAAAGTTGTTCTGGATGGAGTTTTTAACCATTCCAGCCGGGGATTTTTCTTTTTCCACGACGTTTTAGAGAACGGGCCTCATTCACCTTGGGTAAATTGGTTCAAAATCGAAGGTTGGCCCGTTTCACCTTACAATGGCGAGTTTCCTGCTAACTACGTGGGTTGGGCTGGAAATCGCGCCTTGCCAGAATTTAACCACGACAATCCAGAAGTGCGGGAATACATTATGGAAATTGCCGAATATTGGATTAAATTCGGCATCGATGGTTGGCGATTGGATGTACCATTTGAAATTAAAACCCCTGGTTTTTGGCAGGAATTTCGCGATCGCGTCAAAGCCATCAACCCTGAAGCTTACATTGTCGGCGAAGTCTGGGGAGATTCCCGTGAGTGGTTGGATGGCACCCAATTTGATGGGGTGATGAATTATTTGTTTGCCGGGCCGACAATTGCCTTTGCGGCTGGCGATCGCGTAGTCTTAGATCAAGTGCAAAGCCGCGACTATAAACCTTATCCACCCTTATTTGCTGCCGAGTACGCCACCAAAATCCAAGAGTTACTCGAACTTTATCCTTGGGAAATTCAGCTGACTCAACTGAATTTGCTAGCAAGTCACGATACAGCCCGATTGATGACCATTGCCGGTGGCGATATACCCAGCATAGAATTATCAACTCTACTGCTACTCACCTTTCCTGGCGCTTCCAGTATCTACTATGGCGATGAAGTTGGCTTACCTGGCGCCATAGACCCAGACTCACGCCGTGGTTTTCCCTTAGAAGCTAACTGGAACCAAGAGATTTTCAATACTCACCATCAATTAATTGCTCTGCGCCACGCTTACCCAGCATTGCGTACAGGTGATTACCAAGTTCTCTACGCTCAAGGAGCACTTTACATCTTTGCGCGAACTTTGGACAAAGAAGAATTGATAATTGCCGTCAACGCTGGGACAAGTCCGGTAACAGCAACTGTAGATGTAGCAAGTTTGCAAACTCAACCCAACAAACTCTTATATGGTAGTGCTGAAGTTGAGTGGAATAGTGAAGGAGAAACTCAGCAGTTGTCATTAACTATTCCTGAACGTAGCGGTTGTATTTTGGGCTAGAGACTGGGGAGGCAGGGGGAGCAGGGGAGATGGGGAAGTGTGGGGAGTGTGGGGAGTGAGGGGGGTAAAGATTTCTTCCCCATCTTCCCACACCTCCCACACCTCCTGCTTCCCCCATGCCCAATGCCCAATGCCCCGTGTCCCATGCCCAATACCCTTATTTCCCCGCCACCATCGCAGGCATCAACACTGCATCAATAATATGGATGACGCCATTGTCTGCCAAAATGTCTGTTTTAATGACATTGGCGCCATTCACCTGAATTTTACCGTTGACAGATTCAATAGCTACAATTGACCCTTCAAGGGTTTCTGCTTCATTAATTTGTGCCAAGTCATCAGATCTGACATCCCCGCTAGCGACATGATACGCCACAATTTTCTTCAGCTTGGGAATGTCTTGTAGTAAGGAATCTAAAGTTCCCTCTGGCAACTTGGCAAAAGCTTCGTCAGTGGGTGCAAAGATTGTCAGAGAACCAGGACTTTTGAGACTTTCTATCAAATCTACAGCTTTAACAGCCTTTACCAGTGTATTGAAATTTCCTGCTGCGATCGCAGTTTCCACAAGGTCAGCCATGAGGGTGCGTCAGTTAATACTACAAGTTACTTATAAAGTGACTAAAATACTCTTAGCCTCTATCAACAGAAAGGTTACTGACGGTTAAACAGACAGTAGCAGACTGATTTAGTGCTGTTACACTGGAGAATGTCCCCAAGAACCACTAATTATGCTAAAGCGTTCTAAGTTCGAGACAACACAGTCTCAAATTATGCACCGTGCTGAGGATTTGATCAGTGCAGCCTCAAATCGTTACCGCATTACGGTTCAGGTGGCGAATCGTGCCAAGCGTCGGCGTTATGAAGACTTTGAAAGTAATGAAGATGCAATGATGAAGCCAGTGCTAAGGGCAATTATCGAAATGTCCGATGAATTGACTCAGCCAGAAATTATTGGCGAACTATAAAAATATTGCTGAGTGCTGAGTTAGGAGTTAGGAGTTAGGAGTTAAGAGTTAGAAGTTAGAAGTTAGGAGTTAGGAGTTCTGAATTCTGAGTTCTGACTTCTGAATTCATACTTGCATTCAGCAACGCCCAAAATCTTATTTTATGAAAAAGAGAAAATTTCTTTTGAAATCAGTTCTTTCAAAACTTAAAACTCAGTACTCACCAATACTATTTGCGTTAATGGTGGGTTTAATTATTTTGGGTTCCACTTTATTTACTAACCAACCTGGGATAGCACAGACAATCACTCCCACTGATGTTTGGCAGATAGTG
Source organism: Nostoc sp. ChiSLP01 (assembly GCA_034531195.2). GTDB lineage: Bacteria > Cyanobacteriota > Cyanobacteriia > Cyanobacteriales > Nostocaceae > Nostoc. The sequence goes on from JAVRBO020000038.1 coordinate 19,404, forward strand.
TACCAGAAATTGCCCGATTTTCCACGAGAAAATAAGTATGTCAGCAAAGAAAATGGCAAAGTTGCTGAAAACAATACCCTAGCAACTCGGTTGATTAGGTATCACGTCTACACCAAAGGGCGTTCGCCAATTTATCGGTTGGATTGGAAACTAACTTTAGCTGATTACCTGGGTGCTAATGAAGTTATGTTTGATAGTAGCTATCCAGGAAATGATACACTGCGGGAAAATCCCATAGAAGGCGATAAAGCTGCGATCGCCCGTTTGACTCGCAGCCAACGAAATGCTTTAGTGCAAGTTTTAGTCAATATATTTAATCCCAATACCCAAAACACATCAGTCCCTCGCCCCAACACCACAGCCAACCCCACCACATCAACAACTCCACAACCACCCCAAGGTGGAGGCGCCGAATTACTTAAGTAATGGCAGAGTAATGAGTTGTAAATTAATAACTCCTAACTCTTCACTCCTCACTCCTAACTAAATTATGGAACGCGTTGTCAAAAGTGGTTCTGGTTGGCGTATTGGCTGGAACCCCGATGCACCTGAATTTAAAGGTTTAATAGGTACTGATGACTGGGCAATTGAGTTAACCGAAGCCGAGTTGAATGATTTTTGTCGTCTACTGGCACAGCTAGCAGACACCATGAAGCAACTCACAACAGAATTAATGGATGAAGAGAAAATCGCCTGTGAAGCTGAAAGCGATTTATTATGGATGGAGGTAGAAGGCTATCCCCACGCTTACAGCCTGCGTTTTATCTTGAATACAGGGCGATGTGTAGAAGGTAAATGGGATGCTTGTGCTGTTGGAGATTTACTGCAAGCTAGCAGAATGCTCAAAGTTTTTTAAATCTAATATCTAGATTTTTGTTTATCTTCATGCTATGATGACAAAAGTCAATAAATAGATTTCAGGTTTATAGTTGGAAAAATCCAAAATTCTAAATCTAAAATCCAAAATTGATTTTACGGGGCGTAGCGCAGCTTGGTAGCGCGCCACTTTGGGGTAGTGGAGGTCGTGGGTTCAAATCCCGCCGCTCCGATTGATAATATAGGATGCCTGCTAGTCTTTTCAAGAGGTTAGCAGGTTTTTAAGTCAAGTCTATTCAAAAGCTTCACTACAAATAATAATCGGAATTGGCTCAGACAGTGTAGGCAAACTATTATTTAGCCATCCTTGCATGTTATGTTGATGGTAAATTTGTACCAATTGATTGAATAATTCCTGACCTATAAAACCATTACGTCGCAGTATATTTAACTCTCGGTTAATTACTTGATTTATAGAACCGCGAAACGCCTTTTCTAGAATATTGACTTCACTTTTTACTTTTTCGTCTGTAATCAATTTAAAAAATATTCTCAGTTCGCGGAGAATATAACGTTGTCCTTGAGTTAGACGCTGGTTAAATTCCCGTTCTGCTTGGCGATGCTTTACTTCTTCTGCAAATTGAGATTTAACATGCATTACGGTATAATTATGCCCTTTGGGAACTGTTAAGGTGGGAGTAGTAGAATCGGCTTTAATTGCACCCAAGATGCGAGGGATATCCCTAGAAACTATATTTCCCTCATTGTCTAATAAAAACAACTGCTGATAGCCTTTGATATCAGGTCGATTAGGGTCTGAAGCTTCACAAAAAACGTATGTCCCTTTCTGCTGCATAGAAAATTTAGCTGTACGTATACCATTTGGTAAACTAGCAATTCGTTCAAATTCGCCGGGTTCTTCTTTCTGTAGTTTTCTGAGAATTTCTTCGGCTTCATTTAAATCCAAGAAATCCTCTTCTTCCATATCAAAGAGGCTCAATTGTTTACCTTGCTGCTCATAAATAGCATACATAGCTTCTTCGTTTAATTGCTCAGTTCGGTCGAGAATTGCAGCATCTTCACCAATAGAGTCATGAATTTCTTGAATTCTATTTTTTAGCTTTTGCTTTAAGCCTAAATTACGTTCAATGCCTAATTCAGGTAGAAAATTATATCCATAAATGACATCTTTATCACTACCAATTCTGTCAATACGACCAAAACGTTGAATTAGCTTCACTGGGTTCCAATGCAAATCGTAATTGATGATGAGGTCGCCATCTTGGAGGTTTAAACCTTCTGCTAAGACATCAGTAGCAATGAGTGTATTAATTTCAGACTCACCTGGTTTCAATTTATATTCTTTATTGGTTTTAGGTGCGAATCTGCCAACTAGACGAGTTTTATTCTTATTACTCCCGCTATAAATAACATCTATATCATCTCGATTACCTTGTGGGTTTAAATTTTCGTGTAGATATTTAGCTGTATCAGCATATTGAGTAAAAATCAGCCGTTTTTTATATTTGAGAATAGGTTTATCTAGCCAATTTATCAAAGTCTGTAATTTGGCATCTTTATCAGGCGTAATTGGTTCAACTAACGCTTGAATTCTCTTAAGTAGGTTAATATCATGGTCAATATGCTGTTCTAATTTTTTTCCATTAAAATCAGATATATCATATTTGAATGATCCCTGACGTAATACATCCATCAAATCTTGTTCTTCAGCTGGGTTGTAATCTGTTGATAACAAAATTTGCGCTTCTTCTCCTGCGGGAAGAAATCCTTGAGATAATCCATTTAGAAACCTTTCATGAACTATCAAAAGTTTTTTAATAGTTTCTTGAAAAGCATAAACACTCGACTCGAAGCGCTTAAATAATAACACCCGCATTAGTCCTCGCAGGTTTGCACCAGCGCGTTGTAAAGTGTTATAGGGTTATTGTTTTTGTTTGTCCTTTAAAACATAATTCCATAACCCATAACGAGCATAGCTGAGTTCGTTAACTAAAGGTTTAGCTAATTGACGCTTGCGAGATTTACCTAAATATTAGCGTAATTCCTGGTAAAGTCCTTGGTAGGTATCTTCGATGCTGTACTCAATAGTTTCTAGTTCTCGCTTTGGGAAAAATCGATGTTTTCCACCGACAATTACGTAAGCGCGTCGAGTTCCGTCTAGGTATTCTCGAAAATTAGTAGAGTCTACTGTTTGATGGGTTTGTGCGTCAAAGCCATAAAAACGTAAAATATGGTTGCGGGTACGGCGAATCAGGATATGAGATAGTAATTCTGGTAATTTCTTTTCGCCTTTTTCCACCAACTGGAAGTATTGTTTTAAGTCAGGAGGGTCTATTGGTAAATCTGTTTTATCATCTTGATGGAACAGTTTTAACTGGTAATAGATATCCCAAGCACTTTTGTTGCGTGGAGTTACTGTTAAGAAACAACAACGTTTTTCTGTGGCTAAAAATGTTTCTACTACTTTATATCTTTGAGTGGTATGATTTCGGAGATTATGGCTTTCATCAATTAATACAAAATCTCTATCTTTATATTTGAAATCATCTAATAAAACTTTGAAACCGCTTTCATCGTCTTCTTTCAGCATTCCCATTGACAGAACACGCGCATTTAGTTGGTAGACTTCGTTATAACGTTCCCACATTTCTAACAGTGGTGCAGGACAAATAATTAAGGGACGGGCGCGTTCTGTTTGTTCAAAACGTTTGACAATTGCAGCACCAATAAAGCTTTTACCGAGTCCAACCACATCAGAAACAAAAGCGCCACCATAATCTCGGATATTTTGCACAGCATTATTAACAGCAACTTTTTGAAAATCTGCTAATTGTTTAGTAATTTCATCTTCTAAAATCAATTCTTTGGGAGTTGTATCTTCTAATCTATCTTTGACTAAACTATAGAGAGTTTTCATGTAAACATCATAGGGACGGACTGGAATACCCGCCCAAGATTGTTTCATTTCGTGCATCAAAGCTTCATTAAAATCTTCCGCCTCGTTCCATAATTCCTCAAACCAGTTAGTTAGTTCTGTATGATTATCGTTTCCGTGAATTATGACATTGAGTTCAGTATTATGGGTGATACCAGAAAGAGTAAGATTAGATGAACCAACAATAGCAATACCTTTTTCTGTTCGTTCTAAGGCTCTACCTTTGCCATCATAGATACTACCATAGTCAAAAATATAAGCTTTCGCGTGTAAAGTTCCTTTAGTGTAAACTCGGACATGAAGCCGTTTTTCTTCAATCATCTGCACTAGATTTTTTACCAGTGTTTCAGCTTCATCTGTCTGATCCATTAGTTCTATACTAGAACGGATATTGGCTGCTGTATCGTTAACCATCCGTTTTTCTTCTGTGCGTTTAGGAAATTTTTGAGCTTCAACTTTATCTGCAATTAATTCTAGTCGTCGATATCCTTGAGCGATTTGCTCTATAGTTTCGCGGTTGCTGGTGTTACCAATTAATAGGCGTAGTTCTTTAATGTTTGTCAGGCGTTCTGCAATAGCGATGAAGCCAGATAAGAAGAAGTAACCTACCGCAAAATGGGCTGCTGCTGATGAATCGAGAATGCAGTTGATTTGGTCTACTAATTTTTGATTGCGATTATCTATAATATCATGTATAGGCATAAGTTCTATATGTAGTAGTGGAATAAAATTATGAGCGATTCAGAACGTATAGAAAAACTGGTTGAATCTAACGCTAAAGCAATTCAAGCATTGACAGAGCTAACTAATGAATTTATTCAATCTAACGCTAAAGCAATTCAAGCATTGACTGATTTATCTAGTAGTATTTTACCGAGACTAGATGAGATGCAACGGCAAATAGTTAATACACAACGCCAAATGATTGATAATCAAAGAAGAATTGATGATAATACAGCAGATATTAGAGAGTTAACGCTAGAAAATCAGAGAATTTTGAAATATCTGGAATCTTTGGAAAAATAATTTTATTCAGGTGGATTAAATTTATTTAACGCACCATATCCAGAGTTCAAGATGCTAAAACTTCGCTGAGGATAATAACTGGTAAGCTAAAGACATTACGAAAGCCTTTATCGTTGGTTAGAAATTGGTTGCAATTAACAGACAAAGCTGTAGCTGCATGAATAGCATCGGGTGTTTTAAGATTGGTTCTAGCTCGGAGACTTGCAGCTTGTCTTAGTACAGGTTGGCTGATAGGAACTAGTTGCACTTCTGATGAAGTTAGCAGATTTTCGTAAGCTTGAATTAAAGAAATATTTGCATTTCTCAATGGTAAAACTAGAGCTTCCATTAGTATTAATTCACTACTAATGATTTCAAGTTCACCCAATTGAAACTTTAACCATAAAGGTTGCAGTAATGAATAATATTCTGGATTGGCTTCGATGGTATAAATCACCACTGATGTGTCTATATAGATAGATAGCGCCAGAAGAAAGGAGTATTAGCTGTCCCATGAATCGCGTTCCTGTTGCAGTTGTCTATCTATATCCTCGGTAGTTCTGAAAGCGTATTTACTACGGGCTTGTTCTATTAACTCTAAGACAGAAGCGCGTTTTGATGCAGGCTTTTCTGGCAAAATAACAAATACATCAACGTTGTCACCAATCTCAGCTTGGGGAAGTTTTATTTCTATTTTGTTTCCTGGTAAAACTTTAGTTGTGATGCGTAAAGCTGCTTGCATGATTTTTTAAACCTTATATAGTTAGGATATTTTCGTAAATATCTGCCAAAAATGTGTAGGTTGGGTTGAGGAACGTAGCTTGCTTCCCGCAGGGTAACCCAACATTTAGCAAGTTTTGTTGGGTTTCGCAAAGCCTCAACCCAACCTACGAATATTCTATTATCTTACAAGCCATACAGGGTGGCGACTTGTTCATCTATTTCTTTTTCCCATATTTCACAGTTAACGCCTTTTGCGTTTAGGCATTTTTGGACTAGTTGAGATATGGCTTCTCGTTCTGTAGTCGAAGCGTGGGGAATGGGAATTTTATTTATGTAAATACTACGTAACTCTAAACTTTTACCTAGAAGTTCAGAACACATACTTTTAAGATATTCCCAAACAGGTGAAGAGTTAAGTATTCCAAGAAGATAGAGTTCGTTAACAGGAATTATAAAAGCTTTGTCATTAGTAAACGCACCTGTTGTATCAAAAGCAAAACGTGACTCTTTTGCAATCACAGGATAGATAATTTTAGGCTGCTCAAAAGTATGTACATATTCTGCCCCATAGCGTGCCATACACCACCAATTGTATCTGCCATTTTGACACTCTGGGCGAGCTTTTAACTCTTCATACCATTGACTAAGATGATTTTTGACAGCAGTATAATTATCTATGTTTAAATCCCAAGGAGAGTAAATAAACCACTTATCTTTATAGTTTATCCGCCACTTACGAATATCATCGCCTATAGCTAAAGGCTTGATAATTGCTATATTTTTAGGATCTTTAGCAATTAGTTCTGCCCTTTTTGTTCCATCAATGACAAATGCTTTGTTAAAGCCAGTCTTAATGCCATAGTAAATCTGGCCATTTACATATTCAGCTAATGAAACACCCGCCGACTCCATCTTTCGTCTACGGATAGCGGAATTTGTATCGGTGAGCATCCAATCTGAACTTTTAAAAGCGTCAATGGGTAAAATATACCCATTTTGCCGAATAATTTATAGTACATTAGGATAAGGTGGTTTCAAAGATGTTACTTGGATAAAATTAGTTGAATATGTTGTATTTTTTCCATTTTGAGAGATAAAAACCATTACTAAAACAGCAGCGCTTTTAAATACTGGTAAATCACCAAAATCTGTAATACTGTGAACTTGAGAAGTATCAGCAATATGCTTACGCAATTTTTCACCGTATTTTGCACGAAACCATTTGTTAGAAGAAATAAACGCTAACATTCCACCTGGCTTTAAAAGTTGTAAAGCACGTGCATAAAAGAAGCAATATAAATCAGCCGTTCCTGTATAAACAGCCGGATATATTTTTTGTAGTGTCGGTTTTAAATGTTTAATTAATTCTTGCCGCACATAAGGCGGGTTTGCTAGCTGAATATCAAACCCACCATCTGCAAATACTTCTGCAAATTCTACAGCCCAGTCAAACCCTGCAATTTGAGTGCTACCATGAGTAATTAATGCAATTTGAGTTTTTAAATCATTAATTTCTTGTTCTAACGTCTGCTTTTCACCACCTTTATGGGTTCGCATATACTCAGCTTTTTTCTGACGATATTGGCTGATAAATTCATGTCTAATCACTCCTGTATTTGCAGGACTTGGAGCAATTAAACTATCTCCCATTTCAATTTTATATTTTAAGTTTGGTAGTGGTGGCGGTTTCTCTCCTTCATACTCTACAGCCAGCGACAGCCACAACCTTAACCGAGCAGTATTGACTGCAAAAATGTCAATATCTACCCCGTAAAGATTATTTTCAATAATATCTAACTTGCGCTGATATACGGTATTAGAATCTAGCCCTTTGTTAGCAAACAAACATTGGCGCAAATCTAATAATTCATGAAGCATTCCTAGTATATAAGCACCGCTTCCAGCAGCTAAATCGCAACACTTGACGCGGCGCAATGCTTCTAGAGTTGCTTCTGGATTTTTAATATTATCTGGATGATGTTCGTCAACAAATTCTGATATACTATCAGTGGCTTCTCCTACTAATTGTGTTTTTAAATATCCCTTTAGTGCCTCACGACACATAAATGAAACTATCGGTTTTGGTGTATAATAACTGCCAGATTCATGCCTTCCTGTTACGAGTTCCTCGAACACTTTGCCTAGCATTTCTGGGTCAACTGCTACCTCTACATCTAGCGGTGTACTCTCGGTGACGGTGAAAGCAAAACGTTGAAATAGGTCATGAAGAATAGAGTCTATACAATCATCTGGGATAATGATTTGTGGATTTTTATCGTCTTCATCTTGCTCAAAAAGTCCACCATTGAGATAAGGAACAGTACCAATTAATTCTTTAAGAAAACTACCGTTATTAATCCCAGCAATATCGTATTCTTGAGAATTATTGAGTCCTGAAAAGAAAAGATGTGATAGCCTATCTCTATAAAAGTTTCTGTTTGGTGTACCTTCATCATTTTGATAAGCGTCCCACAAAGCTGATAAATAATCTGTTCTAGTTTGAAATTTCAACCAACCTTTTTTCTGGATGAAGCCAATAAACATTAAACGGTTAAATAGCTTTTGAGTAAATAATCGTTTGCGTTCATTACCTCCAATACCTTGAATCAGTTCTTCAACTTTCTCAAAAGTTTTACGATATTCTTTAAAAAATTCCTGGGTAACTTTTTCAACATCAAATGCTTCATCATGAAGTGTCTGAATATCTAACACTGAAGCATTAGAATGTTTTTCTAAATCTAATAGACTGATTCTTTCTGTGGCTGTGCGTAATTGTTCGCCTTCTCCAACGGTAATGCGCCGGAATAGCTTGCGTTTTTGAAGGGTGTTGTCATATTTGACATTAATAAAGTGCCATTGCGATCGCACTTTGTTAGAAAATACAAAAAGTGCATAAGGATGTTCTTTTAAAAGATTATCGATAACTCTTCTTTCACTTTGTCTTGATAAGTCTTCTGATTTCAAACATGCATAAATAATGTGGAAAGCATTATTCGCACCACAAGATGCTAATAATAAAGGATCGTCTGTCAATTCGTTAGCAACTACATCAGCCATTTTTCGACGAGAAAGTTCTTTATTAACTCTTTCGTAGTTCAATTGACTCCAAAACAATTTTTTAAGTGTATCAAGACTTTTAAGATTATTAAGTGAGTTTAAGACAGACTGTTCTAATACAGACATAAATATAAAGCCTGTTCGAGTTGTGTATTTTTACCAAAAAAGCGCAGCAAATGACCGCGAGGTTTATAACTCGCAGTATTTTTAAAGCACGAAAAATCACCGCTATTCAGATAAAAATCTGTTGCGTTGAGATTGTTGTATACCTATGAATTAAAAAAGTTAAATAATCTCTAACGAGATATTTTTAAAAGAAAGCTACAAATTAATTAAATTTAATTTACCTATGTAATATTTTGTGCAGTGATTATACTGAATTCTGTTAATCCAGTATAAAAATTTATAATCTCAGGACATGTTCACATATCAAGCGTAAAGCTGAAACAGGAGGCGTTATCGAGGATAAGTTTTAAACCTTATCCGCAAAAAAAGCTAATAATAAAATTGCGTTCAGTCGGTGAATACCCTAAAAAAATTTGCTATGCTACTCATGCTCAAACGCTTAGGCAGCCGTAAAATCTCCTCAGTGGCTATGCTTTCGCTTGTTATATGCTTTACTCTAGTAAGCGTGCATTCATGTAGGCAAACAGATATGATATCAGCACCTTATCTGCTGACCGATCCATTTTTGCAGATGCCAACTGAAAATTCAGTGCGAGTAGTTTGGTTTACCGAGTTTGCTGGTACTCAACACACAGTGTCCTACGGTGAAAATCTTAAACAAACTGCTAAGGCAGATACTATCAAACTCAGTCGCACGCGTGAAGACCAAAAATCAAGGGTTGGAAACCAAACCCAAGACAACCAAGTTTATCAAAAACCCGTTGGACGTGACATTTGGCGACATGAAGCTGAGGTAACTGGGTTAATTCCTGGGGTACGAGTAAACTATCGCGTTACAAGTGCGCGGGAAGATGGCGAAACTGTTAGCAGTGATGTTTTTACTCTTGCAGCGACTCCAAAACCTGGTACACCGCTAAAAATTCTGCTTACCTCAGACCATCAATTAAAGCCGATGACATCTGCAAATCTGCAAAAGGTAGTGGAAACTGTTGGACGAGTTGATGGGGTGTGGTTTGCTGGCGATTTGGTCAATGTTAGCGATCGCGCCTCGGAATGGTTTGATGATAATACTGGCGGTGCGCTGTTTCCCGGTTTACAAGGTCGTGCTAAATACGAAATGACCCACGACGGTGTTAAGACAACTTATACTGGTGGGCAAATAATTCAACATGCACCCATGTTTACTTGCATTGGTAATCATGAAGTGATGGGACGATTTGCTAGAACTGGCAGTTTAAATGATGAGTTTGATGATACCATTCCTCAGGCGATCGCCCAAAAATTGTATCCTGACAAATCTCAAACCGATAATTCTTTTAATACTATTACCTACGAAGAAATTTTCACTCTACCGACAAGTCAAGAGGGTGGAAAAAAATATTACGCAGTTACTTTTGGAGATGTACGTCTCGTAGTATTATACATTACGAATATGTGGCGTCCTCCTAGTTTAGATGGAAAGCGTAAAGGTAGATATCAAGAAGCAGAAAAGGATTTCAATAATCCAGAAAATTGGGGTTATGGACAGGTAATTTATGAGCCAATTGCTAAAGGTTCTAAGCAGTATAACTGGCTAGAAGCAGAACTCAACAGCCCTGAGTTTAAACAAGCAAAATATAAAGTTGTAATGTTTCATCATCCGCCTCATACTCTGGGTGATAATATAGTTCCTGCCTATACAGAACCACTACAAATAATTGAGCGAGATGGTGACAATATTAAGGCAGTGCGTTATGAGTATCCCAAAGGCGCAGATTATATCATCCGAGATGTTGTGCCTTTGCTAGAAAAAGCTAATGTGCAATTAGTATTTTATGGACATTCCCATTTGTGGAATCGCTTTGTTAGCCCCAATGGAATGCACTTTTTAGAAACGTCTAATGTTGGTAATACTTATGGTGCGGCTTGGGGTGAAAGAAAGCGCGAAGTGCCAATTGGCTATCAAGAAGAGTATGTTAAACTTGGCGATCCCAATGGTTTAGAACCGATTATACCAACAATTGCTCCTTTGTTAGGTAAAGATGCTAAACCGATGCCATATATTGCTAGTAATGAGCTAACAGTTTTTAGTATCTTTGATACAGCAACAGGTACGATCGCTAGTTATCGTTTTGATACTCGCAAGCCTGATTCAGAGGTAGTAAAGTTTGATGAATTAGTCATCAGTCATTAGTCATAAAAACCAATGACTAATGACAATCAAATAAAGCAAGTATATCCAAATGCACTAAGGTCGTTTAAGTGCTAAAGTAAGTCCATCTGCGATGGGGACAAGAGAAAGAATTACGCGTTCGTCATGGTGTAACTTTTCGTTCAGCGCCCGGATTGCTTGGCTACTTTCATCTTGAAATTGTGGGTCGGCAACGCGTCCCGACCACAAAACATTATCAATAGCAATTAATCCGCCTGGACGTATTAATTGTAGCGATCGCTCATAATATCCGTCATAATTTTCTTTATCAGCATCGATAAAAGCAAAATCAAATGTCTCGGCTTGGCCAGTTGCTAACAATCGATCTAAAGTTTCCAAGGCTGGTGCTAAGTGCAAATCGATTTTATGGGCAACCCCAGCTTCTTGCCAATACCGCCTAGCGATCGCAGTAAATTCTTCACTCACATCAGCTGCAATAATCTTACCATCATCTGGTAGCGCCAAAGCTACAGAAAGCGAGCTATAACCTGTAAACACTCCAACTTCCAGGGTTTTCTTCGCTCCCATTAACTGCACTAAAAACCTCATAAACTGCCCTTGTTCTGGCGAAATCTGCATTGAGCCATTGGGGTGGTTCGCGGTTTCTTGACGCAGCTTCCAAAGAATTTCTGGTTCTCGCAGCGAAACGGATAAAAGATAATTGTATAGTTGGTTATCAAGACCTATAGACTGTTTTGGCATGGTAGATGAGAAAATTTAGGGAATCTACAGTTATACTATCGCTGATTAGGGGTTTATTAGGATTAATATGGTGCGGCTTTTAACAGTAATATTGTTAATTCTATTGACGGCTTGTGGCAGTATTGGATTGGTACCGACTAGCGAGTTAGTGCAAAAAGCGATCGCACTTGAGCTAGAACAAACTCAACAAAAGCTTAGCCAGCAGTTGGATCTAGATTTTCAAGGATTTGAAATCAAGCGGCTATCAATTAGCCAAGAACAACCCCTAACTATTGAAAATTTACCAGCTTTCCGCGTCCAAGGAACCTATGATTTAATTGTTAAGTTACCAAAACGACGCTTAACACAACCAAAAAAACCCTTTAACCTTTACTTGCAAATTCAGCAAGAAGGCAAAACTTGGCGATTGCTGCTTCCAGACAAAGGTAGCAAAGATACTCAACCAATTTGGCGTAGTTATCTCATCCAATAAGAAAGCAGGTTGCATCTTTGCCCAAGTTTAATAAGCCTTGTTGATGAGAGTAAATTAAGTTGGGCAAAATGTTTTTATATCTTAGAAACAAAAGAAGAAATCTGTGCCAATAATCAAAAAATTCCAAGATATTATCTAGTCTATCAGCATGAAAATTAATATTCTTAAGGCGAATTCGGCTGGGCAGTTTTTTTGCCGCGACGTACTAAGTTATAAAGTAAAGCCAAGCGAGTAACAGCAGTCAAAGTCATAGCTGCTCTCAAAAATATTTTTCCAAACAATCCTTTATTCTTGATACCCCAACCAATGGGATAGTAGAAAAATGTAGCCCAACAGAAGGCAATTGTAAGTCTTCTGGTTAAAATAGATTCTGAAAAGCAAGCAATTGGAACAATCCACAAAAAGAATTGTGGAGAATAAAAGACTGAGAATGTCATAAAGCCCACAAGTGCTATTAAAAAAGCATTAATTAAAGATTCAAATGTTTTTGGCTTTTTCAACAATACTGGGAGCAAAGATGACAAAATTTGTAAAAGCGTGGGTAATTTAGGAAAAATAGCAACAAGCCAATTTAAGTAAAATACATCGTATGTGCTTTCACCATTCAATTGCCGCGCGGCATGAAACGAATAGGGAATCAAAAGGCCTTTTAAACCCGCATAAAGAAATACTATCAGGTTACCCAAAACAAAGGGAGACAAAGAAACTATAGTAGCCTTTATAACGCCTTTAATACCTTGTTTGTAAAAGATAAAAACAAGGTAAGAAGGCAGTAAAAATAAAGCATATCCTTTCAAGGCGATTGTTATTCCCAGCCAAAATGAACCTTTTGTATATTTTTCATCGCGAATCGCCAGTAAAGTAAGCAGTGTTGTCAAGGATGTGTAGATGTCAAACCTAAATATGGCAAAGTAAACTGCGGCTGGAGTTAACCAAAGCCAAATAGAGTTTTTTGATACGTTAGTTAATGTTACATATATAGCAAGAAGATAGATTAACCAGCTAATAGATGCCCAAATAAATGAAAAATTTTCTAAATCGGATGAAAAGGGATGAATCGCTTCAGCTACGAATCTACTAAACCCAAAAATCAAGTTTGCTAGTAAAGTATATTGAGAAAAAATATTTTTATATAGTGTTCCTTCTCCAACAACCCATCGACTTGAACGAAAGTAAACATCAATATCATAGAGATCTAATAATTTAAGTCCAAAGAGTTGGTTTTGGAACAAAAAATCCCACAATAAATACATTACAGTTATACTGACGATCCCAAAGGGGAAAAGTATATATACTAGCTTTTTTTTAGAAGTATTATTTTGCAATAGCCTCATTTTAGTTTAGTATGCCTATTAAGTTAATATTTATCGAACAGAAAAGCTAAATAGCTTATTGAATCTCAACTTTCAATCATTTAATAAATGTCAGGTTTTAGCCGTTCAAAACTCAAAAGGCTATACAGCCATAATTTATAAATCTTTATTTTAAGTATCTAATTTCAGATTACAAACATAAAAATTTTTGAAGTTTGAATTTTTTACAGTGGTATATGTGCTACTAGAAAAACTATCACAAGCATTCGTTATAAATGCTAAAGCATATGGACGATGGAAATAATAGTTTCATCTTTCAGATTACAAACATAAAAATTTTTGAAGTTTGAATTTTTTACAGTGGTATATGTGCTACTAGAAAAAGTATCACAAGCATTCGGTATAAATGCTAGAGCATAGGGACGATGGAAATAATAGTTTCATCGGAGACAATGCAAAATGTATATTAACTTTTTTATCAGTTCCATTGCTAGTATTGCGATTGTAGTGCTAGCTGCTTTTGGGTTACTCCAATGGTTGCACATACCTGCTGGTAACTTTCTTGACTGGGTGATTGGTGGTGCAAGTTTTTGGTGGCTGTTGGTAATTGTTACGGTACCGTGGAATGTGCATTTTCAAGCTAAAGAAGTTTTAGCAGAAGCAGCACAATCTACTGAAAAAGGAATTCCAGTCGATGAAAAACAAGTAAAGTATATCACGGTTTTGGCACAGCGATCGCTCTGGCTTGCCATTGCTTTGCACTTACTCTCAGCCGTTGGTCTTTATACTCTTGCTGCCACTGGTATTAGTACAGTCGGATATGTGAGTTCTGGTGCAGCTTTATTGTTAACAATTCTGCGTCCAGCGATTCGGGCTTACGAGTATCTATATGCACGGTTAGCAATGATTCGCCAAGAATTGAAGTATCCCCGTGAAGATATTGTTAAACTGCGCGATCGCTTTTTTAATTTAGAACAAAAAGTGCAATCTTTAGAGGAGCAACTTAACCCAGAACAACCCTCTTCATTGCCAGCAACTCAACAACGTTTTGCTGAAGAAACTCGCAGAGATTTAGCGCGACTTGCGGCTAATTTAGAAGAATTACGCGCCATAAATCATACAGAACACGAGCGTTTAGGAAGAGAAGCTAGAAATGCGATCGCGCAACTTTCCACCGACGGACAATTTCTAGATCATGTCCGCGAAATCATTCGATTTTTTAAATCAGCCTGAATTATAGCTATGTTTCGTAAGTCTGCAATAAATGTTCGCCATTAAAATGAATTAGATGAGTTGCATCTTCAGCAACCCAAACATCAGTTTCCCAAGCAATCTCTGGCAGATATTCTACCATTGCTTTGCGACTGAGAAATGTTGTTACCATAACTAAAGGGATTTTGACGCTTCTAAATAGAGACTCCAAATCCTTTTTTCGTTTGGGATTAATTGGCCCGTGTGAAGTTACAGCTTCAAACTGAGTTACGGTTTTGGCATTATCAAAATAAGCTTAAAGAAGTCCTGCTGACTCATACAACCTTTTGAGCATTGCTGTAATTCTTGCACCATAATCTAAATCTGCTGACCAGCGTCCTGATAGTTGGTCAATTAATGGTGCAATTCCTCGCGTCACAAAGCGAAACCTGGGATCTACTACTTCCTGTACCAAAGGCTCTAAACTAGCGTAAGCTTTTAAATGTTGGACGTGTGCCCTGACTCCAATTCTGGCACTGGGAAAAGATGCTGCCTCCGAACCGCCGCCGATAGTACCTAAACCAGCAAAGTTATTTTGTTCTGGTTTAATATCACCACCAAACCTTAAAAATCCCGTTTCTATACACATTTGGCAAAAGGCAATATCATAATTTACCCCTTCTATACTTGCTTCTTCTCGATAAAGTTTTGAGATGTCAGGAAACTTTACCAAAGCATTTTCATTATTATTTCTGAGGAATAATTGTAACTGGACTTCTGAAGTATTACCGTTTGACATTACTCGGTCTAATTGACCGGTACAAACTATTAAATTCGATCGCAAGCTGACAGTACGAGTTCCAGCATCCCAGCCAACTGCAACATTAAAATCCCGGAGTTCGATCGCTTTGACATAAACTATTTTCCGATAAGTAATTCGATTGACATTCGGTGCTTTTGATAAATCTATTCGCAGACGGTCTACTAAATCAATGGGAATGTAAGCATTACCATTAACTAAAATTCCTTGTTCTGAATAATTTTGTCCGTTAATATTAATATTAATTGGTGCATAAGTAGGTTCTGTGGGAGTTCCAGTAGGATCGATTACACGACTCCAAGACGCCAATCCGTCAGCAATTCCCAAAGCAAAATCGCGGCGACGAGTTTGCAGCAAAGCCCGATCCTCTGGACTGCTGAGAAATCCTACTTGCATTAACAAAGCTGGAAGTGTTGTCTGGCGACAGAATGCCAAACTACCCAATCCACTATTTGTATCTGGCTTAACTCCGCGATTTGGTAATTGGGGTACGCGGCGCAACAAAGCCACTAGTAACTGTTCGGCATTGGTTTTGCGCTCAGTATTGTTGGTGATGTAAAAAACGCTAGCCCCACGTACAGAAGGACTGCTAGCTGCATCAGATTGAATTTCTAGCGCCACATCACCCCGGCGTCCGCGGGAATTGATCCAGCTGATAGTTTGAGCCGCACTCAAATCATCAGGAACTGCTAAAATTTCAAAATTCCGCGCCCGCAGTTCCGTGACAATCAAATCCCGCAGCAGAATCATTTCTTTAGCTTCAGTTGTACCACCAGCGATCGCACCCGGATCGATTCCTCCCGCTTCTTTGCCTCCGTGAGCCGCCGAGATAAAAATACGTCCCATCTTTCAGTATTTCCTCTGTTAAAATTAAGCGTCAGCAATTTTAGACATAATTGGTGGCTTTGCAACAACAATATAATAGCTATCAGAAGTCGAAAGTCATTTGTCCTTTGTTATTTCTCCAAAGTTGATGGCGAGGGACTCGGTAGATGAGGAGATGACGGAGATAAATCAATTCAAAATTCTTACATTAAAGAACTTCTGCCTTCTGCCTTCTGCCGACGCTCGCGGACTCGCTAACGCTGCGCTATCCTGCCTCCTCTTTTCCTATGCCCAATCCTATGCAAATCCCCCGCTTACACCCAGACACAATTGAAGAAGTTAAACTACGAGCTGATATTGTCGATGTCGTCTCTGAGTACGTAGTTTTACGCAAACGAGGAAAAGATTTTGTTGGGTTGTGCCCGTTTCATGATGAAAAATCTCCCAGCTTCACCGTCAGCCAGACTAAGCAAATGTATTATTGCTTCGGCTGTCAAGCTGGGGGAAATGCAATTAAGTTTGTCATGGACTTGGGAAAGCGTTCTTTTGCTGAGGTAGTGCTGGATTTAGCACGGCGTTACCAAATACCCGTACAAACCTTAGAACCCGAACAACGCCAAGAATTACAGCGTCAGCTGTCTTTACGCGAACAATTATATGAAGTTCTGGCTTCTGCGGCACAATTTTATCAACACGCCCTCAGACAATCCCAAGGGCAAAAGGCAATTGAATATTTGCGATCTAACCGCAGACTTCAAGAAGAAACCATACAGCAGTTTGGTTTGGGTTATGCGCCCGCAGGTTGGGAAACTCTGTATCGCTACTTAGTGGAAGACAAACATTATCCAGTGCAACTGGTGGAAAAAGCTGGATTGATTAAACCACGTAAAGAAGGCGGCGGTTATTATGATGTGTTCCGCGATCGCTTAATGATTCCCATCCGCGATGTCCAAGGACGCGTTATCGCTTTTGGCGGTAGAACGCTGACTGACGAACAACCTAAATATTTAAATTCTCCAGAAACCGAACTTTTCAGTAAAGGGAAAACATTATTTGCCCTCGATCGCGCCAAAACCGGAATTTCCCAACTCGATCGAGCGGTGGTGGTGGAGGGATATTTTGATGCGATCGCTCTGCACGCCGCTGGAATTAATAACGCCGTCGCCTCGCTGGGTACAGCCTTAAGTTTAGAACAAGTGCGGCTAGTATTACGTTACAGCGAATCGAAACAATTAGTACTCAACTTTGATGCTGATAAAGCTGGAACTAATGCAGCCGAAAGGGCGATCGGCGAAATTGCCGAACTAGCATATAAAGGAGAAGTTCAGCTAAAAATTCTTAATCTACCTAATGGCAAAGATGCTGATGAATACTTGCGCGAACAAACACCAGAAAATTATGCACAACTGTTAGCAAATGCGCCCCTTTGGTTAGACTGGCAAATTCAACAAATTATTCAAAACCGCGATTTAAAACAAGCTACCGATTTTCAACAAGTAACTCAGCAATTAGTTAAATTACTCAAAAATATTGCTAACAGCGACACCCGAAATTATTATGTTTCTTATTGTGCAGAAATACTCAGTTTAGGCGATAGCAGACTTATACCTCTACGAGTCGAAAATTTACTAACTCAAATTGCTCCCCCTGCGCCTACATATTCCAAACCAGTATCAGCGAAAAAAGCATGGGGAGGTAGCGAACAACTTTCCCCACCCCCGACAGAACGCAGCCTTTTAGAACATGCAGAAGCATTATTACTGCGAATTTACCTGCATTGTCCCGAACAGCGTCAAGTAATTATTGACGAACTAGAAGAACGAGATTTGCAATTTAGCCTTTCCCACCATCGATTTTTGTGGCGACAAATTTTAGAAACAGCGGTGGAACAAATAGATTTAATTTCAACTCTGCAAAATAGATATTTAGAATTATCAGAAGACCTGGAATTAGTATCGCATCTATTTCATTTGAACGAAAAAACAAAGAAAGAAATACTTCGGACTCCGCAGGTGGTTCAAGCGGCGATCGCTTGCATGGATTTGGTAATGCTGGAAAAACGCTATCGCCACTTCTTAGAACTCTGGCAGCAAACCGATCCCGAAACCGAACCAGAAAAATATCAATCCTATTATCAGGCTTTTTATGCCGAAAAAGTCAAGCTTCAAAAAATAGACAGACAACGGCTATTTTCCATCACAGAATTGTTGTAGTGATTTTTTGCTAGCATGATAACCGTGTTATCGTGCTAATTATGATAGTATCATTCAAAGATAAGGGAACTGAAGATATTTTTGATGGGAATGTTTTGAAGGAAGAAGAAGCAGAATTAAAAACTATTAGACAGTTCAATAGTTCTGAAGCAAAGGCTTGAGGTAAGTAGAACTCAAATTTCATCATAATCAGGGTTTCAAACTCCAGACTTCACATGAGCTATTTCATTAACTTCTGAAATATTATTGCGCTGTAAAAAATCTTGAAATAATTCAAAAAATTTATTCAAAGCTTCACTTTCATCTTCAGAATAAAACAAAATAATTCGACTCCAAGATTGAGTATCGGGCTGATTAAATCTTTGCTCTATCCATTCTTGAAAATCTTCAAATTCTCGTTCTTGCTCTGTCACTTCTATTCCCAACTCACGGCGAGCAAATGTGTATGCATCTAAAAAAACTTGAAGATGACTCAAAGAACGCTTTCCTAAATATAAAGCAGGCCTTTGTTTAATTTTTTGTAGTGTCTCATATAAATTAGACATATCAAACCTCAAGATAAAAGTCCAAAACTTATTTAAAAGTCAACCTCTGTTACGTCAAAGTTACCACCTAAATCCATTGCTAGACAATAAAGATTTGCCATCCAATCTTTTCTAGGAATGCCTTCATGGTGAATATTATCAAACACAATTTCTTGTCCTTGAATTTTAATCAAAATCCCCTCATGGCGACCGTTTGTAGCAATATTACGTTGAAGACCATCATGGTAAATATTGCCATACTTGCCTTTGGTTTTCCCTGTATACAGTTTAATATGTTTTCCTGGGACTCTTCTTTGAGTTAAAAACTCTTTAATAGCCTCAGCGCAATCGACACACTCAAATAACTTAAAACGATTCGCTATTTGCGTAATTTCTTTACTTAGCTCATCATTAGACCATAACTGCTCCATCTCATTACTAATCCCTATTGCTCTAGCTCAATGATATGACGGTAGATGGTGTAATACCATTTTACTAAAAGTGTGATACATATAGTTGCAGGTGTATTAGTCATGAAAAACAGTGTGTAGGGTTCTCAAACTAGAGATAAAAGAAACAATTGCTGAACTTCAAGAGCTATTGAGACAGCAAAAAACTGGATATGGGAAAGAACGAATACAGGCATTGTATTTACTCAAGACGCGACAAGTAGAAACAGTGCAGCACTTAGCAGTAGTGCTAGGCAGAGGGCGAATGACTGTGCAGAGGTGGTTAAAACGCTATAGAGAAGGCGGGTTAAGCACGTTGCTCGAACTGGGTAAAAGTCCAGGACGACCAAAAACTATTCCCCCCGAGGTGCGATCGCTAATCAAAAAAGAACTGTCTGCTCCTGAAGGGTTTAAAAGCTATCAGGAAGTCCAGACATGGCTTTTAGCGTCTGAAGGAATCAAAGCATCTTATAAAGTTGTGCATGAAGTTGTGCGTTACAAACTAAAAGCAAAATTAAAAGCACCGCGTCCACGTAGCATAAAACAACACAAGGGCATAGAAGAAGACTTTAAAAAAAACTTCCTTCCTGGCTAGAGTTAATAAAAAATTACTTAATATCACCGTTAGAACAACATCGTAAAGTACGTTATTGGTGTGGAGATGAAAGTAGGTTTGGTCTTCAAACTATAACGGGAAAATTGATAACACTGACCGGAGTCAAACCAGTTGGTTTGACGCAGTGGAAGCGAGATAACTTTTATATCTATGGAGTTGTAGAACCATTAACTGGAGATAACTTTGCCCTGGAATTCTCACATTTGGATACAGTATGTTTTGAAATGTTTTTAGAAAAGTTTGCAGCCTTGTATCCAGAAGAAATACATATCATCCAAGTTGATAATGGAGCGTTTCACTTCAGTAATTATTTACGAGTTTCGGGCAATATAATTCTCTTGTTCCAACCTCCCCATACACCAGAAGTAAATCCAATTGAAAGACTATGGAAAGAAATCAAGAAGACTTTGAAATGGGAATGTTTTCAAACCTTAGATGAATTGCGAGAAGCTGTGTGGAAACAGCTAGATAAATTGACAGCTTCTCAAGTTAAATCTATTGCAGGGTGGGATTTTATTTTATCGGCTTTATTTGTATCAGGCTTTTCGTGAAATGGTATAACGCGCTACCCGCTACATTTCAAGATAAGTTGAGTCATGGTAGCTATTGATGAGCATGGACAACTTCTACCATTTAAGATAGATATAAGCTTTTATTCTGCCTTCCCTCAGAGGGTAAGCATTGGTTGAGTATGGTTATTGAGTATAAAAATATATCAATAATTGATACTTACAATGCTAAAAGTAGGGTATTTGAGCATTAAACGAGAATCTTTGCATTTATTATGCCCAAAAGCGTTGATGTACAGTTTTTCTAAGGTTCACTGCATAAATCCTGATTGTCAACGTCCTTATCCTCAGCCTTGGGGAAACAAATTTTGCAACAGTTGTGGCGCACCGCTACAGTTGTTAGACCGCTATGTTCCAGTTCAGCGGTTGGGTTCCGGGGGATTTGCTCAAATTTATACGGTTTGGGATGAAAAAACTCAAACCGAGAAAGTGCTGAAAGTGTTGGTAGAAAATTCACCAAAAGCACTGGAATTATTTACCCAAGAGGCGGAGGTTTTATCGAGATTACACCATCCGGGGGTGCCCAGAGTTGAAGCTGACGGGTATTTTCAGCTAAATTTGTTTAACCCCAAACCTCACCAACTGCCTTGTTTGGTAATGGAAAAAATCAATGGGCAGACTTTAGAAGAAATATTACAAAAATATCCACAAGGGTGTCCGGAGAACTTGGTTTTAAACTGGTTCGCCCAAGCTGTAGAGATTTTACAAGAATTACACAAACGTCAAATTATTCACCGAGATATCAAACCTTCTAATTTGATGCTGGATACCTTTGGAGGGGAACCAAAAAGCGATCGCCTGGTATTAATTGATTTTGGCGGAGCAAAACAAGTTAGCCCTTCAAAAGTGGGTTCCCGGTCTAGTTCCACTCGATTATTTTCTTCTGGCTACAGTCCACCAGAACAGGTGACTGGAGGAATTGTGGGGCCTGGTGCCGATTTTTATGCCCTTGGTCGAACGATGATTGAACTACTAACGGGGAAGTATCCGCCAGATTTAGAAGACCAGCAAACTGGCGAGTTGCGCTGGCGAACCCAAGTTAATGTCAACCCACAGTTAGCAGACTTGCTCGATGAGATGGTGCAGGAAGATGTGCGATCGCGTCCTGTCAATGCAGCAATAATTCAAAAACGGCTAGCGAAGATTTCTCAACCATTACCATCGCCGGGATTATTTTCCCAACTGCGCGATCGCCTCAAGCAAACATCAATCCAAGCCTCCCAGAACTTGACACAGCTAACACAAGTTGTTGAACAAGCTTTAGGTCAATTCGGCCGAGGTGTAAATCAAACCCTTATTTTTATTATTCAGACAATTCTGAGAATTGTGCGAGCTTGTTTGGCAACAATTTGGGCGATGATGCTGACTTGTTTTGGTGCTTGTTTTGGTGCGATCGCTGGTTTTATTTTGGCCTATCGCACAAGCTTGGGGCCTCGGATTGTAGAATTTCTTTTGCTTCAGGTTAACCAATTAGTTCCAAACACTCAACCCTCATTCGGGGCAGATATTTTAGTCTTTGTGGCTGCCGGTTGGGGAACCGCATGGGGGCTAACAGTATCCGGGTGTTTTGGTCAGCGGCGCCGATTTTTAGTAGCTTCCTTGATGGGGATCGTTAGTTATGGCTTCGGATGGTTGATTTTGCAATTCATAACGCCAAAAACCAGCGGCGAGGGCTTAGTGGCAATGATTTTGGTGGGAGTTTGCCTACTCACCCTTAGTTTTGGACTTCGCAGCCATCATGTAGTTTATGCAGTGTTCGCTGCCTTTGGCAGTGCGATCGGCTATGCAACTTTGATTCTTTTAAACTTAGCACCTCCAATATTGGAATTTTCGACTCAACCAAGCTGGGCAGAGTTATACAAGCCTCTGATTTTATTTGGTTCTGTAGGCTTGTTCCTCAGCTTTTGGTTAGGAGTGAGTTTTTACCTAATTGTCCCTGGCTTGCGTTTTTTGGGCTGGAGGTAAATGGTATTAGTCATTAGTCATTAGTCATTAGTCATTAGTCATTAGACCTCTTGCAAAAGTCATTCTTTGCGTTCTTTTCTCTGCGCCTCTGCGCCTCTGCGTGAAACAAAAAAATATTTATGCAAGAGGTCTATTAGTCCTCCTGCCTCCCCAGTCCCCATGCCCAATTATCCTAAAAACAAGATCCCCCTAGTCGTTTTTTTTCATCGAGCTAGGGGGATCACATATGTGGTAGTCTATAAATGGTTCGGTATAGTTCCTTACGACTCGATTGTATAGCCTAGATTCCACTTTGAGTAGTCCTACCGCAAGAATTTATCTTATATTCATCGCTTCTTAATCAATGCTTCATCCCTGTTATTCACTTAGCAGGTTCTATATGTAATTATGACAGTACCGAGTGTACATTACTTGTCATCCTTGTAAATATCTGTAACGAATATGAAACTTAAGATTGTCGCCACCGTCTCCCTGTTAGCTAGTTTCGGCTTTGCGGGGCAGACTTTTGCATCAAACGTGCAAGACTTAGAGCAGTTGAAGGCGACAAATACTTGTCCCAGGTGTGATTTGAGTGGTGCTGACCTAACTCAACTGAATCTAAGTGGAGCTAATTTGCGGGGAGCTAACTTGAGTGGTGCAACATTATCTCAAGTTAATCTCACGAATGCCGATCTGACAGGTGCGAATTTAGAGGCTGCAATTCTCAATTCGGCGAATCTTACTGGTGCTTCTTTAACAGGTGCAAACTTGAAATCAGCATCTTTAGAAAAAGCCGATTTGTCCTATGCAGGTTTCATGAGCGCTAATTTAGAAGCAGCAAACTTAAAGGATGCCAAATTGCTGTTTACCAATTTTCGGGCGGCAAACTACCGACTAACAATTTTGAATGATGGCGTCGTTACCTCCGACAAATCCTACGGTTGGTCGTTAGAGCGTCCAAATAACAGAGAATGTAACAAGTTCAAACCCGAAGATACTCCAGGTACAATCTGCTACGGAAAATAACTGGTTTGTTGGGACTGGGTACTATAGAGACGTTGCATTGCAACGTCTCTACATCTGTTTAAATAGCAAAAATCGTAGGGTACGGGATATATAGCCGTAGCCACATAGTTTAGGACATAATGACAAGCGTGAATGCTATGAATGGTAATAGTTTTACCTCCTGCCTTCTGCCTCCTGCCTTCTGCCTCCTGCCTCTCGCTATACTATCGCTTCCATTGGCGGCGAAATAGCTAAATTTAAGCTAAAATTCAAGCAGAGTAAGCATTTCACGCTTAGGAACACTCCATGCTTGAGACTTTGGAAACCCGACTTTACGAACTAGAACAATTTGCCAACGCCCTTGTTTCTCATCAACTGACGCACATTAGCGTGGTGAGTGTTGCTGTCATCTTTGTCGCTGGCTTGCTCACCAGCTTGACGCCCTGTATGCTTTCCATGCTGCCAATTACCATTGGCTATATCGGCGGTTATGAAGCCAAAAGCCGTCTCCAAGGCGTTGCCCAATCAACTTGGTTTGCTCTGGGCTTAGCAACTACTCTCGCCGGTTTAGGAATATTAGCAGGTTTAGTGGGAAAAGTCTACGGTCAGGTAGGAGTCGGTTTACCAATCATTGTGAGCATCATCGCCATTCTGATGGGGCTGAACTTATTAGAAGCACTACCTCTGCAATTTCCATCCTTGGGTGAAACGAATTGGATTTCCCAAGATTTGCCAGCAGGGTTGCGTTCCTATTTGCTGGGACTGACTTTCGGCTTAGTTGCATCTCCTTGCAGCACGCCTGTTTTAGCTAGCTTGCTTGGTTGGATTGCTAATACACAAGACTTAATTTTAGGCGCTGTTTTACTACTTTCTTATACAGCTGGCTATGTAGCACCATTGATTTTAGCGGGCACTTTCACTGCTTCAATTAAAAAGTTGCTAGAACTACGCCGCTGGTCTGGTTGGATTAACCCAGTGAGTGGGGCACTATTAGTAGGATTCGGTGTATTTTCTTTAATTTCTCGAATTCCCCTTGGTAGTTTTTAAGGCAGGAGGCAGGAGGCAGAAGGCAGGAGACAGGAGGCAGAAGGCAGGAGGCAGGAGGCAGCATAGTTAAAGAATCAGAATAACATTTGAAATCAATCTACAAATCATCCGCAATTCTTTTTAATTTGTGACTTCTGTCTCCTAAATGCTGAATTCTGACTCCTGAATTCTGAATTCTGAATTCTCAAGATTGTACACCCATTAACACGTGTGAGTAATGACATTAGAAGATTCGACTTCCAAAAAAATTAGTTGGTGGGCTGTATCTGGGCAGTATTTACGCCAAGAGTTTTTGCCTGTACTAACAGATTTACGACTGGCGATCGCACTTTTACTATTGATTGCCATCTTTAGCGCTACCGGTACTGTAATCGAGCAAGGCCAGTCTCCTGCATTTTACCAAGCTAACTATCCAGAACATCCAGCATTGTTTGGTTTTTTAAGTTGGAAAGTAATTCAAGTAGTTGGCTTAGACCATGTATATCGTACTTGGTGGTTTTTAGCATTACTCATTTTATTTGGCACTAGCTTGACTGCTTGTTCTTTTACCCGTCAGCTACCAGCCTTAAAAGCAGCCCAACGTTGGAAATATTACGAAGAACCGCGGCAATTTAAAAAACTAGCTTTAAGTGCAGAATTAGATACTGGCTCTTTGAATTCTCTTAACGAAATATTACACAACCGCCGCTATAAAATTTTTTCAGATCCAGAAAAAGAAAATCTTTTATATGCCCGCAAGGGAATAGTCGGACGTATTGGGCCAATTATAGTTCATATTGGCATCGTGACTATTTTGCTAGGGGGAATTTGGGGGGCAATGACCGGATTTCTTGCCCAGGAAATGGTTGCCAGTGGCGATACATTTCAGGTTAAAAATGTTATAGATGCTGGGCCTTTAGCAGTAGACAAAGTGCCGAAAGATTGGTCTGTGCGAGTTAATCGTTTTTGGATTGATTACACTCCGACTGGAAGCATCGATCAATTTTATTCAGATTTATCTGTTTTAGATAATCAAGGGAAAGAAGTCGATCGCAAAAAGATTTTCGTCAACCAACCTCTGCGCTATCATGGCGTAACTTTCTACCAAACTGATTGGGGAATTGCAGCTGTTCGCGTGCAATTTAATAACAGCCCAATTTTCCAGCTACCAATGGTCAAGCTGAACACCAACGGTCAAGGTGCTATTTGGGGAACCTGGATTCCTATTAAACCAGATTTGAGTGAGGGTGTCTCGGTGCTAGCCAAAGATTTGCAAGGAATGGTATTAATTTATGATGCCAGTGGCAAATTAATTAATACTATACGCGCTGGCATGTCTGCCCAAGTGAATGGCGTGAAATTGAAAATAATAGAGGTAATTGGCAGCACAGGTTTACAAATTAAAGCCGATCCTGGCATACCAATTGTTTATTCAGGATTTGGTTTATTAATGTTGGGTGTGGTGATGAGTTACTTTTCGCACTCGCAAATTTGGGCATTACAAAAAGGCGATCGCTTGTATGTTGGCGGTAAAACTAATCGCGCTCAAGTCGCTTTTGAACAAGAAGTTTTAGAAATTTTAGATCGACTGAGTTCACAGCCAAAGAATGAAGATAAAGGCATGGCAATTCAAGTTTAATTGTCATTAGTCATTAGAAGTTGTAGCGGCTGTGTTAATAGTCGCTGCGATTATTTTATTTGACTCTCAAAATACATTGCTATGAATTCAGAATTCAGAATTCTTTTTTAACTTGGCATCAATTGTTGGATGCGTTGTGGCTCATCTCCTAGCCACTCTAGATTTTGGGCAGTGCTATCAAAAATTGATGAAGTTTTGAATGGTTCAAACTCGCCGCTTGATGCTGCTTTTGCGGTTTTTGCTAAGAGCGATCGCACTTGTTGTTCATCCATTGGCTGGAATGTCCGCACCGCTGTAAAGGCTTGTTCAAGAATCTCCATACTGTCAATTCCGGTAATTACAACCGATGTCGGCAGATTCAGAGCATAGTGTAAACACTCGATTGGTTCTACAGTATTTGAGCGTAAAACTATACCGTTTGCTAGGCTTTTCATACCAAGAACGCCGATGTTTTGTTTGACTAGTTCTGGCAAAACCAATTTTTCAAAGCTCCGATAATGTGCATCCATTACATTCAGCGGCATCTGCACTGTATCAAATTTAAATTTATGACTGGCTGCAACTTCCAGCATGTGCAGATGCACGTAGGGGTCTTTGTGTCCAGTGAAACCAATGTATCGCAGCTTACCAGCTTCTCGCGCTTCAATCAAAGCAGCGTTGGCACCTTCTGGGTCAAAAACTCGATATGGATCTTCATGGCGAAGAATTTCGTGGTGCTGAACGAGATCGATGCAATCAACTTGCAAACGTTGAAGTGATTCGTCTAGCTGTTTTGCTGCTGCTTTCTTGGAACGACCATCAATTTTCGTCATTAGGAATACTTTGTCACGGTAGCGATCGCGCAGTGCTTTTCCCATACGAATCTCGCTAACTCCACCATTGTAATCCCAGCTATTGTCCATAAAAGTAATGCCGCGATCGATCGCCGTGCGAACAATTCGGATGGCGAGTTGCTCATCAACGTGCTTCAATCCAATATGCCAACCACCGAGTCCGATGGCAGAAACTTTCTCATTTGTACTACCGAGAACTCGATATAGCATTTCTGAATTCGATCTGGTTTCAGACATCTGTTTTCCTTGTATAGCAACTACTACTTAAGTACATATAACTGCGTGCTAATTTAAACATAAGAATAAATCTCACAATATCTTTCTCAAGATACACTTTTCGACATAATAAAGCAGGATTTATATAATTTACTCAGTATTTCAATTCTAGAAATATTTCAGTATAAAATGTTTAGGTGCGCCGCACAGGTTATAAATGAAACAAACGTCTTACTTCTCTACTCCTCACTTCCTCTAATTAAAAAAATCAGCGAACCAGGAATCATAACTGACAACAAACGAGAACTTTGTCACAATGGGTTCGTCGATAATTTTTATGAGCAAAAAAAGCAAATTTCAAGGAGTCAAATTCTGAAAGGCTTTGAATTCAAAGGTGTTGAAAAACTGATTGGGCCAATAGCGGCGCTTTTGGGCTTTGTGTGTTTGTTGCAGTGGTACATTCAAGGAGAATTGCGATCGCCTTCCGATCCGGTCTTTGAAGTTAGACAGCCACCTTTGGTGATGAAAAATGGCGACCCTTATATTCGCGCTTTAATGCGAACCATCTCAGCAAGTGAGGCAAACGGTAACCGTCCCTATTCTCTGTTGTATGGTGGACAGCAAGTCAACGACCTCAGCCGACATCCTGAGATCTGCGTCACAATTATCACAGGCCCCAACACAGGTAATTGTTCCACTGCCGCAGGTAGATATCAAATCATCAATACTACCTGGTATAATATAGCCCCTCGCTATCACCCAAACCCAATGCGGTTAATGTTTTGGGTGAATTATAGTTTTGAACCACAATATCAAGACATAGTAGTTTATCGTTGGCTAAATGATTCAAGAGTTTGGAGAACTGATATTTCTCAACTCTTGCGTCAGGGAAAATTAAATGAAGTTTTGCGGCTACTTTCTCCCACCTGGACAAGTTTGGGATATGGCATAGAAACTAACTCTATTAGTAGTTCTTTGCCTAAAGTTTATCAGAAAATGTTGCAAGAAGAATTAAACGCAGCCAAGCAACCAACAACCCAAAATTCAACTCCATCGCCAAATCCTTCCACTAAACGACGATAAAATAATATGAACTTTACAGCTAATTGAAGTCGCTAAGTTAGAGCGATCGCTAGGCCGATGTTGGCATTGTCTAAACCTGTCAAAGAGAAGACATCGCATAATTTTTCGATCTAGTAAATTTAGATTACCCAATTACTATTGCTCCTATTCTGTAAATTAAGTAACCGCTTCCAAAACCCAAAGCATCAACTATTAACACTAGTAAAAAGCTCACGAGCGGTACAAAACTCTGCAACAAATCAATTAACCAATCAGCTTTATTACTATTAAAAATCCAGCGTGTAAACACGTCCTTTAACTGTTTTGCAGCCCTAGTCCAGGGGCTAGCTAGCACATCCATAATTACTACTAAAAAATAATTATATGTAAACATTAAGTCATCGAAAGCAAAAATTGTAAAAATCAAAGATATCAGGATTGCAATACCCCATCCTAAAATTGACCAATTCGATATGTTTAAAGACAGCAAGCAACCGATGGCTAGATGAATGCCAAACAGCTGCATCAGTTCCAACCAGGGAAATTTTGCATCAGCAACGCGCTGCTTTTCTTTCTCCCTTTGCTGGTTGAATATCTTCTCCACAGTATTCATCACTTTTATCAGATGTTTCTCCAAGCCCTTAAATAATTTTGCCGCAGTGTGTTTGAATTTCGGCTGTTTATGACGATTTTGGTTCATAATTTTTAACTTGAATCAGACATCATAACTTACTCTTGTTTTAAGATGCCCAATTTCCAAGAAAAACTATTCGCCGACAAGCAAAATCAAACAATACGGCAAATGTCTGTTAAAAGCCAGATTAAATCAACTAATTCTGGAAAAGAGTTAGAAATATAAACTAAATATTCTGACTTTAATATTAGCCAAAGTAAAGTTAAACTTACCTACTTTTAGTCATATTTCAACAGATATAATAATCATTAATTATTCAATATCTGCTACTGGGAAAAAATAGAATATCTATTACTTCGCCCACTATCAAACCAAATATTGCTAGGATTGTTAATATCCAAAATGAATCTATTTTATTAAAACCAGCAAAACGCATTTCCAAGTCAGCTAAAAGCGTAGTTGCTAATGGTATGAGAAATAGACTAAATAATAACGACCAAGTTGCGATTAAAGCAATTGATATGCTTAAAAATAAGATAACAACTAAAACTTTAGAACCAAATTCAACTAAACGCTCTAACCAAGAAATACTCTTGCGTGTTATAGCTATAACCACAGCAGCTACAAAAGCTCCCACTAACCAAATAATATGGTTAGCAGCAAGATACCACCCCAAGAAAGCATAAGCCAGCCAGAGTAAGCCTAAAGGCATCAAAGGAATCCTGTAAAAAAATTCCGCATTCATCATACAGCCAAAACTTGTCAAAACACCAAGTTCATCTTTTGATTCTGGTAGACAATAGCGATCGCCATGAAAAGATTCTACCCATTGTGCTCAGGATATTCCTCTATCTACAGAGCAAACATCACTACATCTGTTTACTCATAACAATATGTAGCAATCCTCAAACTATCGGCGAATAAAAAGATTCAGACTTATTAAGTTCTATAACAACACTCTGCTAAATAATAGTTATATAACTGTAATCTAATTTAACTTTCCTTGATGCGATCGCCTGTAGTCGAAAACTCAGACAATCAAGCTTATCCAACAACCATATATATATTAATTTATCCGTATTTAATTTAAAATACAGTTATATTTAAAACATTTCACTACTAGCCTCAAGAATAATAGCATTAGATTCTAAAATATTAGGTGTGCGTAAGTCAATTGACTTTGAGTATGACGTATTTGCCATAAAATTTAATCAAGAGGTGGTTCCAATTCACTGTGTACAACTTTGACAACTGTCCACAAAAGTGTTGCACATCTCAGGCTCATGGTAATATTATTTTACTGTCAAGAGATATTATTTTATACATCAAATAAAAAACATGCTGAAACAGCTAGTTAGGTGTGCTACCTCCAAAAACACAAAACATTATTTAATCTACCACCAGAATCGCTAAAAGACTTACTGCTCATAGCATAGGGCTTTTATAAATCTGGTTATATAAGCTATCAAATAGCTAACAAAGCTACTTTTTAGTAATCATGACATACAGCAAGGTAGACCGCAAAACCTTCTGAAAATAACGAACGACTCAATTTAAATATACAAAATTGGCATAGTGTCAGTTGTTTTTCGTATATGCAAAAATATCGAAAAGCAAGTTTTCTGTTGTCAACATAAGTCTGACTTTTTGCATTTTATTTAAATAATATTTATGCCTATTTGTGCTGACTTATTTATACCAAATAGTCATATATTTTTCGTGAAAATCCATATTGAATTTGACTAAGTGAGGTAAATACTTAAATTTAGCAAAGAATTTAAGACTACTAAATCAATGCCGCTCTAGTAACAAGTTAATTATTGACAATGTAAGCAAAAGTAACAGGAAAAACATGAATATTATTTTTCGTTTATTTGGAATATTTTTCTTCCAAGTCTCTGCGTTGGCTACGATGTCTAATATTGCAATGTCTGAGGACAAGCCTACCCGCGTCTATACCCAAAAGACTCCTACTGTTCCTCAACAAACAACAACTCAAAGGATTTGCTCTTTAGATCCCATTGAAGATTTATTACCTCCACTACAAACCAAAGCAAGCAATTCTTTGCTTTCCTACCTTGCCGACCAGGGTTTTACACAGAATCAAGAAGGTTCGTGGGTTTGTTATGCGAACGATCCTAAAAAAGAAGGACGTTACTTTACTCTTTTTAAAGTCAAACAAGTTGATAACAGACTCATAGCAAGTTCTTTCTTAGATGAAGGAAGTCTGATAGAGGGTCAAGAAAATCGTAGCTTGGACTTTTTTATGATGCTAATTGAGCGTCATATGAATACTAATGAAGAGAACCGCCAAGGTATACGTAGATATTTAGAAGCTTTCGTTTCTCTAGTCAAACAAGGGAAGATCAAACCAACACCTCGCGCATTCCTTTTTGACCAACCAAACCGAGCTTTGGTCATATATCACACACTCTCATCAGGAAATCTCAAAGGTACCGGAATCACGATCAATATTGATTTACCTAAGAGTTGAAGTTGGGACTGGGGAGATAGAGAAGTGTGGGAAGTGTGGGGGTAAAGAGAGCTTCCCCCTCTTCCCCTTCCTCCCACACCTCCCACACCTCCCACACTTGCCCCATGCCCAATCCCCATTTATCGGAGGTACATCTTGCCTAAATCAAGTATTCAAAGAATTGGTATGCCGAAGGCGGTTCGCTGGGCAACTATCGCGTTCTCATCTGTTGCAGTAGTACTCACTACGTGGCAGCCTGCTTTTGCACAGTTAAAGATTGGTCGTTATGGTATCCAACGAGGACTGGAGTATGAGTATCTTCAGTACCAAATCAATAACCAAAATCTCAGTCAGATGCGAGTAATTCCTGGATGTGATGTGGGATTTGGTTTGACTTGCAATAAAACTGGAACGGTAATCCAGCGATTAATCGATCTAAATGGCGGGACTAGCTATCAAAATCTACTGATACAAGCGGCTGGTGGGGAGAAAAATTTTCAGAATTTCGCTAGGTTTTACGGCAACAATCGGAATCTCTCTACAGTACCTTTCGCTTCATTTTGGAGAAAAGAATCCTCCACAATCATGGATGGATCTCAATACGTCTTGGGACAATCTTTTGGCCGTAACCCAGTAGAAGGGTTGGGACTTGTAACCAAACAGTTCTACTGGGCACCATATTCAGGAAGCAATGACTCACTGAGCCTCCGTAATGGATTACTAAACTTAAAATTGTCATACGGACGCCTGTTGTTTGAAGAAGCCTCAAAAATTTCCAACATCAAAGAGCAGATTCAGTCTCTAGGCCTATCGCCAGAAATGACGAATTTTTATGTAGATAAAATCTCTAGAGGCTTGGATGCGCTAAATTCTGGAGATCCTAACCAACTGGAAAAGAGGATTTTTGAAGTACTATCCTTTCCATACTCTGAAGATGGTGGGGAATTCGGACGCCCCTTAAATGCAATTCCACAAGAATTCAATCAACTCTTAGGAGAAGATATACCAGGAGATATTTTGCTGGCTGACAATCCAGTGCCATTGGAGGGAGAAACAATAAGCCTCGATACTTTCCCTGGTTCTGAGGGGGATATCTTAGTACAAGACAGTTCTGATTCCTTCCCACTCTGGCCAATAATTGGAGTTGGCGGTCTTGGTTTAATTCTGCTTTTACTACTGGATGATGGTAGTTCTTCAAGGTCTTCAGGACAGCCATTGATTTCTTCTCCCACAAATCCACCTTTGTCTCTCACCAACAAAGGAGAATGCGATCTAACTCCAAATAATAACGGTTCCAGCCATACACAAATTATTGAAATTCCATGTAGTGTTACTCCTCAAACTCCCACAACGGAAGTGAAAAAGGTAGTGGAGCCATCTACGATGAAAGCCTTTATATTGCTAATTATTCTATTGTGCATACTCCGTTACAAACAACGAGCTTTAAAAATTCGGCGTTGCTGAATCATGGGATGAAATTTGATGTATTAGAATCTAAAACTCCTTATACTCTCTGCGTCTGGAGCGCCTCTGCGTGAGATAAATCATCCCGCAATTATGCAACGCCAAAAATTCGTTGTTGGTAATTCAAAATTCTCTCAAGAGTCTGCCACACCCGTAGACTCGATCGCCGATATCATTTTGTCGTAAGGCATACCACCAGGTTGCTCCATTGATGGCAATGACAGGCTTTTTGAGCCATCGCTCTGCTTCGTCAGCAAGCCGGAGCATACTCAAATTAGTACCCATCTGTACGATCCCATCTATATCATCACCATCGATTTCCTGAAGATAGTTGCGAAGAGTATCTTCAGAGACTTGGGCGATCGCTATTGCCGTAGGGCAACGCAATCCTTTCAGCCGCAGGACTTTCACGCCAATGTCACTAAAGAAGCGGCGTAACTTCTCGTCAGCCACAGCCTGATAAGGAGTGATGACTGCAATCTTGTTTAGTTTGAACGCTTCTACAGCTGCTTGACATGCCGAAGCGCCGGTAGCCACTTGCAGGCCAGTATAGTCCTCAAGGCGTTTGATGAAGGCTCTATTTCCCTCGATTCCTCCCCAAAAAGTCTCCGCACTCATTCCCATGATTAGGTAGTCGATAGCCGCAGTCATGACGCGATCGACTGCGAAAGAAATTTCGTTGTCGATTTCCTTTAGAATACGCACCATTTTTTCATCGCTACTCAAGTCCTGGTCTCGAATATGAATCCGGGACATGTGAGACGTAACGCCTGGTACGGCCATCGCGTGAAAATCGGGTTCCACAATGGTGTTAGTGCTGGGCGCAAGCACCCCGAATTTTTTCCGCCATCCTAAGGCGTCCGTCATTGTAAAATCCTTGTAGATAAAGTTATTTGCTTTGGTGGTTGTGCTGGGAGGAGTGCGATCGCCCTTAGAAAAAAAGTTTTCGCTCTACTGAAACTTTACTTGTCCTTATTAATTGCAGCGTCTAAACGTGCTCGATCTTGCTGAGTAATATCTGGGTTATGTAGTATCCAATAACAATCTAGGCGGTCATTAGTGCGAAACAAAAGTAGTGCCCCACTTTCTGTCCAAAACGGCCCGTGTGGAATGTGTGCCGGTCGCCAGTAATAGCCATCTTTGCACATTGCTGAATAGCGCCTGTTAAAAGGATCGTCGCTCATAGACCAATGTCCAAGCACATCGCCAGAAATCACATACGCCTCCTCCGTAGTAGGATGACCAGCATAGAAATTGCCTTCAATCCACATAGGTACTAAACCGAGAATCCACGTAGCGCGTCCAGTTTTTTTATTGGTATACAGGCTTTTACGGGCTGAACCTGGAGGCAAAAAGGTTGTACTCTCCCATTTCATTGCGTGGAGTTCTTGCAATGGAATATACTCAGTCATACGTTCATGTGTCTGCATATTTGCATGATATACAGAAGTTTCCGGGATTTGCGGAAGATCTGCGTAGTCTTCTGTGATATACGCGGGCGTAGCATCTGGCATCCACAATAGAATGGTGTCTTCTTCTGTTTTCCAAGGGCCAGTAGGTATACCAGCAGGGATGAAAGAGTAACTGAGATTGCGTAGTATAAACCCACCTTGGGAAAGTGCACCTGTTAAGACAAAAAGTTCGACATTGGTAGTAAAATGACCAACAGGTGCGCTCCAACCTTTTTTCAAGACTACTCGCTGTGTAGATTCACCTGTACTTTCATTGATGGATAAAACTTGGGCAGTAGCATCTTCTCCAATAACAAAGTTTTTCACGTCAAAAGACACTTGTGGAAAGTTGACAACTGAGTTAAGTGACTCCTCAGTTTCTACATGTTTGCGCCCTGTAAAGATCTTTTTGTTCATTTGAATTTCAACGTTATTATGGATAGAATTTGAGCTTTGATTGTCTTGATGTCCTTTAACCATATCTATTGCCAATTTTTACTAATTTAGTATTTACATAATAATTATTAAATTTGTTGAAGAAATTAACCTTGAGTTGTAATTTAAAATAAAAATCTAAAAATTATAACTTTTAAAATTAAATATAGTAGATTACAAGGAAAATGAAGTACGCAAGCTCAGTGTCAAAGTCTACTATCAAGCTTGTTTTGCGATTAAATTCTGAATTCTGTTGTACACAGTTTTTGGCACATCAATAAGTTACATAGAAAAATAATTAACTAATAAGTAAGTAGACATAATTAAATGTAAAATGCAAAAATTTAAAACCCCAATTGAAACTGCCTTTTCCCTCCTACCCCCTGCCTCCTGCCTCCTGCCTCCTGCCTTCTACTTAGATACTCGTAGGGTAACATAGCTGCCCTAATCTAGCTGTGTATAATTTTGATTAAAAGTATTACTATTTATTAATGCGATCGCCACCGAGCCTCAACAATATAACTAGCTTTACAATTCATGAAATTATGTGTAAATTACGCAACATATTTCACTATTTAAAGTAACTACTGCTAGTAATTTTAAAACCTAAAAACTAAAAATGTATACAAGTGAGATATCAAAGGGGAGCTACAATGACACAAAATTCAGAAAATACTTTAAAAGTTGCTCGGCAGGGATTTGAGAATCTTACGCATGGGATGGCAACAGGGGAGTGGGAAGCATTGTTAGATATGCTCTCAGAAGATTTTACCTTTTGGTTTCCTATGGGAAAATTTCACGGTTTGAATGTGGGAAAAGACCGAGCTAGAGAATTTTTCGAGTATGTTTCTCAATCCTTCGCCCCTGGCTTGCAGCTAACTGGTCTAGACCGTGTTACCAGCAATGAAACAACCGCTGTCTTTGAATTCCGTGATGAAGGACTTTTGTTTGGGCAGCCTTACAAAAATCGGGTAGCAGTTTCCTTTGATGTGCGTGGAGACAAAATTTGTGGCTATCGGGAATATTTTGGTAGTGATGGCAAATCGTATTAAAAGAGAATTCAGAATTCCCAATTCAGAAGTCGCTTTGCATCGGAAAGCAACTAGCGTAGAGCAGTGGCTACCCTTGAAAGAAAAATCTAAAATCTAAAATCTAAAATCTAAAATTGTATTAGTTTCTCTCAGGATTAAGTTGGTTGATTTCTTTACATTTAGCTTCTGCTGCTTGATAGGCTGCTAAATATTCTTGACCACCTAACATTACATCACCGTAATATTCATAAGGAGGTTCACCATAGATAGGTAAAGGATCGTCTTCTGGATAATCTTCTTTTGATTCTTCAATAATGGCTTTCAGTTTTTTTACTGTCAGCTTTTGTGCAGCAAAATACCAAAGTTCTTGAGGATTTTTTTTCAGGTGCGGTAATGTTGGATCGACAATGCGTATAAGGGAGTCATCGCTGGAAGTATCACCTAACTCAATCCAACTGTGTTCAATTGGTCTATATGGTTTTCCAACAAAAGTTAAAAATCCTTGAACATATTTTGCTCCCTCGGTGGACAATGCTGCTTTGTAAGCATTGTCAAAGGGAGTACTAGCTCTACTTTTTATGCGTTGAGCAATTTCGATTGACAGCGTTTCATCCAATAATTTGTTCATCAATAGCAAGGATTAGAGCAGCCATGAGAACATATTACCACTCATTGGGGATCGGGAGTCGGGATTGGGGATTGTGAAGTAGGGAGGCACAGAAGGCACACAGAGAAATAACTAATGAAAAATCTACTTTGTATTCAGCACCATTTGTAAATTTCTTAACAAATCACACGACGTGTAGGGCTTGGACAAAAAGGTTTTAACGTTGTTACCAAGGGTTTTAATTATTTCATGGTTGGAGGCTAGTCCACTAAGGGCAATAATTTTGATATCTGGATTAATTTTTTTCAATACATTTATAGTTGTTGGCCCATCCATGTATGGCATCATCATATCAATCAGCAGCGCACTAATTTCTTGTTGATGTTTTGTATAAAGTGCGATCGCATCAATACCATCATTAGCCACTATAGCTTTATAGCCATTTTGTTCCAACCAGTTTTTAGTAATTTCCAGAATTGAATCTTCATCATCAACAACTACAATCAATTCTCCATGCCCTGAAGGTAATTCGCGATCTCCACATAATTTACTATCTGTTTCGATTGTTTGAGTGACCGGTAAGCAAACTTGAAATTCTGTGCCTTTGCTAAGAGTAACTACATTTATAAAACCGCCGTGGCTTTTGATGATGCCAAGCACCGTTGAAAGACCTAGCCCTTTGCCTTTGCCTACTTCTTTTGTTGTAAAAAATGGTTCAAAAATTCTATCTACTATTTCTCTAGGGATTTCTATTTCTGTATAAAATATATCTATTAAAAAAATAAATTCTCAAAGCCAGAATTATTAATTAAAACAGGTTTTATACTTAGTTTACTTAAGAATTTTAATCTACTGTATTTGTATAAAAATTACATAAACTATAAGTTAAACCACTGGATTTTACGGAGTGATGATTGATAATTAAATTATAAATATAAAAAATATAGGGTAGCACAATTAGCTGTGCTACCCTATTTATCCAATAAATTATGGAGTTGTGACAGGATCGAGTTTTATCCGGGCTTTATTCGGACGACAGGGGCTTCCCCAACAAACTTGTCCAGAAGGCATACTGGTAAAAACACTACTACGAGCGCCAATCACAGCATTAGCACCAATTTTTACTCCCGGCCCAACGAAACAATCTGTCGCCACCCATGCGCCATTTTCAATGGTGATACTCGCTGTTTTTAAGCCAAAGGCAGGGTCTTGGATATCATGACTACCAGTACAGAGGTAACTTTTCTGGGAAATTACGCAGTGTTCGCCGATGTTAATTCCATCGAGACTGTATAAAACTACGTTATCCCCAATCCAACTGTAATTACCTATGGTAATTTTCCAAGGATAGGTAAAACGGGCTGTGGGGCGAATCAATACACCTTTGCCGATACGAGCGCCAAATAATCGTAGTAGGGTACAACGTAAAATATTTAATGGTTGGGGAGTCAGGGGAAAAGCGATCGCTTGTACAAACCACCATAATAAAATATACCAAGCTGGACGTCCGCGATCGAACCAAGATTGGTCATATTTGCGTAAATCTACGAAAGGTTTGTCATTAGTCATTCAATTTTGGATTTTAGATTTTAAGATTTTAAAATTTTAGATTTTAAATTTCTCCTTCAATCCAAAATTCAAAATCTAAAATTGCTAGAGTTAGGAGTCAATTGTCAATAGCTTTCCTTCTGCTCCTCTGCTTGCCTGCTCAATAATTTCCTGCTTTGGTGTAGTTGCAGTATTTAAATGGCCGCCACAATTTCGTAATTCGTAAAGTTTAACTCCAATTTGATATTCATATTGACTCAGCAAACGTGCATATATATATCCTGCTTTGCCATCTAAAAAACCGCGTTGGATTATATAAAATAACACAAATCGCAAAAATGGTTTGAATGGCAAGTGTACCCATACTTTTTTCAAAAAGCGTTTGCGTTGCACTGCATCACCAAACAAATTTGCACCAATAGTGCCGCTATCATCTTGACCTGTGAGAATATTATAATAAACGCGGGCTTCCCAATTTGAATATCGGTTGTGTCGTTCTAACCAATGATAAAGGTCGCGAAAATCTTCATGGAGCATATCATTTTTCAGATACCCAACTTTCCCCTGCAAAATTACATGTTCGTGAACTTCATTATCACCAGTGTTGGGAATATCTTCTGTATGTAGGTTTTCGTAGCGTCCTTTTTTATGCTGAAATAAACGCAGATTCCAATCAGGGTATTTTCCACCATAGCGAATCCATTTTCCTAAGAAAAATACCCGGCGATTGAGATAATAACCAGTATATTCATCCTGATTAATTACCTGCTCAATTTCTTCCCAAAGTTCGGGAGTGATGCGTTCGTCACAATCTACAATTAGTACCCATTCATTACGAAAAGGTAGATTATCTAAAGACCAATTTTTCTTTTTAGGCCAATGTCCATTGAATTTAAATTGAACGACATTTGCGCCATAACTGTTAGCAATTTCAACACTATTATCGGTACTTTGAGAATCGACTACAAATATTTCATCTGCTCTACTGAGACTAGTGAGACAAGCTGGCAAGTTGGCTTGTTCGTTTTTGGCGGGAATTAATACGGAAACTGGTATTTTAGTTGACATAATCAGTATAATTTATGATATTGATGACTTCTTATTGGATGTAGATAAAAGACCTTGAATAGCAGCATTTAAGTAGCCAATTTGACCGTAAGCATACACAAGTTTGTCAAATCGTTCTGCTGGGTCAGAGAAATATTGTAATGCCTTGTACAAACCGCGCAAAAATCGTTCGCTGCCTCGCCGTAATTGAGCGATACCAGCTCTACCAGCGAGTTGTTCTCGATAGCACTCACTGATACCTTGCCACCAGCCTCGGTTTAAAAACCAAGAACGTTGCAAGCGTTCTGGAGCAACATTGTGAGCGACTAGTGCTTCTGGAAGATAAGCGACTTGCCAACCACGTTGTAGGGCAAATTCGGTCATTTGTAGTTCTTCGTTAGATAATAAATTTTTCCCTACTCGACCAAGATGAGGATCGAAACCTCCAATTTCTTCTAAGAAACTGCGACGGATGGAGTAATTTAAGCCTCTCGGTGTTGAGCCAGGTTGCTGAATGTAGATGATATCGTCACCCAAGTCGTATGCACCTAGATTTCCTGCTAACCCTGGAGATAGCCACCGTGGTTGTTGCACTCCTTCAGGCCAGATGAGAGTGACTTTGCCACCTGCGATCGCTAGTTTAGAGTTATTGTAATAGGCAGAATATAAAACTTGCAGCCAGCCCTTGCTCGCAACGGCATCGTCATCTAGATAAGCCAAAATATCACTACTAGCCACTCTTGCACCCGTGTTGCGGGCGACAGATAAACCGATGGTGGGTTCAAAGACATACTTTAGGCGAGGATCGTCAGTTCTTTGTTTTACTACTTCACAGGTGCGATCGCTAGACCCATTATCAACTACTACAACTTCAAAATTAGCAGCAAAATCCTGCGCTAAAAGACTATCAATTGCAGCACCTAAGTAGGCATCTCGATTGTGGGTACAGATAATGGCAGAGATTTGGATATCTGGCATAGATTTAATTTCGGATTTTGCGGAAAGTCTGAGCTAAGGCTTCCTTAGATCGGAACTTTCTAAGACAGATTTGGGACTTCGGCTTCGCTCAGTCGAACGATTTTAGATTAAAATCTTAAATCTAATGCACATTTTGTCTTAGTTAATCTAACCAAATTTTATCTGCCCACCAACCGAGTTTTTTCGG
The DNA here is from genome assembly GCA_034531195.2 of Nostoc sp. ChiSLP01. GTDB lineage: Bacteria > Cyanobacteriota > Cyanobacteriia > Cyanobacteriales > Nostocaceae > Nostoc. The sequence goes on from JAVRBO020000038.1 coordinate 59,552, forward strand.
AAAAAATCTTTAAAACTTCACGTTTGCTGAATATGACTATGTAAAACTACAAGACTTTGAGCAAGTTGAGCCAAACGAGTTTCCAAAGTTTGCTTGCGCCCCAACAACTGACGTAACTTTTGGTAACGAGCGATCGCTATACTAACAGTGGGAACCTGATCTGCTGGACATGGGCGCGACCAAACTTTACCAGAATCGTCTACACCGCAGAGGCGATAGCTAGTAGCTGATGATTGATAGGAAACCTTCGCACCACTAGCACAAATTTCTTCGACATAGTTCATGAGCCTGTCAATTTCTGCATGGCGGAGTGTTGCAGTTCCACCTGGTTCTGCTTCCTGGAAATTCGATTCTAACCAGCCATTGACAATTGGGCCTTCTAAGTAAATATCCTGAATTTCCTGCAAAATATTTTGTAGTTCTATTTGCCAACCAGCAACGCTTTCCTGAATTTCTAGCAATATATTCATTGCCAAGCCTGGATTTGCTCCGTGGCGATGGTTACTGATGCTAGGAGTTTTGAACTTGGGCAGGCTGGGTGTTTTGCTGCCGTTATCTTCTGCTTGAAACGTTTGCACAGAGTCGTGTTGGCGAAATAAATTTTGTTCCGTATCGACGCCAACGCCAGCTGGTTGTCCTTCTATGTTGACTTCAACATCCTCAGAAGATGGATTTGTGGTTTTTGTGGGTTCGTTAGCTGCGACACTGATTCTAAAAGAGAAAGGCCGCTTTGTTGAATCTCCTGGTTCCGCGGCATCAGTGCCACGAGTCCCTAAATCGTGTAGAGTTGCTTCAATACGTTTTAAGCCTGGTTTCATAAACATACCCTATAGTTTGCTGTCCAGTTATTGGCGGGTTTTCAATCCCGACTTGAAACATACAGCAGAATTGGTGAATTATCCTAGTCAGAAGTCAAACAGATTTTATGCTTGTCTATCAGACTTAAATTTATTTACTTCACCAACTTGCAATCTACTGTAATTATTAATTTCCAATGATGCTGGTGCTAATTTTATCTCTTAAAAGTTATTTAAAATCAAAAATCTTACCTGTGAAATAAAAATTTGGGCAAATAAAGAGTGCTGATGTTGAGTTAGAAGTGTAAGAACTGATTCGTAAACAAAAGCTTAAGATGCCATTCGCTTTATCATAAGAC